>NZ_JAJNJJ010000007.1:0-204751 GCF_022386135.1 Mammaliicoccus sp. P-M59 | reverse complement strand
TTTTGTACCCTAGCGCACGATATCTCCGAGTCTTCGTGCGTTACACCCTTATTTTGTACCCTAGCGCACGATATCTCCGAGTCTTCGTGCGTTACACCCTTATTTTGTACCCTAGCGCACGATATCTCCGAGTCTTCGTGCGATATTACCCTATCATACATAAAAACAGTAGAAATTCTTTTACAGAATTTCTACTGTTGATTTATTATGCTTTATACGATCAACGATAACCCTGCTAAGCATGGCATAAGATTGACTAATATGCCGCCTATTTTGAGTCCTGCTGATATGTCTTTGTCTTTTAATGTAGAGATTGCAAGTATTAAACCAATTAACGCAATGATAAATGGAATGACTGGCGTTGGATACTTAGGCATTCCGAAAAACAAACCTAATCCTGCAATAACTGCACATACTAATGATAAATATAGAAATTTTTTCATTTGATAGACCCCAATCTACACATAACTAATGATGACTTCTAATTCACCATTTATGTGATTATCTAAATCATCTGCTGTCATGATTAAATGATCGCCTTTTTCTACTTCAAATACATTACCATCTGTAATGATTTCTCCGCTTCCAGCTATCACACTTACTAAGCAATAATCTCTAGGTTTTCTAAAATTAAATGTCCCACTAATTTCCCACTTAGCAACTGTAAAGAATTCGCTTTCGATTAATAATGTCCCTTTTTGGTCTTCATCATCAATTTTTTTAGGTGGTACATTTGGACTTTGTGCACCGACAGTTATAACGTCGATACTCTTATCTAAATGTAGTTCTCTTTTCTTGCCGTCTTTATCAATTCTGTCATAATCATAAATTCTATAAGTTGTATCAGAATTTTGTTGTGTTTCTAGAATCATAATACCGCTACCTATTGCGTGAACTGTTCCACTAGGTACATAGAAGAAGTCGCCTTTTTCTACTTTTACGCGTTTAAATAAATGATCCCAATCTTCGTTCTGAATAAATTCTTCTAATTGTTGTTTTGTATTTGCATATGTACCATATATAATTTCTGCATCTTCTTTAGCATCTATAATATACCAACATTCTGTCTTACCAAATTCACCATTTTCATGTTCATGTGCATATGTATCATCAGGATGTACTTGTACAGATAGTTGGTCATTTGCATCAAGAATCTTAGTTAATAATGGGAACTTTTCTTCTGTAGGATTACCGAAAAGTTCTGGGTGATTTAACCAAACTTCATCTAAAGTTTGTCCTTTATATGGACCATTTGCGATTTCGTTTGGCCCATTTACATGTGCAGATATCCCCCAACATTCACCGATTCGTCCTTCAGGCAGGTTATATCCCATATTTTCTAAATTTCTACCACCCCATATACGTTCTTTGAATACAGGCTTTAAAATTAATGGAGACATTCAATCATCCTTTTCTAATTGTTGTTATATATTGTATACCGCTTATTTTTATAATCGTTTTAATGTACCAATGGTGATTGTACCATAACGACACTATATTGTGGAATACTCATAACACAGATAGATTGAATTTATAACTATTAATAATTTTATAATTATTAAAATGTATAATACTATTTATTCAAATGAATATCTCCACCTGGTCCTAATGGAAAGCCCAGTAAGAACCAAATAATCATGAATAACGGCCAAACGATTCCTAACACAATTGAATATGGCATTAAACTTGAAATCAATGTACCTAGTTTCATATTTTTATCATACTTTTGAGCATATGAAAGTAATAATGGTAAGTATGGCATCATTGGTGTAATCGGATTTGTAATAGAGTCTCCGATACGATAAACCATTTGTGTAAATGCTGGATGATAGCCTAATAACATAAACATTGGTATAAAGATTGGTGCCAATATTGCCCATTTAGCTGACGCACTTCCGATTAACAGGTTGATTAGACTACTTAGAATGATAAACCCTATAATCAAGATGACGCCATTTTGACCTTGCAATAATTCTGCACCTTTTACAGAAATGACAATACCTAGATTACTCCATTCTAAATATGCTAAAAGTTGAGCTGCAAAGAATACAATAACGATAAAGCTACCCATTGTGGACATGGAATCTGATAACATTTTTCCTAAATCTTTTGTATTTGAGATTTTCCCTGAAAGAATACCATATACAAAACCAGGCACGAAAAAGATAACTAATATAATGATACCTACACCATCCATCAATGGTGCTTTATCAATTAAACTACCTGTCTTTGGATTTCTTAACCATCCATTTTCAGGAATTGCTAAAGCAAGTAATAACGCTACAACAATAAAGAAACTAATATTCGCAAATTTCAATGCTTTACTTTCTTTTGCACTAATTTCATTATCATCACTTTGATCCTCAGAACCTTCATCAGGTTTGTATGTACCTAAACGTGGAATAACGACTTTCATACTGACATAATAAATTGCTGGTAATAAGATGATTGTTGATGCTGCAATAAAATACCAGTTCATTGCTACATTTAAACTGATGTCTTTATCAATGATTTCAGCTGCTGGTTTCGTAAACGCATATACTAACGCATCACTCATACCTAACGTAACGTTCGCAGCAAATGCACCTAGTGCTGAGGCATAAGCCATCGCAAGTCCAGCAATCGGATGATAACCTAACTTTATAAATACTAACGCTGTTAATGGCGGTAAGACAACTGGTGCTGCATCTCCTGCAGCATTACCGATAATACCTACAAATATAATAATGGGTACGATAATTTTTCTTGGTGCTTTTTGAACAACTTGGATCATTAACTTATCAAAATAACCCGTCTTCTCAGCAACACCTATACCTAACATAACAGCAAGGACTAAGCCTAACGCAGGAAACTCTGAAAAATTCGTGATAGATTCACTAATAATTTTTTCCAAAACCTTCTCTAGAAATTAAATTTGTAACTTCTACAGTCTTCCCAGTTGCAGGACTTTCCACATTTATGTGAAATAATGAAATAAACCAAGACAGAAATATTAACGCTGCACATAAGAAGAAAAATAGTATACTCGGATCGGGCAGTCTATTTCCTGCTCTTTCTATTAAATTTAGAAATCTATTAATGATTGAAACTTTTTCTTTTGTTTGATTCATATATTATCCTCCCATCAGTAAATTAAAAACAGTATATCAAACTGTGTTTATTTTTTGAAGGTTCTGATAATTTTACAAATGTTTTGATAACAAGTCTTTATTTAAAATTTTAAATCGCATTTAAGTGTAAATTTGGCATCTTTTTTTAAGAATTAACATTGATAAAGTGCACCGTTGACCTTATACTAAGTATACAGATGATAAGTTGTAATAAATGTACTTCATTTTCGAATAGACATCATGCAATTTATTATTAACTGTAAGAAGTCTTTATATATGATTATGAAATGGAACGGATGGGGTTACATACCCTAAAGCGATAAGCCTCCTGAAGCTTATCGCTTTTAATTTTGCATAAAATAAAAAACTGCTATCATGTCTAAGTTAGACATTAATAGCAGTTATGATTATCAAGTATTATTGTTCTGTTTTTTTAATATTACTAAGTACAACTTTTTCCACTTCTTCTAAATGAAATGCCATCTTATGTTGCGCAAGCTCTGCATTTTGAGATTTAATAGCTTCAAAAATTTCTTTATGCTCGTTATATAACTTCTCGATTGATTTACTTTTCGTATATAAATAAATCCTTCTTGTTTCTTTCATTGTATGTCTCATAATTTCAGATACATTTAACAATAATTGTTTAAGCATATCATTTTTAGCCGCTTCTACTACAGCTAAATGAAATTTCAAATCAGAAGCTTCTCCTAATTCATTGTCTTGAATGGCTTGTTTCATATCTTTTAATGCAGATTCAATAGCATGCAAGTCATCATCCGTTCTTTTTTCAGCTGCAAGTCTTGATACACCGACTTCAACAATTTTACGGACTTCTAGTAAATTTTCAATATCTTTAACGTCTCCATTAATTGCTTCGATATTAAAATAAACTTCTTCTCTTTCAACGATGAAAGTCCCTTGCCCGTGTTTAATTTCTACATATCCCATTGCTCTTAACGCATTCAATGCTTCTCTAATCGTTGCTTGTCCTACCCCAAAACTTTCAGATAAAGCCTTTATAGATGGTAAGCGGTCTCCTATTTTCAAACGACCTTCATTAATATCTAATATGATGACATCTGCAACTTTTTCGTATAATTTCTTGTTCGATATCTTCATTCTTCTTTCTCCACCTTGTTAAAATCATTAGTAGAGCAATTATATCATTTAAAATATATTTCATCTTAAAGAATTTAAATTATTGATGAAATTCTCTTTTAATACTTTCCATTGCTTCTTCTAATGTTGCACCTGTTGATAAAGATACACTTGCTAAAAATGCACCTTCTACAATTGGACCATCTACTTTGTACAATTTATGTTCGCCGTCATATAAGTCTAACGCCATTTCTAAATTCATTTCAGATGAACCAATATCGTAAAATAACAATGCATCTTCTGTTAATGCATCAATTACTTCATTAACCGTATCAATACTTGTACCGATTCCACCTTCATTTGTACCGCCTTTTGCGATAACTGTAACACTTGGAGACATTTGTTCCAATAATGCTTTTACACCTTGTGCGATTTCGTTACTATGACTAATAATACCTATTGTCGCCATGTTTACACATCCTCACTTAAAGCTTTTAATACATATACCATACTTTGAGCACCAGGATCTATATGACCAATAGAATCCTTTTTGAAATAGGCTGCTCTACCTTTAGTTGCTTCTAAATCTTTCGTATCTTCAGCGAACTGTTGTAACACATCCTCAGATAATTTATCCCCATTTGATAAATGATCTGAGGCTTTTAACAACACATCATACATTGTTTTTTCGCCACCTGTTACTTTACCTCTAGCAGCAACTGCATCTTTAAAAGTATTGATATATTCTAATAAATTATCAGAACTGATTTCGTCATAATCTAGACCTGCCATTTTAACAAAGCTAAATCCATACAATGGACCTGATGCACCACCTACTGAACTCATTAAAGTCATGCCTGTAGATTTCAATACATCACTTACTGTATCTCCTGTAACTTTTTCGTCTACTGCTTTAAATCCGCGTAACATATTAACACCATGGTCGCCATCACCAATTGCTCTGTCTAATTGTGTTAAATTTTGTTCTTCTTGTTCAAATGTATGACTTAAATCTTTAAGTTTGTTTAACAATGTTTCTGCGTTCATTTAAAATGCCTCCTATTTAAAATATTTACTTTCTGTCGGTGCATTAAATGCTTCTTCAACTTCTTGTTGATAAGGCACTAATGTAATAGAAAATCCTTGCATATCCAGTGCAGTCATATAATTGCCTACAAAGTATTTTTTAACCTCTAATTCATTTTGTTCTGCATATTCATTAAAATAATGTGCGATGATTGCAAGCTCTGAATCAGGTGTCGCACCCATACCATTAATCATAACAATTAATGATTTATCAGAAACTTCCTTTTCAAGTTCATGCATTAAACGATTAATGATTTTATCGATTGTTTCAATATTTTCTTGATAAATACCACGTTCACCATGAATACCAATACCAATCTCCATTTTATTATCATCTAAATCAAATCCGTATTGACCAGTTGTTGGTACTAAACAAGGATAAATGGCCATTCCAATCGTTCTAATATTTTCAATAAATGATTCTACTTTTTCTTTAATAGCTGCTAAGTTATATCCATTATCAGATAGATAGCCGGCATACTTATGTACAAGAACTGTACCCGCTACACCTCTTCTATCTTGTTCATTTTCAATAGAAATATCATCACGTACGATAACTGATTGGCATGAAATACCTTCCATTTCTGCCATCTCTTGTGCCATTTCAAAGTTCATAACATCTCCGGCATAGTTCTTAATGATTAATAAGACACCTTCATCAGTCGCGACATGTTTAATCGCTTCGAGAATTTTATCTGGTGTAGGAGAAGTAAAGACTTCACCACATACAGCTGCATCTAACATACCTTCAGCAACATAACCAGCATGTGCAGGTTCGTGACCAGATCCACCACCAGAAACTAAAGCAACACCACTCTTTTTAACATTTTTACGAACGACAACATTGTCGCTAATAATTTCAACTGAGTTATCCATCACTTCGATTCCCTTAAGCATATCCGCTACAAAGTTTGTTTTTTCATTCATTAATTTCTTCATATAATGACCTCCCGTTGAATTCTATGTTTTCTATTCCATTATAAAACGTTTAGATAGGTAAGCGTTAACAATATGAGTTAATAAGAAATGATAATTTAAGAATGAGCTTGTATGTGGTGCTTACGGACAGAATTCTGAGAAATGTCCCTAACGAGGGGACGTTCTTATTACCACTATTCCGAATTATGGTCGTTAGCGCATTCTTATTACCACTATTCCAAATTATGGTCGTTACATTCCCACACACAAATAAAAAATCCGAGACAAAACCTGTTGTCTCGGATTCCCACTCTTATTCTTCTATTCGATACACTCTAGTTTCAAATGGTTCTAATATGTTTGTATCTTCTATCGTTGTATAGTTGTGTAATAATAACTTACTTTTTTCTAAATTAAGTGGATATGTGATAGTAGCTTTTTCGCCTGTTAAGTTACTCATAATAATGACTTCTTCGTTATCTAATATGCGCTTATAACTATAAATTTGTTTATGATCTTTATCGACTAGTTCGTATTTACCGTAATTAAACACGTCGTAATCTTTTTTCAATTGAATCAAGCGCTTATAATAATTTAATACAGAATGTTCATCTTCTAACTGATCTGCTACGTTGATTGTTTTGTAATTTGGATTTACGTGGAACCATGGTTCTGTTGTTGAAAATCCTGCATACGCACGATTATCCCACTGCATCATTGTACGAGAATTATCTCTATTTACTTTACTCAAATTATTTAATAAAGATGATGTATCTTCGCCATTTTGTTCTTTCAATTTAATTTCATTTTTAACTGAAACATCATTAAAATCTTCTAATGATTCAAACGGATAGTTCGTCATCCCTATTTCTTGTCCTTGATAAATAAACGGTGTCCCTTTTTGTAAGAAATAATTTGTCGCATGACTTGTTGCGCTTTCATACCAATAATGCTCATCATCTCCCCAAGTTGAAACGAGCCTTGGTTGATCATGATTTTCGATAAATAGCGCATTCCAACCCACACCTTCAAGTTGGTCTTGCCATTTAGACATGATATTTTTATATTGAATAACATCAAATCCACTATCTTCAGTATTCCATAATCCTAAATGTTCAAACTGAAAAATCATATTAAATATACCATTATCAAAGCCTACCCAATCATTCGCATCATCAGGACTGACACCATTTGCTTCACCTACTGTCATAATGTCATATTTATTGAATGTTTCATCTCTCAATTCACGTAAATGATTTAATATACCTGGTCTATTCGTATAGCGTTCAAATGCAGCTTTATACTGCTCATCACCTGGTTCGACTGGTATGTCCCCATCTTCAAATGATTTTTGAATATGTGTAATCGCATCTACGCGGAAACCATCGATGCCTTTATCAAACCACCAGTTAATCATATTATATAATTCAGAGCGAACCGCTTCATTCTCCCAATTTAAATCTGGTTGTTTTTTACTGAAAATATGCAAGTAGTATTCATCAGTTTCTTCAGTTTTTTCCCAAGCTGAACCGTTGAATATACTTCCCCAGTTATTAGGCTCTTTGCCGTCTTTACCTTCTTGCCATATGTACCAATCTCTTTTAGGATTATCTTTACTCGATTTAGACTCGATAAACCAAGGATGTTCATCTGATGTATGATTGATGACTAAATCCAATATGAGTTTCATACCTTTATCGTGTGTCTCTTTTAAAAGTAATTCAAAGTCTTCCATCGTTCCAAACTCATCCATAATATCTTGATAATCACTAATATCATAGCCATTATCATCATTAGGTGATTTAAATATTGGTGAAACCCAAATCACATCTATACCTAGATTTTTCAAGTAATCTAACTTTTCTCTAATACCATTTATGTCACCAATACCATCATTGTTAGAATCATTAAAACTTCTAGGATAAACTTGATAACATACCGCTTCTTTCCACCAAATTCGTTCCTCCATCATTTAGTCACCTCTTATTTTATCGTTGATTTTCTCTCTATTATATCTGTTGGAATAATCGTATTTTTTCTTAAAATATTAGGATTCTCAATCAGTTTAATTAAAGCTATACCCGCTTCCTCACCTAAATGTTCAGGATAAATATTTACGACCGTTTGAGGTGGTGAAGCAAAAGTATTAATAAATGAATCATTAAAAGTTGCTGTCATCACTTCATCTGGCACTCTTATATTAAGTTCATATAATGCACTTAATAAATTAATATTGATCATGCTATCTGACGTAATAATCGCTGTAGGGAAAGTCGCACTTTCTTTCATTTCTTTAATGATTGCTAATATTTCATCTCTGTTAGGATTTGCATGGTAAATGTCATATTGGTTAATACCATGTTTATCGCAAGCTTTCTTAAAGCCTTCTATCCTGTCTAATGCAACAGCATATGAATCTGGTTCAGCTATAAAAGCTAAATGCTCATGCCCTTTATCAATCATAAATTCTGTAATCATTTGACTTGCTTCGACATTATCATTGTCGATATGAATAATTTCTCTTTCGCCTAGTTGTTTACCTACAACAACAAACGGAAATTGATATTTTTTGAGTAGTTGTGTAACCGGATCATTCTCTTTTGAATAAAGCATAATAAAGCCATCTATCGATTTAGATTTAATGAGATTTTCTACTTCAACTAATAAGTCAGCTTGTTCAACAGACGTTGTCATAATCGTTGAATATTCTCTTTGTTTACAGGCTATTGATATCCCCATCAGAACATCTGTAAAGAATGGATTTTGCGTCATTTCTTTAGAAGCTGATTTTAAAATTAAACCAATCGTTTTAGATTTTTGTGTTACAAGTGTTCTCGCGGCAATATTAGGTTGATAGCCCAATTGCTTCATCACAGCTTTTACTTTCTTTGATGTCTTTTCACTTATACTTTTATGCCCACTAATCACTCTTGATACTGTTGATGGTGCAACATTTGCTTCTTTCGCAACATCTTTTATTGTAACCACGAGATCACTCCTTTATTATCCTTTTGTAGCACCTGCCGTTAAACCAGTCACTAAGTATCTTTGTAATAATAAGAATACGATAGAAATTGGTATTGCAATCATCATTGCCCCGGCAGCAAATACTGTAAAGTTGTTTCCGAATTTATCATTTATAAAATTAAATAATCCGACTGCTAGTGTGTATTTTTCAGGACTTCTTAATAAAATTCTTGGCAAAATAAAGTCCATAAATGGTCCCATAAAATTAAATAATGCAACAACTGCTAGAATCGGTTTAGCTAACGGTAACATAATTGTGAAAAATATTCTCATATGTCCTGCACCATCTATTTTAGCAGATTCATCTAATTCTTTAGGAATTGTATCGAAATATCCTTTTACTAAGAAAGCATTCATCGGAATGGAACCACCTATATAAATTAACGTAAGACCGAATAGTGAATCTAATAAGCCTATTGTATTTAATAAGATATAAATTGCTACCATTGCCATCAATACAGGGAACATTTGTAAAATTAAAAATGCAATCAGTCCGTATTTTCTACCGACAAAACGATATCTTGAAAATGCATATGAAGTTAAACCAACAAAGATCACTGAAAATAATGCATTAGCCGTCGCCACGATTAAAGTATTCTTATACCAAGTAAGGTAGTCACTTGAAGGATCAGTTAGTAAATAAATATAATTTTTCAAAGATGCATCTTTCGGTATCATCGAAGAACCATAAAGATTGGAACCTGAGTTCAGTGATAACCCTAAAGTCCACAGTAATGGATAAATAATGATAATAAACATAATAATCAAAATGCCATACATGATAATCGCTCTTAATATATTTTTATTCTTCTTATTCATTAAATATCCCCCTCATCTTTAAAAGTACTTGTCTTTCTAAATTGTAAGAATGCAATAATGGCAATAAACACACCGATAATTAATGAAATCGTTGCAGCCATATTATAATTTTGCATATCAAATGTTAATCGATAAACCCATGAAATTAAGATATCTGTACTACCTGCATTCTGACCAGAAACAGGTGGACCACCTTTATTAAATAAGTAAATTAAATTAAAGTTATTAAAGTTTCCTGCGTATTGCATAATTAGTAATGGTGCAGTCGCAAATAAAATATGTGGAAACGTAATATTTCTAAATTTTTGCCAACTTGATGCGCCGTCCATATCTGCCGCTTCATACCAATCTGATGAAATACTTTGTAGAACACCAGTGAATAAAGCAAATACGAATGGGAATCCAAGCCAAACTTGAATTAAGATTAAAGCAACCTTTGCCCAGAATGGATCATTTAACCAAGCTGGTGCAATGCCGAATAATGGTTGTAGGATATCATTATTAATCGAACCAAAATCATCATTAAAAATGGCCGCAAAGATTAATATTGTCACGAACGATGGAACTGCCCAAGGTAAGATTAATACTGTTCTAATAAGCTTTTTAAATCTAATAAGTGGATGATTAACAATAATAGCGAGTAATAACGCTAACGCGATTTGTAAAGTAGTCGCTACTAAAGTCCAAACAATCGTCCAAGTTAATACGTTAAAGAATGTTGTCTTCCAAATAGGTACTGTAACTAATGATTTGAAGTTATCAAACCCTACCCATTCTAATAAATGTCTAGGTGGTGCATTATACAAATTGTAATTTGTAAAAGCTAAAAAACACATGAATAAAAGTGGAAATACGACAACAAATATTAATAAAAAGATACCCGGTGATATTAATAAATATGGGAAAGTCTTATCCCATGTCGCCGTCATTCGACCTTTACGATCTTTAATTTCAAATCCTTTATTATATTGATCTGCATTACGATAAGCATCTATAATATTCACGACATATAAAGTGATCGCAAATGCAATTAATAATAACGAAATGATACCTTGTGCTAATAGAACCCTTGAATCATCTAGTTTAGGCACTGTACCTAAAGTGAATAATCCCCAGAACCCAATATTCATAAATTGATAAAATACTGAAATGAAACTAATAAAAAATACGATAAAAATACTACCTTTTATATATCTTTTATTATAGAATTGGCCAATACCTGGAATAATCGATAGTATGGCAGCTAATTTTGGATTTCTCATTTTCACACCTTCTTTTATTTTTTAGATGCATTCATAATTTCTACTTGTTCATCAATACCGTTTTTTGCTTCATCAAGCGCTTCTTTAGGGTCTTTACCGTTGGATATAAATGTCGCTGCATTTCCCATCGGATCCCATACTTGACTCATCTCTGGAATGTTTGGCATTGGAATGGCATTTTGAGCTTGTTCTTCATATGGCTTTAATAATTCATTTTTAGAAGAAACGTCTGTACGACCTGTAATTTCTTGCATTTCATCTGTATATTTCTGCATATTATCTTTATTTGTTAAATACAGCATTAAGTTTTTAGCCCAGTACTTCTCTTCGCTATATTCGGATATAAACCAACCTCTTACCCCTAAGAATGGTTTCATTTCTTTACCATTATCAGTTGGGAAAGTTGCAGTTCCGAAATCATCGCCAAGTGCTTCTTTAAACTCATTCGTTTGCCAAGGACCTGTTACAAACATGCCTACTTTACCTTCTTTAAACAGTCCTACAATAACATCTTGATTAGCTGACTTCGTAATATAACCTTTGTCATACCAAGATTGTAATCTCTCTCCATTTTTCACGACAGATGGATCATTTACAGCAACATCATTTGTATTAAATCCATCTTTTTCTTCTTTAAATATGTATCCGCCTTGTGAGAATAAAAATGGATAATTAAAGTAGAAGTTTTTTGCATCAAACATAAATCCATATTGCTTTTTATCTTTGTCCGTTACATCTTTTGCGATTTTTTCAACATCATCCATCGTCTTTGGTGGTGTCTTAACAAGTTTCTTGTTATAGACAACAGCCGTTGATTCTACGATAACGGGTAATGCTAACTGTTTACCTTCATAATTTAAAGCTTGTAATGCTTCTTTGGAATAACCTTTTAATTCTTCATCTGTAAAATCAATTTCTGCCGCTAATCCTTGTAAATAAGCATCTCCTGCACGGTCATGCGGTTGGAAGAATAAGTCAGGTCCATTACCTGAAGGACCATCAAGCGATAAGTTATCTACTTGGTCATCTTGAGCTGTATTTTTAAGAATGACTTTAATACCTGTCTTTTTTGTATAATCTTCTGTTACTTTCTTATAAAAAGCCATTTGTCTATCGCCATCTACCCACATCGTAAGTGACTTAGGTTTGGCTGTTTTTTCATCATCATTCAGTGCTTTATCAATATCTTCTTGTGTTCGATTAGGACCACAACTTGCAAGCAATAATGTCACGAGTAATATTGAGCAAATTTTTAGTAAATGTTTCATCTAATCCCCTTCTTTCATTAATTGTTAATTCACTCAATCAATTAATTTTTAATTTTCTCTCCAGTTTCTTTATCAAAGAAGTGACATTTATTTAAATCTAAAGCGAGCTCAATTTCATCATTTGGATGAATGACTGTTCTAGCATCTAACTTGGCACAAATTTCTTCATCGTTAAATAATCCATGAATCATAATTTCAGAACCTAATAATTCACTAACAAGTACTTTAGTCTTGAAAGTTACATCTTTATTAGCATTAATAAATACAGGTTCATCATGAATATCTTCTGGTCGAATACCGAATCGTATCGTCTTGCCATCATAGCCATTATGATTAAGCATGCGTGCTTTACTTTCATTTAATTTAATCACTTGATTGCCAATCACTAATTCGTCTTTATTAACTTTTGCGTTAAAAATATTCATTGCTGGTGATCCAATAAATTGTGCAACAAATTCATTTTCTGGTGCGTCATATACTTCACGTGGTGTACCTATTTGCATAATATCGCCATCTTTTAAGACAACAATACGTGTTGCCATCGTTAAAGCTTCTGTTTGGTCATGTGTGACATAAATCGTTGTAGTTTGTAAACGTTCATGCAACTTTAATATTTCTGTTCTCATTTGAACTCTTAATTTCGCGTCTAAATTAGATAAAGGTTCGTCCATTAAGAATACTTTCGCATCCCTTACAATTGCTCGACCTAATGCAACCCTTTGTCTTTGACCACCTGATAAAGCTTTAGGCTTTCTTGGTAAATATTCCTTCAATCCAAGAATTTCAGCTGCGTATTGAACCCTTTTATCTATTTCTTTTTTATTCATTTTTCGTAGTTTAAGTCCAAATGCCATATTGTCATATACTGTCATATGTGGGTATAAAGCATAATTTTGAAAGACCATTGCGATATCTCTATCTTTTGGTGCGACATCATTCATTCTTCGATCATCAATAAAAAAATTTCCTGATGTAATGTCTTCTAATCCTGCGATCATTCTCAAAGTTGTTGACTTTCCACACCCTGATGGACCAACGAAAACAATAAACTCTTTATCTTTAATATGTAAGTTAAAATCATGTACTACAGTATTACCTTTGTCGTAAGTCTTCTTTATATTCTCTAATTTCATTTCAGCCATAGATAAACCCTCCATAATTGTAATCGCTTTCAAAACTTAATATAGATTTATCATATGTGTAAAAAGTTAAAAAGTCAACAATTTTATGCAAACGATTGCATTAATAATTCACGAGAATATAAACTATTTATTTTTAAAAGAAAGCCTTTACATGCAAACGATTGTATCTTTTTTAAGTTAAACCTCTTGCAATTATAGTACATAGGGTGTACTATACTCTTTGTATTAAGTACAGGAGGTGTACTAATTATGGAAGAAGAATTAAAAAAAGCTTTTAACCTATTCCAAGAATCCATCATTAATATACACAGTGAAGTTGCAAAGATTTTAAATAATTCTGGGTTAGATGAAGTTGTTTCTAAAGAACAATATCAAACTTTAAAAATTATTAAAGATTTTCCTAGATGCACATACAGTTTTATTGCCTCTAAACAAGGTGTCTTTAAGACTGCTATATCAAACAGAATTAATAAATTGAAGCATCTAGACCTCATTGCTATTCAGCAAGGCGAAGATAAGAGAGAGAAATCTGTTTTGCTAACAGATAAAGGTTTAGAACTTGTAAAGCGTACTGAAGATGTTATTTACGAAACATTTAATCGTAAATTGTCTTCTCACTTTTCAAACGAAGAGATTATTACGTTTGTTAAACAATTAGAGAAAGCAAATAAACTTATAACAGGAAAGGACAATGTTAATCATGTTTGATGATATAAAAAATTTATGGACACATAAGTTCTTACTCGTATCACTTATAGCAATTATGCTTATTCCACTTATTTATAGTTCAGTATTTGTAGGTTCTTTATGGGATCCATACGGAAAGACGGATTCATTAAAGATATCTGTAGTGAATAGTGATAACGGTGGAAAAATCAATGGTGAAAAGGCAGACATCGGTAAAGACGTAGTAGATAAATTAAAAGACAATGATAAATTTAAATGGGAATTTGTTTCTCAAGAAACTGCAGACAAACATTTAGAACATGGTGAATCTTATGCTGTCATTTCAATACCAGCTGAAACGACTAAAAATGCAGGTTCTATGTTAGACAAAAATCCTAAAAAAATCGACTTAAATGTCAAAACGAACCCTGGTTATAGTTACACTGGTTCACAAATCGCATCTAAAGCTATTACAGCTGTTGAAGATAATTTAAGTGAATCTGTTCGTGAGAAGTATATTTCAGAATCATTTAAAGGTATGAATAAATTAACTGATGGTTATAAAGATACTTCTAAAGCACTTGGACAAATGTCAGATGCAGAATCTCAACTCATTGATGGTAATAAACAAGTTGAATCTGGATTAGAACAACTTGCTCCAATGGCTGGTGCAGAAGGACAACAACTTTTACAAGGCAGTATGAAAGTATCTCAAGGTTTAAGTGATTTACAAGCTAATAACGATAAATTAAAAGCAAATATTGATAAAGCTATTAAACAATCAGATGATAAATACTTTGAAGATAAAAATGTTAAAGCAATCAATAATCCAGTCGTATCAAACGAAGATGATTTAACAGAAGTTAATAACTATGGTCAAAGCTTTGCGCCATATATCTTATCATTAAGTTTATATGTAGGTGCAGTTGCATTCTCAGCAGTTTACCCTATTGATAAACGAATTGGTGATTCTACAGGATTCAAATGGTGGTTAAGTAAGTTTGCAATATTCATGATGCAAGCTTTAGGGTCAGCATTAGCATTAGCGGTACTATGTTTATACGGATTTGAAATTGATATCGCCAATCCAGGACACTTCACTTTAACACTTATCTTATGGAGTATTGCAGCATATATGATTGTGACATTCCTAACAGTTGTATTAGGTAATATCGGTAAATTCTTAGCGATTATACTATTAATCTTACAATTAGGATCAAGTGAAGGTACATTCCCAATAGAATTATCAGGTAAGTTCTTCCAAGACTTACACCCATTCTCTCCAATGAGTTATGTAATCAAAGCATTAAGAGAAAATATCTTTAACTTCACAAGTGACGTAACTTATGGACAATCAATGCTTATAATAGGACTTATCGCAATTGTATTCGCAGCACTAACATTACTTGTATATGTAATACGTTCTAAATATCCACACTTAAGACGTATCGCAAACGAAAACGACTATTAAGATGTAGAAAAGCACAACCTCGCGTGAGGTTGTGCTTTTTTGTAGTTTATTTTAAGTAGTGACGGCGCCGTTAGTTACAGTTGTAGCGACTTTTGTAATTATAGACCGCCATAGTTACACTTCCGCCGACTTTTGTAATTATAGACACCTATAGTTACACTTCGGCCGACTTTTGTAATTAACGCACCCGTTATAAACAAGTTTTGCCGAAAGTGTTCGTAACGTCATTTCTATTAGTACTGTTAATATTCTATAACTATTTTACCAATACTTTTTCCTTCTTCTATTAAACGATGTGCTTCTGTAATTGTTTCTACACTTAATCCTTTTAGTGTCTTATTTACTGTCGTTTTAATCGTACCTCTATCTAATAAATATGTTAACTTTCTTAAATATTCGTGATGTGCGATCATGTCGTCTGTTTCATATTTTGGTCTAGTGAACATAAATTCAAATGAGAATGTCACACTTTTATCTTTTAATAAATTTAAATCTACTTTATCCATAAAATTAACAAGTGCTACGATTTTTCCTCTTGGCTTAATCATTTCTGCCATTACATTAAAGTATGCATCGCTACTATGTGTATTAAAAATATAATCTACTTGATTAATTTTATGTGCTCTTAATTCATCTGGTAAGTGGTGTTTATGATTGAGCACGATGTCAGCACCCATTTTCTCTGACCATCTTCTTGTTTCTTTACGTGATGCTGTCGTGATAACTGTTAGCCCCAAATGTTTCGCAATTTGAGTAGCTACAGAACCTACACCACCAGCACCATTTATAATAAGTAACTTCTTATCTTTATTATCTTCAGGGTTAGATGAAATATTTAGTCCTTCTAATAATGCTTCAAATGACGTTAGTGCTGTTAAAGGTAAAGCTGCTGATTCAACGTAAGATAAGTGTTCTGGTTTAATGCTAACAAGTCGTTCATCAACTAATTGATACTCTGCATTCGATCCTTGTTTCGTATTTGTGCCAGAATAATATACTTCATCACCTACGTGGAATAATTCTACTTCTTCTCCGACCGCTTCTACAACACCTACTGCATCATACCCTAATATTTTAAATTCCCCATCAGATGTATTTCTTGATTTCGTATCTATAGGATTTATACTCGCAGCCTTCACATTCACTAAAATATTTCTTCCTTTAGCTTCTGGAACTGGTATATCTCTTTCTTCAAATTCATTTGATACTTTCAAATCAAAACTGTTACTAAACCCAATTGCTTTCATCTAAAAGTCACCTCTTGTTTATAAATGTTTATGATAATAGTTATGTTCATCATCGATTTGCATGCCTAATTTTTGATATAAACGATTACCAGCTTTATTTGATTTTTCGGTTTCTAAATATATTGTCTCATATCCATTTTCTTTCCCATAAGTAAATGCTTGGTTCATTAATTGCTCACCAATTCGTTGACCTCTCGCATCTGCTGTTAAAAATAAATCATTAATAATAAGTAGGTTTGACATTTTCATTGATGACAACATCTTGTATAGCTGTACAAATCCTATCACTTGCTCATTCGCTTCAGCTATAAATATAACAGCATCTTCACGAGAAACATTTCTATATATAAATTCATACGTCATCTTTATATCTGATTGTTGTCCAAAATGAACACGATAGTCATCAAATACAGCAACAACTTTCTCTATCTCATTGAGTTGTAATCTTCGAATATTCAATCCATCACCTCATTTATCCTTAACGGTCTCCCATTACAGTTTTAGTATCAGCTTTTGCTTTCGGACGAACGACAAGTTCTCCATTACATTCTGGACATACATAATATAAATTTTCCGCACATTCTCTACAGTATGTTGTTTCTTGAACACATATAAAAGCATTACTTTTCTTATGAAATTCATATCCGCATTTCTCGCAATTTGGTTTCATCTCTAAAGCCATTTCTATCACTCCATAAAAATATGTTAGTATATACATAATTATCATATCACTTTTAAGTACATAAAATGAATTTTAAGGTGTGATTCTATGGAAAAAGAATTCGTAGGTAAATGTGCAAAATGCCAAACAGATATTTATTGTAATAGTGGCTTTATAGAAGGTGTCGTGCAAGAAGATAAAACATTATTATGCTTTAACTGTTCTAAAGACAAAGAGAGAAAAGAAACATAAACGTTTCTTTTCTCTCTATATTTTTATACGCCTTGATCTAATTTATCTAACATTGATTTCATCAACTTAATTTGACCAGTATGATAATTCGTGTGCAATATGCCAAATGAAATTGTTTCTGCAAAAGTATCCATATTCGCTATCGGTGCTTTTCTTGATTTGTCCATTTGTTCATCAAGTGCATTTAATATTCTTTCTAGTTGTTGATTTAATATGCCTTTTAATTCTTGGAAAGTTGGTTCTACACCTGTAAAATCTTGTGGTGAAGTACCTGGTGAGAATGATTTACCTAACTTTTCACCGAGTATATTACCTTCTTCACTTGTACCAAAGACAAATGATTCATTTGCCACAATTACGTGACCAAGTTGCCATTTAATATTATTGTTCGCTAACTCCAGTTGAAAATCCGCTTGTTTCTCATCTATATCTTTGACAACATCAGATAACATACTATAAGAAATTCGGAACTGCGTTTCTATCATTTCAATTCCCTCCGTTTTTACTCAGTAATTGCAAAATAATTACCTTGCTTATCATGAAAATTAAATACTCTACCCTCAGGGATTTCTATAATATCATGACCAGTTAATCCTTGTTCTTTTAACGACTTATATAATTCATCAAAATTCGAAGCTTTAAACATTAAAGAAGGTGTTTCTAAACTCACTTCAGGACTGTACTTTTCAATAAAAGCTTTATCAAATAATACAAATGACGTTTCAGCATCTTCACTAGGTGCAATTTCTACAGACTTGAAACCTTCAGGCAACTCATCTTCAGACTTCACAACAAAGTTCATTACATCTTTCCAAAATTCAACAGCTTTTTCTTGATCATCAACATACAACATGACTTGATGTAACTTTTCAATCATATATATCACCTTCATTCATTTATTACATTTAGAATACGCTATATATGATTCAAGTGCAAAATAACAAAGTTTAATTTCACTCTGCATCCTTTTCATAAACCATGATGTCACCAGGCTGACAATCCAAGTATTCACATATTGCTTCTAGTGTACTAAATCTAACAGCTTTTGCTTTTCCAGTCTTTAAAATAGATAAATTTGCGATCGTAATATCTACCTCTTGAGCAAGTTCAGTCAGAGAAACATGTCTTTCTTTTAAAATTTCATCTAATTTAATTTTTATCATCTTGTCACCCTTAAACAGTCAAATCATTTTCTTTTTTTATTGATTTAGATTCATTATAAATCGTAAGGAAATTTAACATCATTAAAGAAATATTCAACAACAATACCGTTGTAAATGGTGCAGTATTTAATAACTCTTTATATGTTACATCCACCCCAATATTGTTTTTCATAGTATTTAACGTAGCATATATCATAATAATGATTGAAGAATAGAATATTTTATTGTAATTCCCAGAATTAAAGAAATCTTTTTCATTGATATTTTTTATAAAACTTAATACGAATATAAAGAAAACTACTGTTAACAACGATTGAATAGTAAAGCATATTAAGTAATAGAATACGCCATCTCTTAAATCAAATGCTGTACTTACAGGTACTTTGAAAAAGAAACGTACAAGAACAAGACCCAGCATTAAAATATTAATGATCATAGTAATTATCGTAATCATATAAGTACGTTTTTCAGTTTTGCTAATTTTACTCATCGAAACCTCTCCCTTTTATCGTTTTTCAATAAAAGTTTAACATTCTTTTTATTGTTTATCAATAAAAATTATTGTTTTTCGATAAAAAAAGAGTTATATCAAGTAATTCTCATCCACGTTGTGTTTTATTGGATTTTAACTTATACTCTCAGTAACAGTCTTTACTGTAATTTTACACTAGAGAGGAAGATTACCATGAGAAAAAATAATAATCGTATCCTTTTAACTACTGCCACTGAGGTCGTTTACCTTTAAGTGAAATGTATTAAGTTTATTGGTAAACGACACCAATAAAACTTAAGGAGCTATTATTGTGAAATTTAAAAAATTCATATCATACTACAGACCTTATAAACGAATTTTCGGTTTAACTTTAATTTGTTCATTACTTGTTACGGTTATTACGCTTGTAATACCATTGATTATTCGTTATATCACAGAGAATTTAATTCAACATTTCTCTGTAGCGCATGTTAAAGAAATTTACTTACTAGGTGCTGCTATGGTATTGCTCATATTGATTCAATTTTTGTGCCATATTTTTATAGATTATTATGGTCATGTTATGGGTGCAAAGATGGAGAAAGATATGAGCGAAGAGTTATATGAACATATTCAAAGCCAACCTCATCACTTTTTTGACCGAAATAGTACGGGTGGCTTAATGTCGAGATTAACGGGTGATCTTGAGAACTTATCAGAGTTATATCATCACGGTCCTGAAGATATCTTAATGTACATTATTCGTTTTATAGGTGCTGTCGTCATTCTCTTGTATATCAATGTAGAATTAACAATTGTGATGATGCTATTTATTCCTATTATGATTGTAGTTTATTGGTACTACATCAAAAAGCTCTCTTCTATCTATGAACAAGATAAAGCTACCAATGCTGAAATTCATGGATTTTTAGAAAATACAATATCAGGAATCAAAGTTACAAAATCTTTTACGAATGAATCATTTGAAAGTAATCAGTATAAATCACTTAATAAAAAAGCGATTGAAATCAAAAAGAAAGTTCATAAATATGAAGCTCTATATAATGAGATTATAGGGTCCATCATTCAAGAAATGCCTGTCATCATCATTGTACTCGGTGCATTACTAATTATGAAAAAAGAAATTTCTATTGGGGATTTGTTAGCATTCGTACTGTATGTAGGTAATATCGCAACACCTATTGAAGTACTTGTTAAGCTGTCTGTTCAATATAATGAAGGTATTTCAGGTTTTAACCGCTTCTTTAAATTAATGCAACTTAAACCGGATATAACTTCAGAGAATACTCACCAACAACAAACACCACATTCAAACGGTGCTATTCAATTTGATCATGTTTACTTTCAATATGACCAAGAATATATTATCCATAATTTAAATTTAACAATCGAACCCGGTGCATATATTGCGATAGTTGGCCCATCAGGTTCAGGTAAATCAACCATCGCTAATCTGCTACCAAGATTTTACGATGTCACATCAGGATCCATAACGATGAATCATCAAGATATTAGAACGATGCCGCTTGAAGAACTTAGACAAAAAATAGGTATCGTTCAACAAGATGTCTATATATTCTCAAGTACCGTTTATGAGAATATTAAATATGGTAATCCTGAAGCTTCAATGGATGAAATCATTCATGCATCTAAATTAGCCAATGCACATGAATTTATTCAACAACTGCCAAATGGTTATCACACACAAATTGGTGAAAAAGGTGCTAAACTTTCTGGCGGTCAAAAGCAAAGACTTAGTATCGCAAGAATGTTTCTAAAAAACCCAGAAGTTGTCATCTTAGATGAAGCCACAAGTGCTTTAGATAATTTAAGTGAGAAAGTCGTTCAACAATCATTGGAACAACTGACACTCAATCGCACAACTATCGTTATCGCCCATCGATTATCAACAATCCGAAATGCAGATAACATATACGTCCTAACAAAAGAAGGCATTATAGAATCTGGTAATCACGATACACTTATAGAGAAACAAGGATTCTATTATAGAATGTATATCAACGAAGAGAACTAAATATAAGCACAATAAAAGCTGAGACAACACGTCTCAGCTTATTTCAATATATCCTTTAACGCTTCTAAATGATTTATAACATATGTCGCAATATCCCCGTTACCAAGATTTTGATGGTCAAAGTAACATGAATCAATACCATATTCATGCGCACCAGCAATATCAGATGTTACCGTATCTCCTATCATTAAATAATGTGACAAATCATCATCTTTAATAACATTTAAACAATGGTCGAAAAATTGTTTATGAGGCTTTTCAAATCCAATTTTCTCTGAAATAAAATGATCATCAAAATAATCAAAAATACCTGCGTCATTCATTCTTTTCATCTGAGTTTCATAAACACCATTAGAAGCACTATAAAGATGATAACCCGCTTCTTTCAAATAACTTAATATATCTTTCGCACCATCAACCAGCTCATGATTATCATTCAACGTCTTTCTAAAAATAGCCTCCTTAGCACGCGCATCAACATTTAGATCAAATAACTCAAAAAATTCCTTAAAGCGAGTCGTTAACACATCATCCTTAGAAACCTTGCCCTGCTCAAGCTCTAACCATAAACGCTTATTAATATCCTGATACTGTTTAAAATTCAAATCATTAAACACAATACCCTCAGATTCAAAAACCGCCATAATCCCTTCCCTTTCACCAGCATTAAAATCTAATAAAGTATTGTCCAAATCAAATAAAATATGTTTGTACATCGAAAAGTCCCCTTTTAGTCTGTAAGGTTATGGAATATATTATACCATTACATAAAAAACACTGCTCGAAGCTGTTCGAGAAGTGTTTTAAAGTTATATAATTAATATTACAAGTTGATCCATTCATTATTTCCAGCTATTAAAATTTCTTCATCTTTATTCATTCCAATAGTATAGTCTGATCCGGCACTTACACAGATGATATTTTCCCATTCAGATATATCACACTGCCCATTATCATTCTTTCCTGTTGCTACTACTTTTCCTGATTGAGTTAATCCTACAGAATGATAACTACCTGCTGAAAGATACAAGATATTCTTCCAGTCTTCAATATCACAAGTAGCATACTTATTATCTCCTGTTGCTATAACTGTTCCATCTTGTTTTAACCCTAATGAATGTAGATATCCTGCTGAAATTTGTTTTATATGGTTCCAATCTGAAACGTTAATCTGTCCTCTTGTGTTATTGCCAACACCAATAACTGAACCATTTATAGATAAACCTAGTGTATGCCAATCTCCAGAAGAAACTTGAATGATATTATTCCAAGAAGATACATTACATTGACCTTCAGTATTTCTCCCGATTGCTTGTACACTGCCATCTTTCAAAACACCTACTGTATGCATCCAACCACAATCGATATCTATAACATTTTGCCAATCATGTACGTCAATTTGTCCATGCTGATTATTCCCGCTTCCAATAACTGAACCACTGTGCATTAATCCTACTGAATGTGTATTACCAGTATTTCTTGCTTTATGTACATTCCCAGCACTAAGTAGCTTAATATTACGCCATAAATCAACATTGCATTGGCCATTTTTATTATTACCTTTAGCTATTACTTTATTATCCTTCTCACGAATAAGCACATGTCTTGACCCTGCCGAAAGACGTTTATATTGATCTATCACTACATTCATAATATCTCCTTAATTTAACCTTTATTAAGAATAAACTTTCTTGAAATCATTATAACTTCTATCAGTATGACAAACTCAATACAACTAGTCCACATATAAAAAAACACTTCTCGAAGTTGTTCGAGAAGTGTTGAAACGCATATTTTGTTGAACACAAATTGCATATGCAATTTGCGTACCAAATTTGTAAGCGAACAAGTTCGCAACAACTTTGGCATATTAACGTTTTGAGAATTGTGGTGAACGACGAGCACCTTTAAGACCAGGTTTCTTACGTTCTTTCATACGTGGGTCACGTGTAAGTAATCCAGCGCGTTTTAATGATCCACGGTATTCTGGATCTGCTTCTAACAATGCACGTGCAATTCCGTGACGGATAGCTTGTGCTTGTCCAGTGAAACCTCCACCTTGAACGTTTACTAAAACATCGTAGTTACCTTTTGTTTCAGTTACATCAAATGGTTGGTTTAAATCTAAAATTAATGATTCAAATGGTAAGTAGTCACGTACGTCACGTTTGTTAATTGTTACGTTACCTTCACCAGGTACTAAACGTACACGTGCTACTGAATGTTTACGACGACCTGTGCCTTTATATTCAACTTGTGCCAATGTAGTATCCTCCTCTTAATTAACCACGTAACTCGTAGTTTTCAGGTTGTTGTGCAGCATGTGGATGCTCTGCACCAGCATATACGAATAATTTTTTACCTTGTTTTTCACCAAGTTTGCTCTTAGGTAACATACCTTTGATAGATGTTTCTAATAAACGAACTGGGTTTTTCTCTTTTAATTCACCAGCAGATACTGATTTTAATCCACCTGGGTGATTTGAATGACGGTAGTAAATTTTATCTTGTTCTTTATTACCTGATAAGTAGATTTTTTCAGCGTTAATGATGATAACGTTATCTCCTGTATCAACGTGTGGTGTGTAAGTTACTTTATGTTTACCGCGTAAGATTGATGCGATTTCTGATGATAAACGACCTAACGTTTGTCCTTCAGCATCAACAACGTACCATTTGCGATCGATGTTTGCTTCATTAGCCATAAATGTTTGACGCATTATAGTGTCCTCCTAAATTTTAAAAAAGTTCTGGGTTAAGATGTATATATTAACCTGTACCAAAGCTTCATACATACATCTTATTTCCTTAGTCTGATTCCTGCTTCTATATCTTAAAACACAATAAGATTCCGGGGCTTATCGTGGTGGTGATATAAAACAATACCGTTGTCTATAATATAATTTATTTGTCTTTTTGTCAATTGGTTTTAAACATTTTCTGAAGACTTTTTATTATATATTTTGATATCATTTCCGAACTCTTCTATAAGTTCTGCTTTATCTAAGTAAATTTTTTCTAAATATAGCCCATGTGCTGGTGCTGTATGTGGTACATTGTTTCGATCTTTTTCTTCTAGAAGCTGATGAATATCATCACCGCTTCTCTTCCCTTCACCGACGAGTATTAAATAAGCGACCATTACTCTTACCATATTGTATAAAAAGCCTGATCCTGTAACGATAAATTCAAATCCGTCATCTGTTTCAACGACTTCACTTTGATAAATGGTACGTTCTTTATTTTGTACTTCAGTCTTTTGTGAACAGAAACTTGTAAAGTCATGTGTACCTATAAAATGTTGTGCAGCTTGATTCATCAAATCAATATCAACGGGTTTCTTTTGTTGTACTTTTGTGTCGTGTTCGAATACATGTCTTTCTGGATCGATATAAACTTTATAACGATATTTCTTACCGACACAATCATATCTACAGTGAAAGTCTTCATCAATTTGTTCTACACTTTGTACATGTATATCTTTAGGCAATGCTGAATTAAAAGCATATTCCCATTTATCTGGTTTAATATTTAATGGTGTATCAAAATGGAAATATTGCTCTATTGCATGTACGCCTTTATCAGTTCTACTTGAAGGATGTATTCTTACAAATGTTTGATGCATTCTTTTTAGAATTCTCTCAAATTCATATTGCACAGTTCGTTCATGATGTTGAATTTGAAATCCCATAAACTGTCCACCGTGATATGAAATTTTCACTAACATTCTCAAAGTCTGCACCTCAATTCCTTAATAAATATAATGCTATCGCTACAACAATAATTGTTGCGAATCCAATACTATCTCTTAGTTTCCATTTTAATTTGCGATAGGTTGTTCGTTGATTTGAAGCATTATAACCTCTAGCTTCCATGGCCACTGCTAAATCATCTGCACGTTTAAACGCCGATATAAACATCGGAATGAGTAGTGGAATAATAGCTTTTAATCTGTTAAATATACTACCTGCCGTAACGTCAGATCCTCTTGATGTTTGTGCTTTTATGATTCTATCTAATTCATCCATTAATGTTGGGATAAATCTAAGTGATATGGACATCATCATTGCAAGTTCATGTACTGGGAACTTAACCTTTTTTAATGGTCTCAACATCGATTCTATTGCATCTGTTAAGCTTATCGGACTTGTTGTTAATGTCATTATTGTAGAAATCATCACTAAAAGTGCAAGTCTTAAAACAATAAATGCACCTTGTACAACACCATTTTGTTCAATTGTGAATAGCTTTAAATCTATAATGACTGGTCCGCCTTTAGTCACAATTAAATGCATGATGAACGTAAAAATAAACAGCAGCATAACAGGTGTTAGTCCTTTAATTAAGAACCAAAACCTTATTTGTGCTAAATACATAATGATTAACACGGTTAACACCATAAAGCCATAAGATGCCCATGAATTACAAAAGAATATTAATATCATAAATATAAATACATACAGCATTTTCATGCGTGAATCTAATCGATGGATAATTGTATTACCAGGTATGTATCGCCCGATTATTAACTTATCAGTCATGAGGCTTCACCTGCTTTTCATACATATCTTTAAACATTTCTTCACTCGTCGCGATTTGATCAAACTTCATATTATATTTAGCTTCAACTGCTTGTTGAAGTTTAATAATATTAGGAGGTTCAAGATGCGTTTGATTCAGAAGTTCTTTGTTTGTAAAAATATTAACTGGCTTATCTTCAGCAACGATTTCACCAGCTTTAATGACTTTAACTTCATCCGCATATTTAAGTACGATATCCATTTGGTGTGAAATTAAGATAACCGTAATACCGAGATTTTCATGAATGTCATTGAAGAGTTCCATCATATCATGTTGCCCTTTCGGATCTAAGCCCACTGTAGGCTCATCAAGGACAAGTATTTCAGGTTCCATAGCTAATACACCTGCAATGGCTATACGTCGTTTCTGACCACCTGAGAGCTCAAATGGCGATTTCTTTAATATACTACGATCCATGTTTAACAAATCCATTAGAGATTCTGCTTTTTGAATAGCTGCTTCTTTATCCATACCGTAATTGAGCGGTCCAAAAATAATATCTTTTTCAACTGTATCTTCAAATAATTGATGTTCTGCAAATTGAAAGACGATACCTACTTTTTTACGCACAGGCGCTAATTTCTTTGATTTCGTCTTCTTCGTAATATTCGTATCACCGATTGTTAATTGTCCCTCTGTCGGCTTTAATATAGCATTTAAGTGCTGAATTAATGTTGATTTACCAGAACCTGTTTGGCCAACAATGGCATAAAACTTAGATTCTGTGAATGTCGTCGAAACTTGATTTAAAGCTCTATATTGATATGGTGTCTTTATACTGTAGTCATAAGTGACGTGATCAAACGTTATTTTCATATTCGATTCACCAACTGTTCGAATGTTGTATATTCATAATTATGATTGAGCAAGTAGTTCATTCTCATAGCAAAAGGTAAATCTAAACCAATTTCAGTTAAATAAGCACCTTGCTTAAATATTTCTTCAGGTATGTCTTGTTTATAAACTTCACCTTTATTCATCACAATAATCTCATCAGCATTAATAGCTTCTTCTAAATCATGTGTAATAGAGATAACTGTTAAGTGGTGTTCACTTTGAATAGATTTAATTAAGTTCATAATACTTTCTTTACCTTCAGGATCAAGCATCGCTGTCGCTTCATCTAAAATCATAATATCTGGTGACATCGCTAATATGCCTGCAATCGCGACACGTTGTTTCTGTCCACCTGAAAGATGACTTGGTTCGAATGTTTTCATGTCAGACATGCCAACTTCTGTTAAAACCTCATCAACTATTTCATGCATAACGTGATAGTCTATACTTTGATTTTCCATACCAAATGCTACATCATACTCTACAGTTGAACCAATAAATTGATTATCAGGATTTTGAAATACAATACCGACATGTCTTCTCACTTCATCAATTGTATCGTTCGACAGTAAGATGCCATCAACTACAATTTCACCTTCATAATTTTGGTTAATACCCATCATTAATTTAGCAATTGTAGACTTTCCAGAACCGTTATGTCCGACAATGGATGTCCACTTGCCTTTTTGTATATTAAACGAAACATCGCGAAGTGCAGCTGGCTCATTTTCATCATATTTAAATGTAACGTTCGAGAACCTAATCAAATTTTCCTGCACCATAACATTCATCCTTCAACAAGTTAATTACTATATATTTTACAGTATACATACGAAATTGTAAGTATTAATTACTTTAAACATATTACCTATTATAAAATAAAATGCAATAAAAAAAATCCGTAGAAACGGATTTAAAATAAAAAAGCGCGCACTCCACCATAGACGAGTTCACGCGATAAGTCATTCAAATGTGGTGGAGTACTCTGAGCTAGACAATATCTATGTGTGGTAAACATTATCATTGCACTCATTTGCTTTGTGTGTGTTAAATAAATTGTATTTATATAGAAATGATTGAAGTGACTTTCGTCACTCCAATAAAGAATAGATTATACTAATTCAATAATTACTGATTCAGCACCGTCACCGCGACGTGGACCAACTTTCATGATACGAGTATATCCACCTTGACGCTCTTCATAGCGTGGCGCAACATCATTGAATAATTTTTGTAATGCAGTAATTGTTTTGTCATCTTCTAAGATTTTAACGTCACGAATCGTTTGAGCAGCTCTACGACGTGAAGCTAGATCACCTTTTTTACCTAAAGTAATTAAGTTATCAACAACTTTACGAAGTTCTTTAGCACGAGCTTCTGTAGTCTCGATACGTTCAGAAACGATAAGTTGAGTAGCTAAGTCACGTAACATTGCTTTACGTTGATCAGAAGTACGACCTAATTTTCTGTAACCCATGAATTAACCTCCTTTATTAGTCTTCTTTTCTTAAACCAAGACCAAGATCTTCTAATTTATATTTAACTTCTTCAAGAGACTTACGACCTAAGTTTCGAACTTTCATCATATCTGCCTCAGATTTGTCTGCTAATTCTTGTACAGAATTAATACCTGCACGTTTTAGACAGTTATAAGAACGTACTGATAAGTCTAATTCTTCGATAGACATTTCAAGTACTTTTTCTTTTTGATCTTCTTCTTTTTCAATCATGATTTCAGCATTTTGTGCTTCATCTGTTAAATTAACAAAAATGTTTAAGTGTTCAGTCATGATTTTAGCACCTAAAGAAACAGCTTCTTGAGGAGATAATGAACCATCTGTCCAAACATCGATTGTTAATTTATCATAATCACTACTTTGCCCTACACGTGTATTTTCAACTGTATAGTTCACACGATTTACTGGAGAATAAAGTGAGTCGATTGGAATGACACCAATTGGCAAATCACTTGTGTTATTTTGTTCAGCTAAAGCATATCCGCGACCTTTATTAGCAATTAAGCGCATCTTAAGGTGTCCACCTTTAGAAACTGTTGCAATTTTTAAATCTGGATTTAAAATTTCAACATCACTGTCATGCATGATATCTTTCGCAGTAACTTCACCTTCATCTTTAATATCGATTTCAAGTGTTTTGTCTTCTTCAGAGTAGATTTTTATAGCTAATTTCTTGATGTTCATAATGATAGTAGTAACATCCTCAACTACATTTTCAACTGCTGAGAATTCGTGAAGTACACCTTCAATTTCGATATTTTTAACTGCCGCACCTGGTAATGAAGATAATAGGATACGACGTAAGGAGTTGCCTAGTGTTGTACCATAACCACGTTCTAGCGGTTCAACAACGAACTTACCGAATGTAGAATCATCACTAACTTCTATTGTTTCAATTCTAGGTTTTTCGATTTCAATCATTTAAATATATCCTCCTTATAAACGTCGATTAAACTTTATTAATTTCTATCCAGTGACTCTTGAACATTAGAACTAACAAAAATTATACACGACGACGTTTTGGTGGACGACATCCGTTATGAGGAACTGGTGTTACGTCTTTGATTGCTGTGATTTCTAATCCAGCTGATTGTAACGCACGGATCGCTGATTCACGACCTGGGCCAGGACCTTTAACTGTTACTTCTACAGTTTTCAAACCGTGTTCCATAGCAGCTTTTGAAGCTGTTTCTGAAGCCATTTGAGCTGCAAAAGGTGTTGATTTTTTAGAACCTTTAAATCCTAACGCACCTGCTGAAGACCATGATAATGCATTACCGAAATCATCAGTGATCGTTACGATTGTATTGTTGAATGTTGAACGGATGTGAGCTACACCACTTTCAATATTCTTTTTAACTCTACGTTTACGAGAAACTTGTTTACGTGCCATTTATATGTGCCTCCTTTACTTATTATTTTTTCTTGTTCGCTACTGTTTTAACTGGTCCTTTACGCGTACGCGCATTGTTCTTAGTGTTTTGACCACGAACTGGTAAACCACGACGGTGGCGAATTCCACGGTATGAAGCGATTTCCATTAAACGTTTAATGTTTAAGTTTTTCTCACGACGAAGGTCACCTTCAACTTTGTAGCCATCTACAACTTCACGGATACGACCTAATTCGTCATCAGTTAAATCACGAACACGTGTGTCTTCAGATACGTTTGCTTCTTTAAGAATTTTTTGTGCTGTTGTTTTTCCGATACCATATACGTAAGTTAACGAGATTACTACGCGTTTCTCACGTGGTACGTCAATACCTGCAATACGAGCCATTTATTTACACCTCTCTTTTATTAGCCTTGTTTTTGTTTGTGTTTTGGATTTTCACAAATCACCATTACTTTACCTTTACGACGAATAACTTTACATTTTTCGCAAATTGGTTTTACTGATGGTCTTACTTTCATCTTTGTATACCTCCTTGTATTTGGAGTGACGATTATTTATAACGATAAGTGATTCTTCCGCGTGTTAGGTCATACGGAGACATTTCAACTGTTACTTTGTCGCCAGGTAGAATTCTAATATAGTTCATACGGATTTTACCACTAACGTGTGCTAAAATTTCATGTCCATTTTCTAATTCTACTTTAAACATAGCGTTTGGTAAAGTATCTAATACTGTACCTTCTAATTCGATTACATCTTGTTTAGCCATGATCATTTCCCCCTTTTTCTATTCATTCTAGTGAAATACAAAAGTATTTCATGTTTTAAAACCTGGTCCAAAATTAGAGACATACTTTAGGTGATTAAATCACATAGAATAAGCACAGGTTTATAAAATTGGGATGATTTAATACTTAAGATTTGCATTCGACAACACTTCAAATACTTATCGCTTCTTGTAATCACTCCGATTGTATTTCAAAAACCTAAATACTATCTTGATTCTTAAAATTGAACGCATTCACGCGTTCAAGAATCACCTAAAGTTAGGCGAATTCGGGGTGAAAGCGTCATTACTATAATGATTCAAGAATTTGAATAACATCTTCAGTAACATTATCAATTTGTCTAGAACCATCGATGTTTTTAAGGACACCTTGATTTTCATAGAAATCTAAAAGTGGTTTAGTTTGTTTAACATTAACACTTAAACGATTTGCTACTGTTTCAGGGTTATCATCTTCACGTTGATATAATTTACCACCATCAAGATCACAAACACCTTCAACTTTTGGTGGATTAAATACTAAATGATAAGTTGTTCCACATACTTCACAAATTCTTCTACCAGTTAAACGATTCATAAGTTCTTCTTCCGCAACTTCGATGTTGATAACAGCATCTACTTTACGATCTAAGTCACTTAAAATTTCATTTAATGCATCAGCTTGTTCAACTGTACGAGGAAAACCATCTAGTAAAAATCCTTTTTTCGCATCTTCTTCAGCTAGTCTTTCTCTAACGATACCTATAGTCACTTCATCTGGTACAAGTTCCCCGCGATCCATATAAGATTTAGCCTCTTTACCAAGGTCAGTCTCTTCTTTGATCGCTTTACGGAACATATCACCAGTTGAGATATGAGGAATAGGGTATTTCTTAACAATTTCACTCGCTTGAGTACCTTTACCTGCTCCAGGTAAACCCATTAAAATGATGTTCATAAAAACCCTCCTACTTGCTTATCGTCTTCTAAAGCCTCTATATTCACGTTGATTGAGTTGAGCTTCTAAAGTTTTCATTGTTTCAATTGCAACACCGATAACGATTAGTAAGCTAGTACCACCAACTTGTATTGCTTGAGGTAAATTCATTAACTTAATTGCTAAAATCGGAATAATAGAAATTACAGCTAAGAAAATTGATCCCACAAACGTTAAACGATAAAGCACTTTAGTGATGTATTTTTTAGTTTGATCTCCAGGTCTAATACCTGGTACATAACTACCTTGTTTTTGTAAGTTTTCAGCCATCTTATCAGGATTAACCTGAACAAATGCATAAAAGTATGCGAAAGCTATTATTAAAATAACATATACGATCATACCAATATTATGTGATGGATCAGCATAATTTGTAATTGTTTGCGCCCATTCTTGATCCGGGAAGAACAACGTTAATGTCTTCGGAAGCATGAAGAATGCCATCGCAAAGATTACTGGAATTACACCTGCTGAGTTAACTTTTAAAGGTAAGTATGTTGCATTTGCAGATAATGAACCACCTGCACCTTGAGTTTGGCGTTTAGCATATTGAATAGGAATTTTACGAATTGCTTGTAGTACATAAACTGCACCAACAGTTAGTAAAATCATACCTACGAATAAACCAATCGCTTTTAACCAAGCCATAGTTGTATCATCTGCACCAACAAAACTTTGTTGGTAGAACTGAATTAATGAGTTTGGCATTGAAGATAAAATACCAGCGAAGATAATAATAGAAATACCATTACCTACACCAAATTGTGTTATCTGTTCACCTAACCACATTAAGAAAGCTGTTCCTGCAGTTAAAACAAGTGCTATTAACACATAATTTAACACTGAAGTATTTTGAATTAAATTACCACCAAGCATATTATTAAATGAATACGACATACCTAAGCCTTGAACAAAGGCTAATACAATTGTGAAGTAACGTGTAAATTGATTAATCTTTTTACGACCAACTTCACCTTGTTTAGACCATTCTGTAAACTTAGGTACAACATCCATTTGTAATAATTGCATTACGATTGAAGCAGTAATGTAAGGCATAATACCCATCGCTAAAATTGAGAAGTTCTGCAAGGCACCTCCACCGAATGTGTTAAACAAATCGGTAATACCTTGCGAACCTTTATTTTGATTAAAAGCATCTGGATTAACACCAGGGGCTGGAATGTAAGTTCCAACTTTAAATATAACGAGCATTGCTAGTGTGAATAATATCTTGTTACGAATATCTTTAGTCTTCAAAAAACTAATGATCGTTTCAAACATTAGATCACCTCATGCGTTCCGCCCTTACCTTCGATTGCTTCAATAGCTGAAGCTGAGAATTTATGAGCTTTTATTGTTAATTTCTTTTCTAATGAACCGTTTCCTAAAACTTTAACGCCAGATTTTTCAGATTTAACAACACCTGATTCTACTAATAACGCTGGTGTAACTTCAGTTCCTTCTTCGAAACGATTTAATTGATCAAGATTAACAATTGCATATTCTTTACGGTTGATGTTAGTGAATCCACGTTTTGGTAAACGACGGAATAATGGTAATTGACCACCTTCGAAACCTAAACGAACACCGCCACCTGAACGTGCTTTTTGACCTTTAGTACCACGACCACTTGTTTTACCGTTACCTGTAGCCATACCACGACCTACACGGTTACGTTCTTTACGAGCACCTTTAACTGGTTTCAACTCATGTAATTTCATTTTGGCACCTCCTTAATACTTTAGATGAATTTATTTTTCAGTAACTTTTACTAAGTGACTTACTTTGTTGATTTGCCCACGAATCGCAGGATTATCTTCAACTACTACAGTTGAGTTTGTTTTTTTAAGTCCTAGCGCTTGAACTGTCTTACGTTGAGTTTCAGGACGACCAATAACGCTACGAGTGAGGGTAATTTCTAATTTAGCCATAGTGTTTGTTCCCTCCTTAATTTAATAATTCTTCTACTGATTTACCGCGTAGACTAGCTACTTCTTCGGCATTTTTAAGTTCTTTAAGTCCTTCAATTGTAGCACGAACCATGTTGATTGGTGTGTTAGAACCTAATGATTTACTTAAGATATCAGTGATACCAGCTAGTTCTAATACGGCACGAACTGGTCCACCTGCAATAACACCTGTACCAGGTGCTGCTGGTTTAATTAAAACACGACCTGCACCAAAACGTCCAATAACTTGGTGAGGAGTTGTTCCTTCAACACGTGGAACTGTTACTAATTCTTTCTTAGCATCTTCTACTGCTTTTTTAATAGCTTCAGGTACCTCTTGAGCTTTACCAGTACCGAAACCTACGCGACCATTTTTATCTCCAACAACTACTAAAGCTGTAAAACGGAAACGACGACCACCTTTAACTACTTTAGCTACACGGTTAATCGTAACTACGCGCTCTTCAAATTCTTTAACTTCTTGTTCTTTACGACGCATGAGTGTCCCTCCTTTAAATTAAAATTGAAGTCCGTTTTCACGAGCTGCATCAGCTAATGCTTTGATACGTCCGTGGTATAAATATCCTCCACGATCAAATACTACAGCGTCAACGCCTTTTTCAGCGGCACGTTTTGCAACGATTTCGCCTACTTTAGCAGCTGCTTCTACATTACCTGATTGCTCTAAATTAAATTCTTTATCTACAGTTGATGCTTGAGCGATTGTTACACCGTTTAAGTCATCAATTACTTGAGCATAAATATGTTTGTTTGAACGATATACGTTTAAACGTGGCTTTTCGCTTGTACCAGCTAATTTAGCACGTACACGAGCATGTCTTTTCAAACGAACTTTATTTTTGTCGATTTTAGCGATCATGTTAGTGCTCCTTTCTTATCTTAATGATTACTTACCAGTTTTACCTTCTTTACGACGAACATATTCGCCTTCGTAACGAATACCTTTACCTTTATAAGGTTCTGGTGGACGGATTGAACGGATATAAGATGCAATTGCACCAACACGTTCTTTAGAAATACCTTCTACTTTAACTTTAGTGTTTTTCTCTACTGATAATGTAATTCCATCTTCAGCAACGATTTCTACAGGGTGAGAATAACCAACGTTTAAGATGATATTTTTACCTTGCATTTGGGCACGGTAACCAACACCAATAAGTTCTAAGTTTTTCTCGAAACCTTTAGATACACCTTCAATCATGTTAGCGATTAACGCACGAGTTGTACCATGGATTGTTTTATGTTCTTTAGAGTCAGATGGACGTACAACTTCTAAGCTGTTGTCCTCTTGTTTATATGTCATTTCTTCATTAAAAGTACTAGTTAGTTCACCTTTAGATCCTTTAACTGTTACTGTGTTACCTTCGATAGTAACTGTAACGTCTGAAGGGATCTCAATAATTTTCTTACCAACACGGCTCATTATGTGGGCACCTCCTTATAATTTTATAATTACCAGATATAAGCTAATACTTCTCCACCGATTCCACGTTGTCTAGCATCTTTATCAGTTAAAACACCTTCAGATGTAGAAACAAGTGCAATACCTAAACCGTTAAGAACTTTTGGAAGTTCGTCAGCTTTAGCATATACACGTAAACCTGGTTTAGAAATACGTTTTAATCCTGTGATAACGCGCTCGTTGTTTTGACCATATTTAAGGAACATACGGATAACACCTTGCTTATCATCTTCGATATATTCTACGCTTTTTACGAATCCTTCTTTTTTAAGGATTTCTGCGATTTCTTTTTTAATGTTTGATGCAGGTAACTCTAATTTTTCGTGACGTACCATGTTTGCGTTACGCACGCGAGTTAACATATCTGCAATTGGATCTGACATTGTCATTTGTGTTTCCTCCTTTCATTCTTTTGAGTTTACCAGCTAGCTTTACGTACGCCAGGGATTTGGCCTTTGTATGCTAGTTCACGGAAACAAATACGGCAAAGTTTGAATTTACGATATACTGAGTGTGGACGTCCACAACGTTCACAACGAGTGTATTCACGAACTCCGAATTTTTGTTTACGTTGTTGTTTAGCGATCATTGATTTTTTAGCCACTTAATTAGCCTCCTTTATAATTAGAGATTACTTTTGAAATGGCATACCGAATTGTGTTAACAATTCACGAGCTTCCTCGTCAGTGTTAGCAGTTGTAACGATAACGATATCCATTCCTCGTACTTTACTTACTTTATCATAGTCGATTTCAGGGAAAATTAATTGTTCCTTAACACCTAAAGTGTAATTTCCACGACCGTCGAATGCTTTTTTAGAGATACCACGGAAGTCACGTACACGTGGTAATGAAACTGAGATTAATTTATCAAAGAATTCATACATTCTTTCTCCACGTAATGTAACTTTTGCACCGATTGGCATACCTTCACGAAGACGGAAAGTCGCAATAGATTTTTTAGCTTTAGTTACTAATGGTTTTTGACCAGTGATTGCTTGAAGTTCTTCAACTGCAGAGTCTAAAACTTTAGAGTTTTGAACTGCATCACCGATACCCATGTTTACAACTATTTTTTCGATTTTTGGTACTTCCATAACTGAACTATAGTTAAATTTCTTAACTAACTCAGCAGAAATTTCATTATTAAACTTTTCTTTTAAACGTGTCAAAGTGGATCCTCCTTTCACTTAATAATTATTCGTTTGATGATTTGATTTCTTCGCCAGATTTTTTAGCGATACGAACTTTTTTACCATCTACTACTTTGTATCCAACGCGAGTTGGTTCATTTGTCTTAGGATCAAGTAATTGAACGTTTGATACGTGGATAGTACCTTCTGTTTCTAAGATACCACCTTCTGGATTGAACTGAGTTGGTTTTTGGTGTTTTTTAATGATGTTAACACCTTCTACAACTACGCGTTCTTTCTTAGGTAATGCTTCTAAAACTTTACCAGTTTTACCTTTATCTTTACCTGAGATAACGATTACGTTGTCACCTTTACGTACGTGCATGTGTAGGCACCTCCTTAGGAATTTTGTTTTTTATCATTATAGATTAAAGTACCTCTGGCGCTAGAGAAACGATCTTCATGAAGTTACCTTCACGTAATTCACGCGCTACAGGACCGAATATACGTGTACCACGTGGACCTTTGTCATCACGGATGATTACACATGCATTTTCGTCAAATTTGATGTAAGAGCCATCTTCACGACGTACACCTGATTTAGTACGTACAACAACAGCTTTAACAACTTCACCTTTTTTAACAACGCCACCTGGTGTAGCATTTTTAACAGTAACGACGATTACATCACCAATGTTAGCTGTCTTACGACCAGATCCGCCTAAAACTTTAATTGTTAATACTTCACGAGCACCAGAGTTGTCTGCTACTTTTAAACGTGTTTCTTGTTGGATCATCTTTGTTTGACCTCCCTTATCTTTATACTTCTATTAAATAATTACTGATTCTTCAACGATTTCAACTAGACGGAAACGTTTAGTTGATGATAAAGGACGTGTTTCTGCAATCTTAACGATATCGCCCATTTTTGCTGAATTGTTTTCATCATGCGTTTTATATTTTTTTGAATATTTTACGCGTTTACCATATAATTTATGAGTTTTGTATGTTTCAACAACTACTGTAATAGTTTTATCCATTTTATCTGAAACTACTTTACCAACGTAAACTTTGCGGTCATTTCTTTCACTCACAGTAATGAACCTCCTCTACTTGATTATTTATTATCTGCTGCTTTCTCTTCTTCGATTTCTCTTTCGCGAACGATTGTTTTTAGACGTGCAATCGTCTTTTTAACTTTTCGAATGTTAGCAGTCTCTTCAAGTTGACCAGTTGCTAACTGAAAGCGTAAGTTGAATAATTGCTCTTTAGCTTCTTTGATTTCTTTTTCAATTTCAGTAGTGGTTAAATTTCTGATATCCTTAGCTTTCATTTGTGTCACCACCCAATTCTTCACGTTTTACAAACTTAGATTTAACTGGAAGTTTGTGTGCTGCAAGACGTAATGCTTCACGTGCAACTTCTTCTTGAACACCTGCAACTTCGAACAAGATACGTCCTGGTTTAACTACTGCTACCCATCCTTCAACTGCACCTTTACCTGAACCCATACGTACTTCTAAAGGTTTTTTAGTATATGGTGTATGTGGGAATATTTTGATCCATACTTTTCCGCCACGTTTCATGTAACGTGTCATTGCGATACGAGCTGATTCGATTTGACGAGAAGTAATCCAAGCTGCTGTTTGAGCTTGTAAACCGTACTCACCAAATGTTACTTCATTTCCGCCTTTTGAACGACCAGTTGTTTTTGGACGATGTTGACGACGGAATTTAACACGCTTTGGTAATAACATTATTATTTTCCTCCTTCACTAGACTTCTTTGTAGGAAGAACTTCTCCACGGTAGATCCATACTTTAACACCTAATTTACCGTAAGTAGTGTCGGCTTCTTCATGTGCGAAATCAATGTCTGCACGTAATGTATGAAGTGGAACAGTTCCTTCTGAATATTGTTCTGCACGAGCGATATCTGCGCCACCTAAACGACCAGATACTTGAGTTTTGATACCTTTAGCTCCCAATTTCATAGCACGTTGGATAGCTTGTTTTTGAGCACGACGGAAAGATACACGGTTTTCTAATTGACGAGCAATGTTATTTGCTACCAATGTTGCATCTAAATCAACTTTTTTGATTTCGATAACGTTGATGTGTACTTTTTTGTTAGTCAATGCGTTTAATTTGTTACGTAATTTTTCAATTTCTGAACCGCCTTTACCAATAACCATACCTGGTTTACCAGTGTGGATAGCGATATTGATACGGTTTGCTGCACGTTCAATTTCAACACTTGAAACTGAAGCTTCTTTTAATGCTTCTGCGATATATTTACGAACTTTTAAGTCTTCATGTAAAAGTGTTGCGAAGTCTTTACCTGCATACCACTTTGCTTCCCAGTCACGAATTACACCGACACGAAGTCCGATTGGATTAATTTTTTGACCCACTATATTCCCTCCTTAATGATTTAGTTAATTATGCTTCTTTAACTTCTTTAGCTTCTTTTTCGCCAACTACGATTGTAATATGGCTAGTACGTTTGTTAATCGCACTTGCACGACCTTGTGCACGTGGACGGAAACGTTTCAATGTAGGTCCTTCATTAGCGTAAGCTTCTTTTACTACTAATGTGTCAGGATTTAAATCATAGTTATGTTCTGCATTTGCTAATGCTGACATTAATAATTTTTCAACAACAGGTGATGTTGCTTTGTTTGTTAATTTTAAGATGGCAATTGCTTCTGCCACTTCTTTACCTCTAATAAGATCTAAAACTAATCTCACTTTACGAGGTGCGATTCTTATTGTTCTAGCAACCGCTTTTGCTTCCATTGTGACTTCCTCCTCTTTTTAGAAATTAGCGTTTAGTCTTTTTGTCGTCTGCAGCATGACCTTTATAAGTACGTGTAGGTGCAAACTCTCCTAATTTATGTCCAACCATATCTTCAGTAATGAAAACTGGCACATGTTTACGACCATCATATACTGCTATTGTATGTCCGATGAAGTTAGGAAATACTGTTGAACGACGAGACCATGTTTTAATAACTGATTTTTTTTCACCTTCGTTTTGAGCTTCAACTTTTTTCATTAAATGATCATCAACGAAAGGTCCTTTTTTAAGACTACGAGCCATTATGGCGCCTCCCTTCTTATTTAATGCGCGCGGCATCTAAGCCGCACACGTAAATAAGGTATTATTATTTTTTCTTACGACCACGAACGATAAATTTAGATGAACGTTGGTTTTGTTTACGAGTTTTCTTACCAAGTGTTGGTTTGCCCCATGGAGACATTGGTGATTTAAGACCGATTGGTGTACGACCTTCACCACCACCGTGAGGGTGATCGTTAGGGTTCATTACAGAACCACGAACTGTAGGACGTTTACCCATCCATCTAGAACGACCAGCTTTACCAATTGTGATTAATTCGTGTTGTTCGTTACCAACTTGACCGATTGTTGCACGACAAGTAGATAAGATCATACGAACTTCACCTGATTTAAGACGAACTAGTACGTATTTACCTTCTTTACCAAGTACTTGAGCACTTGTACCAGCTGAACGGACTAATTGTCCACCTTTACCTGGTTTTAATTCGATGTTGTGAATTGTAGTACCAACTGGGATATCAGTTAATGCTAATGCATTACCTACTTTGATATCTGCATCTGGACCATTGAATACTTCTTGTCCTACTTTTAATCCTTTAGGAGCAATGATATATCTTTTTTCACCATCTGCGTATACTAATAATGCGATATTAGCTGAACGGTTTGGATCATACTCGATAGTTGCTACTTTAGCAGGAATTCCATCTTTGTTACGTTTGAAATCAATTACACGGTATTGACGTTTATGACCGCCACCTCTGTGACGAACTGTCAATTTACCTTGGTTGTTACGTCCCGCTTTTCTCGGAAGCGGTTGTAATAAAGACTTTTCAGGAGTCGTTGATGTAATTTCAGCGAAGTCTGAAGATGTCATATTACGACGACCATTTGTAATTGGCTTATATTTTTTAAGAGCCATTGTCGTTTTACCTCCTTAATGGTAATTGTTTTTAGTTAAATAGGTCTATTGAAGAACCTTCTTTTAGAGTTACGATTGCTTTACGACGTTTGTTAGTGAAACCATTGTAACGACCAACACGTTTAGCTTTTGCTTTAACGTTCATGATATTTACTGTATCAACTTTCACGTCGAAAATTTCTTCGATTGCGATTTTTACTTGTGTTTTGTTTGCACGTGTATCTACATCAAATGTGTATTTATCTAAAGCCATATCTGATGAAGATTTTTCTGTGATTACGGGGCGCTTAATAACATCTCTTGCTTCCATTATGCGAGCACCTCCTCTACTTTATCCACTGCTGCTTTAGTTATTACGACTTTACTAGAATCTAAGATATCTAATACGTTTAAGCTTTGAGCGTCGATAACTTTAACACCTGGAATGTTACGAGCTGATAATTCAACGTTGCTGTCTACAGTATCAACGATGAATAAAACTTTCTTAGAAAGTTCTAAGTTGCTCATTACATTTTTGAATTCTTTTGTTTTAGGTGCATCAAAGTTGAATGCTTCTAAAACTGTTAATTCGTTACCACTTACTTTTGAAGATAATGCAGAACGTAATGCTAAACGGCGCATTTTCTTAGGCATTTTGTAAGAATAACTTCTTGGTGTAGGACCGAATACGATACCACCACCACGCCATTGTGGCGCACGGATTGTACCTTGACGAGCACGACCTGTACCTTTTTGTTTCCAAGGTTTACGTCCACCACCACGAACTGCTGAACGATTTTTAACTGCGTGAGTACCTTGGCGTAATGAAGCACGTTGTAAGTTGACTGCTTCGAATAATACGTGTTGGTTTGGTTCGATACCAAATACACTATCATTTAATTCGATAGAACCTGATTTTGATCCATCTACTTTTAATACATCAATATTAGCCATAATGTTGTTTCCTCCTTTCACCTAAATAATTATTTATTACCTTTTTTAATTGAAGTTGTAAGTTTTACTAAACCTTTTTTAGGACCTGGCACGTTACCTTTAACTAAAATTACGTTATTTTCTGCATCAACTTTAACTACTTCTAAGTTTTGCATAGTAACTGTGTTTCCGCCCATACGGCCTGGTAATTCTTTACCTTTAAATACTTTAGAAGCATCTGAAGCCATACCCATTGAACCAGAGCCTCTGTGGTAACGAGAACCGTGACTCATTGGTCCACGAGAGAAACCGTGGCGTTTAATAGAGCCTTGGAAACCTTTACCTTTTGAAACGCCTGTTGCATCAATAATGTCTCCTGCTTGGAAAGTATCTACAGTGACTTCTTGACCTACCTCGTATGCTGAAACATCAATGTTTCTGAATTCACGAGTGAAGCGCTTAGGTGCTGTACCTGCTTTTTTAGCATGGCCTTCAGCAGCTTTAGTAGCATATTTGTTAGATTTACGATCTTTTTTATATGCTTGTTTGTCTTCAAAACCGATTTGAACAGCGTTGTAGCCGTCTACTTCTTCAGTTTTAGTTTGTAATACTACGTTTTGACTAGCTTCTACTACAGTAACTGGTATTAATTCACCGTTTTCTGCGAATACTTGAGTCATTCCAATTTTTCTTCCTAAGATTCCTTTGGTCATCGAAAGTCGCACCTCCTGTTATTTTAATGAATTATAATTTGATTTCGATGTCTACACCTGATGGTAAGTTTAAGCCCATAAGAGCATCAACTGTTTTTGGTGTAGGGTTAAGAATGTCGATTAAACGTTTATGCGTACGTTGTTCGAATTGTTCACGTGAGTCTTTGTACTTATGAACGGCACGGATTACAGTGTAAACTGATTTCTCAGTTGGTAATGGAATCGGACCAGACACTTGAGCTCCTGAACGTTTAGCTGTTTCAACAATTTTCTCTGCTGATTGATCGATCATGCGGTGATCATACGCTTTTAAACGGATACGAATTTTTTGTTTTGCCATAATTTTCCCTCCTTGTTCGTCTACTTTATAGTGATAGACTTCTCCACGAAAACTCTCTCACACACCGCCATGGCAAAGCGGCCGGGTGTGTCAGTAACCTCTCGCTTCATCGCTTCTTAAAGTCCAACATTAGATATGATACATGATTTATTTCTATTAATCAATAGATAACCATATATTTTTTCTAATTTCATCTAACACATACCCAAGTATTATAACGGATTATGCGTTCTTTTTCAATAGGTAAAATTTAAATAGATAATTTGTAATCAAAATGTTATAATATAACAAGCAATTTTAACTAGGTGGTGAAATCATGAAAAGAGGAATTAAATCAGTTTTGCTAGTTCTTTCTATTATATTAGTTGTATCTGAGTTATTATTAGCCATTCCTTTTCTAGGTGGAGGAATCGTTCTTTCAACTGGTTATAATGCTTTGGTACTTAATGGAACGTTATACTTTATTACGACACTCATCCTATTAATAGATAACCAGAATTCTGTTAAAGTAATATTTGTTATTCCATTAATCGGACTAATCGCTAGCTTTGTTGCAATCATTCCTATTATTGGCTGGTTATTACATATCGTAATGGTCGTTTTAATGATCATCTTCTTATTTACGATTATAATTGCGCCAGTATATATCCCATCTAAATATTACAAGACTACTTATAAAAGTTAATATATAAATAGAAAGCCACGAGACTTCATTAAATGAAATCTCGCGGCTTTTTTTATTATGCATGGACAAATACAAAGTAAGCGACAAAGACGAAGAATAAACCGTACATAATTGGGTGAATTTCTTTATGTCTTTTTGCTACGATCATTGTGATTGGATAGAAGATAAATCCACACGCAATACCTGTTGCAATTGAATATGTTAAAGGCATCATAATCATTGTTAAGAAAGCTGGTACTGCTATCTCAAATTTTTGCCAATCAATTTTACCTAAGTTACTAACCATCAATACACCTACTATAACAAGCGCTGGTGCTGTAACCGCACTTGTAACAACTGCCATTAACGGTGAGAATAATAATGCTGCTAAGAAACAAATACCTGTTACAACACTTGCGAATCCTGTACGTGCACCAACTGCAACACCTGCACTAGATTCTATATAACTTGTTGTAGTTGAAGTACCAAATATTGCACCTACAATTGTTGCTAATGAATCAGAGAATAATGCTTTACCTGCTCTAGGTAATTTATTATCTTTCATTAAACCAGCTTGGTTTGCAACCGCAACTAATGTTCCTGCAGTATCAAAGAAATCTATAAATAAGAAAGTTAAAACGACAATTAAGAATTGTACATTAAATATAGTAGATAAATCACCAAACGCTTCGAATGCTGCACCAAATGTTGGTGATACACTTGGTACTTTCCCTACTATACTATCTGGCATGGCAATTAAACCTGTAATTAATCCCGCAATAGCTGTTAAGACCATTCCGATGAAAATTGCTCCTGGTAATTTTTTAGCCATTAATATAATAGTAATGATAATACCAAATACTGCTAATAGTACTTCTGGGTTATGCATTGTTCCAAGAGTAACTAAAGTTGAATCTTCTTTTTTAACAATACCTGCACCTTGTAAACCTACAAAGGTAATAAACAATCCTATACCTGCAGATACAGCCATCTTTAATTCAAATGGTATTGCATTGATAATAACCTCTCGTAAACCACTCATCGTTAATATCGCAAATATAACACCTGAGAATAGTACGCCCGTTAAACCAGTTTGCCATGGAATACCCATTGTAAGCACAACTGTAAACGCGAAAAATGCATTTAACCCCATACCTGGTGCTAAAGCTATCGGGTATTTCGCAATGATACCCATAAATAAACAACCAACTAATGCTGCTAACGCTGTAGCAACAAACACAGAACCTTGGTCCATTCTCATTGAATCAGGTACATTTTCAACACTTGCCAAACTTAACATTGATGGGTTAACGGCTAATATGTATGCCATAGATAAGAATGTCGTTAAACCACCAAGAATTTCTCTTTTATAATTTGTTCCCAATTCATCAAACTTAAAGTAACGTTTCATCATAAGACTCCTTTATTAATTTCAACACTGTACATTGTATTACTGGGAACATCAAAAATCAATACTTTTTACGAACATTTATATAATTAAATTTATTTATGTTCGTGTTATAGTTCGGTTTTTACGCTTTATAACCCGTGACAGTACGCTTCTAGCCAACTCAATTGCTGCTAATAGATTAAAAAAACTGAGACATCACACGATGCCCCAGTCTCTATACATATTATGTTAGAACTTCAATCCTTTTAAAGCGTCTTTAAACGGATTGTTTTCTACTTCTTCAGTTTGCATATATTTCTTCATTTCTTTTTTGCCTATTTTGCCTGATTTTCTGTTTTTAAGTCTTTCGTCCATATGCTCTTGTGTTTCTGTATGACCACATACACATCTATAAGTTGCTTTTTTACCTGTACCATACAGTGTAAGTTTCTTCTTACAGTTTGGACATCTGGCATTTGTTTGTCTTTGTTGATTCTTCTTAGTCTTACATGTTGGATCTTGACACACGAGCATTTGACCATTTTTCGTTTTAACTTTAAGCATAAATTTACCACAAGTCGGACACTCAGTCGTTGTGATATTATCATGTTTATATTTATCATCACTTTCTTTAATATCCGCAATGATTTCTCTCGTAAAGTTTCTCATTTCATTCATGAATTTATTTTTAGAATAATTTCCTTTTTCGATTTGAGTTAACTTCATTTCCCAATCTGCCGTTAATTCTGGTGATGTCAGTTGTTCAGGTGCTAAGTTTAATAATTGTTTACCTTTAGGCGTAATCTTAATTTTACCTTGCACCGCTTCTATTACATTAGAACTATATAACTTCTCGATGATATCCGCTCTTGTCGCAACTGTTCCAATACCACCTGTTTCATTTAAAGTTTGAGCCATTTTCTTATCTTTAAGTTTAAAGAAATGATGTGGTGATTCCATCGCTTTAAGTAAAGTTCCTTCATTGAAGTACGCAGGCGGTTCTGTATCTTTACTAACGACATTCACATTTTGTATGTTCACATGCTGCTGTTCTTCAAAAGGCAAAGCTTTCACATGCGCCTTTTCTTCATATAGTTCTTTAAAGCCTAATTCAACTGCTACTTCTTGTGTCAGTTTAAAAGTTTCCCCTTCACATGTTAATGTCACAGTTGTTTCTTCATATTGATATGGTGGTAATAATACTTCTAAAAATCTTTCAGCCACTAGCATAAAAATTTTCTGTTCTCTAGGAGATAACTGATCAAAGTTAGGTCTCACTTCTGTTGGTACAATCGCATGGTGATCTGATACTTTCTTATTATCAACAAAATGTTTACCCGCTCTAATTGGTTTTTTAAGCAATGGTACAGCATGTGATTTAAGTGGTGTAGCACTTAATGATGATACTCGTTCTTTCAGAGAAGAAACCATATCATCTGTTAAGTAGTTAGAATCTGTTCTAGGATAAGTCAGTATTTTATGTTGTTCGTACAATGCTTGCATTGTATTCAACGTTTCTTTCGCACTCATTTTATAACGTTGATAAGCTGTTTGTTGCAAACTTGTAAGATCGTATAACTTTTGAGGATACTTTGTTTTTTTCTTCTTCGAGATATTTTGGATAATACCATTTTTATTTTGAACTTGTTGTTTAACTTGTTCTATTAAATCAGCATCAAATGTTTTATCTCCGCTCTTACTCAACCATTTAAATTTATAACCTTCTACTTCAATATTCATCTGATAATACTTTTCAGGTTTAAATGATTGAATTTCTTGTTGTCTCATTTGTACAAGATTTAAAGTTGGTGTTTGAACACGACCACATGATAATTGTGCGTCATATTTTGTTGTTAAAGCTCTAGTCGCATTTATACCAACAATCCAATCCGCTTCACTTCTACATAATGCTGCTTGATATAAATTGTTGTATGCTTCACCAGGTTTTAAATTTTGAAAGCCTGCTTTAATTGCTTTTTCAGTAACTGAACTGATCCATAGTCGCTTAATTTGCTTTTTAACTTTTGCTTTTTCAATAATTAACCTTGCAACAAGTTCACCTTCCCTACCAGCATCTGTCGCAATAATAATTGAATTTACATCGTCTCGTTTCATCAAATGTTGAACTGTATTAAATTGGCTTCTTGTTTTCTTAATTACAACATGTTTCATATAATCAGGAATAATTGGTAAGACATTTAAATTCCATTCTTTAAATTTCTTGTCGTATTCTTCAGGCGTAGCATTCGTTACAAGATGTCCTAATGCCCAAGTAACGATATAATTTTTATTTTCAAAGTAACCTTTCTTCTGATCATGAATACCTAATGCTTTAGCTATGTCACGACCTACTGAAGGTTTTTCTGCAAGAACTAATGCTTTCATTTCTTTTCACCCATTCTTTTTTACATTCGTACTATTATAACATGAATAAAAAGTGTTCTAAAGGCATGAAAAACTTTTATAAATTTTCGATTAATCGTATAATGGAATAAAATAATCGTTGAATATTAAAGGAGTGACTATCATGCAAATACTGCCTCTTAAAGAAATCGATCCGATAGCTTCTTATTTACACGAAAAAAACAGGCAAGAAACTAATTACGTGACACATATACCTCAGTCAATAGAACAGATTAAGAATGACTTAATCCATAAATTTGATGAAACCACCTTCTACTATATAGAAGACAATGACACCATTACCGGGATATTAGGATTTGAGCGTGTAGATGACGAGACTGCAAATGTATGGGGGCCAATCGTTAATGATACAAATGAGGAAACGTTAAATGCCTTAAAAGAAATATGGGAAACACTTTTAAACGATCATCCAAACATTAAATATTGCCACATTTCGCTACATAAAGATCACATTTTAAATAATAGTAAACTGAAAAGACTACATGCGGGATATGTAGAAACACAATATACATTAGAAATTCAACAACCACCTTTACCAATTGATAAGCAACACCAAATGACACCATACAGCAAACCTTATTACTATGCCTTTAATAAATTGCATTCCAATAGTTTCAAACATAGTGATATAAGTGCTGATGATATTATAGATTCACTAGACGATAATCATGCGCTTTATTTATATATAGCTGAAGGTCTTGTTAAAGGATACATCTATCTATCCATAGATATACCTGAGAAATTAGCCACAATTCCTAATTTAGCTTCTCACCATGATTACAGAAAACAAGGCATCGCGTTTCAAATGATTCATTTCGCGACGACAGAAGCATTTAATCATCAAGATGTCGAAACAGTTCGTATCTATGTAGATAGTAAAAAGCATGAACAAATACAATTATTATATGAAAAAGTCGGTTTCCACATCGTCAACGAAACACATCATTTTAAATATGTGAGACCGTACGACGTTTAACTTTTAAACTAAGCCCCATGAATGTTTATTGAGCATTCATGGGACTTTTTTAATAGTAAAATTACATTGTGAGCTATATGTTTTACAATAAAAAAGTTTCGGGCGTATAATACTTGGGTAGTTTAAATAATACAAATAAATAGAGAAAGCGAGTCTTGTGTATGGAATACCTTATAGCGCTATTACCAGCATTGTTCTGGGGAAGCGTCGTATTAATCAATGTTAAAGTTGGTGGAGGTCCTTATAACCAAATTTTAGGTACAACAATCGGGGCTTTCATCATCGGTTTATGTCTATTCTTCTTTGGTGATGTGCACTTTACATTCACTACAATTATTATCGGTATGATTTCTGGTGCTTTCTGGGCACTTGGACAAGGATTTCAACTTAGAAGTGTAGACTTAATTGGCGTTTCAATAACGATGCCTATATCTACAGGTTTACAATTACTTGGAACAACATTATTCAGTGCTGCATTTTTAGGAGAATGGTCAACAGGTACGCAAGTTGCACTTGGCCTATCAGGTTTAGTGTTACTGATTATCGGTGTAATATTTACATCTGTTCAGAAAAAAGGTTCTGGAAATAGCGGAAATACTAAAAAGCTTGGTAAAGCTATTCCAATATTACTCATCTCTACTGTCGGTTATGTCGTATACGTTGTAATCGGCCAAGTATTCGGTGTTGAAGGTTGGGATGCATTATTTCCACAATCTATAGGTATGGTAATTGGGGGTATTATTTTATCATTCAAACATAAACCTACTGTTAAACATACGACACTCAACTTATTGCCAGGGATTGTATGGGCATTAGGTAATATGTTCCTATTCATTTCACAACCAAAAGTTGGTGTCGGAACGAGCTTTTCATTTTCACAAATGTTAGTAATCGTTTCTACTCTAGGTGGTATTTACCTATTAGGCGAACAAAAAACAAAACGTCAAATGACATTTATTTGGATAGGTATCGTGTTAATCATTATTGCAGCATTCATTATTGGTGCAGCTAAAGGGTAAACTCAATATATAAAAATAGGAGTGTTTAATATGTATGAAGATTTAAAAGATAAAGTTGTCATTGTCACTGGTGGTAACAGTGGTATTGGTAAAGCAACTGCTGAACGATTTGGTAAAGAAGGATCAAAAGTTGTCATTGGATATTTAGATCACGTTGAAGAAGCTGAAAAAATCGTTCAATCTATTAAAGATTCTGGTGCTGACGCGGTTGCAATTAAAGCAGACGTTTCAGTAGAAGCAGATATCAAGAACTTGATTCAACAAACACATGAAACATTTGGTCGTATAGATGTGTTAATCAATAATGCTGGTTTCGAAAAACCAATTCCATCTCATGAAATGAGTTTAGAAGAATGGTCTAAAGTTATCGATATCAACTTAACAGGTGCTTTTATTGGTAGTAGAGAAGTCATTAATTACTATTTAGAGCATGATATTAAAGGTCAAATCATCAATACTGCAAGTGTGCACGATGTTATTCCTTGGCCAAACTACGTCAATTACGCTGCAAGTAAAGGCGGCTTAAAATTGATGATGGAAACTTTATCTATGGAATACGGTAAAAATGGTATAAGAATTAATAATGTTTCTCCAGGGGCTATTGTTACAGAACATACTCGCGAAAAATTCTCTGACCCTGCCACACGCGAAGAAACATTAGAAATGATTCCATTACATGAAATTGGTGAAGCGGATCAAGTTGCAAATATTAATGCATTCCTAGCTTCAGAACAAGCAAGTTACATTCACGGTACAACAATATATGTTGATGGCGGAATGACAAACTATCCTGCTTTCATGGGCGGTAAAGGTTAATATATAACAAAAAGCGTTTGGATGCGAAATCCAAACGCTTTTTTAATGTTTAATTAAACAAAGAAAAATTGATATACATATAAAATGACGATTGATATAACAATACTTAAATTAGTAGCCATGCCGACTATAGGTAAAGTCTTATATTTAAATGTAATGGCATAAGATAATACTGAAACACCTATAGGTAATAACCAACCAATAAGTAACGTCGTTTTGATCATTGGATCATCAACAGGTAAGAAGAAATGAACAAGTAATCCCATTACTAAACCAAAGCCATAATGAAATGCTAAGTATTTAACAACGATCGGTAAGTATGCTTTTTCGATTTTAAAATTCAAGAATAAACCTAATAAGATCATGGATAATGGCATATTCGCATTTGCAATAATTTCAAAGAAATCAATCGCTTTATCAGGTACTTTAATGCTCATTATATTTAAGATAAACATAATCATATATGTCATAAGTGGTACGGTCTTTAATAAATTTAAACCCATTCGTTTAAAGTCGAATTGATCGCCACCATCATTGAAGTAACTACCAACAAAATATGTTACACCGAACATAATGATAGCTGTACCAATGTCTAACATACCAAAGTATAATAAACCATTTTTAGGCCAAATTTGTGCGACTAATGGATATGCAAACAGTCCAATATTAACTGAAGCGGCCATCATGCCCACAGTACCTCTTATTTGATTATTATATTTTTTCTTGAATAACCATATGATTAGTAGCTTTGCTATAATGCCGTACAATAGCATTAATATAGGAAGCCATCCTAAAGATAAATCTAAATCAGATCCATTTAAATTTACAATCACTAATGAAGGCAAAGTAACATTTAGTACAAGTGTTGCAAGTACATTACCATCAGAAGCTTTAAAGAATTTAAGCTTCTTTAGAACGTATCCTAAAGCAATTAATAAAATAATCATTATAAATTTTTCTGTCACTTTATCACTTCTCTCATTAAACTCACATTTATCTATATTAACAACAGTTTAACTTCTATGCACACTTTTTGTTTGAAATATTAATAAATTATACTAAAATTAGTTTAGTTATATTTAATAATATCATCAAAGCTTACATCAATCACTTTGGCTAAATCTGCTGGATCAAGTTCAATCTGATAGCCACGTTTACCTGCACTGACGATAAACGTAGATAATGATTCAGCATTGATATCAATTACGGTTTGATATGTTTTTTTCATACCAATTGGAGAACAACCACCTCTTACATAACCTGTAACTTTGGTGAGTTGATCAAGTGGTAAGAGTTCTAATTTTTTCTGACCAACAGCTTTACTAGCTTTTTTCATATCAAGATGTTCAACGACTGGAATAACAAAGATGAAATATTCGCGATTCCCATTTGTTAATACAAGCGTCTTATACACTTGATGTTCTGGTTTCTGAATTAATTGCGCAACTTCATGACCATCTAAATGATCTTTTCCTATTTTAAATTCATGAGTATGATAAAATATATTATATTGATCTAAGATGCGCATCGCATTGGTTTTAACTTTTTTCAATTTATCACCTACTTCATAGCTATTTTATAAAAAGGAGTGTTTAAAATGGATTTAAACCAACAACTTTCTGAACTTAAATATGATTACATACGTATACAAAATGACCTAGAAAAGAGAGAATCTACTGGTCAAGCAACCGACTTACTTGAAAAACAACTTGTCAAAATCGAAGAAGAAATCAGTAAAGTTCGCGCTCAACTTGATCAAGATTAACGAAAGGAAATGACTATGTTAATTCTCATACTTTTATTATTTACCATTATTTATCTTATTATTAGTTACTTAAGTATATACCAACTACATACGATGCTTACGCAAGCTTTAAGATTTATAATGGGGCTTATGCTTATTGTCTTTTTAGGCAGTATTGTATTTAGTTTTGCAATGCAAACTTGGTGGATATTAGCTGTATTAGTTTGTCTCGTTATCAATGTTGAAATCACAGCATTTAAATATCGTATTAAAGACCAAAAAGCGATTCAACTACTCAATTATATGTCGATCTTTATATTGATCATATTTGTGATTTTATTATTTATAGTGTTTTAATACCCTAAAGCATATCGACAAAATCTCATTTATGTGAAAAAGCTGAGAATATTTATTTCTCAGCTCTTTTTATTTGTATAAGTGAGCTAGATCTTGTAACCTCTTAGCACCTTCCAATAGTTCGTCATCACTTAACGCTAATGAGATTCTGACATAATTTTGACCATTATCGCCAAATGGTATACCTGGAGCAACTAATATAGAAACCTCTTGTAATAAGTATTCTACAAATGCTTCTCCATCAAAATCTGGAGGTGTTTGTAACCAAAGGAATATACCACCTTTCATTGGTTCAAATGGTATACCTACTTCTCTTAATGACGCTTCAAATTGATCTCTTCTCGTCTTAAATATTTCATTTTGTTTAATAAGAAAATCATCACATTCATTTAAAGCGACAGTACTCGCATCTTGTAATGCACCAAACATACCGGCATGTGTGTGCGTTTGGTATTTCTTTAAAGCAGCAATCATTTCTTTGTTACCGACTGCAAAGCCTACTCTGTAACCAGACATGTTATACCCTTTCGATAAAGAAAATATCTCTACAGCTGTTTCTTTAGCACCTTCCGATTGGAGAATACTCGGATTTTTCTGATCAAATCCGAAAGCACTATATGCAAAGTCATGTATAATATTTGTTTGTGTATCTTTAAATTTGGCAATCGTTTCATCAAAAAACTCTGTATTTGCAACAGATCCAGTTGGATTATTTGGATAAGTTAAATAAATTAATTTTGTCTTATCTAAGATTTCTTGTTCTATGTCATCCCACTGTGGTAAGTATTGATGTTCAGGCGTTAATTCTAAAGAATATGGCTTAGCACGAGCGAGTAGAACACCTGCTAAATAATCTGTATAGCCTGGATTCGGTAATAATACATAGTCATTAGGTTCTACGACACAAATCGGTAAACCGACTAAACCATTTTTTGTACCATATAAAATACATACTTCCTCTTCTTTATCTAAATCCACATCATATTGTCTCTTATAAAAATCTACAATCGCTTGTTTAAACGTGTCTTTACCATGAAAAGCACCATATTTCTGATTTTCTGGCTTTTGTACAGCTTTAATAAATTCATCTACGATAACTTTTGGCGTTTCACCATCTGGGACACCAACCGCCATATTAATTAACGGTAACGGACCATGTTCAACCTTACGACCCATTGTCTTTCCAAAGTAACTGTCTGGTATTTCTGATAATAGTTTTGATATTGGCACAATAACGACTCCTCGAAATAAAATTCTTCAGACTATTTTTTGTATATGAATATATTCTATCAAAGTATGAAACACGAACAAGTATTTTCTTATTAAATTACTATGAAATAAATCATAATAGGTATATGGAATGGTTACTCAGGTTGCTTTTATTAGGATAGGCAGCTCTTAGTTACACTTCTCACGACTTTTGTTACTATGGCCGTCCTTAGTTACAATTCTCGCGACTTTTGTTACTATGGACCGCCTTAGTTACAATTCAACCGACTTTTGTTACTATGGCCGCTCTTAGATACAATTCCCTCGACTTTTGTTACTATGGACGTCCTTAGTTACAATTCCCTCGACTTTTGTTACTAACGGCCTCCTTAGTTACAATTCCCTCGACTTTTGTTACTAACTTAACCAATATATTTACTACATACAAAAACCCCTCCTTGTCTCACAGACATAGAGGGGTTAATCATCTATTCTATACGTTCTTTTGGTCTTTTAAATATTGCTCGCTTAAATTTCATAATGATTTCATATGAAATTGGCACAACTAATAGTGTTAATAATGTTGAAGAAATTAATCCACCTATTACTGTAATTGCTAATGCTTTTGAAATAAGAACAGAACTTCCGCCACCAAATAATAGTGGTACTAATGCTCCGATTGTCGCAATAGCTGTCATTAAGATAGGTCTTAAACGCGTGCCTGCTGCTTCTATTAATGCTTCTCTTGTAGTCATGCCCGCCTCTTCCATATTAATCACTCTATCTATTAATACAATCGCATTCGTTACAACAATACCAATCAACATTAACATACCAATCATACTTGGTACGGATATCGTTTCTTGTGTAATTAACAGTCCTGCGATTACACCAATAATAGATACTGGTAATGAGAATAATATTGCAAATGGTGCTAATCCACCTTTGAATGTTAATACGATTACTAAATATACGATTAGAATTGCTGCACCCATTGCAAGCAACAGCTGTTCTATTGCTTCGTTGATGTCATCATTTGTACCGCCAACATTTAATTCAACATCTGTTGGTGTATCAATTTTAGAAACTTTTTGATTAACATCTGTTGTTACTTTAGCAACATCGTCTGCAGTGATTTTCGCATCTACAGAAACAGAAATTTTGTCATTTTCTCTTGTAATTGTATCTGGTGAAGTTGTTTTCTTCAATGTCGCAATATCACTTAGTTTCACATCTTTACCTAATGGAGATGTAATCTTAGTATCTTCTAATTTCTTCTCTGACCAATCTGTTTCTTCTTTCTTAGTCAGTTTAACATCGATAGATTTACCATCATCATTTAATTTAGTAACAACTTTTTCTTGTGTAGTTTGATTAAGCGTCATAGCAATTTGACCAGCTGAAAGTCCTAATTTGCTCGCTTTATTTTGATCGACTTTCACATCGTATTGCTCATAAGATTTAGAAAGGTTCGAACTTACGTTTTCTACACCTTTAACTTTCTTCATTTCTTTCTCTACGTCTTTAACTGTACCTTCTATTGCTTCAGTTGATGGACCTGATACTTTTACAGATACTTCGTTCGCTGTACCGCCAGTAGAGAAATCTTGTTGTTTCCATTCACCTTTATGGTTGAATTTACCGATATGATCCATAACTTCTTTACCGACATTATCCCAGTTAGGTGTATCTTTATCGTATTTAACCATTAAAGCCATGTCATTTTTGGCAGAAGGATTAAATGGATTTTCGCCACCTACACTATATTGAACGAATTCTACGTTTTTATCTTTTGATAAATATTTCTCAGCTTGTTCACCGTTTTTAACAACTTGATCTTCTTTTTCACCTGGTGAAGGTTTATAAGTTAGTGCTAACATTTTATCTTCACCTGTATCGATAAACGACTTACCGATATATGGCGTAAATACAAGTGCAATACTTGCGATAACAAGCACGATACTTAATACAATAACAAGCCATTTATGATTTAAATTCCATTTTAAAATGCCTTTGTATTTATTTGCTAACCAATGTCCTCTTTCTTTCTTAGCTTTCTTAATTCCATTTCTAAAGAAGATGTGTGAAAGAACTGGCACAATTGTTAATGCGATAAGTAGTGAAGCTAATAAACTAAATGCTACTGCTAAAGCAAATGGTCTAAACATTTCTCCAATTTGACCAGTTACAAAAGCTAACGGTAAGAACACGACAATTGTAACGATTGTTGAAGACATGATTGGAATAAACATTTCTTTCGTCGCACTTGTAATCAGTTTACTACCTTTCAGTTCTTCACCTTTATCCGACATGCGTCGATAAATATTCTCTATAACAACAATGGAGTCATCAATAACACGTCCAATTGCAACTGTTAATGCCCCTAAAGTTAAGATATTTAATGAAACATCCATCGCTTTTAGACCAATGAGTGCCATTAATAATGACATTGGAATAGAAACCATCGCGATAATAGTTGATTTAATATCTCTTAAGAAGAACATAATGATAATCACTGCAACGATAGAACCGATTAAAGCTTTCTCAACCATTGTCGATACTGAGTCTTTAATTGTTGATGCTGTTTCCATCAATTGTACAGATTCTATGTTCTTATGATCTTTCTTATAAGCTTCAAGTTCTTTGTCTACATTATCAACGACATCTACTAAATTGGCATCTGTAGATTTCGTTACTTGAAGCGCTAAAGCATCTTTACCATTTGTTTTAGAAATTGAATCTCGTTTCTTCTCTTGTTTAACATCTGCGATATCAGATAATTTTACAGATGGGATACTTTGAGATGCGCTACTATCGCTTGATTCAGAACCCTCTTGACCTTGTTGAGCTTGCTGGCCTTGTTGTGATTGACTTGCTGCACTTTGCCCTCCACCACTTGAAGCGCCACCTGTCATAGGTATTTCTAAATCTTTCAGTGCTTTTATTGAAGTGAATCTTCCATCTACAACAATTGATTTCAAATCATCACCAAATGTATATAAACCTAAAGGTGATTCTTTCGTAGCACCGTCGATGTATTGAAGTACTTCATCTTCACTCATACCACGTTTCGTTAATTCATTTTGGTCAAATTCTAAATTAACTTCTTCTAATGTTTGACCTGACAATGATACATTTTGTACGCCGTCTACTTTTTCAAGTTTAGGTATTAAATCTGATTGCATTTGTTTTGTTACTTTTTCAAGATCGTCATCTTTATCAGAAATTGAATAACTCACAACTGGGAATGAGTACATAGACATTCTACTCATATCCGGATCTTGAACACCGTCAGGTAAATCTAACGCTTCTAATTTCTTTCTTAATTCAGTCTCAGCTTCATCCATGTCTGTTTGATATGTATATTCTAATGTAATTGCTGAAGCATTTTCTAAAGACTGACTTGTGACATTTTGTACGCCTTCTAGATTTTGAACTTCTTTTTCAACTGGTTCTGTTACATTTTCTAGAACACTTTCAGGTGTTGCACCTGGATATGGTGTCGTAATTGTTATAACAGGTGTTGTAATATCCGGTAATAACTCTAGTTTCATTTTAAACGCTGAATATATGCCGCCAAGCAAAATAATAATCGTCATAAGCAAAATAGCAAATTTATTATTCAGCGAGAACTTGATCATTTTTTGAACCACTCAATTTCCCCCTAATTTATGATTTGTAAATAATTGTATAATAATTTAACGCTAAAACATACCTTATACATAAAGAAAGCACTAAAATTTTAATAATTTAAAGTTTTAGTGCCTTAATCTTATGTCTAGTTTCTTTTGATTTTCTTTTCGATTTTTCTTTTATAAGTAACTACTGCTGGCTTAACTTTCTCGATTGCAGTATAAAGTGGTTTATTTAACACATAATCAAATTCACCAATTTTCTCACTTAAATAAGTGCCCCAAACTCTCTTGAAAGCCCATAATCCATAATGTTCATGGTCTTGGTCTGGGTTATTATCCGTACCACCGAAGTCGAACTTAGTAGCGCCTTTTTCTTTAGCAAAACGCATCATTTCAATAATCATGCGGTGATTTGGTAAAAATTCACGATATTCATTTGATGACGCACCATATAAATAATACGATTTCTTACCTGAGAAGATTAAGATACCACCAGATAAATACACGCCATCTGGTTTTTTACTTTTTAACTCTTCCATTTCTTGAATTCGTTTTTCAAAGTTACCTAATTTTTCATCAGCATCATTTAACTGATTAACGACTTTCTTAGTTTGTCTTCTATTTGCTAATTTTTCTTTTTCTTCAAGTAGTGCATCACGTTCTTTAAATAAGTCTTTTAAGACTGTATCTGGCACAACTTTAACTAAGAATAATTCACAGTCGCCATCTGGATGTAAATGATCATAAATATTCTCAAAGTATGAAACATCTCTTGTTAAGAAATTGTCTCTCTCGCCTGTTTCTTCCATGATTTTTGCAAAGATTTTTAAGTCATCACGGTTACCAATAACTAATTCAGTACCTCTTTTTAAAGAGTTTCTAACACGTGAGCGGTTTCGTTTATCAAAGCTTTGCATTAAGTCTTCTTCAGGTTGATCGATTTTTGTGATCATCGTCATTCTAGGTTGGATATATTTCTTACTTAATCCATCTTCAAAACCTTTATGTTCAAATCCTAATGAAGTTAAATATTCAAGAACACCTTCAGATTGATCCACTTCTATATCTGGGTCAATTTTAATGGCATAACTTTTCTCATTACGTGCGATTTCTTTAGATAATTCAAAAAGTACTTTAACAGATGTTTCGTCTTTATAATCAACAACAAAACCTCTAGATATGTAACATAATGTATATGGTAGCTTTGGCACTTTCTTAAATAAAAGTTGTGCTACACCTGTTATCTTTTCACCATCGCCCACTGCTATACGACGAGAATACCAACCTGTAAGCTTTTTGGATTCTGCCCACTTTGTAAGTTGCAACATATCACCATTTGGATGTTGCTTTACAAATTCATCATGTTGCTCATGAGTGATATTCATTTTCTTTATCGTCATTTATAAATCTCCTTTTTATCAATTCGTCTTTTAATTATACAATGAAACGTACTATAATTTCACGCAAAAGACCAATATTTGTTATACTTGTCATATAAAACATACAGTTAGGATTGAAATATATGAGACAACTTGTTCTAACGCTTTTTATTATTATAAATATCATACTGATTGCGGTCAGTCTAAATTTTGATAGCACAATTAATTATTTAAGCTATCGTATCATAACTGTTGCCTTCACCTTGCTACTAAGCATCGTCTTTATTCTTGAGAACGCACGCAAATCTATATTATTTATAGCCATTATAAGCGCCTTAATTGCACTCGTACATTTAGGCATTATTGTTCAAAGCGTCTATCTCAGTGTTTATGCTAATTAGCTTTGAATTCGTAACACGCGCCTTTAAATAAAATGCGCGTGTCTTTTTTTATATTTGTTGATGAGAGTGATAATGTTGTATATTTCTCCTCTACATCCTCTGTAAGTTTAATGACAACATCATCTTCTTTAAAGCTTAACTTAACATATTCTTCGCTTTTCTCAAGCTCTTTCAAACCATACCAAGATTGCCAATTTTGACTCGATTCATGAAGATTCTTCACTTGAATCGTCACTTCATCGATCGATAAATCATCATGAAAATGAGCTTTTAAAGATGCTGCTCTTTGTTCATCACTTTCTCCCCACTGAATGATGAATGGTAAATTTAAATCTTGCTTATCATCTAAATATAGTAATTGCCATTGTATCATAGTGCCATCCGGTTTCGTTCTCGACATTTCAATTGGACCTACTATATCTATATCAAATTGCTCTAGATGAGTCTTCACGTTATCGATATTTTGTGTTCTAAGGCAGATTCTTTTAAATCCTTCTTGTACATGCGCATCTTTAAATGTATTCGCAAAGCTTAATCTGCCTTCTTCTGTTTGAGCATATGAACGTGCTATATCTGCATCAAAGACATCAATCCACTCTATATAATGTAAATCTATATAACTTAATTGATTGTAGGTTCCTAATTGCGTATGTTTACCACCTTGGATGGCTTGTATATATTGATGTGGAAATTCAATTGATTCTATACCATCTACATAATGAATAATATGATCAAATTTTAAATTCATGTTCATACCCTCCTACTTTTAAGCTGCTCTTTTAAACACTTTACTATTAACGAAGAATAAAATAATCAACAATATTGAAACGATAATAATCGTCAGGACATATGGATATACTTCATGTTCTCCTTTTATACCCACTAATGGCGAAACGATACCACCGAATAGAAATTGAGATAATCCTAATAAACTCGCAGCACTTCCTGCGCCACCTTTATTGTTAGCCATCGCAATGGAAAAACCTGTCGTACCAATTGCAGATACTGGACTAACGAGTATAAAGAATCCAATCATTAATATCCAAATTGATAAACCATTCATTAATGTGATTGAAACGATAATCACACCTATAATTTGAATCATTCCGAATAAACGCATAAGTACATGTTCATCATAATAGTCGACTAATTTATTAATAATTTGACCTGACAATATTAATCCAAGACCATTAAAAGCAAACATACAACTAAAAGCTAATGGTGAAATATGATAGACAGATTGCGTTATGAATGATGAAGCGGATATGTAACTAAATAACAACGCGTATGTACAACCTTGTATAAATAAAGGCATTAAAAATTTTGGACTTTTGAGTAAATTTTTAAAGTCTGTTAGCACTTCACTGATTCTACCTGATGAACGTTCTTCTACAGGTAATGATTCTGTCAATTTTACTGAAGATAAACTAAACATAATAAAGCCGAATATCGTTAATAAAATAAAGACTACTTTCCAAGTTGAAAATGATAATATAATACCACCCAATACAGGTGCTAAAATATGTGCTACACCATTAACAAGCATTAATATCGCTAAGAATTTCGTTAAAGCTTTACCTTTATATAAATCACTGGAAATTGCCCGGGAAATAACTGCCCCTGCCCCACCAGTAAAACCTTGTACAAATCGTAATGCCATCATGACGTATATATTAGGTGCAAATACGCATAATATTGAAGCAACTGTATAAACAATTAATGCAACCATGAGTGGTCGTTTACGTCCTATAAAGTCAGATAGTGGCCCGACAAATACTTGTCCAACTGCTAAACCAACCATAAAGAGTGTGAGCGTCAATTGTGTATTTGACGTTGTAGTATCAAAATCACGACTAATTTCTGGTAATGCTGGTAAATACATATCTATTGAAAATGGTCCAAATGCGGTTAATAAACCGAGAATCACGATTAAAAATAATGAAGGCTTAGCCATCTTTTGTTCGTTCATGAAATACGCTCCTTTTATATCTATTACCTAATATTATTGCTTAACAATTTTCAAATAGCAATGTTATATGTGAACACTTATTAAAATACTTTACTTTCAGATAGTCATCGTTCAAAATATAGTCAGAAACTTAGAATCGGAGTGGAAACATGAACATTTTTTTAACAGGTGCTACGGGATTTGTAGGTGCAGAGTTAATACAATCACTTGCAAAAGATGCACAAAAGCAATTTTACGTATTATACAGGAGTGAGCAGAAGAAAGACCAATTGCTCAATAAATTAAAACCATCGTATCATTCAAGAATTCACTTTATTAATGGAGACATTACAGAAACATTATGTGGCGTGTCTGAAAGTGATATTGAAACGATACCTCAAATAGATAAATTTTATCATTTAGCTGCACTCGTCAAATTTAATTTCGAACTTGCAGATGATCTTTATCAAATCAATTATATCGGTACACAACATGCTTTGGACTTAGCAGAACAAATACAAACAAAGCATTTTTTATATGTTTCAACAGCCTATACGGTCGGTGAACAAGAACTCGGTAATGAAGTACTACATTCAATCGATTCACCTACAAATAATCCTTATGAAGCGACTAAAATTAAAGCTGAACATATCGTGATGCAAAGAAAAACAATGGAAACTTCAATTATTCGTCCAGCAATCATAATAGGCGATTCCGTAACAGGAGAAGCTGATTCAAACTTTACGCTGTATGGCTTTATGAAAGCATTAAAAGTCTTCAAAAGACGTGTAGAAAAAAAGAAAGATCATTCAATATATAGACTATTTGGAGATGCAAGTCATACGTCAAATTTCGTACCCGTTGATTATGTTGTACAAGTACTCACAGTAGCATGTGATTATGCAGAAAATCATAAGATTTATCACGCAACCAATCAGAACCCACCATCAAATGACTTTATATTTGAGACAATTAAGAAACACTTAGACTTCCATCAATTAGAAGTTGCACCAATGAGTGAAATAAACACAATAACAGATGAAGAAAGAGTGCTGAATAGTTTTATCGATGTATTCGCACCTTACTTTTCTAAATCTATCAAATTTAATGATGAGAATACTGAAGAAATGCTCAAAAAAGCTAACGAACAAACACTCGTACTTTCAAAAGAAACGTTGGATATGATTATCGGAAAATATTTTATGAAATAGTAAAACAAGCTAGGATAATGAGAATATCCTAGCTTGTTTTAGTTATATTAGAATGTGCTAACTTCCATTATTCCGAATTGTGGTAATTAGAACGCTGTAACTTCCATTATTCCGAATTGTGGTAATTAGAATCAGCTAACTTCCATTATTCTGAATTGTGGTAATTAGAACGCTGTAACTTTCATTATTCCGAATTCTGGTAATTAGAACGCTGTAACTTCCATTATTCTGAATTCTGGTAATTAGATGGGCGCTCAATTAGGGACACTTCTCGGAATTCTGTCCATAACAGCACCTCTTAGAGACATTTCTCGGAATTCTGTCCCTAACGATACCTCTTAGGGACACTTCTCAGAATTCTGTCCCTAACAGCACCTCTTACGGACATTTCTCGGAATTCTGTCCCTAACTTCTAATCTAACCACCTATATAGTTCATATTAATTTTATTTTTCTTTCGTCTTGCTACTGTAGCTGCTGTTCGTTCATCTGAGTATCTGTCATCTCTTATATTCCATAAATACTTTAATGTGCTTAATAATTCTTCGTCTGTCTTGCCGCTTCTTAGCTCTGATTTTATATCATAGCCATTTTTTTCAGCAAATAAACAGCCATAAAATTTACCGTCAGATGAAATTCTTGCTCGTGTACATGATGAACAAAATGATGCTGACACACTCGTGATCAAACCAAATTGTGCGCCGTTATCTTTATGGCGATAGTATGTTGCAACTTCTCCAAAATAATTGGCGTCCACTGGTTCTACATCATAGGCTGAAGAAATGATATTTAACATTTCTTTCTTAGTGACAACTTTATCAAAATTCCACCCGTTATCATTACCTACATCCATAAATTCTATAAATCTTACGATAATGTTTTTCTCTTTAAAATGCTCAACAAGTGGTAGTATTTCTTGGTCGTTCACCCCTTTTTGGATCACGACATTCACTTTAACTTTTAAACCAATTCTCACTGCATAATCTATTTGATCGAGTATTTGAGAAGCGGATATTTGACGATTATTAATCGATTTAAATAATTCATCATCCATTGCGTCTATACTTACATTCACTCTTCGTAGTCCTGCATTGTATAAATTCAATCCATGTTTTTTTAACAACATACCATTTGTTGTTAGTCCGATGTCTTCGATACCTTCTATTTTGTTCAAAGCTTCTACAAGCTCATATAGATTTCGTCTTAGAAGTGGCTCTCCGCCTGTAATTCTAATTTTCTTTACACCAAGTGAGCTGTATAACTTCGATAATCTCGTAATTTCTTCAAAACTCAATAATTCTTCTTTAGGTAAGAAGACGTAATCATCCCCAAAAATTTCTTTAGGCATACAGTAATCACAACGAAAATTACATCGGTCGGTAACGGATATTCTTAAATCTCTAATTGGTCTTCCTAATTTATCTTTGATAGGTTGATGCATCGTAACGCCCCCTCTACCTATACAATCGTTAAGACTCGGCTTTTTCTAAATCTTCAATGTAATTTATATTTTGGTACCAATTAGTTGAATCTTTCACATTTGATACATCTAACCATTGTGAAGGTTTCTTTTCATATATATCTTTCATTCTAAAAGCTTCATGGTCTAACGCTTCTTTAATGTCCGCTTCAACACGATGACTATAAAATGCTAACGTCGGCATTTTTTTACCATTTGCTTCGTATCCAGCAATGTCTAGCTGTTCTTCCATTACACGCGAAATAAAAAATTGATATAAATGACTAATCGCTTTTTCGGTAATTTTAGGTGTATCGCAAGCAATCACAAAATAACATTCCGAATCATGTTTTTGCATCACGCTATAAATCCCACCTAAAGGACCATTATTTTTGTACTTTGATAAATCTACGACAACATCATGGTGATTGAATGAATCTTTCAATTCTTCACTCGTACTAATCACAACTTTTTCAAATAAATTCGTTTGATTTAAAGTTTGAATGATTTTCTCATAAAAAACTTCTCCATTAATTGTCGCTAACGCTTTTGGTGAACCAAATCTACTGGACTTACCGCCAGCTAGAACTATTGCTATCATTTTCTCTTTACCCTCCACTAACTGGTGGAATCAATGCAACAACATCTTGGTCTGTTATAACACTTGATTCTTGCACAAATTCCTCATTTACAGCAACTTGAAAAGTTTCATCCTTTAACTCTGGATGCTTCTCAACTAAATATTGCTTAAAGTTTAACACAGAGTAGTCTTGGTTAAGAGTTATTTGCTCTTCATTTATGTTTATTATTTCTTTTAAATGAGCAAAATACAATACTTTCATTATTCACCCTCCATTTGAATAGAAGAATGGTAATGTTTTTGACTGCCTTGCCATTCTTCCCCATCTTCCCAGATTTCTTTTTTCCAGATTGGTACGATTTCTTTAATCCTTTCAATCGCATATTCATTCGCTTTATAAGCATCTTTTCTATGCGGTGAAGATACACTGATAACAACAGCTATATCTGAAATTTGTAATTCACCAATTCTATGTGCAATTGCAACTATTGTACCTGGCCATTTTTCTTTAATTTCATCACCTATTTGAGCTAATTTCTTCTCTGCCATTGGGATGTATGCCTCATAAGCTAAGTACTCTGTCTTAATGCCTTTTGTCCATTCTCTCACATGGCCTGTAAAGACAACAACTGCACCTTGCTTTTCATTGAGTGTCCAGTTTCTGTATTGTTCAGGATTTATTGGATCATTGACGATTTCAAATTGTTTCACTTCTACACCTACTTTTTCAACCAATTTTCAAACCAAACTATAAAGTCTTTCTTTGCCTCAAGATTAAACGCATCAAACTGATATACGATATTGGGTAATGTTTGTGCTAAATCTTCAGATTGCTTCGTCAAAAGTACTTTAGGAAAATGATCATGCTTAAATCCTTCAATTAATAGCACATCAGGCTCAACAGACAAATCTTCATCTATTATTTGCTGCAATGACTTCTCTTCATACGTTACTCTCTCTATTAATTGTTTACCCAACACGATACTTTCTTTAGCACCGCTATTAATAAACGTTAAACTGTCTACTTCTTTATGATTTAAAGAAATTTCGTCTGCACCGTGCCCATGATGTTTAATTGTAGATACTGTTAATTGCTGACTGCGACATTCTTTAATTAATTCATTTATTAATGTTGTTTTACCACTATTTTTATAACCAACTATTTGTAATATCTTCATAGTGTTAATTTACTTTCATATGACTGATGATCCGTTAATAGAACTTTCACATCGTCATCTTTTTGATAGCCTCTTGTCCCACCAGGTAAAATAATCATACCATTACTTTTAGCAATCGCGACAACCGCATTTGATTTATTAAATCCTGACGGTTCAGCATAAACACCTTGTGAAGTGAATGATAATTTACCTCTAATAAATCTCGTAAATGGGTTAGCTTTTTTAAAGTCTTCATTCAACTTCGCATCTATAATAACTGGGTAAATAGCATCAGCAGACATCATTTTTTGAATGGTTGGCTTTGTAAACAAATGAAATCCTGAGTAACAAGCTGATGGATTCCCTGATAAACCAAACAACATCTTCTCATCTTTGTAAGCAACCGTTGTTACGCTACCTGGTCTCATTTGCACTTTATTAAAGAGCACTGTTGCACCAATTGCATCATACACTTTCGGTAAATAGTCAAAGTCTCCAACTGATACCCCACCTGTTGTAATCACGATATCATGCTCAGACATTGCTTTTTCAACAATATCAATGCACCCTTGTAAGTTATCTTCTTGAATGTTATATGTAGTAGCTTCGATATCAACTTCTTTACATAACGATTCAATCATAGGACCATTTGAATTTCTAATCTTACCTGGTTCTAATGGATCATTTGGTCCTACTAACTCGCTACCTGTTGCGATGACGGCAACGGTTGGCTTTTTGGATACTTTAACAGTTTGGTAACCAAATGTTGCCAACACTGCAATAACACCACTATTAATACGCTGTCCTTTATGTAAGACGTATTCATTTTCTTTACATTCTTCGCCTTGAAACGCAACATTTTCACCTTCCGTAAATGGTTTACGAATAGTAAATCCTGTTTCTGTTTCCACTGTTTGTTCAAACATTACAACTGCATCTGCACCTTCTGGTATAGGTGCGCCAGTCATAATACGTACCGCTTCTCCACTATTTAAAGTCACATTTGAAGCTGTTCCAGCACCGATATGATCTACAACTTTAAATGATATTCTATTCTCTCCTGATGCCCCTTTAGAATCAGCACTTTTAATTGCAAACCCATCGTAAGGTGATTTATCAAATCGAGGAATATCGTAAGTTGCTTTAATATCTTCAGCAAGTATATAGTTTAAACTTTCATTTATTGATACTGTTTCTGTCTCTAACTGCTTTACTACTTTGATAACACGTTCAATTGCTTCTTTCACTGGTATAGGTGTTCTCATTTCAACTGTCAATTGTCTACACTCCCTATCAATTTATTTAAACTTACATGTTATAATATCTTTAGAAAGGATGATGATTTTGTCTGAATTTACACATTTTAATGAGCAAGGCCATGCAAAAATGGTCGATGTCTCAGATAAAGAAACAAGCACACGTATCGCAATTGCAAACTCAAGTATTAAAGTAAATCAAACAATCTATGATCAAATAAAAAATGCAACAAATAAAAAAGGCGATGTACTTGGTACAGCACAAATTGCTGGCATTATGGCTGCTAAAAATACAAGCCAATTGATACCTATGTGTCACCCACTTCAATTAACAGGCATCGATATCTCTTATGAATGGGATAAAGATGAACCATACACAATAAATATTTCAGCAACCGTTAAGACGAAAGGTCAAACGGGTGTAGAAATGGAAGCTTTAACTGCTGCAAGTGTTACAGCTTTAACAATATATGATATGTGTAAAGCCGTTGATAAAGGCATGGTTATTGGTGAAACATATTTATCTTATAAGACTGGTGGCAAAAATGGCGACTTCAAACGCCAATAGTTATTTATTAAGCTCATGTACTAAATGATTCAATTCTTTAGTTATGAGCTTTTCCATTGCTAATTTAACTGCACCTGTAGAACCCGGTATTGAAATAATTACTTGATGCCCGACTGTACCTGCAATTGCTCTAGAAAGTATCGCTCTCGTACCTACATCTTCTGTATAACTTAAATATCTAAATATCTCACCGAATCCTTCTATTTCTTTATCTAGTAAAGGCTTAATCGCCTCGATCGTCACATCTCTTTGACTAATACCTGTACCGCCAGTTGTAATAATGGCGTCAACATCATTATTAAGCCACTCATTCACTTGCGTTTGAATTTCAGTGACATCATCTTTAACAATTTGATAATGCCCTTCTTTAATTTCAACATTGAGATCTTTCAAATATTGTTGAACAAGTTGTCCACCTTTATCTGTTTCTTTCGTTCTCGTATCACTTACGGTTAAAACTGCCACATTTATAAGACGATCTATTCTATTAACTACACTCATCGATTTAACTCCTATCCAAACATATTCTCAACAAACTGTCTGCCTTCTTCTACAGAATCCAAATCATGAATTAATAACCTACCATTATTAAATGCTACGACACGATGGTCATCGTATAAATACTGAATCATATACGCATTAGAACGATGCAATAATCCATTTTGAGCAACAAACTTTTCAATAGCTGGTCGATTAAGTTTCTCGTTTATATATTGAACAGTATGACGGCCACATAATTCAGTTAGTTGTTTGTCTGAATTTGATAATTTGGAATAAGTTGGTTCTGCTCCACAAGTCTCACAATCGTCTCGTTTCATTTGTTCAAATCCAAATGATTGATGTTCACCGAACCAAACGTCACCGTACGTAATTTTAGGTGTAAATGAATAACCAGCCAATATTTTAAGTGCATCTGCAACTTGTAAACTTGCTGCCATTGTTACTGCCGGATTTATCACGCCTACTGTATCACAAGTTCTATTAATCACTGGCAATTGTGGTAATACACAGTTGAAGCAAGGTGTTTCTTTAGGCACAAAAGTCGCTTGAACATATGTAGATTCTAAGCATGCGCCATATATCCACGGAATATTCATCTTGTACGCAAAATCATTAATAATTTGTCTTGTATTAAAATTATCTGTCGCATCAATAATAATGTTTGAGTAACGCGCAACTTCATGTAATAACTTTGCATCACATTGCGCAATATAAGATTTTATTGTAATGTCTTCACGAATTTTCTTTAAATGTCTTTCTGCTGCTACAACTTTAGGTAGCATTTCTTTAATATCATTCTCTATAAATAATGTTTGTCTTTGTAAGTTTGACGATTCAACATAATCTCGATCAATAATATTGAGTCTCTTTATACCCGACCTAGTCAACTGTTCAGCAACATGTGTACCAAGTGCACCCATGCCTACAATAGTGACACTCGCTTGTTCAATTCTTTCTTGACCTTGTTCTCCAATTTTATCGAATAAAATTTGACGAGAATAACGTTCGTTCATTTATATCAACCTTTCACGAATCTCTTTAACTCTATTATAGAGTTAAACGCTTTTATCCTCAATTAATTGTAAGGCTGAGGCAAAACATTGCCTCAGCCTTTTTAATTTTTTAAGACAAACAACTAAACATGCTTTCTTTCTATTTTAGTCATATGCATCATTGTAATGAGTGCAAGCACACCAAATATAGCAAGCATAAAGAATGCTAAATGATTTGAACCAGTCAAACTCGTTACTAACGTTATAATTAATGGTGGGAAGAATCCGCCGAGACCACCCATCATAGATACGATTCCGTTTACAACACCTGCTTCTTTTGTGAAGTATGTCGGCACAAGTTTAAATACAAGTCCATTACCAATACATGCACAAACACTTACCGTCAAACATCCAATTGTAAACAAGATGAGATGATGTGATATTGAAAGGACGATTGCGCCCGCTATTAAGCCGATAAAGAATATTTTCAATACGTTTAAAGCATTAAATTTATCTCCTAACATACCACCAATTGGTCTAAGTAATGTTGCGATTGCAATAAAGATACCTGTTCTAATACCAGCATCTACTTTATCAATTTCAAAATGACTCACTAAAAAGTTCGGCAAGAATAAACCAAATGCAACAAATGCACCAAACGTAATAAAATACCAGAAACTAAAATAGTAAAGTTTATAGTTATTGATGACTTGCTTCGTTTGTGAAATCATTGGAATTTTTACTTTAGGTTCTTCTTTATCTCCAAAGATAAACATTAATACTGCGAAGATAAGTAATACGATTAAATAAAGTTGTACAGTATGTTGCCATCCGATAATGCCTGCTATTGGAGGCGCTAAAAATGATGATACAGCTGTCCCTAAATTACCCATTCCATAAATACCATTCGCAAAACCATGCTTTTCTTTTGGAAAATATTTAGGAATAGAAGTAACACCTACTGAAAAGATTGCACCACCGAGACCTATAAAGAATCCTGCAATCATCAATCCTGTAGTTGAATGTGCTTGGCTTAAATAAAATACTGGAAATAATAAAATAATAAAACTCACTAAAAATACAAGTCTAGAACCTAATAAGTTCGTATAGTAGCCAATTGGTATTCTTAAAATCGATCCTAAAATAACGGGTATTGCTAAAATAATAGCTTTCTGACCTTCTTCTACACTTATATCTTGTGTAATATAAGGCATTAAAGGTGCCAGTATACTCCAAACCATAAATCCTGCCATTAAACTAAAGGTTTGAAGTGGTAGTTGAACTTTTCCTAAGTTGTTTCTCATGTTTTTCACCCTTCGAAATTAATCTTTATGTATAATCTTTCCAATATTATTGTAGGTTATTTGTGAAAAAGTGCACATAAGGATATCCCCTTATTGAAACATGGAAAATCCCTATATTCATTTATAAAAATTAATCCAATAAAAAACATAAAAAGACCTGATAAACTAAGGTTTTTAAGCCGCAATTTATCAGGTCAGTTTCATTTTAGAAATCTAATAATTTTTTCTTCATAGCATATTCAACTAATTCTGGACGCGATTTTAAACCGAGTTTATCCATAATTCGCGCTTTATGTGCTTCAATCGTTTTGACAGAAACAAATAATTTCTCCGCAATTTCTTTATTACCATAGCCCTTTGCGATTAAAGGTAAGATTTCTAGTTCTCTTTGAGACAATATTTTAAATGGATCAGAAGTACTTTGCTCATTGTTATCTTGATGATTAAAGAGTTCATTTACGAGTGAACTTGTAACTTTAGAATCAATATACATATCGCCTCTATATATCGTTCTTACAGCATGTATTAACTCTTCATCTGGTGCATTTTTTAAAATATATCCTTTAGCACCACTTCTTAATACATGAAATAAATATTCTTCATCATCAAACATCGTTAATATTAATATTTTAGTTTGCTTAAAGTCTTCTGCTATTTTACCAGTTGCGATTAATCCTGATTCACCAGGTGGCATACTTAAATCCATGATCAATACATCTGGTGAATGTTTTGCAACCATTTGATATGCTTCTATACCATCTGCAGCTGTCGCAACAACTTCCATGTCTTCTTGATAATTCAAAATCATTGAAAAGCCTGTTCTCACCACTGCATGATCATCTGCTATTACGATTTTCATATATACCACCCACCATTTATGCTATTGGTACATTCAATTTAATATTTGTACCTTTTTTAAGTTTACTTTCGATATTGATTTTACCGCCAACAATTTCAGCACGTTCTTTCATACCATATATACCAAGTCCTGAACCTTTTGGCTGACTACCTAATACAAATCCATTCCCTTGGTCAGCAATTTCAACTTCTATTTCATTGCCATCACAAGACATATGAACATCAACACTATCCACATTAGCATACTTCAATGCATTAAACACCGCTTCTTGTACAATTCTATATACGACCGTTTCAATCTCCGTATTAAAACGTTTAATAGACGAATCATAATGATAGTGAACATGGAAACCGAAATTTTTCTCAAGCTGTTTAAAATATGACTTAAATGCTGCGTCTAATCCAAGGTCATCTAATGATGAAGGTCTTAGTTCTAAAGATAAGTTTCTAATATCATCGATTAATCGAGACATTAACGTTTCAATATGTTGAGACTGCTGCTTCAATTCGTCAATATCATTCTGATATTTCAATAATCTAAGTTCAACACTGACATTAAGCAATTCTTGAACAACACCATCGTGTAACTCTCTAGAAATTCTTTTACGCTCGTTTTCTTGTGCGGATATTGTTTTTTGGATCATCGTTTGTTGATGTAATTTCTGTTGTCTTTCAATTTGTGGCGATACATTTTGTAATGTATACACTTTAACATCGTCTTCTTGACTAATCGTTTGATAAGTCGCTGTAAAAGGTTCAACAGTCCCACTATTTGTCTGCATAAACACTTGAAAACTAGTGTTGCCAATTTTTGAAGACTCTAAAAAGCAGTCTCTACATGATTGTAAGGCATATTCATTTGAATAACCTTCACATCTACTACAAATGGCATGTGTCAATGATGATTGATTGTCTTCAGAGATTACTCTTCGGGCAGCTTCATTCATATTAATTACCTGTCCTTTACTATTTAAAAACACAATCATTTCACTCGTTTTTTCATAGTATTGTTTTAATATATCCATTAATATTGAAGCATCTTCTGAACTCATGCATTCATCATATCCTTTCCATAAAATGGTCCAAAGCGATTAAAATCATTTATATCTATTTCAGGAAATTGTTTTTCATCACGTTGTCCAAGCAAGAGCACACCACATACTCGATACTTTTTCCATAATGGAATTGCAAGTAATGATGTTAATTGTTCACTTTGAACAATCGGATAGTTAAAGGGTTGATCATGATAAGGACTTTCTTTCAAATCACGAATTTCAATAGGTTTACCACTTTTAATCACAATCCCTGCTATCCCTCTTCCGCTTCTTAAAACAATGTTTTGATATCTATGATTTAAATTTCCAGATACATATTGCCACTTAATATGAAAGTGAGCAGCGTCTTCAGAAGTCATAGCTAATCCGACAAAATCAACACCATAAGTACTACGAATAAGATCCAAATGTTCCTGAAAATTAAAATCATTAGACATTTTAAACACCTCGACTTTTTTACTTATAGTTTAATTCGTTTTATGTTTTCTGTAAATAATGTAACTTCTACTGAAGTAATTAAGTGGCACACTCCAAACATGTACCAATCTCGTAAATGGCCATAAACTTGTAATTAAAAATCCTAAAATAATATGCGTCTTAAATGTTAAAGGTACGTCATTCATTAAAGCAACATCCGGTTTAAAGATTAATAAACCTCTAAACCAAACAGAAATTGTTTGTCTATAATCAAAGTCTGGTGTTGTCGCGTTCGTCCATAACGTTGAAATACACCCCATCAATACGATCACTAACAATAATATATTTACTATAATGTCCGAAGCTGAACTTAGCCTTCTTACATTTTGTTTCGTAATTCTTCTAGCTGTTAACAGAACCATACCGATTAATGTCACAATACCGAAAATACTTCCAATATAAACTGCACCGATATGATATAAATGATCATTAACGCCGACACTACTTAACCATTCTGCAGGTATGCCTAAACCAACTATATGTCCAAATATAACTGGAATAATACCTAAGTGAAATAAAATACTTCCCCACATCAATTGTTTCTTCTCAATAAACTCACTAGACTTTGCTGTCCATGAAAATTGATCATATTTAAATCTGAATAAATGACCAATAATAAAAATAGCGATACATAAATAAGGATAGATAACCCATATAAATTGATTAATCACCGTTGATCACCTTCTCTTGCTCTACTACACATGATTTTAACGTTTCTCTAATTGCTTTAATCAGATGAAAATACGGACTGTTTTGTTTACCTAAAGCTTGAAGCAATCCATATGTCCCATCTTCAATGACCATCACAACTAGCGTTAAACTTTCTTGTGCACGATCGTCACCTCTCCACTCTGCAGCATATAAGAATTCAAGCATAAGTGGTAAAAAATCTGACAGTTCATTTTGAGGCATTTCTAGCCCGAACATTTCATAAAGTACTTTTAATCTTGCTAGCATTTGACCACGTTCTTTTTGTTCCGTTAGTTTATTGTACGTCATATATAACGTCGTCTTTTTTTCAAAATCAAACGTTCTTGTATATACTTCTTGAATATCATCTAAAGATATATCATGCATATTTTCCCAATATTGCTTAATGTCACGATAAGCCGGATGATTGGTATCAAAAGCTTTATCAAATGCTTTAGGATGAAAATCGAGCTTTTCTGGATAAGTTAACTGGTTACTAAAAAACCCAAAGCTTTCTTTAAGTTGATATAATGCATCTAAATTAATCACGGAAAATCCCTCCATAGAAGTTCTCATTATATATTTCTTGTCCGGATTTTTGCTCTGATAATCCTTGAACACCACAACCATCACAATTTGAGCCAAACATTTCGCCACCATATCCTTGGCTACCTTGTGCTCTGTAAGTATCCATGTAACCTTCTTTATGGGATGTCGGTACAACAAAACGATCTTCATGTTTAGCAATCGCGAGTAATCTATACATCGATTTCGTTTGTCTTTCCGTAAGTCCTACGCGTTCAAGTCTTGAAATATCAAAGTCTTTACCACTTGATTTAGCTCTCATATAACTACGCATCATCGCCATTTTTTGCAATGCTTCTTTAACTGTCTTCGTATCACCTGCTGTTAGCATATTTGCTAAATATTGAACAGGTAATCTCATTTCTTCTATTGCTGGGAAAATCATATCTGGATTTCTAATAGAATCTTTACCTTCAAAGTAATTCATAATCGGACTTAATGGTGGACAATACCATACCATTGGCAATGTTCGATATTCAGGGTGTAAAGGAAATGCTAATTTATATTCTATTGCCAATTTATATACTGGTGAATTTTGTGCCGCTTCAATCCAATCATGTGAAATACCATCTTTTTCAGCTTGTTGAATAATGTCTTCATCAAATGGATCTAAAAATAGATCAAGTTGTTTTTGATATAAGTCTTTTTCATTTTCTGCAGAAGCTGCTTCTTGAACTTTGTCTGCATCATAAAGTAATACACCTAAATATCTCATACGACCTGTACATGTTTCAGAACATACTGTAGGTAAACCTGCTTCAACTCTAGGAAAACAGAATGTACATTTTTCTGCTTTGTTTGTTTTCCAGTTGAAATATACTTTCTTATAAGGACAACCTGTCATACAATATCTCCAACCACGACATGCATCTTGGTCGACAAGTACAATACCATCTTCATCCCTTTTATACATTGCACCAGATGGACATGATGCAACACAGCTTGGGTTTAAGCAATGTTCACACAATCTTGGTAAATACATCATAAATGTTTGGTCGAAGTTAAATTTAATTTCTTCTTCGATTTTTTGAATGTTTGGATCAGTGGGTCCAGTTACATGAGCACCCGCTAAATCATCTTCCCAGTTTGGTCCCCATTTGATATCTAATTTTCTACCTGAAATAACAGATTCAGCTTTTGCTACTGGAGAATGGTTTCCTTCTTTAGCTGTTGTTAAATGTTTATAATTATATGTCCAAGGTTCATAATAATCTTTCATTTCTGGCATATCAGGATTATAGAAAATCTTACCTAATGCAATTTTAGATAGTTTACTACCTGATTTTAATTCTAATTTTCCTTTTTTGTTGAGTACCCAACCACCTTTATAAGTTTCTTGGTCTTCCCAACGTTTCGGATAACCGATACCAGGTTTCGTTTCGACATTATTAAACCATATATATTCAGCGCCTGGTCTATTTGTCCACGTACTTTTACATGTGACACTACATGTATGGCATCCTATACATTTATCTAAATTCATAACCATAGCTACTTGCGCTTTAATCTTCAAGCCAATCTACCTCCTTCATTTTTCTAATGGCAACATATACATCTCTTTGGTTTCCAATTGGCCCATAGTAATTAAAGCCATAACTTATTTGTGCATAACCGCCTACTAATTGCGTAGGTTTCAAGTGGATACGTGTAGGTGCGTTATGTGAACCACCACGAGTATCTGTAATTTCTGATCCAGGTGTCTCAATATGTTTATCTTGTGCGTGATACATAAACATCGTACCTCTAGGCATTCTATGTGATACAACTGCTCTTGCTGTAACGACACCATTTCTGTTATATACTTCTAACCAATCATTATCTTTAATGTCGTTCGCCATTGCGTCTTCTTTCGCAATCCAAACAGTTGGACCACCTCTAAATAACGTCAACATATGCAAATTATCTTGGTATGTTGAATGAATATTCCACTTACCATGTGGCGTTAAATATCGTAATACTAATGTATCCACGCCGCCTTTTATGTTTTTATCTTTCGTACCAAATACCATTGGCGGCAATGTTGGTTTATAGATAGGTAAGTTCTCACCAAACTGTAAGAATACTTCATGATCAATATAATAACTTTGTCTTCCTGTTAACGTTCTAAAAGGTACAAGACGTTCGATATTTGTCGTAAATGGCGAATATCTTCTGCCTAATTTATTCGAACCAGGGAATACTGCTGTCGGTATAACTTCTCTCGGTTGTGCTGTTATATTTTGGAACGTTATTTTTTCTGAAGCACGTTCAGCAGAAATATCTTTCAATGTCATCCCCGTTTGTTGTTCTAGATCATCGTAAGATTTTTGTGATACTTTACCATTTGAAGCTGATGAAACATTCAATATGACATCTGCTACTTTACGTGCTGTATCCATTCTAGGGAGACCATTTTTAACAGTGTCATCTTCCCACGTATCTAACATAATCTTTAATTCATCGTATTGCTCTTTTACTGAGAAACTTACCCCATGAGCCCCGACTTTACCTTTTTCTAATAATGGTCCAACTGATACATATTTATCGTATATAGCTGTATAATCTCTTTCTACAACTGCGAAACCAGGCATTGTCTTACCAGGTATTGCTTCAATTTCACCTTTTGACCAATCTTTAACAATTCCGTAAGGTGTTGAAATTTCTTGTTTAGAATCATGTGCTAAAGGCGTTGTTACAACATCTTTAAATGTGCCTTTCATGTGTGTCTTCGCTAAATCCGAAACAGATTTTGCTAACGTTTTATAAATATCCCAGTCTGATTTTGATTCCCATAATGGGTCAACTGCAGGGTTAAACGGATGTATGAATGGATGCATATCAGTAGAAGAAATATCATGTTTTTCATACCATGTTGCTGCTGGTAATACGACATCTGCATACAATGGTGTTGCTGTCATTCTAAAATCTAGCGCAACTAATAAATCTAATTTGCCGGTTGTTTCTTCTCGCCATACAATTTCTTCTGGTTTATCTGTTTCATTAGGATTTGCTAATAGTCCTGATTTAGTTCCTAATAAATGTTTCATAAAGTACTCTTGTCCTTTTGCAGAACTAGAGATTAAATTTGAACGCCATACGAACAATGTTTTTGGATGATTTTTCTTTGCATCTGGATCTTCTATAGCAAATTTAGTCTTTTTAGATTTTACTGATTCAACTGCTCTTTGAAGAATCGCTTCATTTGAGTCATCTCCTGCATCTTTCGCTTCTTCACCAAAGAGTAAGCTATTACAATCAAATTGCGGATAAGATGGTAGCCATCCTAATCGAGCAGCTAATACGTTATAATCAGCTGGATGTTGATGCTTCAATTCATTTGATAATGGTGACTGTAATTTATCAACACCAGACTCTTCATATTTCCATTGATCCGTTGCAAAATAGAACCAACTTGTAGCATTTTGAAGTCGAGGTGGTCCTTGCCAATCCTTCGCAAAAGCAATCGTAGACCAACCTTCTATCGGACGACATTTTTCTTGACCAACGTAATGCGCCCATCCGCCACCATTTACACCTTGGCATCCGCATAATATAACAAGGTTTAATATAGAGCGGTAAATTGTATCAGAGTTAAACCAGTGATTGATACCTGCCCCCATAATAATCATTGAGCGACCATTTGTATCAACTGCATTTTGTGCAAATTCTCTAGCTACTTGCGTCACAATAGAAGATTTAACACCTGTTACTTTTTCTTGCCATTTAGGCGAATACATTGAATTTTCATCTTCATAACTAGTTGCTTCTAATGGATGATTTAATCTTCTTACGCCATATTGACTTGTCATTAAGTCATATATCGTCGCGATATAAATTGTTTCTCCGTCTTTATTTTCGATTTCTTTAACGATAATAGGTCTTTCAAAAATACCATTTCCTTCATTATCAAAATACGGAAATTGAATTGTCATCACTTTTGATTCATGGTCTTTAAAAGATAAAGCTGGATCTATTTCTTTACCATCTTCACCTACTAAATTTAAGTTCCATTTAACGCCTTCTTCATATCTTTGTCCCATCGTTCCATTAGGTATGACAAATTGTTTACTATTTTTATCGTAAACAACTGGTTTCCATTCTGCGTGTTCTGTTTCCATACCTAAATCACTAGATCTTAAGAAACGACCTGCTTTATAGCCTTCTCCATGTTTATCAAGTTGTATAATAAAAGGCATATCAGTGTATTGTTTAGCATAGTTGATAAACATCTCTTCTTGTTTATCTTCATAATATTCTTGAAGAATGACATGTGTCATGGCTTGTGCTAATGCTGCATCAGTACCAGGATTTGGTGCTAACCAGTTATCAGCAAATTTTACATTTTCAGCATAGTCTGGTGCGACAGACACGACTTTAGTACCTTTGTATCTAACTTCTGTCATAAAATGCGCATCTGGTGTACGCGTTAATGGTACATTCGATCCCCACATAATAATATAACCGGCGTTATACCAATCACTTGATTCAGGTACATCCGTTTGTTCACCCCAAATTTGTGGTGAAGCGGGTGGTAAGTCAGCATACCAATCATAAAAACTAAGCATTTCCCCACCTAATAACGATATAAAACGCGCACCTGAAGCATAGCTAATCATGGACATAGCCGGTATAGGTGTAAATCCAGCAATTCTATCTGGACCATATTTTTTCACAGTATATATAATTTGTGCTGCGATGAGTTGTGTAACATCTCTCCAATTGACGCGAACATGTCCACCTTTACCTCGCGCACTTTTATAAATTTCAGCTTTCTGCTCATCTTCAACAATGGATGCCCAAGCGACAACAGGATCTTCATATTCACTTAATGCAGCTTTCCAAAGTTTCCATAACTTACCTCTAACATAAGGGAATTTCACACGTAATGGACTATATTCATACCATGAAAATGAAGCACCACGCGGACATCCTCTAGGTTCAAACTCAGGCATATCAGGTCCACAAGAAGGATAATCAATTTGTTGATTTTCCCATGTAATCACACCATTTTTCACGAATACTTTCCATGAACAAGAACCTGTACAGTTCACACCATGAGTCGTTCTGACAACTTTATCGTGACTCCATCTTTCTCTGTACATTTTCTCCCATTCTCTACTTTTTTCTTCTAATATAGACCAATTCCCATTAAATTTTTCGGTTGGCTTAAAGAATTTCAAACCTAACTTAGACATAGTTAGAACCTCCTATTATTTGCCCTTAATTATCTATATCAATTGTAATTTTTTTCACAATGTTTATGTATTAGGGGATTACCTATACAACATGACGAATTCCCTACATTCTTTTATTTGCGCAAAAAAGCCTCAAACAAAGTGTTTAACTTTGTTTGAGGCTTCGAACATATTATTTATTTTTCACCTTACAATGAACTGTTAACTAATTTCGATAACTTCATCTGCTAAAATTTGAACTTCTTTTTTAGAATGAGACACAAGTATAATCGGTATTTGCCAAGTCTTGAAAATGGACTTTACTAACGCCATACCTTCATCTTTTGTTTCATCATCTAAACTTGAAAATGGTTCATCTAAAAGTAATAAGTTAGGTTTGACACTTAATACTCTACATAATGCAACTCTTTGTGACTCTCCACCAGATAACGTAGATGGATATTGATTTAAACAATTTTCTATACGTAAATGTTTAATCAATTGCTCTGTCTCTTTATTAGGCTCAATCATGTAATGAATATTTTCATGAACTGTCTTATGCGGAAAAAGTTGATAATCTTGAAACAGATAGCCAATATTTCTATCTTGCACTTTAATCACATGCTTTTGATCACTGAGCACTTTTTGATTAATTTCTATTCTGCAAGTTTCCGCTTCAGTAAGACCTGCAATAATATTTAATAATGTGGATTTACCTATACCTGATCGACCAACTATCGCATAAATTTTCGGAGTGTCAGCTTGGATATTTAATGATATCGTTCTGTCTTTAATTAACTTTTTAATTGATATATCAATCATCCATATCTACTCCCATTTATGATTCTTTTGATTTAATATATTAAGTGAGCTAATCACACAAACTGCAAATGCGATCAGTACAATAACCCATAACCATGCTTTGTGTTCCTCACCAGCTTGCACTAAGAAATAAATTTCTAATGGCAATGTGTTCGTTAAACCAGGAATATAGCCAGCAATCATAAGCGTTGCTCCAAATTCTCCTAACCCTCTAGCAAAACTCATCACAACACCCGAGAAAATGGAACGTTTAGATAACGGTAAAATAATCGTTCTAAAAATTTTCCCTTCACTAGCACCCATCGTTCTTGCTGAGTTAAGCATCTTTGGATTAATAGATTGAAATCCATTCATTACATGTTGATACATTAGCGGCAAACTTACAATAATCGCTGCTATTACTGCACCTACCCACGTAAAAATCACATTGATATGCAATACATCAGATAAAAATTGACCGAAAAACTTATTCTTACCGAAGACAATAAGGAGTATAAAACCCATAACTGTCGGTGGTAATACGATTGGAAGCATAATGATGCTTTCAACTACAGGCTTTAATTTACCTTTATAATTGAGCATCAACTTTGCCAGAATAATACCTAGGATACACACAATGATTGTACTGATAATTGTTACTTTAATTGATATCCATAGTGGTGTTAAGTCTGGCATAGCTTTATCTCCTATCCTTCAAAGTGATATTCTTTAAGAATTTCTTTAGCTTCTTTTGATTTTAAGAATTCAAACCATTCTTTAGCTTCTTTCTTGTCAGTAACAAGACCAGCTCTATAAGTAATTGGATGATCTAAAGGTGCATCCGCTAATTTAACAACGTTATCGACTTTTTTATCTTTACCTTTATACATATCTGTTGCGTATACAAATCCTGCTTCTGCATTTTCTTTTTGAACATAGTTTAATACTTGTTTTACATCTTTAGCGAAAACAAATGTACTTGTCATGCCGTTATATAAATCTTCTTTTTTCAAATATTCTACAGCGTAACGACCTGCTGGTACACTTTTTTCTTCACCAATTGCGACTTTGTTTGGTGCACTAACATCTTTAATATTTTTGATGCTAGAGTTTTCGTATTTAATGATAATTAATTTATTTTTAGCGTAATCATAAACTTCTTTAACTTTTTTACTATCTTGTAATTTATCAACATCAGAAGTGTTAGCAGACATTAATACGTCTACATCTGCGCCAGCTTCTACTTGTTTACGTAAACTACCTGAACCACCGTAATTGAATTTAATATTCGTATTCGGATGCTTCTTCTTAAATTCTTTTTCTAGAGCTTTAGAAACATCTGTCAAACTTGCTGCTGCTGATACTGTTAACGTCTTGCTTTCAGTTTCTTTTTTAGCTTTATCTTGGTTAGATTCTGTGCTACAACCAGCTAATACAAGTAACAAAGCAAAGACTAATGTTAAAAATCTTTTCATGACTTCTTTCCTTCCTTTTTAGATATGTACAAACTTAATTTACACCTTTATTTATACTATTGTAAGGCTCAAGTACATTTTTTCACAAATTATCCTTAAAGTATAGTGAAATTTGTAATTATAGGGAATATCCTTATTTATTTGAGGCTACTCCCTACCTATTATTGCATCGGTATTTCTTCTAAATCTTTAATCGGTTTTTCATAATAGTCTCTATCTTTTTTAGCGTTAAATCTGTCCGCTTTTTCTACTTTGACTGTTATGTTGTAATCAGGAATCTTAGCGTATTTCTCATATCTACCTCTAGGTAATAAGTAGTTGCCTTCAGGGAAATAGACTTCAATGTTCCCTTTTAATATATCTACATATTTTGCGACACCTTGGAATACGCCGAATCCATTATGTAATACAACTCCTTCACCTTCAGCGATGCTTAACCTATCAGCATCTTCTTTATTCATTAATACATCATATCTTCCACCATGGTTAAAGGATTCATAATCACCATATACCATTGAGTTAAATTGTTTACCTCTTCTTGTCGTTAACATGAAATCATCAGGTTGTCTGTTTAAGTCTGGAATGTCTACACTGATTAAATGACCTTTGCCATCTTCAGTTGGACAAATACCATCTTCACATAACCAAGCGCCACCCCACTGGAAGACATCTCCTTGATTTTTTAAATGTTGGATACCATCATAATCTGGATTTGCTTTAGCAATCTCTTCTCTAATAGACTGACCATCTTTAAAATCAATTAAATGTGCTTGTTCAGGTTTAACACGTTTAGCTAAATCAATATATATTTGCCACTCTGATCTTGCTTCTTTTATTCTATTTTGATTCCCTTCAATTACTGGTGAGTAATAAACCATGCGTTCTGTCGAAGTAGACGTGCCACCACCATCTTGCTCATATCGTGTCTTGGCAGGTAAAACAATAACCGTTTCTTTCGCATCAACTAAAGTAGATGTATTTAAAATAATATCTTGATGTACTCTAAGTTCTAAATTCTCTAAAGCTTTTTGTATAAATGTTGGGTCAGGCATCGTTTCTAAGAAATTCCCACCGGACATGTAATAACATTTAATTTTACGTTCATGATCATCTGGTAACATAATATTTTCTAACGTTACACCAACCGTATCTCCTTGCCAATCCGCAATATCAAATCCCCATAACTTCTCAATACGCTTTTTATTTTCTCCATCAAAAGCACCGCCTGGTAATACAAATGGATCACAGCCCATTTCTCCAGTACCTTGCACACTAGAATGTCCTCTAAACGGCATTAGACCGCTATGTTTTCTACCTAAGAATCCTCTTAATAAAGCTAAATTACATACTTGTGATATATTATCCGTCGCAAACTCATGCATCGTTAATCCAAGCGCCCAGGCAAATACAGCATTTTGAGCATTGGCAAGTTCAAGCGCTAATTTGTAAATTTGATTTTTAGAAATACCACTTGATTGTTCAATCTCTTCCCAAGACTGCTTCTCGACTGTTTCTTTAAGTTCTTCATAGTTTGTAACATGTTCTTCAACAAACTTATGATTAATTGCAGAACCATATGCTTGTTCTTCCATTTCAAACCAGTGTTTCATAATACCGTGCATAAATGCAATGTCACCACCGATATTAACTTGGTAGAATTCGTCAGCAACATTTGTACCAAATAATGCTGATTCTGCCACAGATGGAATCCAATATTTATCCATTGCTGGTTCTTTATATGGATTGATAACGATGATTTTTGTTCCTTTTTTCTTTGCTTCAAGCATATATTTAGTTGAAACAGGCGAAGCATTAGATGCTACACTTCCCCAAAACAGTAATACGTCCGTACCTATCCAGTCTTGGTAATTTGCTGTTGAAGCACCTACACCTACTGAACGTTTCATCGCCGTTTTACTAGGTGAATGACATATTCTAGAAGCATTGTCGATATTGTTAGCACCTAAATATCTCGCGACTTTACCTGCAACATAATATGATTCATTCGTAATACCTCTTGAAGTTAAATAAAAAGCATAATTTCTCGGATTCAATGATTTCATTTTTTGAGCTATTGTTTGCATCGCTTCTTCCCAAGAAATACGTATAAACTTACGATCGCCTTTTCGTCTCATCATTGGATAAGGAATACGACCTAATTGTCTTAATTCTGTGCTATTATATTTTCTCAATTCATCTATATCTTGATGTAAAATTTCTGGTTTAATTTCTGGCATTGTATTGAGTCTTAAAACATTAAATCGTGTTGTACACATGTGAGGACCGGTTAAAGTTTGATCGCTTAATCCAGATACACCTAATGCACAACCGTCACAGACACCTTTAGTGATAATATTTTTAGCGTAATTTAAATTATCTTTATTATCCCAAACTATTTTCATTGTATCTCTTATATGTTTAGGCTTTACTTTACCTAGTCCAAAAGGTATTGGACTCACCCAAAATTCTGGTGCCGGCTTTAAATCTTTCTTCATAGGACCTTGATGTTTAGTCTTACCCATTTTTACCCCTCCATGATTTCACTTACATTTATTATATGAAATCACAATATATTTTGAAAGTGCTTTCACTTTATTATTAGTAGGTTACAAAGTAAAATAAACCTATTAAACAATTATTTAAATGGGGAATTATTATGAAGCAAAATATGACTTACAATCTGCCAATATTAAAATACCAAAACGGTCAATTTATTGAGACAACGGATAGCTACGTAACAGAATTTCCTATTACGATTATTATAAACGGAGAAGAGTTTGCAACAATCGTTTGTTCACCTAAAGATTTAGAAGAACTCGTGCTCGGATTTATTGCTTCTGAAGGAGTTATAAAGAAGAAATCTGAAATTAAATCTATTTCAATAGACGATTCTAAAGGTTTTGCACATGTAGAACTCACGAAAGAGATTGATGTCAATTTCAAAAAGAATACTCAACGCATGATTTCGTCGTGTTGTGGTAAAAGTAGAGCGTTCTATTTTAATAACGATGCCGTAACAGCCAAAGTGTCACAATCTAAAATAAACATTACGCCTCAACAAATTATAACTATGATGGATAAACTACATGAAGAAAGTAAGATTTTCAAAGAAACAGGTGGTTTGCATAATGCGGCCATAAGTGATGGAGATGGCTTCTATTTACATCGATCCGATATTGGTAGACATAACGCATTAGATAAATTATATGGTTATTGTATAGAACATGACATTCCAATCAGAAATAAAGTACTCATCTTTAGTGGAAGAATTTCCTCGGAAATATTAATCAAAGCATCTAAAATTGGTGTTGGCATAATCTTGTCTAAATCAGCACCAACTAACTTAGCAATTGGATTAGCACATGATTTAAATATAACAGCCGTTGGATTTATAAGAGATGGCAGCTTTAATGTATATAGCCACGCTAATAGAATACAAAACCAATCCTAACAATAAATAAACAGGTTGAGACATCATTGCTGCCTCAACCTGTTTTTATTTGTATTCTTTTAATGTTTCAAATTGAAATCCACTATAAATATAACCTTGTCTTTTATACATATCTTTAGCTGTATCTTCACCATCAGCTACAAGAATTATTGGTTTATCTTTAGCGATTTCTGCTACGAAGGCTTGCATTTTCGTTCCTATACCTAACCTTCTATATATTTCTCGAACACCAAAGCTATCTAATTCTACATACTTCTCATTCATCCATATAAGCAACATACCTGCAGGCTTACCTTTATAATAAGATAATACTTGAATCGGATTATCACTATGTAATTGTTTTTTATTTAATTCAACTTTAAGCTCTGCATAATCTTTGCCATATGCTTCATCTTGTTCATATGATACGTTCAAAAAATCAACAATGTTATCCTCATTCGTTAGAACAACTTCAATGTCTTGATTGGCATCACTTTCAAAGTTCTTCTCAGCATTGATATATAATTCTAACCAACCTGTTTCATAACCTTGAAATTTTAAATATTCTCTTAATTCAATATCGATTGTTTCATTTTCAGGAAAGACAAATTTAAGAAAAGGCTGATTATTTTTTTCATGGATTTCTTTTAACATTGCTTCATCTGCTTTAAACGTATCTATGTCTGGCATTTCTTTATATACAATTTTGTTAGAATCATACTGAATACGTTTATCCAATGTTTGGTAATGTATATACCTATTTGTTTCAGTCAAAACCTTTCCATCTGTTTCTATATCTTTAAATGAAACCATCGTTATTCACCTCATTAAGTATTTCTTAATCGTTTTATTTCGGGTACGTTCTTCAAGCTAAATAATAACATAGTTGCTAATATTGCTTTAACAATATCACCTGGTAAGAACGTTGCTGCTAATATGTATCTTTTAGCGATTGAAATATTCATAAACTCACCCATCACAAATCCGCCAATTAAATTGAGTAATAGAACCCCAATGACAATATTAATTGTTAACGCATATGTAAACGAGAGCTCTTTCCACTTTCTATCTATAAAGAATCCAATTAAAAATGCAACAACTGGGTAGCCAAATAAATAACCAGCAGATGGACCAAAGAATACACCTAGTCCACCTCTAACACCTGATAATAATGGCAGTCCTGTTGCAACAAGTAATAAGAAGATAATTACACTTAATGTACCTCTTTTATATCCTAATAAACATCCCGCTAATATGATACCAATATTTTGTAGAACGATTGGTACCGGCATAAACGGTAATGGAATTGGTGGTATAAATGCTAATACTGAAATAAAAGCAGTAAACATTGCTATAATAACGATATCTTTAGTTTTCAAATTCTTCACTCCTAATATAAGATAACGATATTATACCACATTGTTAACCAATGTAAATTACAGGTTAACAATTATTTTATAAACATGAAATAGCACCATATAAAGCTGAATCATTTCCTTTTGAAGTGACTTCAATTTTGGCATGACCATAATCAGTTGGTAAATAATCATCGATAAATGGTTCAATCAATGAAAGTAGTCTTTCTTCTTGTTTAGAAATACCTCCGCCAATCAGTATTATTTCTGGATCAAACATAATTTGAACTTGCGCAATACCTTCTGCTACGTGTTTAGCCCATTGATTAAGGATGTCTTGAGCTTTTTCATCATTTTGATACGCCAAATCAAATAATTTCTCGACTTGAACCTCTTCATTGTAATTGGCACTGATTAATTTTTTTAAAGCGGTCGTTGAGCCTCTATCTTCATATGTTGTATCCGTTTCTTTATCATATAATAAATAGCCTATTTCACATGCTCTATACTTTTTACCTTCTAATAATTGATTTTCATAATATGCGCCACCTATACCTGTACCAATCGTCATTAAAAATATCGATTGAACTGCTCTATCAAACGTTAACAATTCACCAAGTAACGCGCATGATACATCGTTATTAACCGCTACTTTACCAGCAATATCTGCTAATGATTGTTTAAAATTTGTACCATTATAATATGGTATCGTAGGTCCAGCATATGTAATTTCACCTTTATGTGAATCCACGACACCTGCTGTAGAAATACCAACTTCAGGTTTATTTAAGTTAAATTCTTTAGTATATGATTCAACGATGCCTTTAACCGCTTCAACAATACCCCCATCTTTATTATGTGGTGTTTCAATTTTTTGATAACTATGTATTGTGTGGTGATCATCAATTGCACCAGCTTTAATAAATGTACCACCTATATCAATTGCAATTTTCATAATATCCTCCTAAAAAGACAAATGTGTCGTCATAAGTTCTTTAGCTAATTGCACATCTTTGTTGGCAATTGCTTCGATAATTTTCTTATGCATTTCATTCGTTTGAATATAATTAATTTCTTTCCCTTCTTCTTCAATATGATAGAAGTAAGACTGAATAACAGAGCTTAATTGTTCAAATAATACATTTCCTGTAGTACTTAATAACGTTTGATGAAATGCTTTATCATTCTCATAATGATTGATAACATCTTCATTTACAATTGCTTTTAATTCACTGATATCTTTATCCAATTTAACGATTTCTTCAATAGCTGCACATTCAAAAATAATTCTCAATGAAAGTAAATCATTTTTCGAACCATTTGCGACTTGAAAACTAAATAGAAATCCTTCAACTAAACTAGAGATATCTGGTGCTTTGATAACCGTTCCTCTTCCTTGAACTGTCTCGATCACACCTGTATGTTCTAGATAACTCAAAGCTTCTCTTACAACTGAACGACTCACACCATACATTTCAGTAAACGCACGTTCTGTCGGTAAGCGATCCCCTTCTGTCATGCCTTTATCCAAAATATATTGTTTAATTTCTTGTAATACTTGTGACTTCAAACTTTGGACTTCAATCTTATCTAATTTACCCATCATTTTTGCTCCAATTCTTCTATCCACTCAACGACTCTAGACAGATGTTTATTAATAATGTCATGTGCTAAAGTTAAATTTTGTTTCTCAATTGCTTCTATTAAATCAGCATGTTCTTTGTAAGATTTTTCTATATCTTCTTTATCAACGATTTGATTAAACTGGTTCTTATCGAAATACTCTTTAATAACTTTACTCATCGTGATTAATGTTTGATTTTCAGTAAAGATAATAATCGTTTCATGAAAGGCTGAATCATAATGCGCAAATTTTTGAGATTTGTTGAAAGACTCATAATAAATATCATTCAAATCTCTTAGTTTATTCGCATCGATTACGATTTTATTTTCTATTAAGAGTCGTATCGCACCAAGTTCTAATATTTTACGCACTTCCAGTAATTCTTTAATTTTAAAACCATGCACTTTCATATGTGACTCAAAAAGCATTGATAAATGTTTATTCTTCTCTGTTATAAACATGCCACTTCCTGATTTAACTTGAATGAGACCACTTTGCTGCAAGCGACTAATCGCTTCTCTCACAACTGTGCGACTCACCCCTAATTGTTCGACAAGCATTTTCTCTGAAGGTAGTTTATCTCCATTATCAAATTGATGTTCTGCTATATATTCTTTTAATTTTTCAACAGCCACATCAACGAGTGATGTTCGTTTCATCATTTTACCTACCTCCTCTTAATTATTTATTTTATCATAAGTGATGTATCAAATAATAAAACGATTGACAGAAGAATATGTATTCGCTTACAATATGATTATAAATTGGTCTGACAATATTATCAATTAATAAATATAAAGGAGTTTTTTTTAAATGAAAGGATTATATTCTGCATTACTCGTGCCATTTGATGAGGAAGGCAATATTTTAGAATCAGGTTTAAGACAAATCATTCGCCAAAATATCGATAAACAACAAGTAGATGGTTTATATGTAAATGGTAGTTCTGGTGAAAATTTCTTAATGAATACTGAACAGAAGAAGAAAGTCTTTGAAATTGTTAAAGACGAAGTAGGATCAGACGCTAAATTAATCGCACAAGTTGGTGCATTAGATTTAAACGAATCGATCGAATTAGGTAAATTTGCTACAGAATTAGGTTATGATGCGTTATCAGCTGTAACACCATTTTATTACCCATTCAAATTCGAAGAGATCAAGTATTACTACAATGCCATCATTGAAGCTACTGGTAATGAAATGATTATTTATTCAATTCCAGCATTAACTGGTGTTAACTTATCTATACAACAATTTGAAGAACTTTTCGAAAATGAAAAAATCATCGGTATTAAATATACTGCTGCTGACTTCTACTTATTAGAAAGAATTAGAAAAGCATTCCCAGACAAATTAATACTTTCTGGCTTTGATGAAATGCTTATTCAAGCTGCTGTGTCAGGTGTAGATGGTGCGATTGGTTCAACTTATAACATCAATGGACAACGTGCTAGACAAATCTTTAATTTAGCTAAAGAAGGCAAAATTGAACAAGCATATGAAATTCAACATGAAACAAACGATATTATTGAGCAAGTATTAGCTTTAGGTATTTATCCTACTTTAAAAGCTGTTCTTAATGAAAATGGCATTGAGGCTGGTACGACTAAACGACCACTCGCGCCATTAGATGAAGCATCACTCAAAAAAGTTAAAGAACTTGTTTCTAAATACAATTTATAATTATTTGATGTACAAAGGGGATGTCATATTATGAATGAAGTAGGATTTGGTACAGGAAACTGGATTGCATTAATTTTATATTTAATTGCAACGTTATTAGTAGGTGTATATTTTACAAAAAGAGCTGGTCAAGATACAGACGCGTTCTTCAAAGCAAAAGGTAGAGTCCCTGCATGGGCAGTTGGATTCTCAATTTATGCGACAACTTTAAGTGCGATTACTTATATGGGAACACCAGAAAGAGCATTTAATACAGACTGGTCTTATGCAGCAGGAAATATCGCCATTATCGCGATCATTCCATTACTGATTTATTTCTATATTCCATTCTTCAGAAAGCTTGATGTAACAACAGCTTATGAATATTTGGAAGAAAGATTTGGTATCACAATGCGTGTTATTGGATCTTTAGCATTTACATTATTCCATATTGGTCGTGTTGCGATTGTTATTTATTTACCAACATTAGCAATCACTTCCGTTTCAGATATTAACCCATATTTAATCGCAGCGTTAGTTGGATTATTATGTGTTATCTATACGTTTATGGGCGGTATAGAAGGGGTTATTTGGAGCGACGTTATTCAAGGTATTATCTTATTAGGTGGTGCTGTTGCCGTTATCTTCTTAGGTGCTTTCCAAATTGATGGAAACTTCGGTACAGTCTTAAATGAAGCTGTACAAGATAAGAAGTTTGTCTCAGTGGATAACTGGAAATTCGGGACTGCTGCCGCTGCAATTCCAATTATATTTATTGGTTCTATCTTTAATAACTTACACCAATACACTGCCAGCCAAGATATCGTTCAACGTTATCAAACAACTGGTTCAATATCATCAACAAACAAATCATTATGGACTAACGGGTTATTAGCGTTTATTACAATCCCTATCTTCTACGGAATGGGAACTGTGTTGTATTCCTTCTATAATAATGTTACATCTTTACCAGAAGGATTTAATACATCAGCTATCGTACCTTATTTCATTCTGACACAAATTCCACCATTTGTTGGCGGATTATTAATCGCTGCTATATTTGCTGCAGCACAATCAACAATTTCTTCAAGCTTGAACTCAATTTCAGCCTGTGTAGTTGTCGATTTAAAACAAAGATTTTCTAAAACAAATAACGCTAAAAATGATGTATTATTAGCAAGAATCATCATTATTCTTGCAGGTGTCTTTGGTACATTAGCATCATTATACTTAATTAATCAAAAGACAAACGAAACTTGGGATTTATTCTTACTTGTAACAGGACTATTCGGTGTACCAATCGCCGGCGTGTTTGCAGTAGGTATATTCACTAAGAAAGCCAATACTTATGGTGTTATCATCGGACTAATCGTCGCAGCAATCGTTTCTTACTTTGTAGGAAAAACAGATATCACACCATTTACAGTATCCGTTATCGGTTTCTTTATCGCATTTATTGTAGGTTACTTAGCAAGCTTACCATTCGCAAAACACAACAAGAATATCGTAGGCTTAACCATTCATACAATTAACGATCAATACGTGAAAGAAACAAAATAATGAACTATATTAAAAGCAGGGACATCGGGGTCCCTGCTTTTTATTTTTTATTTTTTATATAATGTTCTTTAATCTTCTTTATGACCTTCCCCTAATTCTAATTCCTTTCTAAGTGCACGTTGTAAAGTCTGACTAAAGTTAATTTTCTTTTTTTTGCCTAACTCTACCATATATTTAGGGAGAGTTACCATTTTATTTACCGTCTTATTTTCTTCACGTAACCTCACAATATTTGTGTCTACTTTAACTAGCTGAAGTTGTTGCTGACTTTTTAAATTTCTTGCAAGATCATGATAGTTAGTAGGATTAGGAATATAATCATGGTCATCCTCCATTACTAATAAATGACCTCCTAGAGCATCAGAAGCCATATCAATAGCATCCTCTATATTTTCACCAAAAGTATTAGCTCCAGGCAGATCAGGAAATGAAACATTGTAAAATTTATCTTCTTTTTCTAATAAGGCATAAAAATGGTATTTCATATCATCCACTCCTATTATAAAATCTTGCGTATTTTTAATTATAAATCAAAGAAGTAACAAGCAGGTTATAATAATCCTGCTTGTTTTAAAATTGAGTACTCAGTACCTCGAGGTAAATCTTTTTTTGGATGTGGTACTGTGACTTTCCCTGGCTTTTTATCATGTTTATAATGATAATGACTACCTACAACCTTAACCAGGTACCATCCATCTCTCTCAATTTTCTTGATAACTTCTTTTGATGAACTCAATGTGACTTACCTCCTATAAACATTAAAACATATGTTTAAACATATGTAAATTTCCAAGACAATAAAAAAGCAGAGACTGACGTCCCTGCTTTTTATATTCTGATAATGAGAATCGGTGTTATAGCATTTGCTATTGATTATTCAGCTTTTTTAAGAATTTCATCTTTTAAGTATTTACGTTGCATTTCTAATGAATATGGATCGTTATACCAGAATGTTTGTGCATCAATTTCGATGACTTTATCATTTTTAACTGCTGGAATTGATTTCCATGATTCAGTTTTAGTGAATTCTGGTTTTGCTTGTCCTTTTGTTACTGGTAAGAATAAGTAATCTCCAGAATATTTTTCAATTTCTTCTTGAGAGATTTTTTTCCAACCGTCTTTCTTAACATCTTTTTCAATGCTTTCTGGCATTGCTAAACCGAATGCTTGGTATAATACTTCTGTTCCTCTACCCCAGTTTTCACCGTAAGTATAGATGTCTTTTTGGAATGCTTCAATAACTGATACTGTAGTATCTTCGCCGATTTTATCTCTAATTTCTTTCCCGTCTTTAGAAGTTTCTTTCTTCCATTTTTCTACCCATTCTTTTGCTTTATCTTCTTTACCAACTAATTTACCTAATTCTACTTGCATGTCTAAGTAATTGTGTTTTGCATAGTCGTAAGGAATTGTTGGTGCGATTTTATTATATTTCTTTAAGTTTTTATCTGCGTTATATGTAATGATTAAGTCTGGTTTTAATTTAGCTACTTGTTCAACATTGTCTTCACTAACTTTTTCAATACCTTTAATTCTATCTTTAAGTATTGGTGTTTGATCTGTAGAAGCTGGTACACCCACAGGTTTAACACCTAAGTGTAATAAGCCACCAACGTATGATGGTGCTAATACAACAATACGTTTAGGGTTTTTCGGGATATCTATTTTTTTACCGTCATCTAATTTATAACTTACTGTATCTTTACTTGATTTTGTTTTACTGCTGCTCTCTTTCTCATCAGATTTATTGCCACAAGCAGCAACAACTAATGCTAAAGCCATAATAAACACTAAAAGTTTCTTCATAATTATCCTCCCAATTGATAATGACTCTCATTTTCATCTTTGTCTATTATATAACCCTTCAATATATATAGCAATAGAATTTTTAAATTTATATAACTTTTTTATTCTATTTTACAATAATAATGATGTTTGCAAATACAACAAAAAAATACCGATAAAAGACGTTACGTCATTTTATCGATATTTTAATATTATGATTTATTTTTACTTGGTAAAGTTTTAACAAAAGTGAATAATACAACAGTTTGGAAGAATAACATGATGCAAAGACCTATGCGAATATAAAAATGATCGACCATCCAAATTGAAAAGCCTACAACGATATATACACTTATAAGCAGTTCAAATTTTTTCTTTAAAGTGTACCCTCTATATTTTTGAAAATCTTCTACATATTCTTTATAAACTTTTGTGCTTACTAACCAACTATGGAATTTATCTGAACTTTTAGCAAAACAAAATACTGCTAATAATATAAAAGGTGTTGTAGGTAATAACGGCAATACAGCGCCAGCAAATCCTAATATAGTAGCAAGTATACCAACTGATATTAATACAAATTTCATGCGGAAACCTCACTTTTAACTCATTATGTTCATTATAAGAACGCATATTATAAAATTGCAAGTAAAACATTTCAACTTATTGTTTAATAATTTATCAAATGCTAAAATTAATTAATTAACATCTTTTAGAATCGAGGGGCTTATAAGTGCAAAACAAACAACTAAAAGGTACTTTATTAGTGATGCTTGGCGCTACTTTTTGGGGATTAGGTGGAACAGTTACTGAAAAGTTATTTACAGAATATCATTTACCTGTTTCATTATTTGTAGCTGAAAGATTGATATTAAGTGGATTTTTCCTTTTGCTCATTGCAAAATTAATTCAGAAACATCCTTTAACAAATATATTTAGAGTCAAACATTCATTATTTCAATTGATTATATATGCTTTATTCGGCATGTTAGGTGTGCAATACACATTTATGGCGACAATTGATAAAGGTAATGTTGCGATCGCTACTTTGTTACAATTTTTAGCACCAGTCGTCATATTACTTTATTTACTAATTACTAGAAAAAGTAAGTTTAGAATAACAGATATCATCATTATTGTGTGTTCACTATTTGGAACGAGCTTATTATTAACAAATGGTGATTATGCCACATTATCAGTCCCTCCAAATGCTATCGTATGGGGATTACTAACAGCTTGTGCAGCTGCTTTTTATACTGTATATGCTGTTAAATTATTTTTAAATTGGCCATCTCTTGTTGTTATCGGTTGGTCAATGTTTATTGGCGGTATTGCACTTTCAATTATCAACTTAGACTTCTCATTTCCTTGGCATTTATTAGATGTTCAAGGTGTGATTTATTTCATCTTTGTGATCACTTTCGGAACGATGTTTGCTTTTTGGATGTATTTAGAAAGCGTGAAGTATATTAGCCCACAAACAACTGCATTATTTGGTGTGCTTGAACCCGTAACAGCAGTTATATCTTCAGTTCTATGGTTAAAAGTACCATTTGGATTGTGGCAACTTATTGGCATGATTGTCATCTTGGTTGTCGTACTATATATGTCAGTAGGCATGAAACCAAGACGTAAAAAACGTAAAAAAGTCATACAAACAGATCAATTATAATAAAAAATTGGGTTGAGACATGATGTTATGTCCCAACCCAATCCTTTTATTTAAGTTTACTTCTTTCTTCTCTAGCTTTTTTAGCTAATTTTGTAATGGTTACATCATCCATCGGTGGATTGTGTAAGCCAGCTCTTATATCTCTATAATAGCGTTGTAACGGTCTTTCCATTTGTAAGCTTTTCGCACCTACAATTCTCATCGCGATATCGATGATTTTAATAGAGTGATTCACAACAACATGTTTAGCTGCACCTAATTCAACATCTATAACTGCATCTGTTATAGAAGGATTTAAATATTTATTGATTACACTATATATATAATGTCTTGCTGTCGTTAATTCTAATTCCATCTGACCAATATTTTGTTGAACAGCTGGAATATCAGCAATTACGCCATCGATACTTCCAGGACTATATTCATTTGCAAAATCAACAGCATAATCTCGTGCTGCTTGGCCAATACCTAAGTATACTGCTGGAATATGTAAATTCCACGGGTTGATATTATTGCCTCTTGGGCCATTCGCAACTTCTACTAAGTATTTCTCATGTACTTTAACATCATCTAACACTAAATCATGACTTTCAGTAGCACGCATACCTACCATATTCCAATTCTCTGCTATTGATAAACCTTCAGATTCTCTTGGTATTAAAAAGAAACCGAGTGCTTCTTTTTCAGGTACATATGCACCAACAAGAAAATGCGTTAACCTTTGACTCATTGTTGTAAATGTCTTAACACCATTTATAATGTAATGATCTCCGTCACGATCAGCATGTGTACTTGGACGTGCACCTCGAGTTGGACTGCCTGTTTCCGCTTCACTTACAGCTCTATTAACAATCGCACCATTTAATACTTCTTCTGCAAATTCATCTAATAACTCTTGTGTCCATAATTTTTCTTGATAAATTTGACCAACTACACCCATATGCCAACCAATGGCTAATGCCGTCGCACCATCAATTCTACCTAGCGTTTCTTGGAATAAAATGATATCTTCTGGTGTCGCACCTTCGCCACCATATGATTTTGGAAGTACAATTTTCGTATAGCCTTCATCAATTAACCAATTAATATTTTCATATGGAAATTCTGAATTTAAATCATTTTTTTCAGCGTGTTTTTGTAATGACGCTTTATGATTTTCTATTTTATTAACCCATTTTTGTTGGAATTCATTCTTAATAAATAAATCTCTACTCATCGTGTCCACACTCCTTATTATCACTTTATCATTGTATTTATTTGCTTTCAATATATATCCGAGCATACCTATAAGTTTTTATAAAAAACAGGCAATACTGAAATTTACGATTGGTATCAGTATGTGCCTGTATAAAATTAATGATTAATATGATTCTCCAAGTTCATTGAAGTCTTGGTCATTGTATTTTTCTTCATCCAATTGTCCTGTAATTTTAGCAGTAGCTGTACCAGCTAACATTGAATCATTAACATTCAATGCTGTTCTACCCATATCGATTAATGGCTCAACTGAAATTAATACCCCTGCTAAAGCAATAGGTAAATTCAATGTTGAAAGTACGAGTATAGCGGCAAATGTTGCACCGCCACCTACACCTGCTACACCAAATGAACTGATGACTACAACACCGATTACAGATAAGATAAACGGTAAATCAATGTCAATACCTGCACTTGGCGCAATCATCATAGCTAACATCGCTGGATATATACCCGCACAGCCATTTTGTCCGATTGATAAACCGAATGAACCTGCAAAGTTAGCAATACCTTCTGGAACACCTAGTCTAGTTGTTTGTGTTTGAACATTTAATGGTAACGTTCCTGCACTTGATCTAGACGTAAACGCGAATAATAACGTTTCACTAGCTTTTTTAACATAAGTAGCTGGGTTTAAACCAACAACAGATACTAAGATTAAATGTATGATGAACATCGTAATTAATGCTGCATAAGATGCGACAACAAACTTACCTAATGTCCATACTGCTTCAAAGTTACTTGTCATCACCGTTTTAGTCATAATCGCTAAAATTCCGTAAGGTGTTAATCTTAATACAAAAGTAACAATTCCCATAACTAAGGCATAAATTGCATCAATACCTCTTTTAATTAAGTTACCTTTTTCAGGTTCTTTTCTCATCACACGTAAGAAACTAAATCCAACAAATCCGGCAAATATAACAATCGCGATTGTTGAAGTACCTCTAGCACCTGTGAAATCTAAAAATGGATTTGCAGGTAACAATTCAAGAATTTGTGATGGTAAATTATTAGCCGTCATATCTTTAGAAGTTTGTTCTATTTCTTGACCACGACTATTTTCCACACTACCTAAATCTATTTGTGATGCATCTAAATTGAATAGCATCGCATAAATAATACCAACTAAAGCTGCAACAGCAACTGTTCCTAATAAGAATGTAAATATCCAAGCGCCAGCTTTAGCAAAGTTTTGACCAATTGTTATTTTAGTAAATGCTGAAACAATTGATATAAAGATAAGTGGCATAACGATCATTTGTAATAGTTTTACATAACCAGTACCTACAATATCAAACCATGAAGCTGTCGACTCTGTTACTTTAGAATCTACACCGTAAATAAGATGTAAAGCTAAACCAAACACAATCCCTATTCCTAAACCTATAAGAACACGTTTAGAGAACTTTACATGTTTCTTATTTAAATAACCTAATAAACCAATAAATAATAAGAAAACAATAATATTAATAACTACCCAAAGTGTTTCCATTAAAGGACCTCCCAAAAACATTTAATTCCGATACATTAAATAAGAATACACTTTAAAAATATGTTTTGCAATACGTTTTTCTTATTCTAAAATTTCAGATAAATACAATCAAAAAAACATACTAAGATCATTGTTTGAATAACCTTAGTATGTTTTAAATTATGATGATTTTTTTAATTACTTACGGTCGCTTTAGTTACAATTCCACTGACTTTTGTTACTATAGGCGTCCTTAGTTACAATTCCGACGACTTTTGTTACTATGGCGGCTCTTAGTTACAATTCCACCGACTTTTGTTACTAACGACCGCCTTATTCACAATACAAGACTGTCTTCAAATGTCCAAGATTTATCGGTTAATATATTTCTATAGAATGGATCTTTACCGATTAACTTAATTTCATCTGCTAAGCTTTCGACTTCATCTAAATGGTGAGTTGTTAATATAATGAGTCTTGTTGTTTTTAAATGATTTAATAATTTATGAATATCAAATCTGGATTTCAAATCAATACCTACTGTTGGTTCATCTAAAATTAATATACTTGGATTTCCGAGCAGTCCGATTAATAAATTAACTTTACGTTTTGTTCCTCCAGAAAGCGAAGAAATTTTTGCTTTTCTTTCATATAAATTTAACTGATTACAGTAATCTTCTATAAGCTCTGAAGATATAGGTTGTTTATTTAATGCTTTAAAAAATTCTATATTTTCGTTAACTGTCATATGTTCAAATAGTGCAATATCTTGAGGTATATAACCTATGATTTCTTTGATTTTTTTATTGCTTAACTTTTTCCCAAAATAACGGATATCTCCACTATCTGGATTTTCTAATGCTGTAATCATTCTTAGCAATGTCGACTTACCCGCACCATTTTCCCCTAATAATACAGTAAGTGTTTTATCCTTAAATGTTGTATTAAAGTCATGGAAAATTTCTTTATCTTTATACTTCTTTGATAAATGCTCTATTGTAATCATGTATACACCTCCTAAACTTGAAAATACAAATATAGACAACTTATTGCGATAGACCATATGATAGACATAAAAAATTTATGACTAAGCGTATTTATTTTAAATAAGAATATACTTAAGACACTTTCATATATAAACAATGTCATCAATAAGACTAAATAAAATACAATGCTTAATGACCATGATAGTAGTAAACTCGTGATGACTACAATCGCGAATAATAATATGACATGACTCAATATATAATACGTAAATAATTTTAATTTTGTGCCATTAAACATCATTAATCGCTCTAGTGCAGCATTTTGTTTCAGTCGTTGATGCAATACAATTTGACTACAACTTACGATTAAGAGTAATGCAACATATACTGCTGCACCAATCGAAACATCTGAATGCTTTTGAACTGCATGGTGTTCCATTTTAGAGTGAGGTGTATGTTTAATATATGCTTTTTTAATTTCTTGCATCGATACATCTTGTTTAGATTTCTTCAAATGATCCTCAATAATGACGGGTATTTGCTGTTTGTATAAAGCTTTACTCGTCACTTCTAATGCAATTTCTCCAATGAAATCATCTTTGTAATATAACGGAATGCTATCACGCAAACGATTTTCCTTTAACCGTTCACTAAAATCATCAGGTATTTGTAAGCTTACGATTGCTTGCTTTTTTTGAATGACATCTTCAGTATATGCCTCATTCTTTGGCAAACGTATAACTTCTAAATATTTTGTTTGCTCTAAAGTGTGCACTAGCTCTTTTGAAGATTGAGATTCATCCAAATCTTGAACTGCTATTGGCATTTTAAATAATTGATTACTAGATGCTTGAACACCTACAATGATCAATATTGTTATTAACAGTAACGCCACTAAAGTTACATATTGTTTCCATTGCTTTTTAACAACTAAATGAAAGATTGATTTCATCGGCGATACCTCCAATACAAAGCAGAGATTACTAATACGAGCATAATACCTAAATGCCAATAATACATTGGATGTGTGTCAATGATGTAATTATTTAAAAGCATTTCTACTAGCTGATTAAACACAATTGAAAATGGTAATGCTTCAATCAATCCTGCACTCAAACTTTTCAAATAAATGATTGGAATCACAGCGCCAGATAACAATAAGATTACTAGCGTTAATAAAACTTTAAACAAATAATTCAATATATTTCTAAACGCAATATCTATAAAGAGAAATACTAAAAATATCATGACTAAATAATAAGCAATATCTAAGATAAGTTGCCCAATATTATACATTTCAAATTCTGGTTTAAGAAAATGTATGATGACCCATAAACCAAGTATGCTCCAAAGTGTTGTATAGAAAAGACTAAACACACCTCTTACAATTGTTAACTTTTCATAAGAAAAATGATACATACTTAATCGTTCTTTTAATGCATCTTTTTGATTCATTTTTAAAATGCTAAAAATTGAAAAGAAAAAGAAAAAGATAGATACAAAATAAGTTGAAATTGTATAATAACTGAACGTATCAAATACTTTGATAGGCTCATCGTCAAAGGAGCCGCTTCTATTTAACCCAGTAAATAACATATCTGTCATCATCGTTAACAATTCATTTTCGGATGCACTAGGATAAAGAGATGTATATGACATCGCCCCACCCATCGACAACATTAACCTGCTATATACCGAATCTGTTAACTGCAAAATAATAATACTTTCAACTGATTGTTTATCATATGTATTCACAACTATTGGTAATTCACCATTTTTATAAAATGCTTTCGTCATGCCATCTTTAAAGACAAAGTAGCCATCAATTTTCTTTTTTGATAATAGTTGTCGAGCTTTCTCTTCATTATAATGCTTTATAGACAAATCATTTCCGAGTGATTGCCCATCACCTATCGCATTTAAAATTAACTTTGTTTCTTTAGATTGGTCTTTATCTACGATTCCAATTGTAAACGCCTGATCTTTTTCATTTACTTGGTTAACCCCAATCATAACGGCCAACACAGCTAAAAATAATAATAAAATATATGCAATCAAATACCACTTTTTAATTAAAAAAGAGTGGTATATGTTGAACAATTTTATTGTCGACATATAACCACTCCTCTCTAATTATTGAATATCTTTCGCAAGATCTTCTCCTAAATCTTGTAGCTTATCTTCTATTTCTTTTGTTAAATCATCAACTTCTGAGTCTGATAATGTATTAAAGTCAATCGCGCCATCTTTCTTGAATTTAATGTCTTTTTTCAGTTCAGTTTTACCATCCATAATTAATTTAATATTTTCACCATTCACATCGAAATCAACATTTAATTTTTGTTTTTGTTGATTGTTTTTAGTGTCTGTTGTTAAATTATGGTCGTAATTTAAGTCTAAGCTTTGACCGCTAGATGGTGCAATCGTCACTTTACCTTTATCTGTACGTTTATCTCCATCAACTTTAGATTTATTATCTAATTTTAATGTTGTTGTTGAGTATGAATTTTCTTTGATTTCTAAATCATATTTATCGCTAATTTCATCTTTACCAGTTGATTTACCTTTAAGTGTAAGTTCACCGTCTTCACCTGGTGCTGATACTTTATAATCTACTTGTACGCCATCATCGATAACATTTGTACCTTGAATTCTAACTTTTTCATTATCTTTATTTGTAATTGTTAAGTCACGTTTCAAGATTTCTTTACCGTCTACGTAGATGATAGATTTCACTTTAGGATAATTTTTTACATCTTCGTCTTTAGCTTTCTTCAATAAATCTTTAATTTCTTTATCGTACTCTTTTACATTACCTTGTTTTTCTACGATGTTTTTAATATCTTCATCTTTTTTAGCTTCTTCAAGAATTGCTACAACGATTTTCTTAGTATCTTTTTCACTTAAGTTCATTGTTACTTTTTTCAATTCTTTTTCATCATCAAAAATCTTAACTTTTTCTTTATCTTTTTCAAAGTTATCGTCATCTAATTGATCAACAAATAAGTCACTATATCTTTTTGAGATTTTGTCGATTTGATCTTGAGAGATTTGAGAGCTAGATAAGATCGTATTTAAATTTAAAGAATCATTTGTAATTTCTTGTCCGTCTGTTGAATCTAATGATTCACCAGTAGCTTTTTCGATTCCTTTTTTAATTTCATTATTTTTTACTTTATATATGTCTTTAAATAATGGTGTTTCTAAATATTGATTATTTTTGTCTGCGCTCCATTGGAAGTTACCAATCTTGTTGTCTGCAATTGTAGGTTCAATACCTAATTTAGAGTTTTTCGCTTTAGGATCATGCCCAACATTAAAGACAATATTCGTTGAGTCGATAACTGACTTTGGTATGCCTAATTGAGAAACTAATGAATCTGATACTTCTGCTCCAAATTTGAATGATGTTTCATAAGATTCATCTTTCATTTTATCTTGGAATTCAGTTTCGTTTTCAAATCTGTCGTTAAAGTATTCTTTCCAAGATTTTGCTGATTCTTGTTCACTTAATAAATATGTATTCTTTGGCGTATTTGTTAGAAAATAATATGTTGCTGCGCCACCAATTCCTACTATTGCAAGAAAGGCTACTACAATTCCTATAATTAGTAACTTTAATTTAGTAGACATTTAAACACCTCTTTTTAAAATTTATAACCATATCATAACAAATGTTACAACATTATGACATAATATTTTAAAAATAATTATATTTTTTTGTAAATACACATTTTTCCTGGCGTATTATAACTCATCTTCATTTTATTTTTTTTCATTTTGATAATTTGATATTTGGATGGCCATAATGCTGGTATATATGCATATCCCAGTATTTGCTTCCATAAAGGATCTATATAATAGTAATACTCATCATCATATCCAATTAATAAAGTTACATGGATATTTGTAACATAGGATTTACCTTTATCACCGATTTTAAAAATTTTGCGAATCGGTTTAGCTCCTAATGTCGTATGATATATTACAACCGGATGACCTTTATCAATTATCTTCTCTAGATCTTCAAGTTCAGTACCCGTACCATCAATAATTTCTGAATCATATCTATTTAGAAATTCTGCAAGTACATTTGGAAAAATAGTTTGGTGATGGCCAAATTTGATTAGAAAATGATTGCCTACATATCCCTTTTCTGGGTTATCTGAATGTGTTGGCCACTTACTCATAATAGTCGTTGCATTAATATCTTTATTATAGAAATTAAGCAGCATCGAACTTGCCGTACCTTCACACCCCATAACCATTGGTATAGGAAATAATTGACTTTTCGGTTTAACATTTAATAATTCGCCCATAGAGGTTCTCCTTTTACGATATCTTCTTAAATAAATTCGTTTGTTTATACATATAATATATCATTTAACATTTAACTACATAGTATAAAAAAGCGGGACAGAGCATCTTTTACTAAAAAGATTTCTTTATCCCGCTTCTCGATATTATTATAGTATTTCAGCTTCAATCTCCATTAATAATTTTTTTATCTTTTTATGTTGAACTTTTGATACTTGTAACGCAACTGTTCTCTCATCTTGATCATTTCTCTTTTTAGAAATAAGTCCTTTTTCTTTTAAGTTTTGCACGGCTTTTGAAATATAATATGGCTTAAATTTAGATTGTTTAATGATATCTTTAACGTTGTAACAATCTTTTTCTCCTTTATATATATAAACTAAAATATATATTTCTTCGAACGAGAGTGCAAATTGACTTTTGATATTTGCGATATAATCTTTTGATTTCCTAGTTGTAACAACTAATTCAACGATGTTTCTGATTGGTACTGATACTGATTCCATTGCAAATCAACTCCTTAAAATAATCTAATAAATAGTTGAATTGGTATATTGTGCAATCTTTAGTATCTATAGCATTTTTCCCTTTCAACACAATGATTTAATAATATTTATTATTTTATAATGACTTTTAAAAACATTCAATAAATTTTCAAACAATCACTTTTCAACATTTCCAACTTTACGAAAAACCCTTATATATCAAGCCTTACAGCGTACATTTTACAAAAAAATTACCTGTGTATATAGTTTTTATTTATGACATTTTAAAAAAATATTACTTTTTAAATATAAAGAATTCCTACCATAAATTGAATAATATATAATAATGATGATGGCAGATTTTCTTTTGCATTTTCCTAATTTTGTTTAAAACAAAAAATCTGGTACATCTTAATGTACCAGATTTAAAGATTGTATATTATTTTTTCTTACCTAATGTATCAACGAAACTTAATGCAGATAAACCTAAAAGTGTTAAAGCATGTTTAGCACCTTTAAAGCCATGTCCAGCTTCATAGTGTTTATATGCTGCAACTGTCATAACCGAACCTACAAGTACTGAACCTAATCTTGATAAAGATTTGTTGCAAGCACTTAAGAATAAGAAGATAGAACCTACTAATTCAAGTCCACCAGCTAATTTCATAGCATTTCTTGAAAGGCCGAATCCTTCTTCGAATTGTTGAGCCATACCGTCGTCATCTTTCACTTTTGGTTGACTTGAATCAAAAATTTGTTTACCTACATATACATTTAATAAATATCTTAACATTACTTAATTTCCTCCTTATTTTTCATATATTCATCTACAATCGGTTTAACTTGCTCACCTAATAGTTGAATAGATTTTAATACTTTTTCATGTGGCATAGAGCCTACTGGTAAATGTAACATAAATCGATTAATACCTAAATCTTCATGCAGTTTAATAATTTTAGATGCAACTGTTTCAGGACTTCCAACAAACAATGCACCATGAACAATTTCTTGTTCGAATTTTTCCATTGAATACGGTGGCCATCCACGTTCTCGGCCTAATTGATTTATAACATATGCACTTGATGGATAATATTCTTCCATAGCTTGTTCATCAGTTTCAGCAATGTAACCCCATGAGTGTGTCGCTACAGGTAATTTAGATGTATCAAAACCATTTGATTCAGCAACAGCTTTGTACATTGCCACATTACGTTTAAAACGACTTGGCGCCCCTCCTATAATAGCATAAGTGATAGGTAATCCCAATTTTCCTGCTCTCATAGAAGATTCTGGATTACCTCCAGTTGCTAACCAAATAGGTAATTTATCTTGAACTGCTCTTGGAAATACTTTTAAATGATCAATTGCAGCTCTTGTTTGTCCTTGCCAAGTCACGGTTTCATTTTCATTAATTTGCATTAATAAATCTAATTTTTCTTTATAAAGTAAATCGTAATCTTTTAAGTCATATCCGAATAGTGGAAATGACTCAATAAATGAACCTCTACCTGCCATAATTTCTGCTCTACCATTACTAATCGCATCTAATGTAGCGAATCTTTGATAGACCCTAACAGGATCGTCAGATGATAATACTGTTACTGCTGATGACAATCTAATGTTTTTAGTTTGACTAGCTGCAGCTGCTAACACTGTAACTGGATCTGATACTGCATAATCTTCTCTATGATGTTCCCCTAATCCATAAACATCTAATCCTACTTGATCAGCTAGCTTAATTTCTTCAACAATTTGATTTATTCTTTCATGTGCAGGGAAAGGTTTGTCCACACCATTAATTGGAGAGATTTCAGCAAATGATGATAATCCTAATTCAAATTTCATGTTCTCACCTCGATATAATTATTATACTAGATATAATTATTATACTAGATATAATTATAGTACTAAATTGTCATTTGTCAATATTATTAATCAAAATAAAAAAGTAGCACATAAACTTCTGCAGAAGTTTATGTGCTACTTTTTTTGTTTAAAGATTATTTTCTAAATTGCATAACTTGATAATAGACTGTTTTAAAGGCATCTCTTGTTCATAAATCCTTAACTGATCGATTGTTTCTGGATTTAAATAAATACATTTTTTAGGTTCTCCATTTTGAAATGCAACAATTGCTTCTCCATCTTCACTACCTTCAAACATTCTATCAACGTCTGAAAAATATTGACTCAAAATATAAATTAATGCATCACTATATCTTTCACGGTCTTGTTTATATAATTCAACTTGATCATCTTGTATATAATACGCATCAACAATAGTCATGCCATCTATTTCAGATATTTCATGCGTAATATCTTGATTCAGTTGTTCTCTCTTAAAAAATTTAAACAACGTAAACGATCCCCTTCATTTATCAATTAATTAGATTTACTTCTTTGATATTCCTGATACTCAAAAAATACTTGGAATAGCATGATTAACATTGCAGGATGATATTTTGAATTAACAATTTCAATATTATGATTGGATGCAATTTTAAATCTTTCAGACTTAGTCTCCATGACTAAATTATTTGCTTCATCTGTTACTTTTACAGATCTAGATATAAACCCTGATTCAAACAATAAAGTATCGTTTTTTTCACCATTAAATATTATTCTAGGTTTAAATCCAATTTTTGTTTCGAATGTACCTATTTTAGTGTCGTTCTTAAATACTTCCCAAACAGTTTTAAAAGGTGTCTTTAACTTTCCTTCTATCGATCTTTCTTGTAACACTTTAAAAGTGCCGCCTTCAAATTCAATCATAAAATTATGTTTCTTTCTTCCTAACAACGCAAATGTTTCTTGTCTAGTGGACGTATAATATAAGCTTAGTATAAATGCAGGATTATTGTGTTCATCATAGACTTCGATTGGTTTTGTTGATGCACCGAAAAAGTTTTCTTTGAAATGAAAATGTGACATATTAACCTCCTGAATGAGTTGTTATTATGCTCATTCTACCATAGCTAAATTTTGTTCACCATCTTTAATATTTTGTGATTTTAGTACATTTTCTATCATTAATTTAATCAACTTTTCTTTATCCTTCTTAATTGAAACTAATACAATTCGTTCATCTGTATTTGATCTTTCTTTATCAAGATAGTTTAACTTTACAAGTGCCTTTATAGATTTATTGATTTTTACTAAATCCCATCCAAACTGATCTTTAATATCTTTTAATGTTCTACATCCATTTTTAGACATCTCTATAAATAATAAAATCATAAATTGATCGATGTTCATTCTATATTCATGATTGATACTGAGATGTATATCATTCATCACACGATTAACCTCTATCACATAATCAACGAAACAATCCATATTTAAGTCTGGATAAATCTCATTTAAATTATGCTGAAGATCCATTTCTATTTGATTAATTAATTGAGATATTTTCGATTTGTGACGAGTTTCTACTATTATAATGATTTTTCTCTCATCTTGCTTTAATCGTTCTTTTTTATAATAGTTCAAATCATGTAAATAGGATATGACATGAGTTAACATCGTTTGATTAATACGAAGTACTTCTTTAAAATCTAGAGCTGTATATTTTCTTCTATTTTGATTATCGTTAATAAACTGCAAAATTTTTAAATGATAAATATTTAATGCGTAATTTTTCTTTAGTATTTTCTTCACTTGAAAATTTAAATAATTTAATTTCAATAATTCGTTCTTATATTCAGTCATAGCTCAATACCACCTTATTTTATTTTTTGTTTTATATAGATATGCTTAATGACATCAGCTGAAGAATCATAATCTATTACTAATTTTCTTAACTCTTTCTCAAAATTTATTGTATTTATCTTATTACCAGTTTCTTCATTAAAATGCTGATTAATTGGCTTATTACGTTTAATACAAATATCGTGAATTCTATACTCAATATCCTCAATGTTCAATCCAGTAATATTTAGTTTTTGATGCAGCTTATTAAACAGTTTATTATTTGGAAAAATTAATAGCTGATATTCATTTAAATAATGCGTAATTACAATATTGTCATTAAAAAACACGATATTTCCTCTTAATCTTTTTAAAGTTAAGATTAATTCAAATAACTGATACTGACTTTCTTTATTTAATTGTAATTCTTTGATCATAAGGTGACTGCTCTGTGAAGGTATCATACTATCAATCCAAGTATCATCTATAATAATTGAAATTCTTTGCTTATACTCTAAACACCATTTAAATGTTTCAATAAGTGATTCGATTCGATTAGGGGTTGTCGGTTGATATAAGATATTTAACGAAGAATTATTCTTTAATATAGTAGTTATTTCTCTGTCGGAGACTAATTCATTGTAAACTTTGCATGCAATTTGGTTATTTCCATCTATTATATGTGTCATTTGATTAGCTAAGTATTTATCGTAATCATTCAAAATTAACGTTACTTTTGAATCTTTCAATGTTTCATTTATCATTTTATAAACATGATTATATTGGTAATATGTCATATTTAAATAGAAATGAAACTGCCTCTGTCCATAATAGTACGTACAATCAATTAAATAATTTAATAGTCGCTTAAATTTATCTGTAAACACTTCTAAATTTTCAGTTCTAGATAAATTTATTTCAAATGAAATCTCAAATTGGTGTTCCATTGAGAATGAAAACATTTGATGCATCAATCTATTACTTTCAAAATTCGATTCGTTTAAAAGTCCATTAAGTAAGTGATGCGAAAACAATAATCCAAATTGCCCAATTTCTCTTCTCATCGTTAATAACTTTGATTGCTGAAAATTATTAGTTAATGTTTCAATGTTACTGATATATATTAATAAATTTGAAGTTGGAATCTTTGATGTTGATTGTGTATCTATATGAATATCTGAACTAACATAATCTACAACATTGGTAGATAACTCCTTTATACGATGAGATATATTTTCATAATTTTTAAGAAGAATTGTTCGTTCATTACTAAATGGATAGTACTGATCATTGGTCAGTTGCTTTCGATATTTCGCTGGCGTTATGTGATACTTTTCTCTAAAACTTTCTATAAAGTTCGATTCGTAAGTAAATCCATTATCCCCCGCAATTTGTGTAATAGATTTCTTTGAATAGATCAAGTCAAATACGGCATAAGATAAACGTATACTTTTTCTAAGTCCTATAAATCTCATATCCGTTATTTCTTCTAGATTTTCTGAAAACCATCTCACTGATAAAATACAATTCGTCGCAACTTCACCTATATATAATTTTTCTTTATAATTTTCATACATATAATTGATTGCTTTATGTATATCATTATTTAAAAAGTAATCATGATCTTCATCTACAATCCTATATAACCTCAATGTCATCATCAATTGCTTAATTGCATTAATCACATTTCTATCTTTATTATTTTTATATTTAAAGTAATTGACCAGCACCTTGTTCATATAAAACCTAAGCGCTTTGTAATCAAGTTTATCTACATCAATATAATACTTTTTATCAAATTGAAAAAAGTAATCTAGTTCACATCTTGATAAATATAAACTTGCTATAACAGTATCCTCTTTAGAATAAATACGATAATGTTCTAAATCATTAATGATGATAATTTCATTTTTTCGATAAACTCTTATTTTTCCATTGATATAGATTTTACTACTTCCTTCTATTACAAATAGAAGTAATAACCCCATATTAAAATCAGATTTAATATTTAAAGGTTGGTAAATTTTAAAATTACTATCATATAACATGTCAAACACCTCAATTCCTTATGAAACATCTTTATTTACTATTCACGATAATTATAATTCAACAAATATTACTAAAAATACTTTATTCTTGACTTTTTATTATGAAATTTTGTACTTATTTTAATCCTTCAGAAGCAATATTCTTTTATTTATTGGATATAATTTTTCGTATTATTATCCAAAGTCAATTATTTTATTATGTCTTAAATATTACAAACGTGTAACAAAGAATCCTGTTTAGTAACTAAAAGTGCTTAAAAACGTTGGTATTATAACGTTCTTTATTCAGTGTAAAATGTTCGGAATTATTACATGAAATCTTTAGATATTTAAATTAAATTACAAAGCTTTAACATTCAACACAAACTAAACTATTTCTGATAAAGTAGGTTTTGTTGATTAACAGCGAAGAAAAAACTTATTAGAAAAAAAACATAAAACATATACGAAAAAATTATTTTTAAATTATCTAGGAGGATTTATTTATTATGAAGAAAATCGCAACAGCAGCAATCGCAACAGCAGGAATCGCAACATTTATGGCACATGACGCAGATGCAGCAGAAAATACACAAGGATATAATCCAAACGATCCATATTCTTATTCTTACAATTACACAATTGACCAACAAGGTAACTACCACTACACTTGGGAAGGTAACTGGAATCCATCATCTCATTACGGTTACCAAGCTCAACAACAAGTAGCAACTAACACTGCTTCTTCAAATAACGAAGCAGCTTCAAATACAAATTATTCACAACCAGCATTCAATGCTGCACCAAATGGTGGTGGTTTAGGAGATTCTCATAACACATCTTCAAACCAAAACAATGTTCGTGTAACAACTACACAAGCACCATCAACTAGCAACCATACAGCAACTACATCAAACTCAAGTTCAAATGTAAGCACTACAACTACATCAACTTCTCGCCCATCAACTGGTGGAGGAGCTAACTTATACACTGCAGGACAATGTACTTACTATGCATTCAGCAAACGTCCTGACTTAGGTAGCACTTGGGGAAATGCTAATAACTGGGCTAACGCAGCAGCACAATCTGGTTACACAGTAAATAACAAACCATCTGCAGGTTCAGTATTACAAACTACAGCTGGTGGATACGGTCACGTTGCTTACGTAGATAAAGTAAACTCTGACGGTTCTATCCAAGTTTCTGAAATGAACTACCAAGGTGTAGGTGTTGTTTCAACTCGTACAATCTCAGCTTCAGCAGCTGGTTCTTACAACTACATTCACTAAGATGAATATAAATAAAAAAGAGCAATCGCAATGATTGCTCTTTTTTTATGCATTTGTTTTTACTTTTTTGATACCGATACCTGTTATACCATAAAATGCTGCAAAGAACACACATAAATAACATGGTACAGCCCACCAGAAGAAATCTCCTAACGAAACACCCAATAAATCACGATAATATATACCTGATGTTCCCCATGGGATAAATGGCAATACCATCGTCCCACAATCTTCTAGCGTTCTTGATAAGTTTACACGATCTAAATTACGTTCATTATACATGTCCATTAACAATACACCTATCATAATAATTACGACAGATGCAACACCAGCTGCAAATACCAGTATTAAGCTTCCCGCTATCGTAACTAATATCAAATGTGAATCTTTAGAGACTTTACTAGATATTGTCGTTAAAATAACTTTTAAACTGCCAGATGCTTCTACAATACCCGCAAATGCATAACCGCAGAAAATCGTTACAACAATTTCAGTCATACTCATAATGCCACCTCGTTGTAACAGTTCTACCATTGAACTTGATGCATCACTTTCAGCTAAGCCTGTCATATTGATATTGAAACCTTGCATCGTTACATTAAATGCATCTACTATTTCAAATCCATTATTAAACACACCTACAAACATTGCGACTAAACTAGATAATAACATCATCGGTACAGTAGGTTTTCCTATACTAATACCTAAGACTATAACAATAACTGGTACCCATACCCAAAAGTTTAAATTAAAAGCTGTATCAATATTACTCAGCAATTCATTTATTCTTTTGCTTTCTACATTTTTAGCATCAAATTGTAAGCCTGCTATAAACCATATAATAAGCCCAATAATTGATGCAGGTATTGTCGTCCACATCATATGTTGGATATGCCTAAAGATATTTACTTTCGTTACTAATGCAGCTAAATTGGTCGTATCAGAAAGTGGTGACATTTTATCTCCAAACACACCACCTGCTATTACAACACCTGCAACCATACCTATCGGAATATTCATTTCATTGGCAATCGCCATTAATGCTATACCAGCTGTACCTACTGATCCCCATGCAGTACCTGTAGCGACAGATGTAACGGCTGTTATGACAAATGCAGTTACTAAAAAGTATGTCGGATTGATCGTTTCTAAACCATAATAAATTAAAGCAGGTACAGTGCCTGAATACATCCACGTACCTATTAAAATACCGACTGCAAATATTATGTATATAGCTGGCATTGCAGTTGCTAGCCTCTTTGTAATACCATCTTGTAAGTCTTCCCAAGTTAAGCCTACTCTAATGGCTATAAAGCTCGCATAAACCGCTGCAATAATTAATAAAGGCTGAATTGGATAATGTAAAATCCCAAAACCAATCAATACGACTAGCCCCATAAATAAAATCGTAGAAATTGCTTCAAATAAAGTTGGTAATCTCTTCATATAATGCCCCCTTCAATATACTTAGAAAACTAACCATATTATTTAATATATGAAAAAAGTAGTCGCAAATAATTTGCTAACTACTCTTTTTCAATGTTTTAATCCTTAACATAAATATTACAAGCAAATGACATTAATTTTCTAAAAATTCACCGTAAAACCTTATATTATCGGTATATTTTCTATATTACTGTTTGTCATAATTGGTCATAAATATTACTAAAATATTGTATCTGATTATGATTAAGTAACAAGTGTATGAAAACACACACAAACATAAAAACATCTGTTAAAGTATTATTTGTCGTCGGAAAACGACACAAACAAAACTAAAATTTAAATTTAAAACATATACGAAATTTACGGAGGATTATTTATAATGAAAAAATTAACAGCATTCGCAGTATTATCTACGGGATTAGCAACAACAATAATTGGAAATGGTGAAGCTTCAGCAGATACTTTCGATAACGCTCAAGCTCCAGTCCAAAACCAAACTCAAACTCAAAACTTTAACTATACTAATAACTATAGCCAAAATTACAACACTTCAAACATGAGTCAATCATTTACTTCATCAGTAACACAAACTGCAACTCAAACTACAAGTTCATCAGCTAACTTATACACTGCTGGACAATGTACTTATTATGTATTTGATAAAAGACAAGCAGCTGGAGAACCAATTAGCTCAACTTGGGGAAATGCTAACCAATGGGCAGCAAACGCAGCAGCAGATGGTTACACAGTAAATAACACACCTAAAAAAGGTTCAATCTTACAATCAACAGCTGGTGCTTACGGACACGTAGCATACGTTGAAAATGTAAACTCTGACGGTAGCGTTGAAGTTTCTGAAATGAACTACCAAGGTGAAGGTGTCGTATCAACTCGTACTATCTCAGCTTCAGAAGCTGGTTCTTACAACTACATTCACTAAGATTAATTGAATATCATGTATATGGAGACTGGACATATTATTGTCTAGATCTCCTTTTTTGTTTATAAAATAATTAATTTATATTATTGTTTGGCGGCAACGGTAAAAAAATGTATACTTGAATTAAGTTAGGAGGGATTATACATGCGTGAAAACGAACAAAATCCATTTCAACAAACTTCAACACATTCAACATATGAAGAAGTATCACAACACGTTGATACAACTGATGATGATAGATTATTCGGTATGCTTATATACTTAACAAGTTTCTTTGCTTCATTCTTTGCGCCACTTATCATTTGGTTAATTAAAAGAGAGAACTCTCCATTCGTTGATAGAATTGGTAAAGATTATTTAAACTTCTTTATTTCATATACGATTTGGGGGCTTGTTGCTTCCCTATTATGTTTAATATTAGTAGGTTTTATTTTAATACCAATATTAGCTATTTTAGCTTTTGTCTTTACGGTTATTGGTGCTATCAAAGCATACAATGGAGAAACTTATTTACCACCATTATCAATTCGTATGATCAAATAACACTTTCAATTTTTGAAAGTGTTATTTTCCTTTTTTATAGTAAAACTGATTAAATACTAAAATTAAAATTCGTGATAGAATGACGTATACTCTTATAATCTTAAGAGTGACGTATTTTATGAATCCCCTTTTTAAACGTTATTTGTGCAGTTCCATTTTTATGGAAAGGCATAATTTTTTTTGTACTTTATCACTACAGTGCTTTAAAGGAGGAGTTTTTTTGGATCAAAAAATTAAAAAACCGAGAAGAAGATATATAAGCTTACCGACACAAATATTAATCGCTTTAGTATTAGGTGTTGTGGTAGGATACTTTTTACACGGACAAGACCATTTAATTAAATTCATTCGACCTATTGGAGATATCTTTTTAAATCTTATTAAAATGATTGTTATTCCAATTGTATTCTGTTCATTAGCATTATCAATTTCAAACGTTGGTGATATGCATACAGTTGGTAGATATGGTTGGAAAACGATTTTATACTTTGAAATTATCACGACAATTGCAATTGGGCTGGGCATTATATTCGGAAACTTATTCAAACCTGGATTAGGTATAGACGCAAACAAATTACCTAAAGGTGATATTTCTAAATATGAACAAACTGCTGATGCTGCAGAAAAGTCTACTTATGGTAACCATATGATAGATACTATAGTTAGCATCATACCTACAAATATATTTGAAGCTTTAACAGCTGGAGAATTACTACCTATTATATTCTTTGCAGTATTCTTCGGATTAGCAATCGCTGCTGTTGGTGAAAAAGGTCAACCAGTTAAAGATGTATTAAGCGGAACATTAGAAGCTGTATTCTGGATGATACATAGAATATTACGATTAGCGCCATATGGTGTATTTGCTTTTATCTGTGTAACGATTATGACATTTGGATTATCTGCTTTAATTCCATTAGTTAAGTTATTAGCTGTTGTTGTAGGTGCAATGGTATTCTTTATTATTGTTGTATTAGGGATTGTCGCAAAAATTTGTGGTATCAGCGTATTCTCTATTATTCGCATATTAAAAGACGACTTATTGTTAGCGTTCTCAACTTCAAGTTCAGAAACGGTTCTACCATCAGTCATGGAAAAAATGGAAAAGTTCGGTGCACCAAAAGATATTGTTTCATTTGTAGTACCAACAGGATATACATTTAACCTTGATGGATCAGCTTTATACCAATCAATCGCAGCATTATTTGTTGCTCAGATGTATGGTGTTCATTTAACGCTTGTTGAACAGTTAATATTAATGTTTACATTAATGATTACATCTAAAGGTATGGCAGCTGTACCTGGTACTTCTATAGTTGTTCTTATTACAACATTAGGGTCTATGGGATTAAATCCAGAAGGACTTGCATTAATTATCGGTATAGACAGACTATTAGATATGACTAGAACATGTGTCAATGTTGTAGGTAACGCGTTATCAACAATTGTAATCTCTAAATGGGAAAACAAATATGATCACGAAAAAGGTCAACAATATTTAAAAACATTAAAAAAAGCATAAAATAAAAAAGATTCGGCTAAGGGGAGCCGAATCTTTTTATTTTAATTTATTTAAGTGAATCCACAATTTCTTTAATTTCATCTTGTTTTAAATCAACAACAATTTCTCCGTCTTTAGTATCTTCTTTTAAAGCATCTTTAGCTTCTTCTGAATGATATAATTCCGCAATTTTCTTATATGTTTTATTATCTTTGTCTTTTGTATTTGCTGCGATAAAGTTGATATAAGGTTTAGCTGCATTAGCATCTGGATCTTCTAAGAAGATAGGGTCGTTTTTAGGATCTAATCCAGCTTTTGAAGCTACACCATTATTGATAACAGCAATATCCACTTCATCTAATGCTCTCGCTGTTTGTTGTGCATCTACAGCTTTAATGTTTAAATTCTTTTTATTCTCAACAATGTCTTTAGGTCCACCACTTAAACCGAAGTTCTTATCTAATTTAATGTAACCTGCTTTTTCTAATAATTTTAACGCTCTTGCTTGGTTTGAAACATCATTTGGAATTACGACTTTAGCACCATTTTTTAAATCTTTAACATCTTTCAATTCTTTCGAGTATATACCTAATGGTGCAAACACTGTCGTTCTTATTGGTGTAATTTCTGTACCTTTATTTGCTTTCTTAAATTGATCTAAAAATGCGAAATGTTGGAAGGCATTTAAATCAATATCTCCGTCTGATAAAGCTTTATTTGGAACATTGTAGTCTGAAAACTGTTTGATTTCAACTTCAATACCATCTTTTTTAGCTAATTCTTTTACTTTGTCCCAAACTGCTGTGTCATTTGATGCGATACCAATTGTTACTTTCTTGTCGTCTTTCTTATCTCCACATGCTGCGAGTAATAATACTAATGCTACTAATAATGTTAAGACTTTCTTCATTTGAATTGCTCCTTTATATTAAAATATTTAACTTCTGCGTACTAATCTAGATAAGACATTACCTAGAGATTGAATAACTTGTACCATAATAACAAGTATAATAACGGTGATAACGATGACGATTGTATCAAATCTTTGATAGCCGTATGCAAGTGCTAAGTCACCTATTCCGCCACCACCAACTGCACCGGCCATTGCAGTAGCACCAATTAAACCAATAATTGAAGTCGTTAATGCTAAGATTAATGATCCTAGTGCTTCTGGTAATAAGAAATATCTAATAATTTGAATGGGTGAAGCACCCATTGAATGTGCAGCTTCAATAACACCAGAATTAACTTCTAATAATGAGTTTTCAACTAATCTTGCTATGTAAGGTGCAACATAAACAGTCAGTGGTACAATTGCTGCAGATGTACCTATTGAAGTACCTACAATTAATTTCGTAAAAGGTACAATCGCAATTAATAATATAATGAAAGGTAAAGATCTAAATATATTAATAATTGGATTAAGTAAATAATAAATGATGACATTTTCCCATATACCGTTTTTTCTAGTAATCACTAACAAAATGCCTAATGGAATACCGATTAATGCACCTAATACAAGTGACACAGTTACCATATATAAAGTTTGATATATAGAATCTAACAATAGTGAAGAATCTAATGATGATCCGAACATTATGCACCAACCTCCTCAAATTCTATATTTAATGAATCTAAATGGGCAAAACTTCTTCTAATTGCACTATCGTCACCCTTCAGACGTAACGTTAAGTACCCTACTGGTGTGCCTTGAATATCTGACATTGAAGCAAACAAGACATTAATTTGAACTTGATATTTTGTAATTAAATCATTAATGATGGATTGTGTCACTTTCTCTCCATCTATGTATAATTTAATGTCTGTTGCATGTTGATCAGTCGGTATTAACTTTCTTAAATTATCTGATATATCTGTTGTAATAACGGTAGATACAAAATTCTTAGCTGTTGCTGTTTTAGGATGGCTAAAGACATCTAATACAGGTCCAATTTCGATAACTCTTCCATTTTCCATGACTGCAACTTTGTTACAAATCTTCTGTATCACACTCATTTCATGTGTAATCAGTAGAATTGTGACTCCAAATTCTTCATTGACATTTTTTAATAATTTCAATATAGAATCTGTCGTTGCCGGATCAAGTGCACTAGTTGCTTCGTCACATAATAATATTTTTGGATCTGTCACGAGTGCTCTTGCAATAGCCACTCTTTGTTTTTGTCCTCCAGATAGTTCATTAGGATATTGCTTCCCTTTATCCTCTAGTCCAACAAACTTTAATAGTTCATCTACTTTAGCTTTAATTTTTTCTTTACTTGTACCTTGCAAAATAAGTGGCATCGCAACATTATTAAATACTGTCTTAGAATTTAATAAATTGAAATGTTGAAATATCATGCCGATATTCTTCTTAACGCTTTGTAATTCTTTCTTTGAATATTGATTGATGTCATGGCCATTAACAATGACCTCTCCCGTTGTTTTCTCTTCCAAAGCATTAACAAGTCTTATTAACGTACTTTTTCCTGCACCACTATATCCAATTACGCCAAAAATATCTTGTTCTTCGACTTTAAAACTGACATCTTTTAAAGCTTGGATTTCAGAATTCTTTTGCTGGAAAATTTTATTTACATTTTTAAATTCAATCATCTTATTTATCCCTTCCGAATTCTTATTAATATGATAAGAATTATATGGGTGTTTCCATTTATCGTCAATACTTATAATCAAATTTTTCTAAATATTCATTTATTTGGATTGTATTTTTTCTCTTTAATGATTGATTAACATTTTCTTAATGAATTTTTATTAATGTAAGCGCTATCAATAAATTATTGACAACTTTGTGAACAACAAATAAAATGAAAATTAAGATGTATTTTTACATCTGTAAATAAGGGGGTTATGAGTATGGCAGAGCATGATTTCAAGCGTTTAGCAGCAGATCCAAAGTTTAAAGAACTTCTGAAAAAAAGAAATAGTTTTATATTTCCTATCTCTATATTCTTTATTTTGGCAACACTCCTATTTCCAGTGTTGACTGGTTATACAAACATCTTGAATAATATTGCATTTTGGAATATTTCATGGGCATGGATTTACGCTTTATTATTATTCATTATGGTTTGGACACTTGTCACTTTGTACATGCGAAAAGCAAAATCTTTTGATAAAGATGCTGAGGAACTATTAAAAGCATATAGAGAGGAGCAAAACTTATGAATGTCATCGTTGTCGTTATGTTTTTAATATTTGTCGGGATCACATTATTTATTACATATTTTGCATCTAAAAGAACGCAATCAGCAAATGACTTCTACACTGCTGGTGGCGGCTTAACTGGTTGGCAAAATGGTTTGGCAATTGCAGGTGATTATTTATCTGCCGCATCATTTTTAGGTATAGCAGGTGCCATCGCATTATGGGGGTTTGATGGTTTCTTCTATAGTATTGGTTATTTAACAGCTTATCTTATTGTGTTATACATCGTAGCTGAGCCGTTAAGAAATCTTGGTAAATATACTTTAGCAGATATGATTGCTGCACGATTTGAATTAAAAAAAGTAAGAGCTATGGCTGCAGTCTCTTCTATTACAATAGTTATATTCTACATGCTTGCACAACTCGTTGGAGCAGGTGCACTTATTCAATTACTATTTGGTATTCCTTATACACTCGCTGTTATTCTAGTTGGTATTATGATGACTATTTACGTATTATTTGGTGGTATGACAGCAACAAGTTGGGTACAAATGGTTAAAGCGGTATTACTTATGATAGGTACAGTAATTATTTCATTTTTAGTGTTATTACATTTTGACTTCAATCTTTCTACGATGTTTGGTGAAATGCATAACATTAAGTCATCAGATTTCAAAGGTGAATTTATTAATCCAGGTTCACAAGGTAAACCACCGTTAGATAACATCTCATTAATTATTGCGTTACTGTTTGGTACAGCTGGTTTACCACACATATTGATGAGATTCTTTACAGTTAAAGATGCTAAAACGGCAAGATCTTCTGTAATGTGGGCAACATGGATTATCGGTATCTTCTACATTTTAACGATATTCCTTGGGTTTGGTGCAGCAGCATTATTAACACGTGAAGAAATTATTGCAGCTAACCCTGCAGGTAATATGGCAGCTCCATTATTAGCAGCAAAATTAGGTGGAGATTTCTTAATGTCATTTGTTTCTGCCGTTGCATTTGCAACGATATTAGCAGTAGTAGCAGGTTTAGTATTAACAGGTGCCTCTGCATTTGCACATGATATTTACGGGCAAGTTATTAAAAAAGGTAAAATAAGCGAACGTGAACAGATGAAAGCAGCAAAATTAGCTTCATTAACCGTTTCAGTTGTATCTATTATATTAGCCTTATTTGCTCAAAATTTAAACGTAGCATTCTTAGTATCATTAGCATTTTGTGTCGCAGCAAGTGCTAACTTACCTGTCATTGTATTTACGATATTTTGGAAGAGATTTAACACACACGGTGCCATCACAGGAATCGCTGTTGGTTTAATTGTGTCACTTATACTCGTTATTTTAAGTCCAAATGTCATGAATCCAGCAGGAACAGCATTTATAACAATGTCGCCAATATTCCCATTATCAAACCCTGCAATCATATCAGTACCAGCAGGCTTTATTGGTGCATTTTTAGGAACATTCCTAGGTAAATCAGAATCACATGATAAATTCCAAGAAGTTCAAGTTAAATCAGCAACCGGAATATCAACTTCAGATATTACACATTAAAAATTCGATAGTGTTGTGGAAGTATTTAGAGACACAATTCTGAGAAATGTCCCTAAGGAGTGCTGTTAGAGACACAATTACGAATAATGTCCCTAACGGGTGCTGTTAGAGACACAATTACAAATAATGTCCCTAATTAGACGATTCTTACTACCACTTTTCAGAATTCTGGTAATTAGACGATTCTTACTACCACTTCTCAGAATTCTGGTAATTAGACGGTTCTTACTACCACTATTCAGAATTCTGGTAATTAGACGGTTCTTACTACCATTTCTCAGAATTCTGGTAATTAGACAGTTCTTACTACCACTATTCAGAATTCTGGTAATTAGATCAACCAACTAACGCATTAAATGTCAAAAACCGCTTAGACAACCATCGTGCCTAAGCGGTTTTTTCCTATTTTAATTTTGCTTTTTGTAAGAATTTCACTTTTTTGCTAAGTGATTTTGAAGATTTTTGTTTAAGTATTTTATTTCTTATTTTAATTTTTAAAGTACTTGATGATTGTGCTGCTTTACCGATTTTTCTTGATTTTAAGATGACTTTTTTAGTATGTTTCGTTCTTAATTTATCATATCGTTTTAAGGCTGATTCTATATCTCGATCGTTAATTAAATTAACTAATGTTACGGCGTCTTCTATTGCTTGTCCTGCACCTTGTCCCATGTTTGGTGTTGTTGCATGTGCTGCGTCGCCTAATAGAACTACTCTATTTGAAACGAAAGATTTCAATGGAACTAAGTCATACATATCATGATGTAATATGCCTGTTTCTTCTTGTGCATCTAATACAGTTCTTACTTCATTTGGGAATTGATTGAAGTATGCTTGAAGATGCGGTTTCTCAAATGACTTAAATTGCAAATCATTTTCTTTAGCATTCATTGTACAGAACCAGTATAATTCGTTGTCTTTTAAAGGTACAATGCCAAATCTTCCTTTATGTCCCCAATATTCTAAAGTTACGTCTTGTTCGATATTTAACTTCTCGTTTACTACACCTCTGAAACAAGTATATCCAGCATACTTTGGTGCTGATTTTGGATAAAGTTGTGTTCTTACTTTTGAATGTATGCCGTCTGCTGCAATTACTAAATCAAATTGTTCTTCTAAACCATTTGTAAAATAAAGTCGTACATCGTCAGCTGTTTGCTTAAATGTTTTGACTTCATGATTTAAATAAATATTATCTGTTGGTACATGAGTTTTTAAGATTTCATGTAACACTTTTCTATGAATCGTAATATTTTTATGTTCATCTTGATTCATCATTAATGAATTTAAAAATTCATCTAAATCAGATCTAATTTCTATTTTTCTTAATGGCTGGCCTTCTTGCTCAATTGCATATGCCATTTTATATTGTTTCAATGCTTTAAGGACATTACTTCCAATACCTAAACCGGCACCATCTTGGTCTAAATTTTCACGTTGTTCATATACATAAACTTCATGTCCCGTTTGAGTTAGTAATCCAGCAGTCGTTAATCCACCGATGCCTGCCCCAATTACAGCAATTTTCATTTTGTTCACTACTTTCTTTGAAATAAAAATTTGATTATAAGCTTTATTTTAACATGAATCCTTACATATCTTTACCCCCAGTTCATATTGAACTAGGGGTAACCTTTATTTGTAATAGTCTTTATGGACTTTTGATTTTTTTAAATTATGGTCATCATAATAGCCTTCCATAATTTTACCGATACTTGTTGCCCAATTCACATCTGTTGCATATAGGTGTTGTCCAGGATTATAAGGGTTCCATCTCATTTTATATAATGTGTCTTGCCCATTGTTAAGATAATCCTTTTTAATAAATTCAGCGCCTCCATTTATAGCTTTTTCTGGAGAAGTCCAACCTTTCTTACGTGCATAACTACTACCCGTTTCTACAGCATCTTGGTCAAATGCCCCGATTCCATAGAAATTATAAAATGTTTTACCATTGGACATTTTGACACCACTAGCCAATTCAGAATTACCATTGCCAGTTTCGATAAAAGCATGGCTCATCAAGTATATGACATTGACATCATATTTTTCTTGAGCTTTTATAAAAGCTTTTTCTTTACCTTTTAATATGCCTTTATCTTTTAAAATTTCTTTAACTTGTTTTTCTGATACATCTACTTTTTTAGATATATCTATGAATTGAAAGTCTGTCTGACTTTTGTCGATATCCATAAATTTATCGATTTCTTTTTTATCAGCATACACGAATTTGTTGTCCTTTTGTGTAACAGCTGGTGCATCACTTTGCGTTTGAATTTCAAGCGCTTCTTCATAAGTATGCGTTTGATGATTTTTAAAAAAAGGAGACTCAAAAATAAATAATAAAACAATAAATATAATAATAATTGTGAGCCCTAAAATTAAAGAAAACCTTTCTCTCAAAAAGTTAATAATATTCACACCTCTTCTATTTGTATAAGCATTGTTACTGTTTTAACTTATCTTATATTTTCTTAAATTTCAACGAAATGTTTTCAAAAAATAAGAGCGAGACAGAAATCAGTCTCACTCTTCTCTACTCATACCTTTTAAAAAGTTCAATAATAGCGTTACACTTTGATTAATTTCTGGATCTTTAAGTGCGCCTAATAAATCTGTTACGGAAGTCTTCTTATAAGGATTAGCCCTATTTGCTACTTTCATACCGTTATTAATTCTTCTCACGAAAGTCGATGTTTCTTCTATATCCAATTCTCCTAATAGAAATAGAACTTGTCCAAGATTTCCTAAAATACCTTCATATTGTTCTTTATTTAGTTCATTGACGATATTTTTCGTAATGATTTTACGTTGCACAATGGCTGCGTGAAATGCATCCAACGCCTCCGCTTCTTCCAGTGCATCGAGTATATCAATTCCTTTTTCAATGGCAATTTTTCGATCTGATAATCGTGATTTAATGTCATTCATATTTTCTTCAATTATATATTCTCTACTTTTATGAATTTTCTTGATCACTTTAACTCTTTCACCCATTATAAATCGCCACCTTTACTAGGGAATGTATAACTTGATTTCGCCCACTTATCTTGTACTCTCACACTAATCTGTGGCTGTCTATTACCAAAACGTGAATTATGTTTAGGTATAGGTGATTTGCCTTTTTTAGTGACAACTTCTAACTTCGCATAATTATCTTTATATGCTGGTGTATTTGTATCTTTATCAACATCACTATCTGTTACAAAGTTAGGTGCACCTTCATTCTGATCATTTAACGGAATATAAATATTATTACCTGCTACTCTGTCTGTTACTTGTACATTCACTTCTACTGTACCTACTTTAGAAGTTACTTTAACTCTCGCACCATTTTCGATACCATGTTCTTCAGCAAGTTCTTTAGAAATTTCACAGAAGTTTCTAGGTAATTTATATTTTAAACCTGGTACTTGATAAGTCATATTACCTTCATGGAAATGTTCTAAGACACGTCCATTATTAACGTGTAATGACATTTCTTTAGTCTTTTTAGATTCAACATTAAATGACAATGGATAAAGTCTAGCTTTGCCATCAGGGAAATTAAATCTTTCTGTATATAATAATGGTGTATCAGTGCCATCATCATTCATTGGCCATTGTAAACTATCAAATCCTTCTAAACGATCATACGTAATACCTTTAACTAAAGGCATAAGAGATTGTGCTTCATACCATATTTCACTAGGATGTTGATAATCCCAATCTGCGCCAAGTGACTGAGCAATTAATTGAATGATTTCCCAGTCTGGTTTAGAATCTCCAAGCGTGTCTAATGCTTTATTGATTCTTTGAACGCGTCTTTCAGTATTTGTAAATGTACCATCTTTTTCTAATGAAGGAGATGCAGGTAAGACAACATCTGCAAATTCGGCTGTTTTTGATAAAAATAAATCTTGAACGACTAAGAAATCAATTTTCTCAAATGCTGATCTGACATAATTAATATTAGCGTCTACAACACCTGTATCTTCACCTTTAATATAAAGTGAGTGTAATGTCCCTTCATGTATACTATCTATCATTTGATGGTTGTCCAAACCTCTTTCTGAATCGAGCGAAACTTGCCAAGCTTGTTCAAATTTATGTCTTACTTCATCATCAGACACATCTTGATATCCTGGGAATGTGTTAGGCATACTGCCCATATCACTACATCCTTGAACATTGTTGTGACCTCTTAGTGGATAAGCACCTGTGCCTGGTCTCATATAATTCCCTGTTACTAATAATAAGTTAGAAATAGCTGTACTTGTATCACTACCGATACGATGTTGCGTTACCCCCATTGCCCAACATATGGATAGAGATTCAGTTTCTGCAACTTGTTTAGCAATATGTTTAAGTTCTGTTTGACTAATGCCCGTTAGACTTTCTGCATACTCTAACGTAAATGTTTTAAGACTGTCATAATAACTATCAAAATCATTAACCCATTTATTGATAAAAGCTTCATCGTGCCAATTTTGGTCGATAATATATTTTGTTACAGCTGATAGCCAAACTAAATCTGTACCAGGATTTGGTTGATAAAATTTATCTGCACGTTCAGCCATCTCGTGTTTTCTAATATCAAATACATATAGTTTTTGTCCTAATAATTTATGCGCACGTTTAATTCTACTCGCGATAACTGGATGTGCTTCTGCTGTGTTTGTACCGATAGTAATGACCATTTTAGCTTTTTCTAAATCTTCAATTGAACCTGAATCACCACCGTAACCTACAGTTCTAAACAATCCTTGAGTAGCGGGTGATTGACAATATCTAGAACAATTATCGACATTATGCGTTCCGATAACTTGTCTCGCTAATTTCTGCATTAAATATGATTCTTCATTTGTACATTTAGAAGATGAAATAAACGCTAATGCATCTTTACCATATTGATTTTTAATTTGCGAAAATCGTGTACTAATTACTCTCAAAGCTTCATCCCATTCAACTTCTTGGAAATAACCTTCTTTTCTAACTAAAGGTTTCGTTAATCTATCTTCAGAATTCACATAGTCCCATGCGAATTTCCCTTTAACACACGTAGAAATATGATTTGCTGGAGAATCTTCATGTGGTAACACTCTTAATATTTCTCTATCTTTTGTCCAAACATCAAATGAGCAACCTACACCACAGTAAGTACATACTGTCTTCGTCTTCTTAATGACATCTTCTCGCATCGCCGCTTCTGAATCAGAAATCGCAAACAGTGGTCCATATCCAGTTTCAGCTTTTTTAGTGAGTTCAATCATCGAACGTAATAAGCCAGGTTCTTGATCAGTCATATAGCCTGCATTACCTAGCATGTTATTTTCCATCAAAGCATTACAAGGACATACTGTTACACATTGTCCACAGTTCACACAACTTGATTCATCAATCGCGCGATCATTGTCCCAAATAACTCTAGGTTGTTTTCTTTCCCAATCAATCGTCAACGTTTCGTTCACTTGTACATCTTGACATACTTCTACACATCTACCGCATAGAATACATTGATCTGGATCATATCTATAAAATGCCCCAAAATCTTTTTCATAACCTTTAGATTGAAATGGATTAGATTGATGTTCTAAACCAAATTCACCCATTGTATTATGAATTTCGCAATTGCCATTATTATAATCACAAACTGTACAATATAATTCATGGTGTTCAAGCACTCTGTCCAATGCTTGTTTCTGAGCTGATTTCACGGATTCAAGTTGTGTATTCACAACCATGCCATTCTCAATCATCGTACTACATGCACGTTGAAGTTGCCCATTAACTTCGACGACACATGAGTCACACGTTTCAATTGGTCCTAAAGATTCGTTGTAGCATATAGACGGAACAAAGGATAACTTTTCAGCTTTAATAAAATCTAATAGCCTCATGCCCTCTTCTACAAGAAAATCTTTACCATCAATTGTTATAACCTGATGTTCTTGCATATTGATTACCCCCTCTATGAAATTATGCCCAAAAAAGCCAAATATATTCATAATTAAATGAAACGGCTTACTTTTGATTATAATTTTGTAATTTTACAATTGCAAATAATTGTTATACATACTATATTGATAAATTTTCAGAAATTTCAAAAACATTATTGATACACTGTTAAATATTTGCTAATCTATGAATATTCTTAGTTTGAAAGAAGGTTTTACAATGGTTACATTTATTTCTAGTATTATTATTTTAATTTTGGGGTATATCTTTTACGGTAAATATGTTGAACGTGTATTCGAGATACATCCAGATAAACAAACACCAGCGTATAGTAAACAAGATAATATGGATTTTGTACCTATGCCTGCTTGGAAAGGATGGATGATTCAGCTGCTCAACATAGCTGGATTGGGGCCGATTTTTGGTGCTGTAGCTGGTGCTTTATATGGACCAGTAGCATTTATCTGGATTGTTGTAGGATGTATCGTTGCTGGCGGTGTACATGACTATTTCTCAGGCATGTTAAGTTTGAGACATGGCGGTGCACAGTTCCCTATGCTTGTACAACATTATTTAGGTAAGGTTATTAGAGTGTTTACAGACGTTGTGTCTGTCGTCTTGATGGTGCTCGTTGCAGCTGCATTTGTTGCTGGTCCAGCTCAATTATTATCAAGCAAGACACCTATATCGTTCTTCGTAGCATTAGTTATCATTTTTACATACTTTATACTAGCAGCTATACTTCCTATCAATAAAATTATTGGACGTATTTATCCAATATTCGGTGTTATCTTAATCGTTATGGCAGTTAGTGTAGCCGTTGCTTTAATATTCAGTGGTAAGCATATTCCTGAAATTACAATTCATAATATGCATCCTAAAGAACTACCTGTTTGGCCATTACTTATGGTGACAATATCTTGTGGTGCCATTTCAGGTTTCCATTGTACGCAAAGTCCAATCATTTCAAGAACAGTTAAAAATGAATCAGAAGGTAGAAAAGTCTTTTATGGCGCAATGATTTCAGAAGGTATTATTGCATTAATTTGGGCAGCAGCTGGTATGACTTTCTTCGGTGGTACTGAGGGATTAGCAGCAAAATTACAATCTATCGGTCCAGCTGGTGTCGTTGACCAAATCTCAATGGAACTATTAGGACCATTCGGTAGTATCCTTGCACTACTTGGTGTCATCATTCTACCTATTACAACTGGTGATACTGCACTTAGAAGTTCAAGAATGATTATAGAAGATTTCATGAGAGATAAAGTAAAAATTAAGCCAAAAGTATTAATGATCGCAGCAAGCTTTGCGGTAGGGTTACCAGCTTTCTTACTATCAACAATTGATTATTCATTCTTATGGAGATATGTAGGGTTCTCAAATCAAATCGTCGCAACCGTTATGTTGTGGGTAAGTGTAAGTTACTTATTAAGATATGGCAAGAAACATTTAGTAGCCGGAATACCAGCGTTATTCATGACTGCTGCAATTAGTGTATATGTATTATATGCACCCGAAGGATTATCATTACCATATCAAACATCTGTAATTGGCGGATCAGTGGTATTTCTAATTGTCGCTTCATTATATGTACGTGCAATTATTAAACATGCAGACCCAAGCAGAATCGCAACACCTACAAGAGATTTATATACATCTTAAAATGTAGAATATGGAGACTTCCGATAATACGTCGGAAGTCTTTTTTATGAGTATGTTGGTGTGATGATAGCGGGGTTCTTAGTTACAATTCCGACCACTTTTGTAATTAACTCACCCACTACAAACATGTCGTTCTTGGCATCCCAAAACTTCTAAACCTTCTATTATTGTTAAAGATTACAAATAATCATATATTTTTTATTCTCACAATCTATCTATAATATTCAAACAGTTGTACTATTGTATTACATCATATTTTAAAAAGGAGAGATTATTCATGTCTATAGACATAAAATCATTAGAAGATAAATATCCTATTATTTCTAATATTAAAAATGGAGAAGAAGTATTTTGGAAAAATCCTGACTATTTAACGACTACTGATTTACCATTTTCGATGGATGATGTATTAGATGCTGAACAACGATTAGCTCGTTTTGCACCGTATATTGAAGAAGTCTTTCCTGAAACGAAACAAAACAATGGAAAAATTGAATCTCAAATTTTTTCATTAGATCATTTTAAAAATGCACGATTCAGTCATTTAAAGGGACGTTTATTTCTTAAAGGTGACCATGCTTTACCTATTTCTGGTTCTATTAAAGCACGTGGTGGCATTTATGAAGTGTTAAAGTTTGCTGAAGAAACAGCTATGAAAGAAACTGATTTTACGATTAATAGTGATTACCGCCTTCTTGCTACTGAACAATATCAATCTATTTTCTCTAAATATAGAATTGCTGTTGGTTCTACTGGTAATTTAGGATTAAGCATTGGTATTATGAGTGCCAAATTAGGTTTCAAAGTAACGGTTCATATGTCTCAAGATGCTAAGACATGGAAAAAGGATCTTCTCCGTTCTAAAGGAGTCGAAGTCGTAGAACATATACAAGATTACGGTTATGCTGTAAAAGAAGGTCGTAAAGCTGCAGCAAATGATCCTTATTGTCACTTTGTTGATGATGAAGCATCTAAAGATTTATTTTTAGGATATGCAGTTAGTGCGCTAAGACTTAAACATCAATTGAAAGATTTAAATATTCATGTAGATAAAGCACATCCGTTATACGTCTATTTACCATGTGGCGTCGGCGGTGGTCCTGGTGGTGTCGCATTTGGATTAAAACTCATTTACGGTGACCATGTACATCCTATCTTTATCGAACCTACTGAAGCACCTTGTATGACTTTAGGCATGATTACACAGCTACATGATCAAATTTCCGTTCAAGATATAGGTTTATCCGGGAAAACAATTGCAGATGGTTTAGCAGTTAGTCGTCCATCGAAATTAGTCGGCAACATTATGACTTCATTATTATTTGGTTCATGTACAGTAAATGACCATCAACTTTATCTTTATTTAAAATCATTAAAAGATCATGAGAATATCTTTATAGAACCTTCTGCTACTTCAGGTTTCCAAGGTTTAAAATATATTCATGATTTAAATTATGATTCCGAAAATGCCACGCACCTCGTTTGGTCAACAGGCGGTAACATGGTGCCAGAAAATGAACAAAAGATTTATTATCAAGAAGCTGTAGATATAGAAAAAAGGGGTTATGAAGATTGATTTTATTAATTATTCTAGGCATTTTAGCAGGGTTATGTGTACCATTACAAACATCTATTAACACGAAACTTGGTAGTTACACGAAATCACCTATACTTGCATCATTTTATTCATTCTTAATCGGAACGATCGTGTTAATCATTGTGAATACCATTATGAACCCACAAAAATTAACACCTTCATTTATAATGAATCAAGACTTTTCATACGTTTGGTTTACAGGTGGTCTATTAGGCGTCGTCTTTTTAACAGGTAATTTATTATTACTTCCAAGAATTGGCGCAGCATTAACAGTCGTGATGACAGTTTCCGGTCAAATTATAATGGGACTGATCATCGACCAATTCGGATTATTTGATGCTGACATTCATACAATCAATATCGGCAGAATTTCTGGCGTAATTCTGATGTTACTGGGTATATTATTAATGAATTATAAAAAGAAATCATCACGTGTTATTACAACGCAATCTAATCATACTAATTATTGGATGATTCTCGGTATTATGACGGGTTGTCTTCCCCCTATTCAAACAGCTATTAATAGTGCACTTAGATATGAAGTAGATTCATTTTATTTTTCAGCACTTATATCATTCGCAGTTGGGACAATCGCTTTATTCATTCTTTCACTTATTCTTGTTCGTAGAATTCGTTTTAGCTTCCATCAACCTGAACAAGGTACGATTAAACCGATCTACTTTATTGGTGGTGCATTAGGTGTTGTATTTGTTACGACGAACATATTACTTATGCCTGAACTCGGTGCAGCACTGACATTAATGGTCGTTATATTTGGACAAATGTTAATGGGACTTTTAATTGATCACTTCGGTTTATTTAATACACCAAAATTTAAAATTACAACGAGACGATTAATTGGTGCGATATTAGTCTTTGTCGGCATTGTCATTCTTAAATTATTCTAATTTAATACTAAGGAGGTCGTTGTGATGGATCTTTCTCTTAAATCAGGCGATGGTATGTTGAACATTAGAGTTGGCGCAATCATCAAAGATAAGCATGGTTATTGTTTTCACTATGATAAAAAACATGATTATTATGCATTAATTGGTGGCAGAGTTAAATATTTCGAAAGCTCAGACTCAGCTATTAAACGTGAAATCAAAGAAGAACTCAATATTGAATGTGATGATATTTACTTTTTAACAACAGTTCAAAATTTCTTTGAATATGAAAGTACGTCTTATCACGAAATATTATTTATTTACCATGCTACAATTAATGAATCTATAGAAGACTTGACCATTCCATTCGATCAAAAAGTTAAATATGTATCATTAAGAGTCTCAGAAATTCCTGAAATTAAACTGCTACCTCAAAAAGCAAAAGAAATCATATTAAAAAGAGTAGATGTCGAGCCACTATTTATAGACAGGGATTTACCTAAATAATATTGATTTCTATTAAGAACGCGAAAAAACGCGTTCTTTTTTTATTATTTATAGTTCTTATAATCAATTAATCTGTCCAATTCTCATTTTAAACAAAATATATTCTATTAACAATTTGTGTACAAACCGTAAAATTTAGTCAAAAAGCCCTATATAATGTTTAGTTTTTACACTTTTAGGTTATTATATCTAAATATATAACAAAGTAGCACCGTAATTCTTTCTGTATTATTTATTCTTTTACTTGTCACTTTGCTTACTTTAAATTATAATTAATATGAAATTAGAATTATTATAATTAAGAATTCTTGAGGAGGATTATGATATGAGTAATAAATCAAAACTTACAGGACTTTTTGGTGCGCCAGTATCAGATCGTGAAAATTCATTAACTGCTGGTAAACGCGGACCACTTGCTATGCAAGATATTTATTTCTTAGAACAAATGGCACATTTCGACAGAGAAGTGATTCCAGAGCGTCGTATGCATGCTAAAGGTTCTGGTGCGTTCGGTACTTTTACTGTTACACATGATATAACACAATATACAAATGCTAAAATATTCTCTGAAATTGGTAAACAAACTGAAATGTTTGCACGTTTCTCTACAGTTGCTGGTGAACGTGGTGCTGCAGATGCTGAACGTGACATCCGTGGTTTCGCACTTAAATTCTATACTGAAGAAGGTAACTGGGACTTAGTTGGTAACAACACACCTGTATTCTTCTTCCGCGATCCTAAATTATTTGCAAGTTTAAACCATGTTGTTAAACGTGACCCTAAAACAAACATGCATAACCCACAATCAAACTGGGACTTCTGGACATTATTACCTGAAGCTTTACACCAAGTTACAATTTTAATGACAGACAGAGGTATTCCAAAAGGATTCCGTAACATGCACGGTTTCGGTTCACACACTTATTCAATGTACAACGATGCAGGTGAACGTGTATGGGTTAAATTCCACTTCAGAACACAACAAGGTATTGAAAATTACACAGCAGAAGAAGCTGAACAAGTAATTGCTAAAGACCGTGAATCAAGTCAAAGAGACTTATTCAACGCGATTGAAGAAGGCAATTTCCCTAAATGGAAAATGTACATTCAAGTTATGACTGAAGAACAAGCAAGAAATCATAAAGATAACCCATTCGACTTAACTAAAGTTTGGTTCAAAGACGAATACCCATTAATTCCAGTTGGTGAATTCGAATTAAACCGTAACCCAGAGAACTATTTCCAAGATGTTGAACAAGCTGCATTTGCACCTACAAACATCATCCCTGGTATAGACTTCTCTCCAGATAAAATGTTACAAGGTCGTTTATTCTCATACGGAGATGCACAACGTTACCGCTTAGGTGTTAACCACTGGCAAATCCCAGTAAACTCACCAAAAGCTGCAACAAATGTTTGCCCATTCTCAAGAGATGGACAAATGAGAGTAGATGGTAACCAAGGTGGCGGCATTAACTACTATCCAAATAGTTATGAAGCACATCAATCACAACCAGAATACAAAAAACCAGGTTTAGAACTTGAAGGTGAATTATACGAACACGACTTCCGTGAAGATGACGATAATTACTATGAACAACCAGGTAAATTATTCCGTCTACAATCACCAGAACAACAACAACGTATTTTCCAAAATACAGCTAACGAAATGCAAGGCACTACTGACGAAGTAAAACACCGTCACATCCGTAACTGTTACAAAGCAGATCCAGACTACGGTAAAGGTGTAGCAGACGCATTAGGCATTGATATCAACTCAGTTGATTTAGAAGGATAATATATAAATAGCGTATAGGACAATGACTGTCCTATACGCTATTTTTTTATATAGTGGGAGCGGGACAGAAATCTAATATGTATAAAAAGATTTCGTAGTCCCGCCCCGGCAAGGATGACTAGAGTTGAAAAAAGCTTGTTACAAGCGCATTTTCAATTCAGTCAGCTACTGCCTAGATACTAAAAAAGACTGAGACATTACATTATGTCCCAGCCTCTACATTATTATGAAGTTTTGTAATTGAGTATCGCTAACTTCCATTATTCTGAATTGTGGTAATTAGAATGCGCTAACTTCCATTATTCTGAATTCTGGTAATTAGAATACGCTAACTTCCATTATTCTGAATTCTGGTAATTAGAATGCGCTAACTTCCATTATTCTGAATTGTGGTAGTTAGAACCCGCTAACTATCATTATTCTGAATTCTGGTAATTAGAATACGCTAACTTCCATTATTTCGAATTCTGGTAATTAGAATGTACTCAGTCAGGGACATTTCTCAGAATTCTGTCCTTTCATATCATCAACTAATTATAATTAACTTACTTTTTTAGCTTTAATCATGTGTAAGAAATAGAATGCGACTAATCCTAATAAGGCTACGATAGACATTGCTAGATATAATCCTGAATATCCGATTGAATGTGTGAAGTTACCTAATACATATGGTCCGAATCCCAATCCGAAGTCTAAGCCGATGAAATATGTTGATGTTGCTAATCCCATCGCTTCTACTGGTGATACTTTAACGACTAATGCTTGGAATATTGATTGTAAGTTACCGAATCCTAATCCTATAAATGCACCTGCGATTAATAAGACCGCACCATTGCTTGCAATACTAATTAGGAATAAACCAAGAATTAAACATATAAATGCTGGTATTGTAACGATATTCTCACCGCGTTGGTCCATAATTCTTCCTGTAAATGGTCTTGTAATTAAGACTGCTACTGCATATACAACAAAGAAGAAACTTGCTGCATCTACTAAATGATTTTCTTGTGCGAAGAATTGAATAAATGACAATACTGATGAGTATGCAATACTAACAATCACAACTACGATTGCAATTGGTAAGGCATGTACTGAGAAGAAATCAGTAATTTTAAATCCTTTTTTCTCTTCTGTTTTAACACTCGCCATAACAGGTGTTTCAACTTTCATGAATAGTGACATAACAAATGCTACAACAATAAGTATCGTACAAATTGTAAATAGTCCAGACATTGGAATGTGTTGATATAGTAATAAGCCTATAAATGGTCCGATTGCTGTACCGAGTACCATACTTAAACTATACATACTGATACCTTCACTACGACGTTGTGCTGGTGTGATAAATGCTGCAATTGTTCCTGTAGCTGTACTTGCTACCCCACTTGCAATACCATTTAGAATACGTACGATTAATAACAATACGAATGATGATGCAGTCACAAGATATAAACCGTTTGTGATAACTAGTAGAATACCACCGATGACTAACACTTTCTTACTACCTACTATATTGATATATTTACCTGTTAAAAATCTACCTACTAATGATCCAACTATGAATAAACCTGATGCTAGACCAGCCATACTGTCTGAAACACCGAACGTTTCTTTACTATAACCACCTACTGTTACTAATAGTAAGTACATTGATAAAAATATAAAAAAGCTAATAACAAAATTAAATATAAAATCTTTTGTCCAAATCGGTTTCTTAATTTGGTCGTCCATTACTCTGTTTCCTCCTCTATTAAATAACTTCTCAAATTCTCTAAAATCTCTTGTGCCTTATTAAGTTCTGCTTCATCGACACCAACTGCTTGCAGACATTTTTCTTGAAATACACCAATTCTATGATGAATTTCATCGAATTGATTTTGACCTTGCTCAGTTAATGTAAGGAATTTTTCTCTTTTATCTTCTTTACTATTAACTGCTTGAATCAATTCCCGTTCGATTAATTTTTTTATAATTTTACGAGCCGTAGGTTTCTCAATAAAAGAACGCTTAGATACTTGAACAAGTGTGGTTGGTTGATTATATGCGATATCATGTAACACTTTGTACTGCGCAGCATATAAATCAAAAGGTTCCAATATTTCATTAATATGATGAATATATGGTCGATACAAATTTGTGTAGGAATATAAAAAGTTCTTCATTGTTTTCACCTTTTCTCATAAAAATATAGTTAGCTTTGCTAACTAATACTCAATCATTCTACGCCCATTGTCATGTTATGTCAACACCCATTTACGCTTCTAACAACAATTTTTCAAAAATTTCTATTATAATAAAATTAAACAAATATAAGGAGGAACATGATATGTTAAATGATTTCTATGAAAGATTATCTAAGAAAGAAAACAAAATGATTGAAATCAGAAGATACTTACATGAGCATCCTGAGTTATCTTTTGAAGAAAAAGAGACAGCCCAGTATATTGCTGACTTTTATAAAGATAAGGATGTCACATTACAAACGCATATCGGAGGAGAAGGCATTTACGGTATTAAAGTAACCATTGATTCTGGTAAACCAGGTAAGACATTAGCGTTACGCGCTGATTTCGATGCTTTACCTATAAAAGAAGATACTGGCCTACCTTTCAGTTCTAAAAATGAAGGTGTCATGCATGCTTGTGGTCATGACGCGCATACTGCATATATGATGGTGCTTGCTGAAACTTTAATTGAAGTAAAAGATCAACTTAAAGGTAAGATTGTCATCATTCACCAACCTGCAGAAGAAAAGCCACCTGGTGGTTCACAATACTTAATTAAAGATGGCATTCTTGATGGTGTTGATAATGTTATCGGCGTCCATGTCATGAGCGCACTTGAAAGTGATCACGTTTATTATAGAGAAGGCAATGTTCAATCAGGTCGAAATATCTTTAAATTAAAAATAACAGGACGTGGTGGTCATGGTTCTTCACCACATTTAGCAAATGACCCAATTGTTGCAGCAAGTAGCTTTGTTATGTCTGTACAAACAATCGTTTCAAGAAGATTGGATCCATTTGATATGGGCGTTATTTCTATCGGTTCATTTGATGGTAAAGGACAGTTTAATATCATTAAAAATGAAGTCACATTAGAAGGTGACGTTAGAGGTATGAATGAAGAAACTCTACAACTGATTGAATCAGAAGTTAAACGACTTTCTAAAGGTTTAGAATCTATGTATGGTGTTCAATGTGAACTTGAATATACGAGAGATTATCCGGTTCTATATAATGATCCTGAATTAACGAAACAAGTTGCGAAAGCAATTGAAGCGGCTAATATTCCTGAAGTTAAAAGTGTTGAACGTTGCGAACCACAACCACCATCAGAAGATTTCGCTTACTATGCAAAAGAATTGCCTTGTACCTTCTTCTATGTAGGCGCAAGTCCTAAAGATAAAGAAACATTCCCTCATCACCATCCTAAATTTGATATTGATGAAGGTTCTCTACTTATTGCAGCTAAATCAGTCGCTGCTGTTACGTTCGATTATTTAGGTGTTCAATAATCCAATTACTTAACAGATGTTAAGTAATATCACACCAAGTGTAAATTTACCTGACTCATATTTCTTTTTTCTTATTTTATATTTTATACTTTTAAAAAAATAAGGAGTTGAGGGAAGATGAGTCAGACAGATACACTTTTATTATTCGGTTGTACGTTGTTAGTTTGGTTAATGACACCTGGATTAGCATTATTTTACGGAGGATTAGTTCAATCTAAAAATGTTTTAAATACTTCCATGCACAGTATTTCAGCAATTGTTGTTGTAACATTCACATGGGTATTAATAGGATTTTCTATTAGTTTTGGCGGTAACAATTTATGGATAGGTGATTTCTCACACGCATTATTAAACGGTGTTGGATTCACACCTAATGGTAATTTTAGTGAAACCATTCCATTCGCATTATTTATGCTTTTCCAATTAACATTTTGTACCATTGCTGTTTCAATTCTTACTGGTTCAGTAGCTGAAAGAATGAAATTCGGACCATTTTTAATCTTTATGAGTTTATGGGTCATTCTAGTTTATAGCCCAGTAGCACATTGGGTATGGGGTGGCGGCTGGATTCACAAACTTGGTGCAATAGATTTTGCTGGTGGTACAGTTGTCCATATTTCATCTGGTGTTTCTGGACTCGTACTTGCCCTACTACTCGGTTCTAGAAAACCTAGTAATAAGAAACCACCACATAATTTAGTCATTACTTTAATCGGTGGTATTCTCGTATGGTTCGGTTGGTTTGGCTTTAATACAGGATCAGCACTCACTTTCGATTCAGTTGCCATGCTCGCATTTGTTAATACAATACTAGCATCATGTGCAGGTATTGCCGGTTGGTCTATCTTTGAATATATTCAAAAGAAAAAAGTTACGTTAATCGGAACATTATCAGGAATGTTAGCAGGACTCGTAACGATTACACCAGCAGCAGGTTTTGTCGGTTACGGAAGTGCAATGATTCTAGGAATATTAGGTGGATTCGTTTGTTACTATGTTATCACGCACCTTAAAGTCTTACTTAATTATGACGATGCATTAGATGCATTCGGTTTACACGGATTTGGAGGCGTCGTTGGTGCAATAGGAACAGGTCTTTTCCAAAATTCTAGCGTCAACTCAACAATAGCAGACGGTGTATTCTTTGGTGGTGGCATTATGCCAGTAGTCGTACAAATCATTGCCGTCGTCGTAACAATCGCATTTAGTGGCATCATGACATACATCATCGCTAAAATCATCAGTATCTTTACAACATTAAGAACAGACGAAAAAGCAGAACTAGAAGGCTTAGATGCCGTATTCCATGGCGAAACCGCATATGGTTACGAACTCAAACAAGAAAAAGCATAAAAATATATAGCTATAAAAAACAAGCATATCACTTAACTGAACCATTCAGTCATAATGTGATATGCTTGTTTTTGTTTAAAATATTACTATTTAAGCTTACTCCGCTTCTTTCTTCTTACGTGGATAGCCTATTATAATAGACACGATACCACATATGCCTAATAAATATGGATAAAATGAATATGGTAATAGTGATACTGTTGATATTCCTGCGACGCTTGTTGCTGCTAATACTTGTGCGCCATATGGAATAATTCCTTGTACTGTACTTGCAAATATATCTAATATACTTGCTGATTTTCTGCGATCAATTTGATAATCATCTGCTATTTCTTTTGCGAGTGGTCCTGCTGTAATGATTGAAATTGTGTTGTTAGCTGTTGCTAAATTCGTCACGCTTACTAAACTGGCAATTCCAAATTCTGCACCTCGTTTAGATTTCAAGCGTTTCGTTACGGTATTGAGCAACCATTTTATTCCGCCATGGTATTCTATTAGTCCAATCATACCGCCGATTAATAATGCAATCATAGAAATATCTTGCATGCCGATAAGTCCATCTGAGATTGCTTTTAAATTTTCTGCTAGCGTAAATGAGCCGTCTAATAATCCTATTAAGCTTGCTACGATGACACCAAGTACTAATACCATCAATACGTTCATTCCGCATAACGCACTAATTAATACAAATAAGTATGGAATGACTTTAATGACACTATAGCCACCTTGACTGGCATCTGTCATACCTGCATCTTTTGTAACAAACCATAGAATAAGCACTGTTAAGATAGCACCTGGTAATACAATTAAGAAATTCATCTTAAATTTATCGCTCATTTTCGTTTGTTGTGTTCTAACTGCCGCGATAGTAGTATCTGAAATCATTGATAAATTATCGCCGAACATTGCACCGCCTACGACAGTTGCTGTTGTTAAAGCAAGTGAGATATCTGTTGCTTCTGAGATACCTACGCCTACTGGTGCTAATGCTGCTACCGTTCCCATTGATGTACCCATCGCTACTGAAATAAATGCACCAACAATGAATAAACCTGCTAATAAAAACTGTCCGGGAATTAAAGATAATCCTAAATTAACAGTTGAACTTACAGCCCCCATACTTTTAGCTGTTTGACTAAATGCACCTGCCATTAAAAAGACAAATACCATTAATAAAATGTTAGGATGAGCTGCACCTTTTGTAAATATATCTAATTTTTTAGCTAAAGGCGTCTTTGGATACATGGCACATGCAAAGACTGCTGCAATCAGAATCGCTACATTTAAAGGTAAGTAATTAAAATCTTTCATGATTAATCCAGTACCTATAAACAGCGTTACAAATACGATTAACGGTAATAAAGCTATAAATGATCCTTTATGATTAATTTGATTCATTATTTTCTCCTCTTATATATCTTGAATACTTTAAAAGGGTACAGTACATATTGTTTCTCGTCAAATATTAATTTTTAATTTTACCATTTGATGATTAAATCATCAAAATCAGGTAATATAACTATCATAAGATTAAAGCAAATATTAAGGGGTTCAATTATGATTATTAGTAATACAATTAATGATTTTTTCAATAACTTTCATTTAAATGAACAGTCGAGGCTTTCATATTTTACAAAGTATCATACAGAGTTTAAGCATGCAGGATATGATGAACATTTACTATGTCAAAATATCCATCCAACACTTCTAAAATTAGAACAAGATCTTCCCTTAATTTTAAAAATAAACACGAAATTGGTTCATATTATCTTTGAAGTAAGGCTGAAATTTCTAAAGCAATATCAAACATATTTAAAGCCAGATATTTATTTTCTTGTTGGGACATATAAAGAAGATGCTTCAATTCAAGTAGAAGATAACGCACATTTATATTTATTTATAGAATCTCTATGTCATAAATATGATTTATTATACGATGTGATAGCCTACTATTTAGCGAAGTTATACATATATGAAATCATTAAAGAATACTACCCTGAAACGATTACGACGACTATTTTGAACAATAAACATGTCATATTAGAAGAAGCGATTGTCCTACATATATTAAAGACGCTCAATTATACATATCCTTATAAAGACAGACATGACTTTAAAGACATTCAACAATTAGCTTCTAAACTTGAATCTGAATTTACGACAGAGACCATACTTCAAGTCGTTCAAAAATAAAAAATACTTTCATATCCTATTCGTTTAAAAGAATTGGTTATGAAAGTATTTTTGTTTATAAAGTTTTCATTAAATCTCTAATTAATATTGTGATGTTATGTTTTTTAGATTGTTCACTTAAGAAAAGTGCAATGTCTAATTGTTTCTTATCTGTATCATTTAGAATGCCCATCTCTAATCGTGATTGCACAATATTATAAACTAATTCACTATATAACATATATCTATTCGATTTAATCGTAATATCTAATGCAGATTGTGCATAAGCTAAACATCTGTCATAAGCTTTTTCATTCGAGTAAATATTAGATAATGTATATAACAATTTGATTTGATAATTATCGTCTACATTATAGCGTTTAGCAATTTCTAAACCTTGTTCTAGTGATGACTTTGCTTTTTCATTTTCATTCTGTCTATAGTAGTAAATTGCGCGCGTATTACAGATAGAAACTTGTAATTTCTCATACATATTATGATCCATTAAACGATAAGCTTCTTCTATTAGTTGTAGAGATTGTTCAACATCATCATGCTTATAAAAAGTAATAATCGATCTTACCCACTTCGAAGCAGCAATTTCATCTGTTGAACTATTGGATAAATAATTGCCATCTATAATAGGTATGAGCGCATCATAATCACGCTCTTCTAACAATCTTTCTATTACTTTTAACTTCTGTTCTAATTGTGTATCTAACTCATCACCAATATATAAATAGTCCATACTACAATTTAATCTTCTTGAAATGTTAAATAGTAGTTGAGATCCCGGTTGTAATTCATTCTTTTCTATTTTTGAAATTTGACTTTGAGTCGCAATACCTTGCGCTAAATTTTGTTGAGATAACTTTAAATCTATTCTCCTTTGTTTGACACGTTCTCCTAATTTCATATATAACGCTCCCCGTATTCAGTTATCGAATTAACATGTTTGAATAACCCACGCTATGCATATCATCTGGTATCGGTGTTGCTGTGCATATTTGTCCCGTCAAATATACACGACCTTGATTCATAAGCATTTTACGATGTATCATATGTTTCGGATTCTGCATGTTAATGTCCTCCTCTTTATTTTAAGTCTCAATGTGTGAAAATACAATTATTTTATCCAGTTACGCCTACTGAATTCCAAGCATTGACCACTTGTTGTACTTCTGTTGAGTTTGCACCATATAAATCAGATGCTGCTTGTTTTAACGCAAATTTAGCATCTAAGAATGAAGAGTTTGAACTTAAGTATTGTGTTAATGCTCTATAATAGATGTCTTCTGATTTTTCTTTTCCAATTTTATTAATTGTTAAATATGCCGCTTTGTTTGGTATACCACTATTAATATGCACACCACCATAGTCACCTTGTTCAGTATTTGGCAAGTTCTGATAGTTATTCATATGTGCAGGTTGATTATATTGTTCCGGATTAGAAAGACTTCTTAATCCATCACCTGGTTTACCTGGTGTGTATGCATCTTCTCCCATTAACCAGTCTTCAGGGTCAACGAAGTAACCAAACACATCTGACATTGATTCATTTAAAGCACCTGGTTGATTCTCATATACAAGATTTGCACTATGTTCAGTCACAGCATGTGTTAATTCATGTGCAACAACATCATCTGCAGCTGATAATGATGTAAATGTTTTGCCATCACCATCTCCATACACCATGTATTGGCCATTCCAAAAGGCATTATTATAATTTCTATCAAAATGGACAATAGAATTAATTTCTGCACCGTTTCCATCATAACTATCTCTATTGTGTGTGTTTAAATAGTAATCATATGTTTTAGCAGCATTAAAATGGGCATCCACTCCTGCAGCTTGATTTTTACTATTAAAGTTTGTATCCGTATCTGTCATAAGTGAAAAGCTAGACGTACCATTCTTTGCATCATAAGTATGGATTGTTCCAGAATGTGTTTCATCTTGTAAACCATAGCCATTGCTTATTTTTGTTAAATTGAGTGGCTTTTTAGTGTCACCATTAACACCTACACCACTTCCAGCAATATGTTCAATTTTATTTTTCTTACTTACAACTTCACCAGTCTCAGCATCAATTTTAATTTCCCAACGTGCTGGTTTAGGATCTAAATAAATAATTTCAACATTATAGACTAATTTTTTCTTTTCAGCATTGATCACTAGTTCATCTTTATTAACGACTTTTTGTCCTTTAATATTTTTCACTTCATTTTGACTTACGCCGATACTTTCAAAAGCTTTATTAACCGCTTCATCTTTAGATAAGCTTTGTTTATTTGTATATGTAACTTTTTCTGTATTGACATCCCCATTGACGAGCTCTAATTCTTGATTATCGTTGGTATGTATCTTGACTTCTTTATCTTCGACAACGTAGTTATCTACTTTAGGTTTTAAAGTATAATGCGTATATCCTAAGTTATCTTTAAATTCATTTGCTACTTCAAATTGTTTGTAACTTTTCTTAATATTTGGATTGCCTGGTAACTGACTCAAAATCTCTTGCGCTTCAGCTTTTGTGTTTATTTCTTGTTTAGGAATTGATTTTAATTCCTTTTGATCTAAAGGACTACTTTCTTTCGCACTAGCCACATTTGATAATCCTAAAGTCAAAGCCATAACTGAAGTAAAACCTACTGATAAAATTTTTTTCGATCGATACATTTAATCCACCCCTATATATTTTTAGAATAAGTACAATTTAATTATATATAACATGAAGTATAAAGTCATTATAAAAAGTGTAATTTTATATTACATTTATATTACATATAGAATATCGACATATATTAATTTGATTTGCTACATTTTGATTTAACGACATACTTACACTAAAATATATATAATGAAAGCTTTAAAGGAGGATGCTGATGTTTACAATTATTAAAAATGGTGATGTATATTCACCGAACTATAAGGGTCAGCAATCGATACTTATTCAAGGGCGATCTATTATTAAAATCGGAGATATAGATATTGAATTAATAAAGCAATTGGATCCAAACTTAAAGATCATCGATGCTACAGGATATACGGTTATGCCTGGGATTATAGACCCACATATTCATTTGCTCGGAGGTGGCGGAGAAGCGAGTTATGTGACAAGAACACCAGAAGTTCAATTAACAAATTTAATATCAAATGGTATTACAAGCGTAGTTGGCTTAATAGGTACAGATGGTATTTCTAGAACACTAACGAGTTTATATGCAAAGGCTCAAGCATTAGAAGCTGAAGGTGTCTCTACATATATGTACACAGGTAATTATCACTTACCTGTTACTACAATTACAAACTCCATCAAAGAAGATTTGTTTTTAATTGATAAAGTGATTGGCACTGGTGAAATAGCAATAAATGATTTCAGATCATCTATTCCTACAACTGAAGAACTCGCGAGAATTGTGGCTGATACAACAGTTGGCGGAATGCTAAGTGGAAAAGCTGGTGTCACACATTTTCATATAGGTACAGGTAAACATAAACTGAAACAAATTCATGACCTAATCGATCATTTTGATGTTAAACCGAACAAACTATATGTGACACATTTTGATAAAGGGATAGATTTGTTAGAAGAAGGTATTTCATTAAGTCATAAAGGTGTGTATGTTGACTTAACAGCAAGTTCAAATACAATAGAATACGTCAATTATTACCGAGCACATGGAGGAGACATTTCAAAATTAACCGTTTCTTCAGATGGACATGGCAGTTTACCTAAATTCGATGAACACAATCAACTTGTAGGTTATGACGTTGCAAACTGCAGTACGCTAACAGACCAATTATTTAATTTATTGGTACAAGACTCGAACTGGGAAGAAGTGATTGCTTTATTTACTTCAAATGTCGCAAACGTATTAACACTACATCATAAAGGTCATATCGAAGAACACTATGATGCAGATATATTAATAATTGATCCGAAAAAGAAACAAATAAAAGATGTATTTGCAAAAGGACAACATATGCTTTCAGATTATCAAATGATTAGAAAAGGTATGTTTGAATAAGATACAAAACAAGCAGGGACAAAAATTTGTCCCTGCTTGTTTACACTTTCTACTTAAATTCCATCTATAAATTCTACGGAATCAAGCTCTATTTGCTCGCCGTCTTCTTTACGTTTTTTAATATGGAATTCTCCCCATTTACATAAGTGCTCTAGTAATTCATTTAGTGTACTACCATATTCTGATATCTCGTATTCAACTTTTGGTGGTACTTGTTGATATACAATTCGATTAATAATGCCATCTTTTTCTAATTCTCTTAATTGTTGCGTTAACATTTTTTGTGTAATATGCGGAATAGCTTTTTTAAGTTCAGATGTTCGCATTGTTCCATGCTTTAAATGACACAGTATCACTGGCTTCCATTTACCGCCAATGACATCTATTGTTGCTTCTACACCAATATTATATTCCGTAACTTCCATCATGATTCCTCCCTAAGGCACTTTTTAGTACCTATATGACTTTAAAGTGCGTACTTCCTATTTGTCTTATTACGTTTTAAAATATCACATATCTTATAACAAAGGAAGGAATATAAAAATTGAAAAACAAATTTTCGAATCAACTCGCACTTATATCACTTGCTATCTCAGCTTTTGCTATTGGTTCTACGGAATTTATTAGCGTAGGATTACTCCCATTAATTAAAGACGCCTTTGATGTGACGATCCCATTAGCAGGACTTACTGTATCTTTATATGCTATTGGTGTTACAGTTGGTGCCCCTATTTTAACGCCTTTAACAAATAATATGAAAAGAAAGACTGTTTTGATACTCATTATGGTTGTGTTTATTATTGCTAATGTATTTGCAGGACTTGCAACATCATTTAGTTTATTACTTGCTATGAGAGTGCTTAGTGCTTTCTCACATGGTGTATTCATGTCTATTGCAACAACCATTGCAGCTGACTTAGTCCCTGCGCATAAACGTTCAAGTGCCATCGCCATGATGTTTACAGGTTTAACAGTTGCAACGATTACAGGTGTCCCATTTGGTACTTGGGTCGGTCAAAACTTCGGTTACGAAATGTCATTCTATACGATTGCTTTGATAGGACTCATTAGTTTAATCGCAAATATATCATTCGTTCCAAAAAATTTAACAGAATATGAGCAAGCACCTATTATTAATCAACTTGCTGTCTTTAAAAACAAACCGCTTATGTCTATTTATTTAATTACAGCGCTTGGCTATGGTGGTACATTTGTTGTTTACACTTATATGACTGAAATTTTAACGAATATATTAGGTTATGACTCAAATAGTATTGTTATGATTTTAATATTGTATGGTGTAATGGTTGCGATTGGTAATACATTAGGTGGAAAATTAACGAACCATGCGCCAACGAAATCATTAACGATTATTTTTCTATTACAAGCATTAACGTTATTACTTGTTGGATTTACGATACATTTTCATGTCGCTGGTCTTATCAGCATATTATTAATGGGACTATTCGCATTTATGAATGTTCCCGGATTACAACTCATTGTCGTACTTTTTGCTGAACGTAATAGTAAAGAAACTGTCAATTTCGCTTCAAGTTTAAATATATCTGCATTTAACATAGGTATTACACTTGGATCTGTTATCGGCGGATTTATATTAAATCATTTAACATTATCTAGCACGCCTTATTTCGCATTCATCATGGTGCTTGTAGCAAGTATCTTAATGTTTGTCGTCAACAAGCATGAAACAACTGAACCTTTACAAACAACTTAGGTATAAAAATAGCGAGAAATGTATGAGATATCAACCGGTATCTCATGCGTTTCTCGCTTTTTAAATACTTCATATTTCTTCATTTTTTAATATTTTTCGTGCATTCTCTTTCAATCGTGTGACAGTTTCAATACCTTTCGTACGTTCTAAAAATTCATATGCTTCTTTAATATGAAAGTTTCTATTGGATGTATTATGGGCATCACTTCCAAGAATATGAATCGCATCTTGTTCTAATAAATATTCAGCTACTCTTTTAGCATCTTCACCATATTTATTCACTAAAGAGCCTGCTGTAACTTGACATAATGCGCCTCTATCAATTAAATCAAATAAAATTTGTGGATCATCTTGAATAGGAATGATACGTTCTGGATGAGCTAATATTGGACGGTATCCGGCATTAAATAACTTTTCAAATGTTTGTTCAGCAAATTCTGGTATCGAGAAAAATGGAAACTCAATTAACACATATCTTGAACCTTCAGTAATAGGTAACAATTCACCGGATTCTAATCCTTCAAGTTCTTCGCCAAACATATGAATTTCTTGGCTAGGATAAACTTTAATATCAATATGATGATCATTTAATAGAGATTGTACTTCTTCAGTTCTACTTTTAACGATATCGGCATTATTTCTAAACCGATGTTTTATATAATGAGGTGTTGCAACTATATCTGTTATACCAATTTTCTCAGCTTCTCTTGCAAGTTCAAGCATACTTTCCTCATCTAATGGACCATCATCTAATCCATATAATAAATGATTATGAATATCTATCATGTGCACCTCTCCTTTTATTACGCAACTATAATCATACAACTTTATTCCCTTATTACCTATATTGTAACAAATAACTGTTTGTAACCAGTATTAAAATGACTGATTTTTGTAAATAAGCAGAAAAGTTGTTTTTAAAACTATTTTATATGAACATAAAAATATCGACATATAAGGAGTGGAAAAAACATGGAATTAGCAAAAGCATTAGAAAAAAGACGCTCTGTTAAATCTTATGAGCCATACGATTTAGATAGAGAAACAATTTATAATTTATTAGATCAAGCTGCATTATCACCTTCAGCTTGGAACTTACAACAATGGAAAGTAATCGTTGTTGATACAGACGAAGCAAAAGAAAAATTATATAACGCAGCTAATAAACAAATTAAAATAAAAGAATCTAGCGCGACATTTATCATTTTAGGTGACTTAAATGCACATGAAACAATTGGTGATATCGCAGATGACTGGATAGACCATAAACATATACCAGCTGATAAGAAATCAGGATTAATACAAAGTGTCCACCAATTCTTTGAAAGTGATACAAACAGAAGAGACGAAGCAATACGTGGCGCTTCATTATTTGCAATGAGTTTAATGTTAGTCAGTGAAGACGCAGGACTCGCAACTTGCCCAATGATAGGCTTTGACAAACAAGCAGTAATTGATGCATTTAATATTGAAGATAACTTAGTACCAGCAATGCTTATCTCAATTGGTAAAGGTGAAATGAATAATGATAGAGCCTCACGCATACCAGCATCAGCATTTGCGAAATTCGAATAAAGAATGTTCTAAATTTGTAAAAAACTCACCTCATTCATGCATAAAAAAGTATTATAATGAAAGTAACAAAGTGAGGTGTTTAAGATGAACAAACGTTATCAAAAGGTTCTAGTACTTTACTTAATTTCAACGTTCGTGCCATATGCATTATTCAGTAGAAAAAATGATAGCACATTAACTAAAACTTGGTTACCAAGTTCATTAGTAGGATACGGTATCTTTGCATATGGACTCAAAGTTTTAACAAAAATGAAAAAAGCAGCTTAACCATAAGCTGCTTTCCGATTAGGAGCAATATGAGCAAACTGAACTTATGTAAGTTCAGTTTGTTTTTTTGTTTGGGGGGTGGATGGTGGGAAAGTCTTGGCTTTATTCGGTACTTAAGCCATGACTTGGACGATCTCTTGGCTTTACTCTGTACTTAAGCCAAGACTTACTCGATCTCTTGGCTTTATTCGGTACTTAAGCCAAGACTTGGGCATTCTCTTGGCTTTACTCATCACTTAAGCCATGACTTGGACGATCTCTTGGCTTTATTCGGTACTTAAGCCATGACTTACTCGATCTCTTGGCTTTACTTGGGACTTAAGCCATGACTTGGACGATTTCTTGGCTTTATTCGGTACTTAAGCCAAGACTTACTCGATCTCTTGGCTTTATTCGGTACTTAAGCCATGACTTGGGCGATCTCTTGGCTTTATTCATCACTTAAGCCATGACTTGGACGATCTCTTGGCTTTATTCGGTACTTAAGCCATGACTTGGGCGATCTCTTGGCTTTATTCAACACTTAAGCCATGACTTGGACGATCTCTTGGCTTTATTCAGTACTTAAGCCAAGACCCAAGACTCTAACCTACACCACCCACACTATTACACACTACTACTTCTCACTTTTTACCATTTCTGCATATTCTGTATCCGTTATGGTATAAATGACATCGTCTACTACTTTTTCTTTATGAATTCTGTTTTTAGGCATAACACCTATTTTCTTCATACCAAGTCTTTTCATCACTTCGCCTGATTTCGGATTAATTGTACTGTGCATTGCTTTTACTTGATTAAGTCCTAATGTTTCAAATGAAAGTGATAGCAATGCTAATCCCGCTTCTGTCATATAGCCATTACCTGTATATTTTAAGTTAAGGGCATAACCGAGTTCTCCTCGCTTATGTTCTTGCTCAACTCTTAAATCAATTGTACCTATTAATTTATCTTCGGATTTTAATTCGATACCGTACTTTCCTAATGGCGCTCTCATATAATAACCCGCAATTACACTTTTAGTTTCTTCTTTAGATAAGTGTGTTGGAAATACATGTGTTGTATTTTCAACATCAGATGCATATTCGAATAATGATTCAACATCATTTAAATTAATAGGTCTTAATATAAGTCTTTCTGTTTCTAATATTTGATTTTCTGCTAATTCTACTAATACATCCATACTTAACACCTACTTATGATTGATATTCGTTCAACGCTAATGCTAGACAACCGATTATACCTTGGTCATCATTTAAACTTGGTGTAACAATATATTCTTCAACTGGTGGCACTGCAATATAGTTGTTATTCAATCGTTCAAATTGCTCATGCACTTTTTTTAATAAATGTGTTTGATGCATCACACCACCGCCAAAAATGATTTTTTCAGGAGACAACATAAGTGCAGTATTAAGTGCTGCTTGTGCAATATAATAAGCAACGATGTCCCAATCTTTATCATTTTCATGAATTTCTTTGGCAGAAATACCTGCTCTTTTTTCGATTGCTGGACCTGAAGCTAAACCTTCTAAACAATTACCGTGGTACGGACAATTACCTTCAAAGTCTTGATCATCTTTATGAATTTTAATAGACATATGTCCCATTTCAGGATGACTTAACCCTTGTACAATTTTCCCTTTAACGATCGCACCGCCACCGATACCAGTACCTACTGTATAGTAAACCGCTGAGTCAATATTTTTTGCGATTCCTTTTTTATACTCACCGTATAAAGAGGCATTTACATCTGTTGTAAATGCTACAGGTACGTCGAAATGTTCTTGAACTGCTCCTATAAAATCAAAATTTTGCCACGCAATTTTTGGTGTCGAAGTGATATATCCATATGTATCAGAATCTTTATTGATATCTATCGGTCCAAATGATCCTATACCTATACTACTAATTTGATGTTGTTTAAAAAATTCTATAACTTTAGGTAATGTTTCTGACGGCTCAGTTGTTGGTATAGAGATGCGTTCAATTACATTTAAATCTTCATCACCAACTGCACATACAAATTTCGTTCCACCCGCTTCAATCGCACCTAGAAGTTTCACTTATATCACACTCTTTCCCATTTTATTTATTTTCACAAATCATACTCTAAATCATAACGCATACGTTCATTAGAACCATCTCTTCTTCTTGAAGACGATTAACATAATAATTGCTATAACGGCCATAATAACGAGAACAATATAATACCCATCATGCCATTCGAGTTCTGGCATATTCGTAAAGTTCATCCCGTAAATACCTGCAATTAAAGTTAAAGGCATAAACACAACAGAATAAATGGTTAATATTTTCATTATATTGTTCATCTTGAATGAGTTCAAAGAAATATAATTATCTCGTATATCACTCGTCATTTCTCGTGACGAATCTACCATTTCCATTTGTTTCATAAGGTGGTCATTAATATGCGTAATATATAGAAATTGTTGTTCATTAAGATGCAACACTTTACCCTCACGCATTCTATATACTAAATCCTTCATTGGTTGAACAGTTCTTTTAATAATCAATAATTCTTCTCTTAAATCAAATGTATCATCGATTAACGTCTTTGTTGTAATATCTAAATTATGACGATCTTCGAAATTAAATACTTTGTCTTCAATATCATAAATAAACGGAAAATAGTTATCTACTATATCATCTAGAATATGTAATAGTATATCTTTAGGTTCATTTATTTCGATCGTTTCATTAAATAACTTTCTTTTGATTGTATCGATTTCTTCATAACGTTCTCTATGGAATGTCACGATAAAATCATCACCAATAAAGATATCCACTTCTTCAGATTCTAAAGTCTTTAAATCCAATGCATGGAATACAATAAATTGATAATCATCATATTGTTTAAACTTCGGTCTTTGTTGAACTTGCGTTGCGTCTTCTACTGACAAAGGATGAAAATTAAAATAATCAACTAATATTTCGGATTCTTCTTTAGTTGGTTCATTTAAATCCACCCATATCCATTTTTTCTCTTCTGAAATATCTTTAGGTGAATTAGTTTCTTTTATTTCATCTTTTAAATTGACATAATAAGTTTTAATCATCTTTTTCACACCATTTTTCGCTTTACTTTATTTCATATTATACAACTAAAAAAGCAGTGAGCAAATATACTCACTACTAAAAATAAATTATGAAAATACTACTGTCTTATTACCATTTACGATAACTTTATGTTCACAATGCCATTGCACCGCTCTCGCTAATACTTGAGATTCAACATGCCTACCTGTATGTTTCATATCTTGTGCAGTATATCTATGATTAACTCTTACAACATCCTGCTCAATAATTGGTCCTGCATCTAAATCTTCAGTCACATAATGACTCGTCGCCCCAATTAATTTAACACCTCTTGTATAGGCTTGTTTATAAGGGTTCGCACCAATAAATGACGGTAAGAATGAATGGTGAATGTTAATAATTTTCAAGTGATGTCTTTCAACAAATACTGGTGATAATATTTGCATGTATTTCGCAAGTACAAGTAAATCAACATTGTAGCTTTCACAAATGCTTGTAATTTCATCTTCACTTTCACGCTTTGTTTCTTTTGTTACGCTAACATGATGAAAAGGAATGCCCATATCCTCCACAAATTTGCGATTATTCTCGTGATTGCTGATGACACAACTGATTTCGATTGGAAATTCTTGTCGATTCGCTCGTAACATAATTTCACTTAACGCATGGTCTTCTTTAGACACAAGTAACGCTGTTTTCACTTTTTCTTCAGCATCAAAGATTTGAAAATTAATCTTTCTATTTGTCAGTTCATTCTCTAAAAGTGATTTAACTTCATCGTTTTTATCAAATTCTATACGTAAATATAAATGATTTTCTTCTTCTTGTATGTCTGTATAGTGATCTAAATGAAATATATTTGAATTTGTATCTTTTATAATAGTGGATATTAATGATGTAATGCCAATTTCATCTTTACAATCAGCCAATAAAATATAATGCTTACTCATGTGCCTCATCCTTTGATTAATTTTGGAAATATTCTTACAATATCAACTATTATAAAATTTAATTTAAAAGAAAACAATAAATTACATCATTACATTTAGATGTAAACGTATTCATTTATTATTTTTCCCAATACATGAATTGGTCTAGTTGTAATGATGCTAACGTCTCACGAATTAATCTTTTGCGATCATAGTAATTAAGGCCATGTGATTTAAGTTTTGTAATCTTTCCTTCTTGAACATATTCACCTTTATACAAATTTTTATCTTTTGATACTTTAATGGTCGACTTAGCACCTTCTTTAGGAGAAATAAATAATGGATCAAATATTTTATAAACTAAGTTCCCAAATGTTTGATTATATTTTGTTTTTCCTAAATTAGTTGAAACCGCACCTGGATGTACTGCCGTAACATGTAAGCCATCTTTTGAAAATTTCTCATGTAATTCTTGCATAAAATATAAAGTCGCAAGTTTAGATCTTCCATAAGACTTAATCGGATTAAACCTTAATGGATACTTAAAGTTTCGTCTTCCAAGATGTGCAAATAAATATGCGCCAGATGATACGATAATAATTTGTTTGTCATGGCTATTCATAATTGAACCAAATAAAATATGCGTTAACATAAAGTGTCCTAAATAGTTCGTACCAAACATTAATTCGTAACCATCTACAGTTTTTTGTCTTGTTAATGACATGACGCCTGCATTATTGATGAGACAGTCGACATAAGGATATCGTTCTAAAACAAGTGTCGCAGCTTTCATAACATTTGCTAAATCTGATAAATTACACTTAATAACATCTACTGTAATATGTTGATGTTCCGCTTCTAAAAGCTTTTTTAAGTCATTACCTTTTTCAACATTTCTACATAACAAAATAATAATGTCATAATCGTGTGCTAATTCAATAACGGTTGATTTTCCTATTCCTGAAGTTGGTCCAGTAATTGCTAGAATTCTATTCGACATTGTTTATCTCCTTATTTTTATTGCTTTTTCACATAATTTTGATGTACATAAATCAGTTCTTTAGCCATTTCTTTAATGACTTCAGTAGAAATAAGTTGATCTTCAGCATGAGACAATAACAAATTTAAAGGAACCGGCTCACCTGAAGCTTCTGCTTGGATCAGATCCTTATGCACTTTATGTCCTTCAACTAAAAATTGATTGCCTTCAGAAACTAAGTTCTCAGCTGTTTCAAAATTGCCTTCTTTTGCTTCTTGAATTGCTTGCATATAATTACTTTTTGCCATTCCTACATTTGTAATAATTTGAAAAGCAATTTGTTCATATTTTTCCATATTCTCACCTTATTCCATTAAGCTTTCGGCATGTTTCAATACACCTTCTCCATCCATCATGCCATATTGTTGCATATCAATAACGTCTACTGGTACTTTACCATTCGCTACTTTTTCTACTTGTGCTTTTTGAAATCTTACTTGTGGTCCTAGTAGAATAACATCTACTTCATCAACTTTTGTTTCTGCTTCTGATAAGGCTAATGCCTCTACTTCGTATTCTTTACCTTCTTTATTTGCAGTATCTTGCATTTTTTTAACTAACATACTTGTAGACATACCCGCTGAGCAAACTAATAATATTTTTTTCATGTTAATCTTTCTCCTTTATATTAAATTTAAAATGTGCCCAAGGTTTTAAATAGTTGAGCAGTGGTAAATCATGTGGCTCAATTCTGCCAATAACATTGACTTTCCCAGTATTGAGCATCGGCTTTAATGCAATTTGTAATTCACCTTTATATTGACCATATTCTTCATTGTCTATTAATATGTCACCACGTTTAATGGCAACTGTATGATGTGCTGGAAATGATTCATTTTTATACTTCACACGACTTTGTGTTGAACGAATCATGTACTCACTCACATCACCTCTATAAAAATGAGGCTCTTCGATTGCAATTTTCTTCTCTAAGTCAGATATTTCATCAAATAATTTTGCATCAAATGTAATAGGTTCATTTATCAAATGACTCAAAATCTCTAATTCCGCTTCCGAAGGGTAACAATTGCTAATAATGACATCATCTATCAATCCAGTTGCCCATAAATGCTGTGCTTGGGTCGTTACTGGTAAACCTCTATGATCTTCTAAAGTTGGCAAACCTTCTGTAACAGGCCACGGACCAAAGTCAGCTACTTTACTTGAAACAAATGCTGCAGTTCTTAAACCATATTTTTTAAATTTTTTACTACCTTCTAAAAAGAATGCTTCGGATATCCCTGCATATCGATGCGGATAAAAATTATGACATCCTACTAAACAAGCGCGATTCGGCTCAAAATCCATCACATTATCAATATAATGATTCATCACACTCATATTCAGTTCAATCTTTATGCCATAAGGATTATAAGTCATATCACTTGTTTCTTTCGCACCTACCCCTTCATCAAGTCTTATACCGTCTACACCTAGATCATTGAAAAAAGATAAATCATTTGGTTCGATGCCGAGTACTTTGAATGTGCGAGGTGCCACATCTATAAAAATTTCAAAGTTTAAATTTTTAGCATAACGAATTGTTTTTTCAATGACTGGTAACAATGTCGCTTTATTTTCATCGGTAAGTTGCAATAAATTTGTAAATATTCTCGTAAAACCGTATTGATGGGCTTTTTCGATATATTGAATATCTTCATTTTCATTTGATTTTCCTGGATATAAAGAAATTCCTAACCGTTTCATCAAACTTCACTTCCATTCACAATATATTTCTTTTTTTATAATTTTGAATATTTTATCTATTTAGTTTATACTATAACAAAATTGAAGCGCTTACAAACGAAGGGGGATTTTTTTATGAATAACTTTGCGACATGGATAGAAGGCAAACTTTCAGGTCCAATGACCAAGCTTTCTAACCAGCGTCATTTACTCGCCATTCGTGACGGGGTTATTTCAGCACTTCCATTTATTATATTCGGCTCATTCTTCCTAATATTTGCGACACCACCGTTACCAGAGTCGTGGGCAATTACTCAGTGGGCAACAGAACATGCTGAGCAAATTTTAATTCCATATAGAATGACGATGTTTATCATGAGTTTGTATATTGTGTTTGGTATAGGTTACAATCTCGCCAAATCCTATGACTTAGATCCATTGTCAGCAGCACAACTGTCCACTGCTGCATTCTTATTAACAATCGCACCAACTATGGATAAAAAATTAGGTTTCGTATTACCAATGACCAATTTAGGGGGTCACGGACTATTTGTTGCAATGTTTGTTGCGATATTCTCAGTAGAAATATATCGATTATGTAAAAATAAAAATATTACGATCAAGATGCCACCTCAAGTACCGCCATCAGTAAGTCGCTCATTTGAATCTTTAATCCCAGTAGTATTTGTACTCGGTGCAATGAGTATCATTACAGTAGTATTCCAACTTGATTTACATACACTCGTTGATAAAATCGTAGGTCCACTCGTCTTTGCAGGTGATACATTGCCTGGTGTACTAGTACCTGTATTCTTAACAACTTTCTTCTGGGCATTTGGTATTCATGGTATGTCAATTGTCGGGACAATCGAGCGTCCACTATGGGAAGTTTATTTAGCTAAAAATGCAGAAGCACATGCTGCCGGTGAACCATTACCGCATATAGCACCAGAAACATTTTTCCAATGGTTTGTTTGGATAGGTGGCGCAGGTGCTACATTAGGACTTGTCATTTGTATATTATTATTTGCAAAATCTCAGTTCTTAAAGAAATTCGGTAAAGCTGTATCAATACCATCATTATTTAATATTAATGAACCAGTAATATTTGGATTACCAATTGTATTAAATCCAATCATGGTTATACCATTTATTATCATTCCATTAGTATTAACCGTCATAACCTACTTAGCAACATTATTTGGACTCGTAAATGCCACAAGCGTAATGGCACCATGGACATTACCAGCTCCAATCGGTGCATATTTAGCAACAGGTGGCGATTGGCGAGCAATAGTTCTTGTACTATTTAATATCGCCGTATCAGTCATAATATATTTCCCATTCTTCAAAATGTACGACCGTAAAATGGTCTTAGAAGAAAGCGGCGAATCAAAAGAACAAATCGAACAAGATATGAAAGAAGGCAAATAGTAAGAAAAGAGGAACCCTCAGGGACGCAGTTTCATTTGTCCCTGAGGGTTTTATTGTGATATGTAGGGAATGTCTTGGCTTAATTTAGGCATTAAGCCATGACTTGGGTGATCTCTTGGCTTTATTCAGTAGTTAAGCTAAGACTTGGGGGATTTCTTGGCTTAAGTTAGGCGTTAAGCCATGACTTGGACGATCTCTTGGCTTAAGTTATACATTAAGCCATGACTTGGACGATCTCTTGGCTTTATTCAGTAGTTAAGCTATGACTTGGGACATCTCTTGGCTTTATTCAGTAGTTAAGCTATGACTTGGACGATCTCTTGGCTTAAGTTAGTAGTTAAGCTATGACTTGGGCTATCTCTTGGCTTAATTTAGACATTAAGCCATGACTTGCGGCATCTCTTGGCTTTATTCGGGAGTTAAGCTAAGACTTGGACGATCTCTTGGCTTTATTCAGTAGTTAAGCTATGACTTAGGCTATCTCTTGGCTTAAGTTAGTAGTTAAGCTATGACTTGGACGATCTCTTGGCTTAAGTTAGTAGTTAAGCTAAGACTTGGGACATCTCTTGGCTTTATTCAGTAGTTAAGCTAAGACTTGGATGATCTCTTGGCTTAAGTTAGACGTTAAGCCATGACTTAGGCTATCTCTTGGCTTAAGTTAGACGTTAAGCCATGACTTAGGCTATCTCTTGGCTTAAGTTAGACGTTAAGCCATGACTTGGGACATCTCTGTTAGCATTCCTAATATTCATTCAATACAATGTTATGTATTATACTAGTTTAAGAATTTTTATGATAAATCAAATATTCATCAAGATAAGGCACTTCAATAACTTTCGACCAATTTAATATGGACCCAATAAAATCATTAATGTCTAATCCAGGCATATCATATGTATTTTCATCATTTACTGTTCCGCATGCATCTTCAACTACATGAACTTTAAGCCCTAATTCAAAAGCTGAAATTGCTGTAAAAAGGACACAATATTCAATGTTAAATCCGACTATAACTAATTCAGTTACTTTATATTCATCTAATAAGATTTTTAAAGGAGTATTAAAAAATGCACTAGGTGTATCTTTTTTAATAAGAATATCACTTAAATTATTTATATCATTATCTAATTCTCCACAATCATCATGTTTTATTATGAAAATAGGTAAATTTTCATTTTTAAATAGTTCACCTATAGCTAATATTTTATTTTTAGTATCACATCCATTCTCACCTTTTAAAAACTTTTTATGTACATCTATTATCAATAAGCCTTTCATATATTCCACCTCAACAGATTCAAAAATAATTTATTTTATCTATTTAGCTATTTTTAACTTATATTATCATTTGAGGAAAATAATTACAATTTACATTCTGTACATCATTAAAGTCGTGAGTTTATTCCACCATTAACTCACATCTTTCTGCATCCATATCCAACACACCTTCTCCCCCCATACCCAACAAACCTCCACACCTAAAATAAACCACCACTCCCCCATATTCCTCATTCCAAATAAAAAAGCCTAGTACAGCTTATATTCTGTACCAGGCCTTCCCTACTATATTAAATTATAATATCAATAAAGAACCAGATAATCATGACTACCATAATCAATGCTTTTGCTATTGAGCTTGTTAAGAAACCAAGTAATGATCCTACGCTTGCATTTGTTGAAGCTGCGATATCACCTTTTTGAATGATTTCTGTTACAAATACTAATACAAATGGAACGATTATAATTCCAAATGGAGGAAATACGAAACAACCGATGATGACACCGACTGCTGCCATTGTCTCTCCTAATTTAGAACCTCCAAATTTCTTAACGAAATAACTATTCATAATGATATCTGACAAGATCATAAATATTGTAAATACAATCATTACTACCCAAAATACCCAAGACAATTTGCTTGAATCAATTGCAAAGTGATAAATGAAATACCCTACCCATATAAATAATACGGATGGAATTATAGGTTTCACTAATCCTATAAATGCAATTACAAACATTAAGATAATTAATATCCAACTTATTGCTGTCATTTTTATATCTCCTAACTTACTTTAGTTTCGTTATGTGTCGTATGTTCTACTGTGAATATAAGTAATACAAATGCTACTGCTATTGATAAACTTGAAACAAAGAATACATTGCCTAGTCCAACGAGATCACTCATAATACCACCTAATAAATTTCCACCTAACTGACCGATTACCATTGCATTGGCAAATAATGTTGATGCGTATCCTGGAAATTCTGGTAAAATATCTTGAAAATAACTAATACCTAAACCGAGTAAAATAGCTAAGAAGAATGCTAATGCGAGTTGTCCTATCAACATTGCGACGAAACTATCAAACACCCCGATGCTAAAGTAATAACCGAATCCAAAAATAGATCCAACCATTAGTAATGTTTTTGTTTTGAACTTACTTGCAATAATACCAAGTATAATCATAAACGGAACTTCTAAGCCCGCACATAAACTTGCTAAATAGCCGACATGTGATTCATTGTCTTTAAGATATTCTGTTACATATAATGGCATATTCAGCGTGTACATCCACTGACCGACATGTAACAAAATGAATGCTAGAAATGGTATTAATAATGTCGGTTCTTTCATTAAGTTTGGTGCTTTCTTTTCAGTAAAATTACCGATAGCATTTTTAATAACTTTCTTCGGTTCTTTATAAAATATAATTAATAATACTAAAACTGTTAAAAATAGTGCCACCGTTCCACCAAACAATCCATCATATCCAAAAGCACTTAACAATACTGTCCCAATTAAAGGACCAAATAAAAATCCTAATGAAAATGTAGAACGTAGAACTGTATTAGCAAATATACTTCTATCTTTATAAGCTGATTCATTAATTGATTCACGTGCTGAGGCATACATTTGAGGCATTGCTGGTGCAGCTAAACCTTGGAACATTGCGTAAAGTGCAATGAACACCCAAATAGTATGTATGTAGAAATAAATGGAGAAACATAGTGCACCCATAATAAGTGCGGTAATGATAAGATATTTACGATTAATTTTGCCACTATCTGAAAATCTAGCAACAATAGAGTTCACTGTAAATGATGCCCCTGCTGCAAGCGCCATTAACAACCCATATTGTCCTTTCGTCATGCCTAAATGTTGCGTCGCATACAACACTAGGAATGGAACAGTAATCGCAACTGCCATACCAAGTAAACCCATATTTGCTGTAAAGAGTTTATAATTTTTTATTTGAAATAATTTCAAAAACATGAATTCACAACTTCCTATATTTTATTATATGCTTGTACTTTAAAGCTTATCCTCTGCTACGTCAATGCTTTATTGCTATAATTCACATTAACCGGTAAAATCATTATTAAATATTGTAAAAAGGAGTCATTCTAGTGAATTACAAAGTAGATTATATATCAGTCGGAAAAATTGCCAATATCACATTTAGCGATCAAAAATCAAAAAAGACTGCCATTTTCAAAGAACCTTTTAAAGATAAGATGTACTTAACACATACAGGCTTTGTTGAAGACGAACAGCAATACAAAGGACATGGTGGACCTGAAAAAGCACTCTGTTTTTACAGCAAAGATAACTACGCATATTGGGATGACATTATTGATTTGTTACCAAAGTATGCAATTTTCGGAGAGAATATAACCGTTTCAGGTTTAACAGAAGAAGATTTAAACATTGGTGACACTTACGAACTTGGTGAAGCGATTATTCAAGTTTCATGTCCAAGACAACCTTGCGCTACAATTGCACAACGATATGGCATTAAAGATTTAGTTAAACGCATGGCTGATAGTTATCGAACAGGCTGTTACTTCAGAGTATTAAAAGAAGGATACGTTTCACAGAATGACAATATGAGATTAATTGAGCAAACTGAGCCTAAACTATCGATTTATGAATTGAACGAAACACGATTTAAAGATAGTAAAAATCTACAGCGTATCGACAATATTTTAAATCATGACGCGATTAATGATGAAACCCGCGAAATATTTATGAAGTTGAGAAAACGTCTGTCATAAAAATCAATATAACGAAAGCAGAAAAGAAATCCGTAAAGATTTCTTTTCTGCTTATTTTTTACCTATTTCAAGCTGATTAATATAGTTCTTTAAGACTTCTATGAATGATTTCACTTGTGGTAATTGTAATACGTTATGTTCATAACATATATATGTAGACCTTGTCAGTGGTTTACGCATGACATTCAATTTCTTGATTTCAAATTTATCTGTATCGATATCACCTATAACGAGTTCAGGTAAGACTGTTACACCTACACCATTTAATAGTAATGCTTTACATGTAGCGATTTGATCGACTTTAATGAGTGCATGATATTCTTGTTGTAAGTAATCTGAATACCACTCTTCTATTTGTTTTAAGTAGATAGGTTCTGCTTGAAACTCGATCATTGGTAAAAGGTGTAGATCTTGTTTTCTATTTTTAGGATATATAAAGTAATGCTGTTCATTAAGTAGGAGATCATTTTGAACATTCATGACTTCGTTTCCTCTTACAACCATGATGTGAAAGTCATTCTGATATTGTTTAATGTGTTCACTTGAACCGATTTGTAACTGTATATCCACATTAGGATATAAGTGCGTGTATTCTCCTAATACTTGTGGGAGAATAGTCTGTCCGATTAATGAAGATACACCTATTGAAATGCTACCATTTACTTCGCCTATTTTAGAACTGATTTTATCTAATAATAAACGTTCTTCTTTTAACATTTTTCGAGCGTGCTCAATCACTAGTGAACCTTCATTTGTTGTTATCAATTGCTTCTTTGTTCTTATAAAAATATCTATACCGAAAAAGTTTTCAATTGTTTTTAACCTTTGACTCACTGCCGGCTGAGATATATAGAGAATGTCTGCTGCTTTCCTTAATGTCTTTACGTCTTCTAATGTTACCAGTAACTTATAATCGTCTACTTTCAATTGACACACACTCCTTACTTTCATTATATTATAACACGATTTGCCTACACGACCACGCCTACAACTTTAGACCGAAATATAAATTTTTTTATTTCATAAATTGAAAGTCGATTCATAATTCGTTATAGTTGAGCATGTATATTAAATAGGAAGGATCATATCATGCTTATTATAGAAATTATTAAATATGTTTTTCTTGGGTTACTTCAAGGTATAACTGAACCAATTCCGGTTTCTTCAAGTGGACACCTTGTGATGGCACAAGAATTTTTAGGATTACATACGGACGGTTTAACATTTGAAATTGTTGTGAATACCGCTTCATTAATTGCCGTGCTTATCTTATTTAGAAAAGATATTATCACGCTTATTGTTGATACACTTAAATATATTAAAGGTGACCGTACCGAATCGATTAAGAAAAATTTCCAACTTGCGATGTACTTAGTCATTGCAACGATTCCTGCAGGTGTTCTAGGTATAATCTTTAAAGATATTATCGGGGATACTAAAAGTGTGATTATGGTAGGTATCATGCTTATCGTCACTGGTATCGCATTGTGGTTTATTAAGAATAAACGTGGTCAAAAACTTGAAAAAGATTTGTCTCTTAAAGACGCTATTATCGTCGGTCTATTTCAAGCAGTTGCGTTAGTACCTGGACTAAGTAGAAGTGGTGCAACGATTGTTGGTGCATTAGGTGTAGGTATGAACCAAAAAACAGCATTTAAATTCTCATTCTTACTATATATTCCTGTAAGTTTGGGTACAGCTTTACTTGGTATTAAAGATATTGTTGAAACTCCACCCGATACATCATTGATGATTTCATATGTATTTGCATTTATTGCATCTCTTGTAGCAAGTTATTTCTCTCTAAAATGGTTACAAGGTATTATGGAACGTGGTCAATTAGGTATCTTTAGTAAATATTGTTTCATCGTAGGTCCATTAGCAATCATACTTGCGCTAATCTTCCTATAATAAAAAAACGGGGAATTCCATCTTTAAAGGGATTCCTCGTTTTTATATAGAAATATGCCATAACATTGTAGTTCAATCACTTCGCATTCATAATTTCGTGAAAACAATATCTGATTTTCTTTTCAATTCCTTTGAAATCCGTCTCTAATTTAAACATAATTTCATGAGCTGTAACATATGCCTTATGGAATTGGGCTTTGGATATTTTCTTCTCTTTGAGCATTCTTTCTAAATCATCTTCATCAACAAGTTCATATTCACCCGACTTCGGTATCACTAATACATCAAGACATAAATCTAATGTTCTAGCATTGCCAAGTTGTGTGATATTCCTCAAATTCACATCAAAATAGTATTGTACTGGTTTATTCTGTTTATCGTACATTACAGTGATACTATATGGCTTCTTTTCAGGTAAGATTTGCATCCACTTATATCCATTATCCGCAACTGTAATTTCCCTGCCGACCACATTTACTTGTAAAGGCTCTTTTACTTGTACCATTGTTACTAATCCAACTAGCCCTTTAAAATGATTGGTGTCCAATACAACTTCTTTATATTCGCGATTAAGGAGACGTCGCCAATGACGTTTGTCAATATACTTAACTTTCATAAGTTACCAACTCCTTTTTTACATTATATAAAAAACCATGTCTAATTCAAAGCATTCAATATAGAATTTCATAAATTAAATTACTATTCTAAAAAAACACTACAAGAAACTTCACTGTTTCTTGTAGTGTTTAAACAATTAAACATTAATATATAATTTAAAAATACAAAATGAAATTATATTTTTATATCTAGGAGTTCTTACTATTCATTTGATAAATAATGAGATTTACCTTTTAAGAATAAACTTAAAATTAAAGCAATCACACTGAATAATGTTGCAATCCAGAATGCATCGTTAATACCTTGAACTGTTGCAAGTTTATTGAAGTAAGTAAATAGTGCAGTTGTACCTGCTTCTTGACCGCCAACAGAATCTGACAAAGCTTTAATTTGTTCTTGGATCATAGGATTTGTTGAATCCATATTATCTGACATATTTGCTAAATGTGATGTCGTATTTTGAGTCATTACTGTAACAAGAATGGCTGTACCGATTGACCCTGCTAATTGTCTTACCGTATTACTAATTGCATTACCATGCGGAATTAATCGTTGTGGTAATGAATTCATACCTGCTGTCATAATTGGCATCATGATGAAACTCATACCAAATGAACGGACAATATAAATAACAAGTATTGTTGTATATGGCGTATCCATATTTAACTGTGTCAATTCCCAAGTAGCAAATGTCATAATTGTTAAACCAATTAAAGCGAGTGGTTTAATACCAAATGAGTCTAACATTTTACCAGCTATAGGACCCATGAAGCCCATTATAAGTGAACCTGGTAATAGTAATAACCCTGAATCTAGTGGTGTGAAACCACGTAAATTCTGTAGATAGATTGGTAATAAGATCATACCACCGAATAAACTCATTGTTACGATAACGTTAATGATCGTAGTCAATGTAAAGCCTGAATATTTTAATGCTGACATATCAAGCATTGGATTTTTCATTCTCACTTCACGAATAACAAATAATGCTGTGAAGATTACACCGATAATCAATGATAATAATACTGTTAATGAAGTCCAACCATCGTTACCCGCTTCACTAAATCCATAAAGCAATAATCCAAATCCTAAAGTACTATAGATAATACCTTGAACGTCTGGTTTTGGATTAGAAGTTTTTTGATAAATTCTAAACCAGAAGAAACTAATAAATATTGCAACTAAACCAATTGCAAACATACCATAGAACATGACATTCCAATGATAGTTTTGTACGATCCAACCTGATAATGTCGGTCCGATTGCTGGTGCAAGAATAAATGCAATACCTAAAGTACCCATTGCCGCACCACGTTTTTCTGGTGGGAATATTGTCATAAATACATTTGAACCTAATGGCATTAACACACCTGCACCAACTGCTTGGATAACACGACCTGTCATCATCATTGGGAAGTTAAATGATAAAGCACATATAATTGATCCAACTGTAAACAACGTCATTGCTATAAGAAATAGTCTTCTGTATGAATATTTACTTATTAGAAATGCACTGATTGGTATTAAGATACCATTCACTAACATAAATCCTGTCATTAACCATTGTCCTGTAGACGCTGAAATACTGAACTCATTGTTAATAACCGGTAAAGCAACATTTAATAATGTTTGGTTTAAAATAGCTATAAACATACCAAACATCATCGCAACTAAAATTTTGTTTCTTGAAATACCTTTGCCATATACGAAATTGACATGATTTTTCTTAATTTGTTCATTAATTGGTTCGTCTTCGTTTAATTCCATACCACGATCAGATAATTCAGTATGCTCATGTGATTCACCTGATTCTTTATCATGCTCTTCAGAAGACATTTTGTTAGAAGTCGTTTCGTTCATCTCTGAGTCAGATGACTTATGTTCAGCTTCCATTTTTTCAATATGTGAACGTTCTGGTTGATGATTGATATTATCATCTTTTGATTTCAATTGTGTTTCTTTGTTCTCTGTTGTTTCATCAGTTACTTGCTTAGAAACTGATTTACTTTTTTTGCGTTTTAAAACAAATGCATTAATTCCAATCCATAATAGGATTGCTACAATTATATAAGCCACCGTAAAGGTTGATGTCATAATACACCCTCCTTAATTCTTGTGGATTCGAACTTCAACATTCATTCCTGGAACAACATTTGTTGATGGCTTAGAATCAAATGTGATTTTCACTGGAACAACTTGTGTCACCTTTGTATAGTTTCCATTACTATTTGATGAAGGCATCAATGAGAAACTTGATGCAGTTGCTAATCCAACTTGAGACACTTTACCTTTAACACTAGCTTCTTGTCCGTCGATATACACGTCAACAGCTTGTCCTTTTTCAACATCTTCTACATCTGTATCGTCAATGTTTGCTGTTACATATAAATCATCAAAGTTATATGCATATGCGATTGGTGATCCAGCTTGAACTAAACTGTTTTCTGTTGCAGAAGTTTTTACGATTGTACTTTTAGATGGTGCTTTAATGTCCATTTCTTGAGACTGTCCATCTTCACCTTTACCAGCTACTTCTCCGATTTTGTCGCCTTTGTCATAAGTTTTACCTTCTTTAGCGTCGAAGCTTGTTAAGTTACCTGATACTGGGCTAGCAATTTTGATTTGCTCACCGTCAACTTTTGCATTTTCTGTTTTTACATAATCTGTTGCTTCACTATAATAATGGAATCCTACTAGGCCGATAGCCACTAAAATTATTATAGTGATAACATTTACAAGCACTATTTTTTTCATTACTTTATTTCCTCCAAATTTCAATGATTTATTCATTATACGGCTCTGGAATCATGATTTAAACCAACAAATTAAATAAGTTTGTCGGGTTAAGATGGCGGAAAAATCAGATAATTATTCATAATATCTACATATTTAAATGGTATATGAATGTATCTTTGAACGGCTTTTTGTTAAAATATTAGGTATGTATTTATTCGAGGTGACCTATGAAAAAACATGCGAGACAACTAATCATAAGTAATATGGTTTACTTATTAGAACATTATCATTTTGATGAAATCACAATAAAAATGTTATGTGCAGAATGTGGTATCAATCGTTCAACATTTTACGCACATTTTAAAGATAAATATGAAACGTATGAAGAAATCAAACAATTTCATATGACGAACTATGAAACTTTAATGGATAATATAGAACAATCTATCCTTGAAAACCCCGATAAAAGAAGAAAGTATGTTAAACAGTACTTTACGAATGTCTTTTATTACATATCAAGACATCAGAGGTTTTTCACAAGCGTCTTCGTTGTCCACCCAGAAAAAGAACTGATCATCAGCTTTATCAAACTCATTAAACTAAGATTTGAAAAATTGATTACACGAATAGGTACACTTCAAGACGTCAATTTCTTCCTTGACTATACAGTCGGCGGACAAATCGCTACCATTTATAGTTGGCTAAAAAACGGATGTGTAGAAAAACCAGAAAAAATGGCAGATATTATGTATCGGAATATTATTAAGATTAATAGATAAGGACACGATATCTCTCAGTCTTCGTGCGGTACACCCTTATTTTGTACTCTAGCGCACGATATCTCCGACTCTTCGTGCGTTATACCCTTATTTTGTGCCCTAGCGCACGATATCTCCGACTCTTCGTGCGTTATACCCTTATTTTGTGCCCTAGCGCACGATATCTCCGAGTCTTCGTGCGGTACACACTTATTTTGTACTCTAGCGCACGATATCTCCGAGTCTTCGTGCGTTATACCCTTATTTTGTGCCCTAGCGCACGATATCTCCGAGTCTTCGTGCGGTACACACTTATTTTGTACCCTAGCGCACGATATCTACGAGTCTTCGTGCGGTACACACTTATTTTGTACCCTAGCGCACGATATCTACGAGTCTTCGTGCGGTACACCCTAATATTCAGTCTCATCCAAAAAAAGACATTCACCTTCACGATGAATGTCTTTTTTATATACTGTTAAAAGCTTGATAAACCTGTACTTTCTTGAATTCTATATAATACTTTTTTCCATAGTGCTTCGTCTTTGAATTCATCATATTGTGCAGTCATATCGTGTTCACTATTATTCCAAGATTGTTTAAAGTTATTGGATAATTTTTTAAAGGCTGCATCATTTTGTTTACCTTTAATGATAATATCTGATTCTAAATTATAGTCTCCAATATTTCTTCTTGTTAAATTGGATGAACCTAATATCATCGTGGCACGATTGTTTTCATTTTGCTCAAACAACATATATTTAGAATGATATTGTTCGCCATTTGAACGAGCCCATCTTACTTTAATGCTTCCTTTTGAGCGATTGATCAATTCACTTGCAACCGGCTTATTTGGTACGCCTGGCTTTTCTTTACCAAATGCTTCTTTATTTATATCAAGTATCAGTTTGATATCCACATTTCTTTTAGAAGCTTTAATTAATTCATCAATCACATCTCTGTCTGAAAGATAAAACATACCTATTGAAATATGGTCTTTAGATTGTGCTTTTTTAATATTTTGAATGACTTGATCTTTAATTTTCCCTTCAGTCGCTAATTGCACACTATACTTGGCGTTATCATTCCAGCTATTGTTTTTAATTTTGAAATCACTTGGTGAGTATCGACCCCCACTCATATTCGCAACTGCAATTTCTGATTTAATAATTGCATTTTGAATTGGACCTGATACTCTAACACCAACATTTTGATGATAGCCACTAGGATCATGTGGATTACTAGATAAGATCATGCCATGTTTTTCTGTAACTAAAGTCTTTCTATGATTTGCTTTCATATTTAAAATATTTAAATAACCTCTAACTGTAACGTCTGGTGCTTCAGGGCTTAATGGATTACTTAATTTACCATTTTCACTATTACCAAACCATTGGAAAAATGTACGATACATGCCTGAATAAATCGGGTTAGAATCTCTTAATTCATTAAGATTTGTATAGTAAACATCTATATTATTGGCTTTTAAATCCTTAATATGATCTGGCGTGTATGAACCGTAGAATGAATTAAGTGGGTCTGTAATCACAATAATTCTCATATCTGGGTTTTCTTTTTTCTTATCAATTAATGATTGTGTAAGACGTTGAGATATTTTTGGATAAGTCTTGTCTCCCGTTTGATAATGATTAAATAAGAACATATCCATAATAATAAAATCATCCGCTTCTTTAATCGTCTCATTTACTTTATCAAATATTTCTTGATTGTACTGCATCTTATTCCCGTTTTTATAAGTGACATCTGTTAATAGTTCCACATGGTCTGTCATTGTTTCTGAACTCACTTTTGAAACGCCATGTGGTAAAGGTTTAAACACATGATAAATACTCATAGCTATCACAATTCCAATAATCAATAAAAGGAATCCATAAATATATTGCTTTTTATTTTTACGCTTTGATTTATCATTTTTCTTTTTTCTTTTTACAGACTGACTTTTCTTTTTGATATTTTTCTTTTTATTAGCCAAGTGTTTAATCCCCTCCTTTTTATTTATTATATCAAAACTAAATTGACATCGATGTATTACTTTGGTATTTTTAATTAATATTGAATTTTTCAGAATTTTTAGAGTATATAAACAGGAGTGAAGTAAATTGACAGAACAATTAAGACCTTTCCGTGCCGACCATGTAGGTAGTTTACTAAGAACTGAGCCTTTAAAGAAAGCTCGTCAACAATTTTCAGAAGGTACGATTACACAAGAAGATTTAAAGAAAGTTGAAGATCAAGAAATCGATAAGATTATTGAAAAACAATTAGAAGTCGGACTGAAGAGTATTACAGACGGTGAATTCAGACGTTCATATTGGCACTTTGATTTCTTAGAAAATTTAACAGGCGTAGAAGATTATGAACCAGAAATTGGTTTAACATTTAATGGCGTAGAGACTAAAAAACATGACGTAAGAGTTGTAGGAAAAGTCCAATACAACCCAGATCACCCTCACTTCGCACATTTTGATTATTTACATAAGCAAGTAAACGGAAGAGCTGTAAGTAAAGTATCTATACCGAGCCCAAACCAGTTATTCCATCCAAACATATTAAACCATGAAATCTATCCAGATATTTATGAATATGCGAAAGATGTTTCAGAAGCTTATCGTCAATCTATTCTTAAATTCTATGAATTAGGTTGTCGCTATTTACAAATTGACGATGTATATTGGGCTGGATTAGCAGCAACAAAACAATTAATTAAAAATAGAGAGCGTTCTGAAGAAGAAAAAGCAGAAGCTATCAAACTAGCAGCAAAAGTTGTCAATGATGCATTAGCTGATTTACCAGAAGACTTATTGATTACAACTCATATTTGTCGTGGTAACTATCAATCATCATGGGCAATTACGGGTGGTTATGAACCAATTGCGAAAGAACTATTCACTGAAAAGCTACAAGGTTTCTTCTTAGAATACGATGACAATCGTTCAGGAGACTTTGAACCATTAAGACACTTTGATAGAAACGATGCATATATTGTATTAGGTTTATTCACATCAAAAACTGGTGAACTTGAAGACAAACAAAATATTCTTGATCGTTTAGACGAAGCAACAAAATACGTTTCAAAAGATCAATTATGCTTAAGCCCTCAATGTGGTTTCGCTTCAACAGAAGAAGGTAACATCTTATCTGAAGATGAGCAATGGCGTAAATTATCTTATGTCATCGAAACTGCTAAAGAAATATACGGAGAACTATAATTCCGCAAAAAACCACCCTTATAATGGGTGGTTTTTTGTGTCTATTTCCTCTATAGCGTTTCATTTAAATTGAAAACTTTATTTTGACTGGAAATTTACTACTTTCAAAGTGATTATGAAAGCTATCCCCTCTCTTTTATTTTTCTCTCAATTTCAACTAATCTTTCTTCTAAATCACTCACGCTCTCTCCTTTATCTTTTAGTCTTCCAATAGTAAATATCAAATTACTTTTCTTTAACTCTAATGATAATAATTCATCATTCAAAGAACTTTCTAACCTTTTATTTTGATACATGACTTTATTATCCTCTATCTTTATTTCTTTATTTGCAATTTCTTTAGCAAAATGACTATCATGAGAAACAAATAAAAGAGTACCATTATATTCTTTCAAAGCTTTTTCTAAATACTCAACTGAATTAATATCCAAATTATTGGTCGGTTCATCTAATAATAAAATACCTACATTGCCACTTATAACTCTTAACAAATGTATTTTTAATTTTTCCCCTCCAGAAAGTGTTTTTAAACTTTGCTTGATTTTATTATGATTAAAAAAAAGGTTGTAAAAATTATTTTTCATTTTTACATCATCAACATAATATTTACTTAAATATTCTTCAATTGATTGAGATTCATTTGTAAAAGATAAATCTTGAGGTATAAAATATACTTCATCATTTGCAACCTTAAAATCTCCGTTTATCAGTGAATTTCTATTATATAATTTTTCGAGTAGAGTAGTCTTCCCTGAACCATTTGCCCCATAAATTACTACTTTATCTCCCCTCTCTATATAAAAGTTGTCTACTTTCACTATTTGATTTTTCTTATCTTTATAATTGCAGTTTATAAAATTAAACGCTTTCTTATACTTTTTATTGGATTCATCAATTACAAATGAAATTTGATTATTTTTATGTTCCTCAAGTAGTTCTATCGAATCTATTCTTTTTTTTACAGCTTCTGCATTCTTACTCATTTTTTTAGCTTTACCACCCAAATATCCCTTAGCATTTCTATGAGTATCATGCTTTTTTTCTTTACTCTTTCTATGGCTTTTTTCTGCAATCGACTTTTTAAAATCATATATTTTTTTCAACTTTTCTATCTCATTATTTCTTTTTTTGTTTTCATTACTAATGAAATCCTTACTTTCTTCTTTTATTTTTTTATATTTACTATAGTTACCTTCATATATATTCACCTTTTTATTTTCTATTTCAATAATTTTTTCACATATTTCATTCATAAATTCAATATTATGACTGATTACAATTACTAAACCATCATACTTGGTTATTTTGTCAATTAAACTCTGAATTGCTTTATAATCTAAATGATTTGTTGGTTCGTCTAATAATAAAGCATTATATTTACCACTAAAAATATCATTTTCAAATATTTGTTTCTTTTTAGATTGCCCTAATGATCTATCTCTATATTTATAATCTATTTGATTTAAATGATATATATAGCCGCTTAATTTTCTATTTCCTTCATCACTATCATCTTTTCCACTTAATATATTTAATAATGTTGTTTTACCGACTCCATTGTCACCGACTATACCAATTTTTTCATTTTTATTTAAAGTTAAATTTGGAAATTCAAATAATAATTCATTATTAAATGTTTTTTTAAAATTTTGAATTTTTTCCATGTAACCACTCCTAAAAAACAAAATTCTATGCATATAAGAACACTAATTTTGGCTTTTCCCTAGTATATTTTACTATTTTTTCTAAATTTAACATCAGAATACCAAAGTTTTCTGAAAAGTCAATATTTTACATAATTTACATTTAATTCTCTTGTGATGACGCCTATTCATAGAACTATAATTTCACAAAAAAATCCCAATCCGACTCATTCGGATTGGGATTTCTCTATATTAATCTTTAAATTGTTTCGAAAGCATATTTTTCAATTACTTCTTGATGCTGTGGATACTGTTCAATTAATTGAGCCTGTGTAAACAGTTCAAATTTTTCAAACTGGAATCCTGGTGCACACATACATCCTACAAGTGCATAGTCATTGTCACCTTCAACAGTTGAAGCAAATATCACGCCTTTTGGTACGAGCGCTTGTAATACATCTCCCTCTTCAACATTTGGACCGACTTTAACTTTTTCATAATGTCCATCCGGATAAATCATATGCACAGTCAATGTTTGTCCTGCATGATAATACCATACCTCATCAGATTCTATTCTATGAAAATGCGAAATATTATTTTTTTCTAATAGAAAATAAATACTTGTATATAACGCGTTGCCATCATTTAAAGCATGTTCTGATTTAATCGTTTCATGATAGAAACCACCTTCAGGATGTGGTATTAAATTGAGTGCGCTTATCCATTTCTCTTTATTCATCTAAACACTCCATTACAAGTCAACATTGTGGAATACTTGTTGCACGTCTTCTAAATCCTCAATTGCATCGACTAATTTTTCAAACGTTTGTAAGTCTTCTTCTGATAATGTTACTTCTGATTGAGCTAACATTGAAAGTTCAGCAACGTCAAAATCTTCTACGCCATTTGCTTTAAGCACATTTTGAACTTGTGCAAATTGATCTGGTTCTGCGTATACAATTGTTAAATCTTCTTCTTCGATAACATCTCTCACATCTAAATCTTCTTCTAATAATAGTTCGAAAACTTCATCAGCAGATTTACCTTTAAATGCGAATACAGCTGTATGGTTGAACATGTAAGCAACTGAGCCTGATACACCCATATTACCGCCATTTTTACCGAAAGCTGCACGTACATCACTTGCTGTACGGTTTACGTTATTTGTTAATGCATCAACTATTAGCATTGAACCACTTGGACCGAAACCTTCATATCTTAATTCATCAAAGTTTTCTTCTGATCCGCCTTTAGCTTTTTCAATTGCTCTATCTATAATATGTTTAGGAACAGAATAAGTTTTAGCTTTTTCTAATACAAATTTAAGATTTTGGTTTGATTCTGGATCAGGTTCACCTGATTTAGCAGCTACATATATTTCTCTACCAAATTTAGCATAGATTCTACTTGTGTTTTTGTCTTTTTGGGCTTTTTTATCCTTAATATTATTCCATTTACGTCCCATATTTCCATCTCTCTTTCAAGTGAGTTATTTAACATACTTATTATACAATAATGATTACATCTGGCAAAGTTTACAAATCAAAAAATGTCTGAGACACGATGATTGCCTCAGACTTGTTATGTTTAATCTTTTAAAATACTTGCGAGTCTTAAAATGTGCATGATGATGTTGAGTAAATTAATAAACAAATTAAAGCCCATCTCTCTAGGAGAGAAGTTCCCTAGTTTCATACGGTTAAAATCATACACAGTATAAAGTAGAAACAGTCCAATACCTATTACAGATAACACTGTATGGAAAATAGGATTATGGATGAATATACCTAATAAGCTTGCGAAGATTAATGCGATTAATGTTACAAATAAATATTTACCTAAACCTGAGGCATCATCAATCATAAAGTAACCGAGTATACCAAAAGCAGCAAATGCACCAATTGCTAAGGCAATATTGCCATAAAACGCTTGTGTACCTAATGTGCCTAAATAATACATAAAGGCCGTATATGAAATCACACCGATAAAGAATGCATATATATTTGAAATTAAACCGCCAAATTTTCTAGACGATTTTACAAATAATGAAATCATAATGAGTACAAACAATCCAATTGTAATTGGTAAATGTAATGCAGGTGGTACGAATTGACCTACATATGTCCCAACTCCAAAGATTACCCAATAATATAAGAAGTATAGCCATGTTTTTCTAATGGCTGAACCATGAGTATCTGTATGTTGATAAGATGCATATTGGTTATCATAATTCATCTTTAATCATTCCTTTTTATAACGTAATACCAACATTTTACATGCTATTTCTCTATATATCAAACGTCATGTCTTCTATAATTTGTAACATTCATCATACATACATAAATTACCATATTCCATATAGATACGCTCACAACGGTTTTAGCGCACTTCAATCAATGTAAAAAATCCAAAATTAATTATTGTGTTTTTATTACAAAGTGATTACATCAGGTACATACAATATTATTTTTGTTACCATTACGTGTATAGAAGAAAGTTCATTTTAGTATTCTGTTTTTATATATTATATATACCTAAGGAGGATAAGCCTTTGAAAAAATTTGCATTCGCAGTAACAGCTGTTTCTGGTGTTGCAGCTATAGCAGCTCATAACGACGCCGAAGCTTCAACTCAACATACTGTAAAAAATGGTGAATCTTTATGGATGATTGCAGACCAATATGGTGTATCTGTTAATCAACTGAAATCAAGTAACAATATTTCAGGAAATATGATTTTCCCAGGGCAAGTCATTACTGTAAACGGAAGTAGTTCTACGGGAGGAAGCGGTTCTCAAGAAACAGCAACTTCAGGATCTACATACACAGTTAAAAGCGGTGACTCATTAGCAGTAATCGCACAACAAAACGGTGTTACAGTTGACCAACTAATGAAATCAAATAATTTACAAGGTTATATTATCTATCCTGGTCAAACTTTAAAAATTGCTGGTGGAAGCGGTAGTGATACTACAACTACTCCTTCAAATAACACACAACCTACTCAAACAGGTGGCAATCAATCATTCAATGACCAAAACTTATATGACTGGGGTCAATGTACATATTACGTATTTGATCGCAGAGCACAAGCTGGTAGTTCAATCAGCACATACTGGGGAGATGCTAAATATTGGGCTGGCGCAGCACAAGCTGACGGTTTCCGAGTAGACGGTACTCCTGAAGTAGGTTCAATTATGCAATCTACAGCTGGACAATATGGTCACGTATCATATGTAGAATCTATTAACGCAGACGGAAGTCTATTAATTTCAGAAATGAACTATAATACGCCTCCAGGTGTTAAAGATTACAGAACAGTCCCAGCATCTCAAGTATATAACTATTCATATATTCATTAATAAAAAAACCAGTTCAGAAGACGAACTGGTTTTTTCTATGCAGAAAATTAGTGTTTGGTAGTTTTTATTATCTGGGCGCTAATTATCATTATTTCGAATTCTGGTAATTAGAATGCTCTAACTTCCATTATTCCGAATTCTGGTAATTAGAACGCTGTAACTTCCATTATTCTGAATTCTGGTAGTTAGAATGCTGTAACTTCCATTATTTCGAATTGTGGTAATTAGAATGCTCTAACTTCCATTATTCTGAATTCTGGTAATTAGATGGGCACTCATTTACGGACATTTCTCGGAATTCTGTCCCTAACGACACCCATTACGGACATTTCTCAGAATTATGTCCCTAACGACACCTCTTAGAGACATTTCTCGGAATTCTGTCCCTAACAGCACCTCTTACGGACATTTCTCGGAATTCTGTCCCTAACAACGCTTCTTAGAGACATTTCTCAGAATTCTGTCCCTAACGACACTTCTTACGGACATTTCTCAGAATTCTGTCCCTAACTCAGAACATCTCCCCACAAAAAATTCACCTATCACTAAATTTCTCCTACCCCTTCTCAATTTTCCCATACAAAAAAACATCCAACGTTAATAAGTTGGATGTTTTGATGATTGATTATACGAATAAAGCACAAATATGATAAATGATGAAAGAAAGGATAATTGATACTGGTAAAGTTATAATCCAAGTAATAATCATTCTTTGTGCTGTTGTCCATTTAACACCTTTAACACGTTGTGATGAACCTACACCTAAAATAGATGAAGATACTACGTGTGTTGTTGATACTGGTAAGTGAATGAATGTAGCACCGAAAATAACGAATGCTGATGATAAGTCAGCTGCTACACCGTTAGCTGGACGGATTTTCATAATGTTTCCACCAACTGTTTTGATAATTTTCCATCCACCTACTGCAGTTCCAAGTCCCATTGCAGTAGCACAACTTATTTTAACCCATAATTCAATATCTGTTGTAGATTGCATATTAGCTGAAATAAGTGCCATTGTAATGATACCCATTGCTTTTTGAGCATCGTTTGTACCATGTGAGAATGCTTGTAAAGCTGCTGTACCAATTTGGATAAATCTAAAGTTTCTATTTGTTCTTGTTAAATTATTATTTTTAAATACGACTTTGAAAATAGAATATACTATGAAACCAACGATAAAAGCTAAAATTGGAGATGCAATTAAAGCTAATATAATTTTTGAAAATCCTTGGTAATGTAATATTCCAAATCCTGCAGAAGCAATAGCTGCACCTGCAATTGACCCTATTAATGCATGTGAAGATGAACTTGGAATCCCGAAATACCAAGTAATAAGATTCCACGCTATAGCAGAAATCAATGCTGCTAAAATAACGACTGAACCATTTTCTAACTTAAACGGATCGACAATATCTTTAGCAATTGTTTGTGCTACACCTGTTGCCATTAATGCCCCGACAAAGTTCATAACCGCTGCTAAAATAATTGCATGTCGTGGTTTAAGTGCTTTTGTAGATACTGCTGTAGCGATTGCATTGGCTGTATCATGGAAACCATTAATAAAGTCAAAAAGTAACGCACACACAACAATAGCTACGGTAATAATGAGTAAACTATCCATTTTTTAAAACTCCTTAGCTATTTTTCATAATAATTTGTTCTAATTTGTTTGCTACTAATTGACATTTATCTGCTACATCTTCAAGAGATTCATAAATATCTTTAATTTTTATTAATGTTACTGGATCTGTTTCACTGTTGAAAATATATTTAATTGATTGTCTTAAAATACCATCACAATTCGTTTCATATTCTTTAATGTTGATAGAATGTACACGAATGTGTGAGAATTTCTTCTCAGCTACTAACGTTACAGCGATTTCAATTTCTTTAATTGCTGCTTGTATATTTTTCACGAATTCTGCCATGTATTCATCTGAATAACTGATAGAGTACATTTCAAACATTGCTGAAGTTTCTTCCATTTCATCTAATACATCATCTAATGCATCACATAATTCTAAAATGTCTTCTCTTTCAATCGGTGTAATGAAAGTTTGATTTAAATCAGTAATCATTTGGTGCATAAGATCATCACCATTAGACTCATAGGCTTTAATTTTATCTGAATAAGCTTTTAAGTCGAAATCTGAATCAAAATCCATTTCTCCAAATTCAACTGATGCGCGACTTAAATTCTCAGCTATAGCTTCTAACTGAATACCAAACTTATCCTTCTTCTTATTAAACATTAGTAATCCTCCCAAAATTTACATCATAATTTATGTAATTACTCTTTCATTGTACTCTTTCAAAATGAATTCGACCACAGTTTATTAATTTATTTTTGAAAATTTATCTTGTCTGTAAACTTTTCGTAAACACAAAGTTCACATTGGTATTTTATAACACAAAAAAAGGCTAATGACAAGCACTAGCCTTTATTTTAAATATTTAATTTTTAAAGCACTCTTTGAATCACGCGTTTAGAGTGGATGTATGCTAAGAAGGCAAACAGAATATAGATTAATGAATAAAGTGACATAACGATCAGCACTGGTGTATAGAATGATTGTCCCATAAAGAACCAAGCTGATTTAGCCGCGAAATATCCGTGACATAATCCAATGATTAATGGTAATGCAAAGTTAAAGCCAATTTTTAGTGCAATACCTTTAGACATATCTTTAGATGTATAGCCTAACTTTCTTAAGATATTGTAGTTTGATGTTTCATCTTCCGTTTCATCAATCTGCTTAATGTAAATGATACATCCAGTAGATAGTAAGAATGCGATACCTAAGAATCCAAGAATAAACAGCATAACACCTAGGCTACTTTTAGAGTCATTGTAAATTTCATGATATGACATAGATGACTCGGTTTTACTTTGTACTTTTCCAAAGATTTGTTCTGCTTTCTTAACATCTTTATCATTTGTTAAGTTCACACCAAATTGCTGATTCATGTCATCATTTCTAGCTTCATGTTTTTTCATTTGGTCGAATGTATGATCTGACACAACATAAACAGGTGCATTATAAGAAACCATTGAAGATAAATAATTTTCTTTACTAATAGATTTCACTTTAAGATGATGTGTTTGATTACCCATTTTGTAAGACATTTTTTCTTCATCATTTACATTAGTGACTCTATCAAGAAGATCATTGAATCCTACAACTGCTACTTCATCGTCTTTCAATTTTATACCTTTAAATTCAGATGCTTTAGCTACTGTTGACGGTGAATTGGGTTCTACTCCTCTAGTTTCATTAGCACCTTCAAGCACTTTTCTATCATCAATAATATAACGTGTCACGTTGTAATTACGTTCTTTATATTGAATATGCTCAGCATCTAATGCTTTTTTAAATTGTTGATTTGCATCTTTATTTACAAAAATATAATCATCTGGTGATGTACTTCTTGCTGTTTCTTCGGCGTTGTAATATTGAACGTAACTCAATGCTAATAGGCCGACTGACATAGCTGACACTATTGCGATAATTGTGAGCGATAAAGCATTTGTTTTCATTTTGTGCATAATAGATGAAGTTGAAACAACGTCTGTTACACTCAGCATGCCTTTTTTATATTTACGAATGGTATTAAATATTAATGAGATTGAACATCTAAAGAGCAAGTAAGCACCCACTATTGTTAAGAATAAAATGGTAAGCATTCTTATATATAACGTTGCCATCCCTGCATCGCTAAGATTATCGAACATGACACTTGATAAATAATAACCACTTATAATCATGACGATGCCAATTGCACCAAAAATCAATTCATATAGTTTAATTTTCTTAATTTTAGTATCTGTAGCATTGTATTCATGCATAAGTGCTAAAATTGTCTTTCTATTTATAAATATTGCATTTTGAAAAGCGATAATGATATAAATCGCAATCATAAGTACAATCGTTTGAAAGAAAGCTTCTATACTAAAATTCAAATGTGCTTCTTGTTGGACGCCGATGATTTTATATAAAATCATCAATAATATTTTAGAAGAGAAAAATCCTAAAATAGAACCAATCACAGCTGTTAATGTAAATAATACAAAGTTTTCTAAAGCAAATATTTTAAAGACTTCTCGCTTTGTCATACCGATTAATTGGTACAATCCCATTTCTCTCGATCTTCTCTTAATAAAGAGTTTGTTGGCATAAAGTAGAAATATAACGATGATAATCGTCAGTATTGTTACACCTACTTTAATAGCTGCGCCAACTCTTATACCTGATTGAACACTATTTAAATCTTCAGAGAACCTTAACGTGACAAATCCGAAAAAGAGCATGACACTCATCGTTATTGAAAAGACATACATACTATAATGTCGAATGTTTCGTCTTAAATTCTTAATAACAATTTGATTAAAGCTCATTTACAACACCACCTAACACACTTTGTGTTTTGATGATTTCTTTGTAAAATGTCTCTCTATCATCGTCTCCTTTATAAAGTTCAGAGTAGATCTTACCATCTTTCAAGAATATGACTCTGTTCGAATAACTTGCTGCTGATGAATCGTGTGTAACCATAACGATTGTTGATTGCGTCATTTGATTCATTTGATTTAATTTATTCAGTAAATCTGAAGCAGATTTAGAATCTAATGCACCTGTTGGCTCATCAGCAAATATAATAGATGGTTGTGCTATAAATGCTCTTGCAGCTGATGTTCTTTGCTTTTGACCACCAGAAATTTCACTAGGATATTTATTTTGTATATCTAAAATACCTAACGCCTTACTAATTTCTTCAAATCTTACTTGCGCTTCTTTTTTAGAAATTTTTTGAATGGTTAAAGGTAACATGATATTTTCTTGCACCGTAAGCGTATTAAGCAAATTATATTCTTGGAATATAAAGCCTAGCTCTTTTTTTCTGAAATTAGACATTTGTCTGTTGTTCATGTTCTGTAATTGATGACCATTAATTTCAATTTGCCCTGTTGTCGCATAATCAATGGAACTTAATACATTTAACAGTGTCGTCTTTCCTGACCCAGATGGCCCCATAATACTAATGAATTCACCTTTTTCAACAGTCATATCTATTTGTTTCAACACTTCTTGTTGATTTTTTTTAGAACCATAAACTTTAACGAGTTGTTCAGTTTTTAATATACTCATATTCAAAACTCCTTTGTAATTTGTTTATGATTCCATCTTATAGCCTTTTTTACAATTCTTCCTTTGATTCATCGTACATTTTCATGTTTGAAGTGACATTTTTGTCACTTGAATGTTCTACCGTTGTTAAATCATTTGGTTGTGGGAAAATAAGCAATACTGTCGTTCCTTCACCATAAGTAGATTTCACATTGACTTTAATACTTAGTCCTTCAGTAATTTCTTTAACTAAATAAAGCCCCATTCCTGTGGCTGTTGACTCACGTCTATTTGTCGTTGAAGTAAAGCCTCTTTCAAAAATACGTGGTAAGTCGCGCGCTTTTATACCTCTCCCAAAATCTTGAATTTTCAAGTATGTTTGACCATGCTGTTCATAAGTTGAAATGATAATATCTTTATTCTCCGTATATTTCAGAGCATTACTTATAAGTTGTCTAATGACTGTACGACACCATTTCTCATCTGTATAAACTTTTTCATCTTCAATTTGTATATCATACCCTATGCCTTTAGCCATGCTAATATTACGTGCATGTTGAATTTCTTTTATAACCATCTCTTTTAAAGCATAATGTCCAAAATAAAAATCATTACTTTTAGAACTTAAACGTCTAATATAAAGTTGCTGATCCAGTAAGTAGTCGATTCTGCTCCACTCATATAATAAATTCTTTTTTAAATCTTGTTCTTCAATTTGGTCTAATAATAATTTCATTGCTGTGATGGGTGTTTTAACTTCATGTATCCAATCCAACAAATCATTTTTAGTCGCTTGTATTTCTTTATTTTGGTTGTGAATGGTACGTCTCGTACGCTCATCATAAAGTTGAATATAATCAAAAACGATTTTTTCATATGTTGATTGATTCAATTCTTTATGTTCAATTTCTTTAATCGGGATATCATTTTTTAATGCGCTATAAAATCTTGTTTCGCGCGTGTAAATCAACCATATAAACACGATAAAAATAATCAAATTTATACCGATTAAGTACAAAGCGCTTTTAAAAGAAAAGGCTATATCTAACCAGCTCGTAAGCAGTATAGTAGCTTGCATGACTATAAACAGTAATATCCAAATCCATTTTTCTTTCAGAAACGATTTGATCATTTTATCCCTCCGGCTCGTGCGCAATATAGCCTTTACCTACTTTAGTTTCAATTAAATCATTGAATCCAATTTCAGTAAGTTTCTTTCTTAGGCGATTGACATTAACAGTTAATGTATTGTCACTCACAAATTGTTCATCATCCCATAAAGCAGTAATAATCGTATCTCTACTCACGATTTCATTCTTATGATTCAACAGAATTTCTAAAATAAACATTTCATTTTTAGTTAACGAAATTTCAATATCATTCTTTTCAATTATATGTTTACCATAATCAACGCGTGCTTTATGCCATAACTTAATTCTAGGCTCATCTTTATTATATTGATAAACCCTTCTATATATTGCTTGAAGTTTGGCAACTAGCACTTCTGTGTGAAATGGTTTCTGTATAAAGTCATCCGCACCTAGTTCCATACTCATAACTTGGTCCATTGGGTGGTCCCTTGATAATAAGAATACAATCGGTATATTAGACTGTTTTCTAATCGCACGGCACCAATAGAACCCATCATATTGAGGTAACTGAATATCTATAATGACCATGTCTGGTTGCAATGCTTTATATTCTTCAAACACGGCACCAAAATCATTTATGCCATGTACTGACCAATCCCATTTCTCTAGTTGTTGCTTCATAGCATTAAATAAAGTTTCATCATCTTCAATTATTAGTAATTCCATACTATCCCTCTACTTTGTATATTTTTTAACTTCGCCTGCTATACTGCGTAGTTGAAAATCTTTAATTCTACAATCAACTTCAAACCCCTTCATCGTTACATTATGAATAGGAGCTTGTGATAAATAATATATACTCCAAGGTAATCTCGGTACGTAATTAAATAAATGAACCATAAATTCATTTGTTAATCTTAACTTTCTAAATTCTAACATGCCATTATCTTCATATAAATCTACAGTAAGTGAACCGCCGATAACTTTGAACTGTATAATATCTTCGTCAATATTTGGATGCACTCTTTTTAATTTTAACAATGGTTTACTGCGATGTTGAAAATAAACATAATAAATATCTCCAATTAATTCTGTTCTCACTAACGTGCCACTTGTTTCTTGTAACCATTGGAAATAGTATTTCACAACATCTTCTAAATCCCATTTATAAGGAATGGGCATTCTATCAACACTTCTAACATCATCTATTTTAGACTTCTGTAATTCTATCGATACAGCTGGTCGCTTAATAGATTGTTCTGTCACTTGAACTTCAATTCCCGTTGAACTTAATATTTCCATCGTTTCTATATCAAAAGGCGAACCTTTAATGTATATAATTTTTTTAACATTATTGACTTTACATGCTTTTGCCATATTATGACTCGCGATAATATTTAAATTACGTGCAGTACTTTGAGTTAACTTCGCTGATTTCTTGTTTGGATCTAAATAATAAATTGCAATATCGATATCTTTTAAAGCTTCAATCATATCTTTAAGTACAAAAATATCGCATTTTCTCCATGTAACTTCATCATCTATCATCATATCTGATTTATACTTTGTAATCGTATATAGATTGCCGACATCTTTTAACGTACTGATTAAATGCTTGCCTATATACCCTGATCCACCTGAAATGAGTACATTCGCTTTCATTTTAAGCACTCCTTTATATTCGGACTTTACATATGTGTTATACTATTTATAACTTATTGTTTAATTACCATAAATATACCACTGATTGTAATTTATAAATAGAAATAGGAGACATTTTATGAAAGAAATCATACGCGAAATTCGAATAAATGATGTTGAAAACTTTAATAAATTGTTAGATAGTGTGATTAATCAATCCGAATATTTACTCTTTAATCCAGGAGAACATCAAATATCTATACAAAACCAAACTTTATTTCTAGAAGAAATGATTACGACAAGTAACTCTACAATCATTGTTGCAGAATTAAATGATACATTAATTGGTTATGTAACGATCCAAGGTGGCAAAACAAATCGAAATCGTCATGCCGCAAAAATTGCTATGGGTCTACTTCCGACATTTAGAAATAAAGGAATTGGATTTAAACTACTTCAAGAAACCGAAGCTTGGGCAGTGAGAAGACAACTGCATAGACTAGAGTTAACAGTCGTTACGGAGAACGAACCAGCATACCGATTATACGAGAAATTCGGTTTTAAAGTAGAAGGAAAGAAAGAACAAACATTGTATTTTAATGATAAATATTACGATGAATTTATGATGGCAAAATTATTATAAAAAAAGGCAAACTCATCACGTATTTCGCGTAGTTTGCCTTTTTTATTATTTATCTTTTTTAATCACTGTTTCAGAATCTTGATTCGCATTGTTTTCATATGGAGACTGTTTCGTATTAGCCCCTAGAAACATCATGACGTTATTATAATTCTTCTTAGATTCTTTCAAGTTCATATGGAATTGATATTGATGACGTAAGCCGTGCGTACCATCAAAGAATGTTGTAGTCGTTTGAACACCTTGCTTTTTAAGGACTTCATCAAACTCTCTATTTTGTGGATCGAATGGGTCAGCATCTCCCACTGTTAAAAATGTAGGTGGATACTCTTTTGTCACTTGATCAACGGTAGATAGTTGATTAATTCTCGCAAAGTTCTTTTCCCATTCTTTAGTACCAGTATAACTTGTCATAAATAAATCAATTCTTGGAAATTCTGTAGATCTCACTGTTTGCATATTATATAACCCACCAAAAAGAATGGCAGCTTTTAAATAATCTTTTTTAATACTTGGCTTCATACGCATTTGCTGTTGCAATTTATCATTTGTTTGTAAAGCCACATATTGACTGGCAATTTGTGCACCTGCAGAATCTCCGCCATATATAATTTGTTTATAGTCGATATTAAATTTATTTCTATGTTTTAATGTATATTTAGTTGCTTGATCTAATTGTTGTATTGGTGTCGGATATTGGTAATCAGGTGCTAAAGCATAATTTACATTTACGATGATATATCCTTTTTCAGCAATTTGTGCTAAGTATGGATTCTTATGTCTTTTGTCTCCCGCTATAAAACCACCACCATGCGTCCAAAATATGACTGGCAGTTTCTCACCTTTTTTCATTCTTGAAGGCATAATAATATCCATTTGACTATTTGGTGCACTATGACCATAAGATACATCACGTATCAATTTTACTTTCTTATTGTTTAGTAATAATTGATTGGCTCTTTGAGCTTGTAATTGTGCTTCCCTTTCTTTATGTTCCTGATATTGGTTATAACCGTAAAATCCACTTACAACAACGATGATCGCTACAATCAAAATAAACAATCGTCGTTTTTTTCTTTTCATATGTTCACTTCCTCATGTAAGAAGATAGTTTAACATATTCAATTATTTTATGCGATATGTTTTTTGTTATCACTTTTACGACTAATATATTTAACAACAATGGCAGCACAAATCACTAAACCTATTACACCCATAGCTGGATATAATTTATCAATCAGTGATGAGAAACCTACAAAGCTTAAGCCATAAGCGATTACCATAGATATCGTCAGTAATACAACGTATTTTTTAGAAAATGGTACAGTAAACCTTGCTGTAAATGAGTACATAAGTCCTAAAATCGTGTTGTACATAACCATAAGCATAATTACTGATAATGCAAATCCAATAATAGGTGAAATTGTTCTAGCGAGTTCTAACGTTGGTATCTCAATATCTTTAATATTAGGATATTCAACTAATAATCCAGCATTGATAAGTGCTAATAATATTAAATATATCACACCACCGATAATGCCACCTAATCCTGAAATACGACGTTTATCAGCATCGCCACCAATGGCAACTAATGTACTAAATCCTACTGAGAACGCTAAACCACCATAAATAAATCCTTGAACAATTCCCCAGAAAAGACTTGGTGATTCAACCGTATCGTTAATTTCAGAAATTCCTACTTGACCATTTACAAAAAAGTAACCTGCTATTATTAATATGACAATGATTAAAAATGGTGTGACGACACCTAGTGCTTTTACTATTTTATCGAAGTCTAATAAAAGCGTGATATAAATAAAAATACACATAATTAAAGCACCTAACCAAGTTGGCACCCCAAAACTTTCATTAAATGCTGATCCAGCACCAGCTATCATCGTTACTGATATACCAAATAAGAAAAATATTAATACATAATCTATAACGATACCTGCTTTACCAAATAAATAGTTAATCGTTGAGCTATGATCATCTGCATCGAGTGCCGTACCAATCTTAGCTACTTGTCTACCAAAAAACGCCAACATTATACCAGATATAATAACTCCTATATACCCGTATAAACCATAGTGGGTAAAGAATTTCATTACCTCTTGCCCTGTCGAGAACCCTGCACCTACAACGACCCCAACATAAGCAAACCCTATTTTTGTTGCTTCTTTCAAATTTGACACAAACTTTCCTCCTCATAATTTTGTTCAACATAATGATGTATACCCACTATTCACGAAAGTATTCCAAAAATTAAGAGCAAGACTATAAAAGTCCTGCTCTTTTTCATATATATTTATGAATTTTCTTTAATTGATTGACTATAATTCGCTCTTGTAACTGTCAATCCGACAATGATTACTAAAGCGAGTAATACAATACCAAACCAGTATGACTGATGAATACCTTGCGTCATAGCATGATTGATTTGGTCTACTGTAGGGTTCTTAATACCTTCTAATGCTGCTCTTTGTCCACCGTTCATAATACTTACAAAAATCGCAATCCCTAATGCGCCACCTATTGGCTGTAACATATTGGATACAGCTGTACCGTGTGGATACATTTCTTTTGGTAAAGCGTTCAATGCATTTGTATTTGCCGGCATCAATACTGCAGAAATACTAATCATTAAAATAATATATACAATAACAAATATCCATACTGAAATACCTGGATGAATGGTTGAATAAAATATTGAGACACATAACAGCACAATTAACCCTGGTACAACAAGCTTTCTTGGACCAACTTTATCAAATATGGCACCCATAAATGGTGATAAGAAACCATTTAATAAAGCACCTGGTAATAAGATCAATCCAGCAACTTTAGCACTGAATCCCATTGGACCTTGCAAGTACATAGGCATCACAATTTCAGAAGCAAACATTGTCATAATTACAACAACGAAAATAATAACACCCTTTGTATAGTTATGGTATTTAAATACTTTCAAATCTAATAAAGGTTCTTCTAATTTAAGTTGTCTAAAGACAAATAGTATCATCGCAATAACACCAATGATAAGCGTGATGTAAATTGAAGGACTTGAGAAGCCACCTTCAGTAGTACTTACCGATGAAACACTATATATAATAGTTGCAATACCAATTGTTGATAAAATGATTGAGAAGACATCAATTTTCGGTCTCGTAATTTCACCAACATTTTGTAAATATCTATATGCGAATATAAATGTAAATAGCATGAATGGGATAACGATTAAAAATAACCATCTCCATCCTAAATAATCAACAATAACACCAGATAATGTTGGTCCTAATGCAGGTGCAAACATAATGACTAATCCGAATTGACCCATAATTTTCCCGCGTTCGCTCTCATTGTATAGCATGAGCATTGCATTCATGACAGTTGGAATCATAAGTCCCGTTCCAGCTGCTTGAATCATTCTACCTACTAATAACATTGGGAAGTTAACGGCTAACCCGGCAGTTAAAGTCCCGATAGAAAATATTGTTACTAACCCTAAAAATAACCGTCTCGTTGTAAACCATTGATTTACAACTGCAGACAATGGTGTTAGTACACCCATTACTAACATGAAACCAGTTGCCATCCATTGGACAGTTGGTGCATCTACATCAAATACTGACATTAATTCTTTTAATGCAATATTTAAGAGCGTTTCATTTAAAATCATGAAAAATGTACCAACTAAAAAGACAATCATAATTATTTTTCTTTTAAACTGATTCTCCATTTTTTTCTCCTAAATTTTATTTTGTAACTTGTCTATAATGACATAAAAAATAAACCTAGTCAAAAGACTAGGTTTATGCATTTTGAGATTTGGATAGTTGTGAAAAATCTACCACAACTTGGTCCATTCTCTTAGCTGTTTCTTTCATTATATTTCTAGCAACTTTATTTTCAGGGTCTATCTTAAGTATTTGCTTACTTATATCAAAAGCTTGTTTGTCAGAAAGTAAAGGTTCCGGTATAGCATGTAATAGAAGCATTTGTAATAAACTCTTAACTTCTTTATGATCTGTTAAAATCATTGATCTTTCAGCATGATAATAAGCTGAATGAAATGCGCCATCATGTTCACTATATGGATAAACGTGTAACAAGAATGCTAAGTCATGAAGTTCACTCGTTTCTTCCTTCTTAATACAGTCTAATATAAATGTATAAAACATCGTACTTTCTTCTTCGTGAGCTGCTGAAATAAAGTGTTCTTCAAATTCTAAGAAATCCACTTCGGACATCAATCTATATGCAGTATCAAATTCGCCACTTAATATATGACCTTTAATCAAATCCTTCATTCAATGTCCTCCTTTTCTCTCTATGCAACATTCACATTCATTTCAATGTTAAATTTTTAAAGTCAAAAATATTATAACATGTTTTGTAATAAATTACCTTTAAAATAGAAAACCAACTTAAATTTTAAAATATAAATGATGATGATACTTGCATCGGTGATTAAAGCGAGCATCACAATTTGGGCATACCTCTTTTAACATATAATCATTGATGGACATCGTTTCTTTACAAACGCCACATAGGATCGCATGTTCATCAAATTCAGATTGATCCCATCTCTTAATGTCATGCTTTTCACATTCATTATGGCACTTGTAACAAGGATAGAATTTATCACAACATTTAAATTTAATCGCGATGATATCAAGCGGCGTTTGATAATGTTCGCATCTAGATTCATTATCTACAGTTAAGCCATGTATTTTCACCATAGTATCCTCCAAAAAATTTACTTTAAGTGAACATCTCACAATTATAGCTATTTTGTCAATTTATAATGATTTGACAGATAACATAAATTTTAATAAGATTAACATATGAACATATATTCATATGTTAGGAGAATAATATGACTACAAATACTATTTTAGATGATGAAACACTATTACTTGTATCACAAACTTTTAAAGCATTAAGCGATCCAACTCGCGTAAAGATATTACATTTATTATGTACCGGAAGACATTCTGTAGGTTGTATAGCTGAAACACTTTCACTCAGTCAATCTTCCGTATCGCACCAATTAAGATTTTTAAAGAATCTTAGACTTGTTAAATTTGAACGTGAAGGTAAAAGTATTTATTACTCAATCGATGATGATCACGTTATCTTATTATTAAAACAAGCCATCGAGCATGCCAAACATTAACAATTTAGGAGGTGTTTTCATGGGACATGAACATCATGGACATGACCACAACCATGTTCATACAAACAATAAAAAGGTACTACTCATTTCATTTATTATCATTGCTGTATTTATGATAGTTGAAGTGATTGGTGGATATATTACAAATAGTTTAGCTTTACTATCAGATGCTGGACATATGCTTAGTGACGCCATTTCACTCTTTATAGCATTAATGGCATTTAAATTTGGTGAACGTGTTGCCAATAAGAATAAGACATATGGCTACAAGAGATTTGAAATTTTAGCAGCTTTAATTAATGGTGTCTTGTTAATTGCTATTAGTATATATATCTTTTATGAAGCTATTTCTAGATTTATAGATCCACCAGAAGTCGCTTCCACAGGCATGTTAATCATAAGTACAATCGGTTTACTTGTTAATATTTTCATAGCTTGGTTAATGTTTAAAGGGTCTGATACGAAAGACAACTTAAATATGCGTGGTGCTTTCATTCATGTACTCGGAGATTTATTAGGTTCAGTTGGCGCAATCGTAGCAGCACTCATTATGATTGCATTCGGTTGGAAATTAGCTGACCCGATAGCAAGTGTTATTGTGGCACTATTAATTATTAGAAGCGGATATGGTGTTACGAAGTCTGCATTAAATGTATTGATGGAAGGCACACCATCAAATATCGATGTTCATGAAATCTCAGAAACAATCAAGTCGCACCCAGATATAATAGAAGTACATGATTTGCATATATGGTCCATTACAAGTGATTTAACAGCATTAAGTTGCCACGCAGTCGTAGATAAAGATAAGACTGTGGAGGAATGCGACAGTATAATAGAAGAAATCAATCATAAACTTATTCATAAATCTATACATCACGCAACAATCCAATTAGAAACACCAGATCATCAGCATGACAGTTCCCTACTCTGTTGCATGGAACAAACAGAACACGTACATTAAAAAAATCAGCCACAACGTCAATGTTGTGGCTGTTTTCTTCTATATGAATGATTCAAAAATTAATTGTTTGCCTGGTACTTTTTTATCATCGAATCCTTCTAAGAATGGTTGATTATCATAAGGTACTTTGACTCTTTCTACGTTTATGGCACCATCTTTAACTTCTACAATGCCATACACGGCGTATGCACCATTATTTAATCCTACTGATCCTGGATTAAAATATATTGTTTCTATATCATCAAAGTGATGTAACACGTGATTATGTCCGAATGTAACAAAATCTGCATCTACGCCGTTAAATAATCCGTGTACATGTTCTAACGAAGGATCTACAATTGGTTCAAATGGATCTTCACTAATATGCTTATCCATATTTTCTTCGAGTATTCGATAATGTGTGAAATAAAATTTTAAACCGTCTATTTCTTTTGTAACTTCACGTTTAAGGTCATTTAAAAAGGTATAATATTTACTGTCTAAATATTCTACTATCCATTGATGATGTTCATAGAACTTACTTTTCAAACTTTCTGGATATGGTTCGTTGTTAACGACTGACATAATCGCTTCGTCATGATTACCTGCAATGTATGTCATATCTTTTCTGCTTGTAACTGCTTCAAGAACTTCGTTTGTACAATGGCCAACACCAATATTATCACCTAAGTTATAAATGTGATCTATATCCGTTCGATTATCGATATCTGAAAGTACCGCGTTTAATGCATCGATATTTCCATGTATATCTGTCAAAATTGCGAATTTAACCATCATAAGACTCCTTCATGATTATTGATTAAATTGATCAACCGCTTCTTTAATTTCAACATCTCCTGAAACGACTTGGAATTCTTGACCAATTTTCTCATCATTGTTTAATACTTCAACCAAGACAGTCGCTACATCTTTACGAGGTATTTTACCACGTTCTACTTCTTCAGCTAATGTAACTGTTCCTATAGCATCATCATTTGTTAATGCACCAGGGTGAACGATTGTATATGGTATATTAGCATTTCTTAAATGTTCATCTGCATAGTGTTTAGCTATTGTGTAAGGTTTTAAATCTCCTTCAAAAGCTGATCTTCTTGTATCAAATGAAGACACGAGTACAAAATGTTTCGTACCTGCTATTTTACTTGCTTCAATAGATTTAACTGCGCCGTCTAAGTCAATAATAATTGTTTGGTCTGCACCGGTATGTCCACCTGAACCTGCTGTAAACACAACTTTATCTGCATCTTTTATTTTTTCAGAAATGTCATTGATATCGTCATATTCAAGATCTAGTGGTGCTGTTGTTGCACCTAAGTCTTCAAAGAAACTTGCTTGACTGTTTTTTCTAATACCTGCAACAACTTCATTGCCTTCTGCTACTAAATCTTTAACTAAATGTCTTCCTATTTGTCCATTAGCACCTATTACGAAAATCTTCATTATAAAACACTCCTTTAAATTTTTTCATGTATAAAACGATAGTTGTGTAATCTATCTGGCGTGATTAACCTTGAAGTCACTTCATATGGCTTTTTATAGTTCATATCAGAAACAACAATTGAACCATCATTTTTTACTTCTTCAACAATTGCGACGTGTCCTAGTTCACCATAATCTGTTTGTAAGATTGAGCCTTCACTAGGTTGTCCGTTCACTTTATAGCCTTCTTCTTTTGCACGGTCATCCCAATGTTTAGCGTCACCCCATGATGAACTAATTTTTTTATCAATTTTCAATCTTTTTTCAAATACATAAAATGTACATTGACCTTCTTGATAGTAATTACCAAGTGAACGGTCATCTGTTTTATCATTCTTTTTAATTTGTTCCGTACGAATCGCTACTTCTTTTTCTTTCATCTGCTTCTTTACGTCTTCAACATAATGATTCAATAAATCGAATCCACCTTGGCTTTTAAAAAGCATAACCATGGTAATAATAGCGACCCACGTTGCAAGGTAAACGATGAAGCGGAATAACTTTTTCATAGCTCACTCCTATAACTAATGTACCTCAAATATATGAGTTAAAACGTACGATATCAAATAAAGTGCTTATAACTTTTTTGAAAAATTCGCAAATGCAAGAAAGTTTTTGACAATTAAATGACATTTACATAGTTTTTTATGGTACCCTAATGATACAAAAAGACAAGAGGTGAATCATATGTTCAAGTTCCAATTAGATTACTTTAGAAATGGACAGGGATTCCATTTAAAAACTATTCTATTTTCTATTTTAGCATCAATCGTTATGGTTCTCATAATGTTAATACCGGGTGTATTATTCTTAATTGGTGGTGTCTCACTCGCTTCATCACAAGACTTTTCAGGTGAACCTTCTGGCGGAGGACTAGCGATATTCTTTGTCACTATGGTACTCGGCTTTTTATTAACACTTGGTTTATATATCTTTGTTTTAATTCCTTTAGCTTATGGCATGATTAAATACTACAAAGATACAGACTTAGGTATTGGGCCAAACTTTAGTGATTTATTTATGTTCTTACGAAAAGGAAACTATGTAAAAACATTAAAACTTACAGTTATTATAGGTGTGATTAGTGTTGCAATGTACATAGCGATTTATATTGTCGTATTAGTTGTTGAACTAATATTCGTTGCAATATTCGGAACATCTATGGCTATTATGCAACCAAGCGGTTCAAGTGAAGCTTTCGGCGCAATGTCTATATCATTTGTAATTATCATGTTATTTATGATTTTAGTTCTATTCGCAGTGTTTATTCCATTATATTATATAGTGATATTTATTATGAACACAGTACTTGTTCATATTGATCAAAGATCGTTACCAACTTTCACTAAATTCTCAATTGGTTGGAATATAACAAGTAAAGGTCCTAATAATGCTTGGAAATTATTATTCAGCAACTTACTCTATGTTGTTGTTGCATATATTGTTTTAGCTATTATTGGTATCGTAGTTGCAGTTGTTGTTTCATTTATGCCAGCAGTATTACAAGTTATATTCGCGGTACTTGGATATATTGTGTACTTTATCTTTATGTTTGCTGTTTCATACTTCATTTACGGAAGTGTAATGAACTTCTATCACAAAAATAAAAATGCACTTTACCCTCCAAATAACCAGTAATCCTAATTGATAACATATTAAGCGCTCAATCTACATTCAAAAGATTGAGCGCTTTTTTTATAATAAATCTTTAATACTATATAAAGATTGTAATTCAAAGTCGGGTTTAACCTCTATATATTCAAAATCACTAAAGTTACGATTAACCCATGCCGTTTGAAATCCAAACTTTTGTGCACCAACAATATCCCATTTATTTGATGATACAAATAGTACTTCATCTTTATTATATGGAATATTTTCTTCTAGCAAAGCGTATCCATTAGAATCTGGTTTATACACCCCAAACGCTTCAAGAGACAAGATAAACTTAAAGTAATTTGTAATATTTGAATTATCTAATACTTGTTCTATCATGTCTTTATTACCATTACTAAATATGATTTGATCAACTTCTGATAGTTCTTTTAATGTATGCATAACTTCTGGAAATGGCGTTAATTGATTATATGCTGCCATACATTCATTAATTTCTTTCAATGAGTAATCAAAATCATTTCTACTGAGTACGTACTCTAGTGAATCACGTATCACTTTACTAAATGGTTTATATTCATCCACTAATTGTCTCACATGCGTATACTCAATTAGTTTATATCGCCATGCTTTAGCTATTCTATCCCCATTTCCCGGGAATAACTTTTCACATTTTTCTCTCACACTATCGATATCAAAAAGCGTGCCATATAAGTCATATACTACTGTTTTAATCATTTCATCACCCCTAAAAACATCATTCATTATATTATATCCAAATGTATATAAACCAATCACACAAAATATATTGCCAACAACTTTTTTATTCACAAAATAAAACCATGTCACCTTATATCGGACATGGTTTCATATATTGATTTAATTAATTAAAAACTTTTGGCTTAAGAAGTCAGCTACGCCATTTTCTACATTTGTACGTCTCGTAACTTCATTACCTAACGCTTTAATATGATCAGGTGCATTTTTCATAACAATTGGATTATCTACAAATTCGAGCATTTGTCTATCGTTATCACTATCACCAATCGCAAAAGTTTCAGTATCCGCTGCGATACCTAAATAGTCTAAAGTCGCTTGAATAGCTGTTGCTTTATTAACACCCGTTGGCATTGTTTCTAAATTACAAGTTGTTGAATGAGAGATTGAAATATCTAATTCTTCTTTCATAGGTACGATAAGTTCTTCCCATTTTTTAATTTCTGACTCGTATTTTTTGAAGAAATAAAACTTAGAATAAGCATCTTCTGGTATTTCATCAACCCAATTGATTTTCTCACTTAAAGCTTCTTGTCGAGATTTCCATTCATTACGTTCTACATCTCCCAATTCATCTGTTTGGATTTCAGAAAGTAATAACGTTTTATCACGTTTTAAGGCGATACGATTTTTATAGTATGGAAATAACTCGTAATAAATTTGATGTTGTTCTGCTAAATCAACAAGTTTACGCACTGTTTCCATAGGTAGTTGGTGTTTAAATATTTCTTCTCCATTAATATATCCTACTGCACCATTTGAAGATAAAATACCATCAACTTCAAAATTCTCAGGTACTAAATATGGAATTTCATCATATGCTCTTCCTGTCGCAATAAATACTTTAATGCCTTTTTGTCTAACTTCTTGAATAACATCATTTGTATGATTCGTTACTCTGTTGTCTTCATTTAAAATTGTCCCGTCCATATCTAAAAAAACTGCTTGAGTCGTCATGTTGAATCCTCCATATCATTTATCAATGTCTATTATTTCATGCTCACAACATAAAGGCAATTTTTTAAAATTTATATTACTTTTTAGATAAAATTGGTCTATTATTTTTAAATGTTACATCCACATCAATGCCAAATAAGTTACTCATATTATCACTATTTAATAGCGAATGAATATCACCTGATTGGAATACTTCTCCATTTTTCAATAAAAGTATGTTTTTAAAGATTGGTAAGACTTCTTCTAAATGATGTGTCACATAAATAATCGTTGGTCCATTACTATCTTGACCGATATACTCAATTCTTTCTAACAGATCTTCACGCGCTACAAAGTCTAATCCATTTGTTGGTTCATCAAGAATAAGCAACCTCGGTTCTGACATTAACGCTCTACCTATTAATACGCGCGTTTGTTCTCCTTGAGATAGCGTTTCAAACCTTCTATTTATATAATGTGTAATACCTAGCGTTTCACAAATATGTTTCGCTTTTTCTTTAATTTCTTCAGTAGGTTCTTCATAAACACCTATTGACGCATAAGCACCACTAATAACAGTTGTATAAGCATTGTCCTGTTGTCTCATTTTCTTAAATAAAGATGACGAAACGTAACCTATTTGCCTTCTAATAGCATCAGCAGAATAACCTGGTCTTCCTTGTTTCATATCTAGTATTTCAAATTCACCAGATGATGGAGCTGTATATGCGTTAATAATATCGAGAATAGTAGATTTACCAGCACCATTTAATCCGTACAAGACCCAATGTTCTCCATCTACTATTTCCCAAGAAATATCTTTTAATATGTATTTGCCTTCTCTAATCCAATTAATATGTTTCAAATCAAGAAGCATACTTACATCCCCTTTAATATAAGAATTTAGAATATTCACTTATTGTACATGAAACAACTCTTATATTAAAGACGATAGGATAGGAAGGCTTAATTTTATGATGATTATTCTGGATTAATATCGAATCTTAATCCATCTGGTGAAATCAATACTTCAGATGCTCTGTTCGGAATTTGCATATCGATATTAGCAAGTCCGTAACTATTGTCTAAATCTTCACGTTTTTTATTTGATTGCCAAGTATTAATCGCAATATGGTGATGATAATCTTTTGTTGACATGAATAATGCATTAGGGAAATTACCTACAACAATTTTTAATCCTAATGTATCAATATAAAAATCTTTGCTTTCATTGATGTTGCTTGTTTTTATATGTAAGTGGCCAATCTTAGCACCTTCAGGCATACCATTCCAACCTTCAGTTGAAGCATGTTGGACTAATGCTTCTGCGTCTACTTCAAGTGTATCCATATTAACGTTACCATCATTCCATACCCAAGTTTCTGGATCTCTATCTCTATAAATTTCTATACCATTTCCTTCTGGATCATTTAAATACAATGCTTCTGACACGATATGATCCCCAGCACCCAGTCTTACATTTAATCTTGAAGCATGTAATAAAAAGTCAGCTAAATCAGCAGTAGTTGGTAATAATATTGCTAGATGGAATAATCCAGCTTCTCTCATACTTGGTTCTCTACCATCTACTAATAAATTTAATGTAATAGTATGACCTGAGTTACCAATCTCAAATACTGTTTGTTTGTCATCTTTACTTTTTATATTTAATCCTAAAATACTGTCATAAAATACTGTCATTTTTTCTAAATCTTTAACATTTAATGTAATGCCTTTTACTAAATTTGCATCTCTACCATGAAACATAACTTGCACCTCTTCTTATTTATTAATTAACTATAGTATACTTTATATACTATAAAAAGTATACTACTTTGTTTCAAAAAGTAAAAAAACCTATACGGTACAATTTAAAATTGAATCCGTATAGGCTATATTATTACAATTCCATCTCTAATCTCACCATATCTTTGCATTGAATACCATTTTCAAAGATAGGTTCTTCGTAATACTTTACAAAATAATCAATATCTATTGATTTCATTCTAAATCCAGCTTGTTGATAAAGTTTCAATTGCCCAATACCTGAGTTACCTGTTCCAACAGTTATTGTATGACAATGCAAATTTCTCGCTTCATTAATTATATGGTCAATTAATAATTTCCCTATACCTTGATTTTGAAATTGAGGATCAACTGCTAAATTAACTAACTCATATGTATTGGGTCTCGTTAATAACCCAACTGCAATTCCGATATCTTGATGATTTTGTTGATAAACATATACTTGACCTCTAGTAGCATAATCATTAACAGCATGTTGATTTTCATCTGCTAAAGCTAATAATTCATAATGTCTATCATTTAACTGCTCACATAAAGTTATCATTGTATCACCTTCATTGTTTAAGTTATGAAACTTTCTTCTTTCTAATAAACCAAATGATAAATACAATTATACCAATTGCAATGACTGCGTACATAAAGTGAGAATAAACATCCATATAATTAACGATTTGATGCCAATTATCTCCTACTTTAGCACCTACCAGTACTAATACTAAATTCCATATCAATGTACCGATTGTCGTTAATACTAAAAATAACCATTGATTCATACCGCTCATACCAGCTGGAACGGATATTAAACTCCGAATAAGTGGAATAAATCTACAGAAGAATACAGTCCATGGTCCATATTTATCGAACCAAGCATCTGCTTTTCTTACATCTTCTTTCGTTAACCTAAGATATTTACCCCATTTCTCGATAATTCTTTCGATTCTTTCAACATTTAGAATACGACCAATCCAATATAATATGACAGCACCGCCTACAGAACCTATTGTAGATGCAACGACTACACCTAAGACTGTTAAATCTGACTTCGTTGTCATGAAACCTCCAAATGTTAAAATAACCTCTGATGGTATGGGTGGGAAAACATTTTCCAATAATATCAATAAGGCAATACCAAAATAGCCAAATTGTTCCATTACACTTGTAATCCAACTCTCCATTAATTTACTCCTTTAAGTTGATATCTTTCTCATTTTATTACTTTGTAAATAAAAACTCTCAATAATAATAAATAAAACATAATGATGAAACTTAATTATATAATATATAACGCTGAATAAGTGTAAGACTTAAGTATGAACATGACAATTTTTATTTATATGCATTGTCATTACTTTTTATTTTACCTTAAAATGATTCATAAAAAAATTCACACCCATTTATATATGAGTGTGAATGAGTATTTATAATTTAACTTTTTTTAATCTTAATGCATTTGTTACGACACTTACAGAGCTTAATGCCATTGCTGCACCTGCAACCCAAGGCGCTAAGATACCTATTGCTGCAATTGGTATACCTGCCGTATTATAACCGAATGCCCAGAATAAGTTTTGTTTAATATTTTTAATTGTTGCATGACTTATTTTAATTGCTTTAGGGATGAGTAATAATTCTCCACCAAGAATTGTTACATCTGCCGCTTCAATCGCAACTTCAGTACCAGTTCCAATTGCGATACCAATATCTGATATTGCCAATGCTGGTGCATCATTAACACCATCGCCAACCATTGCAACCTTTTTGCCAGTACTTTGAATTTCTTTAATTTTATCAGCTTTTTCATTTGGTAATACTTCAGAAATGACTTTTTGAATACCTACTTGATTTGCGATAGCTTGAGCTGTTCTTTCGTTATCACCAGTAAGCATCACGACTTCTAAGCCTTCATCTTGAAGCATTTTAATCGCTTCTGGTGCACTTTCTTTAATCGTATCCGCAACTGCAACAATACCTTTAAATGTACGATCAACAGCAACTAACATAGCTGTTTTACCTTCTTGTTCTAAATTAGACATGTCTTGTTCAAATGATGTCGTTTCAATGCCATGTCTTGCCATTAATTTTCGATTACCCACTAATATTTCTTTATTCTGTATAGTTGCTTGAATACCATATCCAGGTATTGCATTAAAATCGTCTACATCATTTAATGCGACTTCTTGTTCTGTAGCGTATGCAACAATTGCTTCAGCAAGTGGGTGTTCTGAACCTTTTTCTGCACTTGCTAATAGACTGAGTGTTTCTTGGTCGCCAGTATAATCCGTAACTTCAGGTTTACCTTTTGTAATTGTACCAGTCTTGTCTAGCACGATTGTATCTAATTGGTGTGTACGTTCTAAATGTTCGCCGCCTTTAAATAATATGCCGTTCTCTGCAGCTTTACCCGTACCAACCATAATGGAAGTAGGTGTAGCTAATCCAAGCGCACATGGACAAGCAATGACAATCACAGCAATTGCTGCTACTAATGCACGTTCAAACTGACCTGGATCCACTAATGTTATCCATACAATAAATGTTAAGATTGATATCCCAACAACAATCGGAACGAAATACCCAGAAATTACATCTGCTAGTCTTTGGATAGGTGCTTTAGATCCTTGCGCTTCTTCTACAATTTTAACAATAGAAGCTAGTGCTGTATCTTTACCTACTTTTGTTGCTTTTACATGTATTAAACCATTCTTATTAATCGTTGAACCAATGACTTCTTCATTTATTGTTTTTTCAACAGGAATAGATTCACCTGTAATCATAGATTCATCTATTGATGTACGTCCTTTTTCAATAATACCGTCTACCGGTATCTTCTCACCTGGTTTGATGTATAAAATATCTCCGACAATGACTTCATCAATAGGTATCATGAGCTCTTTATTATCACGAATAACTCTTGCTTCTTTAGCTTGTAAATTTAATAAAGATGATAAAGAATTCGTTGTTTGACTTTTAGCGCGTTTCTCTAAATATTTACCAAACAAGATTAAAGTAATTAACACTGCACTTGTTTCAAAATATAAATGCGGCATATAAGATGGATTACCAATTGTTTTGATAGCTTCATATAAACTATAAAAATATGCTGCACTTGTTCCTAATGCCACCAATACATCCATATTAGCGCCACCATTTTTCAAGTTCTTATAAGCGCCAACATAGAACTGCCAGCCAATGATAAATTGAACAGGTGTTGCTAATATAAATTGAAACCAAGGATTCATTAAGATATGTGGCATAGGCATATTAAATAAATGCACAAACATTGTTAATAAAAGCGGTAACGATAAAATAGCAGAAATAATCAGTTTAGTTTTCATTTTCTGTACTTCTTGTTCTTTATGCGTTGTTTGATTTTGCACATCACTTTTAGTAGCAGCGTCATAGCCTAAATTTTTAATTTTATTAATGATACTTTTAACATCTATAATTTCAGGATTGTATTCAACATTAGCTTGCTCAGTCGTTAAATTAACTGTCGCTTGTGTAATGCCTTCTTGTCGATTGAGTACTTTCTCGATACGATTAGAACATGCTGCACACGTCATACCATAGACATCTAATTCAGCCTTTTCTGTTAAGACACCGTATCCGAGATTTTCAATTTTATTAGTTACATCCGATAAATTTGTAGCGTCATTATTGAAAGTGATGGATGCTTTCTCAGTCGATAAATTTACTTGAGCATCAACGCCATCCATTCTGTTTAACACTTTTTCAATACGATTGGAACATGCTGCACATGTCATACCCGTTACCCCAACAGTAACATGTTTAGATTCACTCATTTCGTTAACCTCCTTACTTAGAAAATTGTTTAAGCACACTCATTAATTCATCAATCGTTTCTTCGCCTTCACCATTCTGAATAGCATCCGTCACACAATGTTTAATATGTCTTTCCGTTACCGCAAATCCAACATTTTTTAAAGCAGACTGTATCGCACTAATTTGTACTAATATATCCACACAATATCTATCTTCCTCAACCATACTTTGAATACCACGCACTTGACCCTCAATACGTTTAAGTCTATTGATCACTTTATCTTTTTCCTCTTTCGTTCTAGGTGTTACCGTATGTTCATGTAAATACTCACTCATACAATCACGTCCTCTCTTTAATTAATACTATACCCCCCTATAGTATATTTTTCAATGTAAAAGCTCAAAAATTTATAATGAGATGTTGAATAAAGAAAGTAAGAATTATCAAGAGTATTGTCGTGAGTTACATTTTCTTAGTCATTTGTAAATATGGGCTGCCTTAATTACAATTCTCCGGACTTTTGTTACTATGGAACGCCTTAGTTACATTTCCCCAAACTTTTGTTACTATGGGCGTCCTTAGTTACAATTCTCTCGACTTTTGTTACTATGGCCTGCCTTAGTTACACTTTCCCAGACTTTTGTTACTATGGACCTCCTTAGTTACAATTCTCTCGACTTTTGTTACTATAGCCATCATACACGCCTATCCGTATATAATATATTCAAAATTTACATAAAAAAACACCTAAGCGAGTAGCTCAGGTGTTCAATATCATTCTATTCAACTGTAACTGATTTAGCTAAGTTACGTGGTTTATCTACGTCACAACCTCTGTGTAATGCAGCGTAGTAAGCGATTAATTGTAATGTGATTACTGATACAAGTGGTGATAACATTTCATGAACGTGTGGTATTACATACGTATCTTGATCGTGTTCTAAACCTTCCATAGAAATAATACATGGATTAGCACCACGTGCTACAACTTCTTTAACGTTACCACGAATTGATAAGTTAACTTTTTCTTGTGTAGCTAATGCAATGATTGGTGTACCTTCTTCAATTAATGCAATTGTACCGTGTTTTAATTCTCCTCCAGCAAATCCTTCTGCTTGGATATAAGAAATTTCTTTAAGTTTCAATGCACCTTCAAGACCTACGTAGTAATCCATTGTACGTCCAATAAAGAATGCGTTACGTGTTGTTTCTAAGAAATCTTTAGCGATTTGTTCCATTTTAGGCGCATCGTCAACAATTGCAGTGATTGCAGTTGTTACTTTCGCTAATTCAGGAATAATATCTACACCAGTATTTTTGTTATGTGCATTCGCAACTACTTGAGAAAGAATTGCTAATACTGCGATTTGTGCTGTGTATGCTTTTGTTGATGCAACAGCGATTTCAGGTCCAGCGTGTAAAATTAATGTATGATCCGCTTCACGAGATAAAGTTGATCCTGGTACATTTGTAATTGTTAATGCTTTGTGACCTAAACGTTTAGCTTCTACTAATACTGCACGGCTATCTGCTGTTTCACCTGATTGTGAAATAAAGATGAATAAAGGTTTTTCAGATAATAAAGGCATGTTGTAAACGAACTCTGAAGCTACATGTACTTCAGTAGGAACGCCTGCCCATTTTTCAATGTATTCTTTACCTACTAAACCAGCATGGTAACTTGTACCACATGCAACGATATAAATTCTATCTGCTTGTGCAACATCTTCAATAATTTCTTTATCGATTTTAAGGTTACCCTCTTCATCTTGGTAGTTTTGAATAATGTTACGCATAACACCTGGTTGTTCGTGAATTTCTTTTAACATGTAGTGATCGTAAGTACCTTTTTCAACGTCTGAAGCATCGATTTCAGCTTTATAGCTATCTCTTTCGATTACATTACCTTCTTGGTCTTTGATGATTACTTCATCGCGTTTTACGATAACAATTTCATTGTCGACTAATTCTTTATAAGTATCTGTTACAGCTAACATAGCAATTGCATCTGAAGCAATTACATTAAATCCATCACCGATACCAACTAATAATGGTGATTTGTTTTTAGCCACATAGATTGTGTCAGCATCTTGTTCATCTAATAAACCTAATGCATATGAACCATGTAATAATGATAATACTTTATTGAAAGCATCTTCTGTAGTTAACCCTTCGTTTGAGAAGTGTTCAATTAATTCAACAATAACTTCAGTATCAGTATCTGATTTAAAAGTGATACCTGATAAAAATTCATTTTTAAGTTGTTCATAGTTTTCAATAACACCGTTGTGTACTAATGTGAAACGACCTGATGTTGATTGATGAGGGTGAGCGTTCTCATAGTTTGGCACACCGTGAGTTGCCCAACGTGTATGTCCAATACCAATATTTCCATCAAAGTCATCAGAAGCTGCTTTACGTAATTCAGCAATTCTTCCTTTTTCTTTAAATACTTTAATTTCTTCTTCATTTCTTACAGCAATACCAGCTGAATCATAACCTCTATATTCTAATTTTTCTAAACCTCTAAGTAATAATTCTTTAGCATTTGCTGTACCTATATATCCTACTATTCCACACATAATCAAAATTCCTCCAATTTTAAATAAGCGGTCAGACTTTAAAATTTTTAGTCTAGTCGCTTTCAATACTCTGTTCAATTTATGGCTATTTCAACGTCTTTGGACATACAGTCACCTATATGCTTTAAACATTGAACTTCGAATGGGCCACATCCGGGATAGCATCCGCCGAAAATTCGATAACTATCCTCCTCGTCAACAAAGGTCATAACACTCATTCAGCATGTATCTGATTATACATGCCTCTACAATCGTGTATGCGCTTTGTTCAGGCGCTATAAGTTTCCTTATTTCGATAAACCTCACAATCCTCCTTATGCAAGCTCTCTTCATTCTACAATGAAATAGTATGTTGTGCAATTATTATACTATATTCCGTGCAATTATCATTATTTTCTATATAATTACACTTGTTAAATTTTAAAATAAAAAATCTGAGACAACAGTTGTCTCAGATTTATAATATTATTATTCAATTCCCATTTCTTGTTCTACTACTTCTGCAATACTGTTAACAAATCTTTCAGCATCTTCTTCTGTTTTAGCTTCAACCATTACACGAACTAGTGGTTCAGTTCCTGATGGTCTTACTAATATACGACCTTCGCCATTCATTTCAACTTCAACTTTAGTCATGATTTCAGAAACTTTAGCGTTTTCTTCAACACCATATTTATCAGAAACTCTTACGTTTACTAATTTTTGTGGATATTTTTTCATATTGCTTGTTAAGTCACTTAAACTTTTACCTGATCTTTTAACGATACTTGCAAGGTGCGCACCAGTAAGTAAACCATCACCAGTCGTATTATAATCCATCATCACGATATGACCTGATTGTTCTCCACCAAGGCTGTAAGAACCACGACGCATTTCTTCTACAACATATCTATCTCCAACTTTTGTTTTGTTAGATTTAATACCTTTTTCTTCTAGCGCTTTATAGAAACCTAAATTACTCATTACTGTTGAAACAACCATGTTATCTTTTAATTCACCATTTTGTGCCATATCTTCAGCTAACACATACATGATTTGGTCACCATCAACAATTTGCCCTTTATCATCTACAGCAATGATTCTATCCCCATCACCATCAAAAGCTAAACCAAGGTCTGCACCATGTTCAATAACAGCTTTTGCTAATTCTTCTGGGTGTGTAGAACCCACATTTAAGTTAATGTTATAACCATCTGGCTTACAACCGATTGTTTCGCTCGTTGCTTCTAAATCACCGAATAAATACGGTGCAAGAGAATAAGTAGCACCATGTGCACCATCTAGGACAATTTTCAATCCATCTAAATCTCCATCAACAGTTGATTTAATATAGCTTATATATTTTTGAGCACCTTCAAAGTAATCCGAAATATGATTTAATTGGTTACCTGTAGGTCTTGGTAAATTGTCTTCTGTAGAATCTAATAACTTTTCAATTTCTAATTCTTCATCATCTGTTAATTTGAAACCATCTGGACCAAAGAATTTAATACCATTGTCAGCTACTGGATTGTGTGACGCACTGATCATAACACCTAAATCTGCATCTACTTCTCTCGTTAAATAAGCTACACCTGGTGTTGAAATAACACCTAACCTCATCACTTCTGCACCAATTGATGAAAGACCTGCGATTAAAGCTGCTTCTAACATTTCCCCAGAAACACGCGTATCTCTACCTACTAATACTTTAGGATTTTCACTACCATGTTTCTTCGATAATACATAGCCGCCAAATCTACCTAATCTAAATGCGATTTCTGGTGTTAATTCAGAATTTGCTACACCTCTAACACCATCTGTACCAAAATATTTGCCCATTATAATTCTCCTTTAATTCCGTTAGTTTTTAGAAGTTTCTATTTTTGCTTCAACATCTTTGAATTCTGCTTCGTCCACACCATCAGGCAAGCTAAGATCAACTTTTTTAGTTGTATTTCCATCAACATTAGAAACATCGACAGGTACATCTATTGATCCTATACCATCAAGTACATTTCTTGAACCATATATTTTAACTTCGGATTTATCTAAAGTAATATCATCAATATTTATATTTTTTGATACACTACCTTTTTTCACAGGATTTAATGTCACAGTTTTACTAGATCTTGCAACTTTAATATTGACGTTAACAGTATCTGGTCTAATCTGTACGTCTAGTTTATTTAAATTGCTATCAAGTACACTAATACCCGCTTTTTCAGTCGTATCATCTGTTAATTGCTTCGTTTCATCTAATGTAGCTTTAACATAAGCAATTTTATTAAGTTCTTCTTGTCCACCTGTAATCGTTACTTGAGATGGATTAACAGTTTCTCCAACTAGCTCATATCCAGAAGCAATTCTATTTTGATTAATCTCAGCTTCGATTGGATATTTTTTAGAAACTTTGTCTTGTAACGTTACATTTGCGCTTTTAGGCACAACTGTCGCTTTAAGTTCATCACTAAGTCCTTTGATTTTAAAGTTTTCTTTATATTGCCCTACAGATTTGTTTTTCAAATCCAATTCCACTTTAAAATTCAATAATTTTTCAGCCTGTAATATTGTTGATTGTGGACCAGAAACTTTTACATCCACAGTTTTAGGTGCGCCAGATAAATATAATTCTTTTGTATTATAGATTGTATCTACCGGCACATCTTCTATTACATGATCTGAACTTTTCAAAGCATTTTCTGAAAACAAGCTACCGAACACATTATTCACAGATAAGAACATGAGTAGCGCTAAAATTAAAGCTACAAAACGTAAACCCCATTTAGATTCTAGCATCTACTTCACATCCTTTCTGTTTTGAACAGAACCAAACCAATGCTCAACTAGTAATTCTCTAAAGGCTTCACTTGATATTTCTTTTCTTAATCGACCATCAATTGTTACAGATATTGAACCTGTTTCTTCTGATACTACAACTGTAAATGCATCTGATACTTCTGAAATCCCTACAGCTGCTCTATGACGCGTTCCTAAACTTTTAGAAATTTTTTGACTGTCAGATAACGGCAAATAACTTGCTGCTGTAGCAATTTTTTGTTCACGTATAATCATCGCACCATCATGTAATGGTGTATTTGGAATAAAAATATTTGTGAGTAATTCTTGAGAAATATCAGCATTAATAGGTATCCCTGTTTCTATGTAGTCTTGAAGACCAGTTTCTTTCTCGAATACAATTAATGCACCTATTCTTCTTTTGGCCATATACTGAACAGCTTTATCAACACTATCAGTTAACCTTTCTTGTTCTGCTGATGTCGCTACATTTACTCGTTTAAATAGACTTCCTCGCCCTAATTGTTCCAACGCTCTTCTAAACTCTGGTTGGAATATTACAATGATTGCTAAAAATCCCCATTGCAATACAAAATCAAATAAAAGCGTAGTAGTCGTCAAATTCAAAAAATTACTTACTGTTCTACCAATTATGATGAAAAATATACCTTTTAATAGTTGTATCGCTTTTGTACCTTTAACGACCGTTATAATTAAGTACAATACATACCATACAATAATTAAATCAAGTATACCTGTTATAACTTTTAAGGCACTTAATTCACCAAAAATGTCAGGTAACTGCATAGTATCTCCTCCGTGTTTCATTTACCTAGTGATTATTATAACAATTTTTGAGATATATTGTTAATTTAATTATATATAAAACAAAAAAAGCCTCTATTAAAGAGACTTCTTTATTAAAGTATATTTTATCCATGATTGTCAATTATAATAATTTCTCTCCAAAGAATGAGCCCATTAATCCAATTGCTTGATGCGCCGTTTTATTATATTCATCGATAAGAGGATTTACTTCAACTAAATCAGCAGATACGATTAAATTTGACTCATGGAGTAACTCCATAGCTAAATGACTTTCTCTATATGTTGCGCCTCCTGGTACTGTTGTGCCCGTACCCGGCGTTTCGACTGGATCTAATGCATCAACATCCAATGAAAGATGTACACCATCCGTTTTATCCTTTAAGTAGTCTATCGTTTCAGATATAACTTGATTCATGCCAAGTTTATCTATATCTGCCATTGTATATGTACGTATACCTGACTTTTTAATATATTCTTTTTCACCATCATCTAAATCTCTCATACCAATTAGAACGACATTTTCAGGTTTTACTTTATTTTTATATCCACCGATATTCATTAATTCTTCATTACCTTCACCTAATAAGACTCTTAATGGCATTCCATGAATATTCCCACTCGGTGAAGAATCTAATGTATTTAAATCTCCATGTGCATCATACCAAATAACACCAAGATTATTATAATGTTTACTGATACCAGCGATTGATCCTATTGATAACGAATGATCTCCACCTAGAATTAAAGGAAAGTTACCATTATTCATCGTTTCATTTACGGATTCATATAAGTTATTTGAAAATGAAATCACTTCATCTAAATTTCTTAAACCTTCTTGTTCGCTTTTATATTTTTTCATATCAATATTAGGTGATTCTACATTACCTTTATCTATGACATGGTGACCTATATTTTCTATTCTTTCAATCAAACCAGCATATCTCAAAGCATCTGGTCCGAAATTAACGCCTAATTTTCTTTGACCAAAAGCAGTTGGTGCACCGATTATTTCAATGCTCTTTTTCATAATTTCAAATCCCCCTTAATTTGCATTACTATTATATTCTAGTATATGTAAGCACTTACATCAAGCTATATAAGGGTTTGTGGATAATATTAATATATTCCAAATATTTATACGTATATACATCAATTTATGCATATTTTCATCAATAAAAAAAGAGACATTAGATTAACTAATGTCTCTTACTTATGAGCCATAGAGGATTCGAACCTCTGACCCTCTGATTAAAAGTCAGATGCTCTACCAACTGAGCTAATGGCTCTTAATGGCTGGGCTAGCTGGATTCGAACCAGCGAGTGACGGAGTCAAAGTCCGTTGCCTTACCGCTTGGCTATAGCCCAAAAATGGTGGAGGGGGGCAGATTCGAACTGCCGAACCCGAAGGAGCGGATTTACAGTCCGCCGCGTTTAGCCACTTCGCTACCCCTCCAGCTTATTAAATTAAATGGTGGAGAATGACGGGTTCGAACCGCCGACCCTCTGCTTGTAAGGCAGATGCTCTCCCAGCTGAGCTAATTCTCCATAAATAATGACCCCTACGGGATTCGAACCCGTGTTACCGCCGTGAAAGGGCGGTGTCTTAACCGCTTGACCAAGGGGCCATGGCTCCACAGGTAGGACTCGAACCTACGACCGATCGGTTAACAGCCGATAGCTCTACCACTGAGCTACTGTGGAATAATAAAATTAAATATTTGCCCGGCAACGTCCTACTCTCGCGGAACGTAAGCCCAACTACCATCGGCGCTAAAGAGCTTAACTTCTGTGTTCGGCATGGGAACAGGTGTGACCTCTTT
>NZ_JAJNJJ010000006.1:0-208996 GCF_022386135.1 Mammaliicoccus sp. P-M59 | reverse complement strand
TTGTTGGTGTACCTGAAATTGTATTTGTCTCAGGATCATATGTCACACCTTCGGGTAGTCCTGATACTTCATGTGTCACTGGTTTTCCACTGTTATCTTGACCATTCAACTTCGCATCTTCAATTGGTGTATTTACTTCTGTTGTTTGGTCATCCACCGGATCAACATCAGGCGCTGTTGTATCTTCTACAGTTATCGTAAATGTTGACTTTGTTTCATTACCCGCTTCATCTCTTGTTACAACAGTAATATTATAATCACCAATTTTGGTTGGTGTGCCTGAAATTGTTTTTGAAACTTCATCATACACGACGCCATCTGGTAGGCCGCTTACAATATGAGATACTGGTTGACCACTGTTATCTTCTCCACTTAATGTAATATCAGTTATCGGTGTGTTTACTTCTGTTGTTTGATCTTCTACAGGATCTACTGTTGGTGGAATAGTATCCTCTACTGTAATCGTGAAAGTCGTTTCTGTCGTATTACCTGACTCATCTGTTGAAACTACTGTTATATCATAATTACCTACAGTTGTTGGTGTACCTGAAATGGTATTCGTTTCTGGATCATATGTCACACCTTCAGGTAGTCCTGATACTTCATGTGTCACTGGTTGACCACTATTATCTTCACCATTAAGTGTTATATCCTCGATTGGTGTATTTACTTCCGTTGTTTGATCTTCTACAGGATCCACTGTTGGTGGTAATGTGTCTTCCACTGTAATTGTGAATATTGTTTCTGCAGAATTCCCCGCATTATCTCTTGTTACTATTGTAATTTCATAATTTCCTGGAGTTGTAGGTGTACCTGATATTGTTTGTGTTGCTTCATTATAAGTTACACCATCTGGTAGTCCCGTCACATCATGTCTCACTGGATCTCCACTATTATCTTTACCAGTTAATTTAATATCCGTTATTGGTGTATTTACTTCTGTTGTTTGGTTATCTACTGGATCTATTGTAGGTGCTGTCGTATCTTCTACTGTGATTGTAAATGTTGTTTCTGTTTCGTTGCCTGCTTCATCACTCGTTATAACAGTCACATTATAGTTTCCAGCTTTTGTTGGTGTACCTGAAATTGTATTTGTTTCTTCATTATAAGTCACACCGTCTGGTAAACCAGTTACATTATGAGTCACTGGATTTCCACTGTTGTCTTTGCCATTTAAAGTAACATCGGTAATTGGTGTGTTCACTTCAGTTGTTTGATTTTCAATTGGATCCACAGTTGGTGCTGTTGTATCTTCTACTGTAATTGTAAATGTCGTTTCTGTTTCGTTATATACTTTATCTGACGAAATAACAGTTACTTCATATGTTCCTGCTTTTGTAGGTGTACCTGAGATTGTATTCGTTTCAGAATTATATGTGACACCATCTGGTAGACCGTATACATCATTTCGAATTGTTTCACCACTATTATCATTCGCATTGATAACAATAGGATCTATTGGTGAGTTTACTTCAGTAGTTTTATTATCAACTTTATCAACAACTGGTGGAGTTGTGTCATCAACAATTACACCTGATGAGTTATTACTTGAAGGTTTGCTTTTTCCTATTTTAGATTGACTACTTCCAGAAGCAATATTGCTTGCACTTAATTGTATTGTACCTTCAATAAAAGTTTCAGGAACAAATGGTTTACTTGTTTCAGAATTCACTACGATTAAATATGTGCTATTCGTATTTCCTAGATCTATACTTATAGTGCCGTCGCTATTAAAGATTATATTATGTGATGATGATACATCAACATAAGCGACATTCTTAGCACTTCCACTTTGATTCAATGTATTCCTATCAGTAACTTTCAAAATTTGAACCTTAGTAATATCTTTATTAAATTGGCTAATGACATCTGGATTTTTTTTGTTACCATTATATGGAGTTATTTTAACCTTGGCATTATTTAAAGTCCTAGCTTTACCGTTTACTGTATATGTTGTGTTATATGGATTATGATCATCAACTTTCTCTTGAACACTAGAATCTTGATATAAATCTAAATTTCGTGCATCAGTTAAATATTCTATTGTTCTTGTAGCATTATATTCTGAATCACCAATTTTTAAATTCAAGTTATAGTTATCTGTTTTGGTTGCTTCTTTAAAATTGATTAACCCTAAGAAATCAACGTGTGCACTAGTGTTTTTATATTTTTCTATATTATCAGTAAACTTGAATGTAAATGAATTATCGGCACGATTATAAGTACCTTTTGCATAAATACTATTTGCATCATTTCCTAATAGTATGCCATTATCTCTATCTGCAGATGTAGGATTTATTTCTTTAGGTATATGTACAGTAAAATAATCATTTCTTTTTACGTCATTCGGAATAGATATATCAAAACCTATTTCAAAAGCAGCACCTTTTTTCCATGTACCCTCTTCAAACTTAACATTACTAGATTTAATCTTGCTATTTACATCATCTCCACCTAATGGACTACCATCAGCTTTTGTTGCTTCTTTCTCCATTTTTGATGAAGATGCACTTAAAGCTTTTAAATTTTTATCAGTCTTACTTTTATTTTTTGATTTTTGGTCTATATCTTCTTTTTCTTTGTCTGTTAATGGCTTAGTCGTTTTTAAGTCTGTAGCATCAACATTTGTGTCTATATTATTATCATCTTCAGAGTCACCTGTAGATAAATCATTGTTAGCAGTATCTGGTTGTTCACTATTATTATCTAATGGTTCTTCTTTTGTTGGTTCCTCTAAAGTCTCTTCTTCATTTGATTTTGGTTCTTCTGTTGTATCTTTGTTATCTTCTTTAGAATCTTCATTTGTTGAATTTTCATCTGATTTTGTTTTATCTTTTGTTGAATTCTTGTCATCAGTTTTAGATAGATCTGTTTTTGAGTCTTTATCATTTGTTGGTTCTTCCGATGAATCTTCTTCATTTGATTTTGGTTCTTCTGTTGTATCTTTGTTATCTTCTTTAGAATCTTCATTTGTTGAATTTTCTTTTGATTTTTGTTCATCTGATGTCGGCTCTTCAGTCGTGTTTTCTTCAGTTGATTTCGAATCTTTATTCGTTTGTGGTTCTTCTGTTGATGGTTCTTCCGCTTCTTCTACATTAATGGTAAAAGTAGTCTCTTTTTGAACGCCTGAATCATTTTTCGAAATTACTGTTATGGTATAGTTGCCTACAGTAGTAGGATTTCCTGTTATTGTATCTGTGCTTGATTCATATGTAAGTCCATCTGGTAATCCTTGTACTTGATTCGTATTGTTCTCAGAACCTTCTACATTTATCTTTATAGGATTAATAGCTTCATTTGATTTCACAGTTTGATTGTTTATTGGATCAATTGTAAAGTCGCTTTGTTCCTCTTTATCTTCTTTAGCATTTTCTTCTGAAGTATTTGATTCTGCTGTATCATTTTCTGTTGTTGGATTTTCAGTAGATGTTTTCTGAGTTAAGTCTTGCGCTGTTTCTTCTTTAGTATTTGTTTCGTTAGTTTCATTTGATGTTTCTATATTCGTATTTGAATCTGCATTTGTAGTCGATTCTGCACTCTGACTTTCCTCTTTTAATACATTTGATTCTTCTGCATTTACGAAATTTGGTGTGCTCAAATAAAGCATAGCACCGATGATTACTGACCCAGTTCCAACAGAAAATTTACGAATAGAATACCTGTTATTTTTAAACATTAAATACTTCCTCTCATATTTTGGATATAATAATAATTATTATAATAGTAACAAAAAATATAAGATATTAATATACTTATTTTGTAAATTCGAAATTATTACATACTTAACATTCAAAAAATTGGCATTTTCTAAAACAAAAATATTTATTTATCAAACTTTTTATTAATCAAAATATTTATTCTTAAAAATCAAAAAAGCCAACGAACCTCTATGATTCGTTGGCTTTTTATGAATTATTGACCAGTAAAGACTTCTGGGTCTGGTCCGATTCTTTCATCTTTATTTAAAGCATTTAATCTTGAAAGTTGATCTTCTGATAACTCAAAATCAAATACGTTTAAGTTTTCTTCAATTCTTGATGGTGTTACTGATTTAGGAATAACAACAATATTTTCATCAATATTCCATCTTATAATAACTTGAGCTGGTGTTTTACCTAATTCATTTGCAATTTCTTTTACAACTTCATCTTCCAATATTTGTCCATTCATTAAAGGAGACCATGATTGTGCAACAATTTTTTGTGCTTCTAAATAAGTTCTTAATTCTTTTTGAGTTAAGTATGGGTGACATTCTATTTGATTAATAACTGGTTTAATAGAAGCTTCTTGTAATAATGATTCTAAATGATGTACGTGGAAGTTACTTACACCTATGTTTTTAATTTTGCCTTCATTGTATAAGTCTTCCATAGCTTTCCATGTTTCTGTGATAAGGTCTTTATCTTGGCCAGGCCAATGAATTAAATATAGATCTACATAATCTAAACCTAATCTTTCTAAAGATGCTTCATATGCTGATTGAACATTCTCTCTACCATAATCTGTCATCCAAAGTTTAGTTGTAATAAATAGATCTTCTCTATTTAATCCTGTTGCTTCTAATCCTTCTTTGATACCTTGTCCAACTTTTTCTTCGTTGTGATAAGTTTGAGCTGTATCTATATGTCTATAACCACTTATAATAGCATGTTTAACCGCTTCTCTACATTCATCATTATTTTCTACTCTAAATGTTCCTAACCCTAAAGCTGGTATAGAATTGCCATTGTAAAACTCAATTATTTTCTGTGTCATTTTACTGCCTCCTAATTTTAGACGATACTTAAATTAAAATTGAAACGACTTTAGTTTCTAAATATGGTTCAATACCTTCTGAACCACCTTCTCTACCAAATCCACTTTCCTTCATTCCACCGAATGGAATATGAGCTGCACTTGGTCCGCCATCGTTCCAACCGATTACACCATAATCTAAGTTCTCATACAACTTTATACCATTACTATAGTTTTCAGTAAAGAAATATGTTGCCAAACCAAATGGTGTATCGTTTGCTTTTACAATAACTTCATCTAAATCTTTATAAGTTTGAATTGGTGCTACTGGTCCAAATGTTTCTTCAACCATGATTTTCATATCGTCTGAAACGTCAGATAGAACAGTTGGTGTGATAAAATAGCCACCATCTTTATAGCTATCTCCTCCAGTAATCACGCGAGCGCCTTTACTTGTAGCATCTTCAATATGAGATTTAATTTTTTCAAAACCATCTGCATTAATAACAGGACCTATATCTGTTGATTCATCCTGACCATCGCCTACTTTTAATTTACTGACTTCTGCTCTAAGTGCATCTTCAAATGCGTCTTTAATAGATTCATGTACGTAAATTCTATTTGCACATACACATGTTTGACCTGCATTTCTAAATTTAGAAGCAATTGTTCCTTGAACTGCTTTATCTAAATCTGCATCTTCGTGAACAATTAATGGTGCATGACCACCTAATTCAAGTGTTACTTTCTTCAATGTTGAACTTGATTGTTCCATTAACTGCTTACCTACAGGTGTTGAACCTGTATAAGTTATTTTTGAAATTAAAGGATGCTTTGTGAAAATTGCACCGACGTCTTTACCTGAACCATTTACATATTGGATAACACTTTTATCAAACCCTGCTTCATGTGCAAGATCAACTAATTTCATAGTTGTAAGAGGTGTATCTTGTGCTGGCTTACATATAAACGTACACCCTGCTGCTAATGCTGGTGCTGCTTTTCTAGTCATCATTGCTGCTGGGAAGTTCCAAGGTGTTATACTTGCTACAACGCCAACAGGTGCACGTGTAACGATAAGTCGTTTGTTATCAACATGTTCTGGAATGGTTCTTCCATAAGTGCGTTTTGCTTCTTCAGCAAACCATAATATATAATCTGTCGCATATTTAACTTCGCCTAAAGCTTCTTTTAATGGTTTTCCACTTTCTTTTGTCATAATTAAAGCAATTTCTTCTTTATTTTCAAGAATCAATTCATACCATTTATATAACAATGCACTACGTTCATGAGCTGGTTTCTTTTTGTATGTTTGAAAAGCATCATGTGCCTGTTCAATCTTGTTGTTAATATCTTCTTCCGTATTATTTTTAATCGTTTCGATTACTTCACCAGTTGCAGGATTTTTAACTTCAAAATTTTCTTTTACCATACTTATAACCACCTTTTTTAGTATAAAAATAGCGCTACATAAAAATGCAGCGCTTAGTTATTACGGGTTAAACCTTTCAATTTCATCCATAATTCTCTCAAGGTCTTCCACACTGTATTGGAATCTACCATGGAAAACAAATTTATTAAAGAAGTGTTGAAGTTGTTTTTCACCAACTAACACTTTAATGTTAGGGTCTTGAGAATAATTACTGATAGTTGCTTCACTTACTTCATTTGGATGGAAGTAAATAATTGGTGTCGGTGTATACTTAAGTTCTAACTGTCTTTGTAATTCTTCAGTTGTATTATCAACTTCTTTAACTTCGTCAGTATATGAATGGAATGCTGCAGTTTTATTATTTGATTGTTTTTCAAGTAATAACGTTTGTTCTTTGTTTGGGTTTAAATCCAATGTTTCAAAGACTTGTCCTAATACTGGAAAATCACTAAACTGCTGTTCTGTAATACCGTGATAGATATGACCACTTACTAAATTAGAGTCAATTACGTATATACCCGTTCTTGTTAAGACTAAATGATCAATTTGTCGAACTTTACCTAATGGATCTTTAGGTAAGAAGATATTTGCCATAATATGCATATCTTCGGGTCTGATTCTACGTTCGTTAACAAGTTGGTCTCTCAACTCTAACAAATGTCTATCAGTTATATATTCCCCTTCATTCTTAGAAAATAACTTTAATGAGTCAATTTCTCTTTCTTTTTGTGAAATTGCTTCTTGATGAGTTTCTTCTTGTTTCGTTAGAACCTTTTTATTTTCCACTCTTTCATGATCTAACTTTTCTTTATGTTCAGATTTAAGCGTCTCATTTTCTTTTTTATGAGCTTCTTGAATCTTATTCAAAGATTTTTGTTTCTGCTTTAATGAAACAAAGAATAATATAATAAATAGTATCGCAATAACGATCGCTGCGATTAATCCATAATGAATCGGTTCTAATTGACTCATAATTGTAGATCGCTCCCTTTCATATGTATTAATTCCATTATAGTAAAAATTACAAATAAATTCAGTATATATCATGAAATATATTGATAATATAACGTAATTTCTTATACTTCATACATTTGAGTAGTTAAACCACACTTTAATAGTAAATATTTTATAAAAATTCAGTTCATTATGAACAACTTGACTTAAACTTGTTTGTAACGGGGGCGTTGTGAACACTTTCCTCCAAACTTGTTCATAACGGGGGTGTTGTGAACACTTTCGCCCAAACTTGTTCATAACGGGGGCGTTAATTACAAAACTCACCCGAAGTGTTACTAAGGATAGCCATAGTTACAAAACTAGGTCGAAGTGTTACTATGGACCGCCATAATTACAAAACTCAGCTGAAATGTTACTATGGACTACCTTAATTACAAAACTACTCAGAAGTGTAATTAACGGTACCAGTATTTGCACTTTCACCCAAAACTGCTAATAACAACCTCAGTATTTGCACCTCTAACCAAAACTGCTAATAACAACCCCAGTATTTGCACCTTCAACCAAAACTGCTAATAACGACCCTAGTATTTGCACTTCTCACCTAAACTGCTAATAACGACCCCAGTATTTGCATCTCTCGCCTAAACTGCTAATAACGACACCAGTATTTGCACCTCTAACCAAAACTGCTAATAACGACCCCAGTATTTGCACTTCTAACCAAAACTGTTAATAACGATCCAACTTCCACCAAACCTAAAATAAAAACTCTGCATAAATCCCGCAAGATTATATACAGAGCTTCATCATTTATTTTAATAAGTCTTTTAATAAATCTACTTTATCTAATTGTTCCCATGGTAATTGAACATCTGTTCTACCGAAGTGACCGTATGCTGCTGTCTTTTTGTAGATTGGTTGTCTTAAGTTCAACATTTGAATAATGCCTGCTGGTCTTAAATCAAATACTTCTCTTATTTTTTCTACTAATACAGTTTCTTCTACTTTACCTGTACCAAAAGTATCTATTGAAATGGATACTGGTTGTGCTACACCAATTGCATATGCTAATTGGACTTCACATTTATCTGCTAATCCACTTGCTACTATATTCTTAGCTACATATCTTGCAGCGTATGCTCCTGATCTATCTACTTTTGTAGGATCTTTACCACTGAAACATCCTCCGCCATGTCTTGCATAACCACCGTAAGTATCTACGATAATTTTTCTACCTGTTAATCCAGCATCTCCTTGTGGTCCGCCGATTACGAATCTACCTGTTGGATTAATAAAGAATTTAGTTTCTTCATCTAATAATTCTTTAGGTACGATTGGATAGATAACATGATCTTTAATATCTTGTTGAATTTTTTCTAATTCAATTTTTTCATGATGTTGTGAAGAAATAACGATTGTATCTACTCTTACTGGTTTATCATTTTCGTCATATTCAACTGTTACTTGTGTCTTACCATCTGGACGTAAATATTCTAAAGTACCGTCTTTACGTACATCTGTTAATCTCTTCGCAAGTTGATGAGCTAAATAACCTGGTAAAGGCATATATGTTTCAGTTTCATTTGTAGCAAAACCAAACATAAGACCTTGGTCACCTGCACCAATTGATTCTATTTCTCTATCTGATAAATCATCTCTATCTTCTAATGCGCAATCTACACCTTGTGCGATATCTGGTGATTGTTCATCAATAGCTGTTAAAATCGCCATCGTTTGGAAATCATAACCGTACTTCGCTCTTGTGTATCCTATATCTTTTACTGTTTGTCTAACTACTTTAGGAATATCTACATAAGTTGAAGTAGAAATTTCACCTGCAATTAAAGCCATACCAGTTGTTACTGTTGTTTCACAAGCCACTCTTGCTTTAGGATCGCCTTTTAATAATTCATCCAAAATAGCATCGGAAATTTGGTCCGCAATTTTATCTGGATGCCCTTCTGTTACTGATTCTGATGTGAAGAGTCTTCTATTCTTTGACATAAAAAATCTCCTTTAAATAAAGTTGTACGGTCTCTTCCTCAGCGCAAATAAAAAGTGCCTTCTCTCAATAAAGATATAGAGAGAAGGCACACTCGTCCATTCGCTCTTATCGTTCAGACAATATTGGTCTGCAAACGGTTTGGCACCTTTCTTTCATTAGAAAGAGGTTGCTGGGTTTCATTGGGTCCATGTCCCTCCACCACTCAGGATAAGAGAATCCGTCAGAAATGATAATACTAAAGTTTTCATAATATGTCAATGGAACGAAACACATTCAAATTTCTAAAAAAATTTTATAACAAATTTACTCATTAGTATAGACTATATATTTTAATGTGTTATACTAATTCCATGAAAATGCTTACAACATTAATATTAGACATGGGGGTCGTCATTTATGGCAATACAGTCAATTACCGAATCAATCGAACTTTCAAACCTTTTAAAGAAGGACACTACACTACAGCAACTTTCTAGAACTGAATTGTACAATCACATTCTAGAAGCAGGAGAAGGCGTATTAACAGAATCTGGCGCAATCAGAATGGAAACTGGTAAATACACAGGTCGCTCTCCTAAAGACAAATTTATCGTTAAAGAGGAAGATACTGAACAAGATATTGATTGGGGAACAATCAACCAACCTATCTCAGAAAGTAACTTTTTAAATTTATATGATCAAGTTATTGACTACTTAAACCAAAAATCACAACTTTATGTCTTTAATGGGTATGCAGGTGCAGATGAATCATCACGTTTAGATTTACGTGTTATTAATGAGTTACCTTGGCATAATTTATTTGCACAGAACATGTTTATCCGCCCAGAAACTAAAGAAGAAGCACTTAATATCAGCCCTAATTTCACTGTTATTAGTGCACCAGGATTTAAAGCTGATCCAGAAAAAGACGGCACTAATTCTGAAACATTCATTATTACTTCGTTCAAACACCGTGTCATATTAATTGGTGGTACTGAATACGCTGGTGAAATGAAAAAAGGTATATTCTCAGTAATGAACTATTTATTACCTAAAAAAGGCATTATGAGTATGCACTGTTCAGCAAACGTAGGTTATAACAAAGATGTTGCTTTATTCTTTGGTCTATCAGGTACAGGTAAAACAACTTTATCTGCAGATCCTAATAGAAAATTAATCGGAGACGATGAACATGGTTGGAATGAAAATGGTGTCTTCAATATCGAAGGTGGTTGCTACGCTAAAACAGTAAGTCTTAGCCGTGAAAAAGAACCACAAATTTATGATGCTATCCGTTATGGAACAGTTTTAGAAAATGTTACTGTAAATCCTGATGGTTCAGTAGATTATGACGACACTACATTAACTGAAAATACAAGAGCTGCATACCCAATAGATTTTATCGATAATATTATTACACCATCAATAGCTGGTCACCCAAATACTATTATCTTCTTAACTGCAGATGCATTTGGCGTATTACCACCTATTTCTAAATTAGATAAATCTCAAGCTATGTACCATTTCTTAAGTGGTTTCACTTCTAAGTTAGCAGGTACAGAAAGAGGCGTAACAAGTCCTCAACCAGTATTCTCAACATGTTTCGGTTCACCTTTCTTACCATTACATGCGACTGAATACGCTGAATTACTTGGTAAACTAATCGATGAACATAATGTAGACGTTTATCTTGTAAACACTGGTTGGACTGGTGGCGAATACGGTGTAGGTTCAAGAATGGACTTGAAACATACACGTTCAATGATTCGTCGTGCAATTAGTGGAGAAATTAAGAATTCAGAATTTGTTAAAGATGAAATCTTTGGTCTTAATATTCCGAAACATGTACCAGGTGTACCTTCAGAAATATTATATCCTCGTAATACTTGGGTATCTTCTGACGCATATGACGAAAAAGCAAAATTACTTGCTAAGAACTTTAAAGAAAACTTCAGTAAATTCGGTGAGTCTTCTGAGCATATTCAAGAAGAAGGCGGTTTCACATATAACCGCTTATAAAATACAAAAAGAGCTTGGGCCTTATTGGTCCAAGCTCTTTTCACATTGATACATCCACTCTTTAATTTGTAACAATGTTTGTTTTTCTATTTCTGGTCTTAAAACATGTCCTTCTCCACTTAAATAAATTGTTTGATGATCTACCGCTTCTTGCTTTAAATGTTCTTCTAAATGATATGCCATATTAATATTGACTTGTTTATCTTCATCACCATGAACGATTAATATAGGCGGACTATCTTTATGAATAGATTGCAATGCATTTCTACGTGCATATGCTTCATATTGTTTTTTAGGATGTCCAACCATTCTTTTTAACATCCCTCTTAGATCAATTCGTTCTTCGTACATCATTAGTATATCTGAAACGCCACCCCATATAATATAACTCGTTGCTTTCACTTTTTGATACGTAAGTAAGCCTTGAATACCACCTCTAGAAAATCCAATCATATGAACAGGAACATTTGGGTATTGTGATTTGAGTATTTCTATCCCTTCTATAACATCATGAAGGTCATCACCACAAAATTCATCTCTACCTTCACTACCGTTACTACCTCTGTAATAAGGTGCAAAGACAAGTGTATGCTTATCTTTAAATTGCGCCATACGACCTGGCCTCACTCTACCTACTTGTCCTTTACCACCACGTAAATATACAACGATGCGATTAACACGTTCATTTGGTGTCATCAACATGCCTCTGACTTTCAATTCATCCACTTCATATATCACTTCTTCAGTTAGATGATGATTAAAGAAAACTGGCATTTTTTTCTTACTGTAGAAATCCAAGTTTATACACCCTTTCAACGCACTTTAATATTGCTGTATCTTTTAAAAGAAAACTCTTCTCTTCTTCAGGTATATCATTGATTTCTTTAGCAATAACGGGTCCATAAGTTTCGAAATACGCTTTATTGCTATCAATAGATTCGACTTCAATAAAATAGACATCTTTATTAAACGGAATTGTATCATGTACAGTATATGAAGCTATAAACGTTATATTTTTAGCGATCGCACCTGTTTCTTCATATAATTCACGCTGAACAGCCTCTTTATTCGTTTCATTTGGTTCAACTTTCCCACCAGGAAATTCAATACCTCTTATCTTATGATGCGTTAACACATATTCATTATTAAAAATTGGAATACCTAGAACATGTTTCGCATTTTGTTGATCAGTTGGACATTTATATGCTAAATCAACATCCAATCCATTTGGATCTTTGTAGCGCATGATACACGACCTCTTTCTTCAATTATGATAAACTGTATATACATATTATTAGGAAGGTAGAAGATATTGAAAAAGTTAACCTTAACGACCTTAGTATTAACAATTACTCTTATTCTAGCAAGTTGTAGTCCAGAAGGTCAAAATAAATTTGATGATAGTAGCGATGCTATCGAAGCTTTTCAAAAAAATATTAAAAAAGTAGATTCACATTCGATTAAATCTAGTAACGAGACAACAGTTGATTTTCAAGATAAAAAAACAACCCTTAAACAACTGTCACATGGCCGAACAAACCACCATGATAAACTTGCATTTAATGTCGAACAAGAAAGTAATACAAAACAATTTCCAGTGCATAATAAAAGTGTTTGGATTGATTCAAACGAAATCAAATCCTCACCTAAATCTAAGTATTTAAATTATCATGCAAAGAATGCCGAAATAGATTATTATCAAAAAATTGGACAAGATTGGTTCGATTTAACGACTTTTAATCAAAGTTTACTAAAACCTATTGAAGACGATGTCACTTTAGAAAACGATACTCTTTCATATGAAGGTACAGGTAAAGTTATGAAATATCTCTATCAACTAGGGTTTAGTCAATCACCACTGGCAGATCAAGAGTCATTAAGCAATATTAACGACTTAAAAATTAAAAGTGGTAAGTTTAAGCTTACATTCCAAAAAGACAAAACATTACCAAAAACGTTAACCTTTAACATTAAAGCAACTGGGAAAATTAAAAATGAAACGATTAACATCCACATGAAACAGACAACAGATTTCTATAAATTCAATTCCACTGATGTTAAACCATACCAGAACTTAACGAAAAACAATTACAAATAGGAGCATTGCTATGAAAAAAGTATTTATTAAATTAATACGCCTTTATCAACGATATATATCCCCATTGACACCACCTACATGCAGGTTCCAACCTACATGTTCTAACTATGCAGTTGAAGCTATTTCAGAATATGGGGTTATTAAAGGGACATGGTTAGGTACGAAACGTATCTTAAAATGCCACCCATTTCATCCAGGCGGCTACGATCCCGTTCCACCTAAAAAAGATTCATAACATTTATTAAAAGGAGGCTGGGACATAATGTAATGTCTTAGCCTCTTATAGTATCTTGGCAGTAGATGACTGAATTGAAAATGCGCTTGTACCAAGCTTTTTTCAACTCTAGTTATTCTTGCCGGGGCGGGACTACGAAATCTTTTTATACAAATTAGATTTCTGTCCCGCTCCCCTTTTATTTTGTTAATTTATCTTTATCAACGATTGGTGGCACATATTCAATGAGATGACCATCAGTCTTTGCGCTATCAACAACGAAATCTTCCGTGAAGTAATAATCACTCGGCGTCACATCACTCGGATATGAACTGTGCTGTGCTAAGTAAGCAGTAAAGTAACTACTAAGTCCAAATTCATACATTCCACCTATGACATATTTAAGGTGATGTTCGTGACAATATTCAATAATTTCAAGTGCTTTATCTATCCCTCCAACACGAGAAGCTTTAATCACAACACCATCAATAAGGTGTTGCTGATTAAATTGAATAATTTGCTCTAAATTTAGAGCACTTTCATCAATAAATACCGGTAACTCGAGCGTACTAACATGCACAATATAGTCCTCAAATTTAGAAAATGGCTGCTCAATATATATAAATTGTTCATCTTTAAATGTATTTAATAAAGACACATGTTCATGATTCAACACACCATTTGCATCAATTGCTCTTTGTATTTGCGGATAATGTTCTGTTAAAAAATCTATATCTCGATTAACTTCTTCATGCCATTTTAATTTAATTCTAGTTGGTAATTCACCATTATATTGCTTGAAATATTGTTCAATATTTTGATTAATAGTTGCACCATATGCTACTTCTATCGGCTTCAACTCATGGAATTTCTGAAAGAATATCATAGACATAACGCTACGTGCATTCGGGTATTCACTGAGTTCATCTATTAATTCACAACATAATGGATAGCTATTAAAATCAACAAGTTCATGTTTTTTAAACCATTTTATTAAAGTTTCTTCAACTTTATTTATTGTCTCGAAATGATACCAGTCACTATTAAACGCATTGCATTCACCATAATAAGTAGACCCATTCATGTCTTGCCATTCTACAATTAATACTTCTCGCTCATTTAATGCTATTAAAGGTGTTCGTATCGCTACTCTGAAAGGTGCTTTGAATCTATAGAAATGCAAACTATTTTTTCTCATTCATGACCCACGCCTTTACTTTATATCTTGAAAGTTTACCTGTTGAAGTTCTTGGAATTTCATTTATTTTATAAAAGTATTTTGGGTGTTTATACTTTGCTAATTTTGTAGCGAGTATATTTTTAAATACATCATCTTGGATAGTGTGTTCCGCTTCATACACTAATGCTGGTACTTGCCCCCACTTTTCATCATCAACTGGTACAACAACACAATTTTGAACGTCAGGATGATTCAATATCACATGTTCAATTTCAAATGGATAAATATTTTCTCCACCACTAATGATTAAATCTTTTCTTCTATCATAAATATATACATAACCGGAATCATCTATTGATCCAACATCACCTGTTTTAAAATAACCATCTTCAAATGTTTCTGAATTCTGACTACCTGTTAAATAACCATTCATCACATTGCCACCATATACAGCGACTTCCCCATGTCCTTCTTCATTTTGATTTAAAATTTTGAGTCGAACATTTGAAGGTACTTTCCCTACTGTACTTGGTTCTTCACGTAACATCTCTGGACTTGCTGTCACAAACTGAGAGCATGTTTCAGTCATTCCAAACGAATTATATATCGGTAATTGATTGTCTAACGCTTTATTAATCATCGTTTCAGATAACTTTGCGCCGCCTAATAATATTTTTTCTAATTGATATGGTTGTTTTAACGCATCTTGCATCAACCATTGTAACGTTTGAGGCACTAAAGAAATATGTGTGATGTTATCATTTTTAATTAAATGCATTACGCGATCTACATCAAATTTCGGTTCTAAAATAAGTGTAAAACCTTCTATTAAACTACGTATTAACACACTTAAACCTGAAATATGGTAAATCGGCAATACGGACAACCATCTCGTTGATTCATCATAGCCAAGACTTTCTTTGCAACCCATTGCACTAAAATAATGATTTGAAAAAGTTTGTGGCACAGCTTTTGCAGGACCAGTTGTACCAGAAGTAAACATAATCGTCGCAATATCATCCATATTAAACGTAAAATCATAATTCTCATCTTTACTGTCGTCCAAATGTATATCCTCGATATCTATACAATTTTGTTTAATATGTAAAGGTTTATACGTAAAGACTGTATGAACGCCAATACTGTCCAATTGTTGTTCAATTTCGACTGGTGTTAACTTCGTATTAATCATAACCACTTCTACATTTGCTAACCAAGCTGCAATGATAAGTGATGCATGTTTAATATCATTCTTGATATATAATCCAACTCTTTTCAATTGAAGTTGTTTAATGTAATGTGCTTTATTTTTAGAATCATTAAATAGTTGTTCATAAGTTAATTCAACATCACCTTGTTGAATTGCAATTTTATGTGGTGCACGTAACACCTGCTGTTCAATCCAATGTTTCATCGTTTGGACCTCCTTATACCATTATTCATTATAACGATATTTTTGAATTTAAACATAAAAAATGCTTTATAATATCAAAAAACCTAGGCGATCAATTCACCTAGGTTTCCATCATATTAGATTGCTTCTTTTTCTCTTCTTTGCGTAACAAATCGTTCAAGTAATAAGAAGACAAGACCTATAAGTGTTAAAAATGGTGCAACTAACGCTAGATCCTTAACTTCTAATTGACTTACTACGATACCGCCGATGAACGCACCAAGCGCATTACCGATGTTAAATGCTGATTGGTTCATCGTACTAGCAAGCATTGGTGCATCTTGTGAAATGACCATACTTTTAAATTGTAATGATGGACTCATACTAAAGCCAATCAAACCAAATACAAAAATACCGACAACCATTAGCAAGCTATAGTTTTGAATAAAGTACATCATAAAGATATATATTGGGAAGACGATAAATATCGTATTCAGTGCTTTATTTAAATTCCAGTCTGCTAATTTCCCACCAATAATATTACCAAATGTTACACCAACACCGAATATAATAAGGACAAATGAAATCCAGCGTTCTTCTATATGCGAAACATTAATTAATATTTGAGAAATATACGTGAAATAAGCAAATACACTACTGAATCCGAACAGTGTTACACCTAGTGTCAGCCAAAGTTTAACATCTTTTAATACACTCAATTCATTTTTAATTGAAATCGGCTGTGTATCTTTTTGGTTAGGTACAAATCGAATAATACCTATTAATGTTAATAGTCCTAGAACACTAATAATAATAAATGTCATTTTCCAGCCAAATATTTGCCCTACAAATGTTCCGAATGGTACACCAATGATGTTGCTCATTGTTAATCCCATAAACATTAACGCCATTGCACTTGCTCTTTTATGAGGCGGTACCATACTTGCTGCTAGTATTGATCCAATACCAAAGAATGAACCGTGTGCTAAAGCGGCAATAATTCTACTTAACATAAGTGAACCATAATTAGGTGCAATACCACCTATCCCGTTACCTATTATAAAAATAGCCATTAATAAGACGAGTAAATTTTTTCGAGGTAATTTATAAGTCGCTAACACTATAATCGGTCCACCTATTGCAACACTCAATGCATAACCTGTAATCAATTGACCCGCATCAGATACGGTTACATCTAGATCTCTTGCAATATTAGGTAACAAACCCATGATTACAAATTCAGTCATACCTATCGCAAAAGCACCAAGGCTAAGTATCCAAATCGCTAAAGGATATTTTTTCATGTCTCAACGCTCCTTTAATCTTATTATTTTAATCAGATTTAACCATATTAGTACTTTTGCTATGCAATTACAAGAGTTTTTTTGAATTTTGTATATAAAAAAACCTGAGAAATTAAATTCTCAGATTTTTAAACGTTTTCATTATTGAGTTTGTATCCAACCTATTCCAATCGTGCCATATCCCGTATGAACAGATGCTACTGGAACTAAAGGTTCGACATATACATTAACATCTTTATTTAAAGTTAATATGCGCTCTTTCCATACATGTGCTTCTTGCTCATTTCCAGCATGTAACACACCAATGTTTGTAATACCTTTATCAATAATTTCTTTAATATGTGTGATTAAATAAGCTTCTATTTTCTTATTGCCTCTAGACTTAAGTTCTAAGTCGATTGTACTATTCTCTAATTTCAATAATAATTTAATATGAAGTAAGCTACTTAATAAATATTTGCTATTCGAAACCCTTCCACTATTCTTTAATTGTTGTAAGTTTCGTGGCAACAAATATAATTCACTTGTATGTTTAACTTCTTCTAACTTATTAACGATTTCTTCAAATGAATAGTCCTCGTCATAAAGTTTTCTACCATACTCGACTAATTCTTTTTGAGGAAAGCTTCCTGTTCCACTATCAATTACATGAATTTCCATTGGGAAAGATTGTGCAGTTGATAGCGATGATGCATATGTGCCTGATAAACTACTAGAAGGATGAACCGCAATAACATGCGTATAACCTTCTTCTTGAATTTGCTCATACGTTTCTATAAAATCTTGAGGTGTAGGTTGAGCCGTTTTAGCACCATTACCATTTTCTTTTAACATATCAAAAAATAACTTTGAACTTTCAAATTCTGAATCTTTATAAGGTTTGTCATTAATAATTGTAGATAAAGAAACGACAAATAAATCTTTATCATCCATATTTTGATCAATATAAGTTGTTGTATCAATTAACCACGCTAATTTCATTACTTCCTCCATTGTATATACAATAAATGCATTCACTTTATAACTAAGTATTTTTAACCTAACTTAATTAATAACATATAATCAATATTGAAACAATTAAAAACAGAACTGATAAGTTAAAGCAATCATATAATAAATAACACAAATATCATTCTAGTATAATAAATAGATAGATATACTGAAATTCCAATACTTTCATAACAATGAATTGAATATTATTTCTATAAAAACCCTTGAAATTTACTATTAAAATATACCAATCATAAGATTAATAAGTTTATCAAAAATTCATAATAACCTATACGCATTTAACCTTCATATGCTATCATTCTAATATTCACATCTAATTAGGAGTCATAACAATGAGCTTATTAAAAACTGAACTACAAGAGAAAGATTATCCACTTGCATTAAAAATTTGGGAACGCTCCGTACTCGCAACTCATCACTTTTTAAAAGAGGAAGACAGAATTGCATTAAAAAAAGAAATACCAACCTACTTTAAATACGTAGATGCAAATTTATGGCTTTACGATGGAGAAGCTGTTGGCTTTTCAGGTATCAACGAGGATAACTTAGAAATGTTATTTATAGATCCAAAACATTTCAGAAAAGGATTTGGAACTGAAATACTTCAACATTTGCTGAAAGAAGATCATATCCAAAAAGTTGACGTAAACAAAGATAACGAACAAGCCTTGAACTTTTATATGAAAAATGGATTTAAACCATATAAAGAATCTTCACATGATGGACAAGGAAGAGATTATCCAATCATACATCTAAAATTATAATTTAAATTGAGGTTTTGCTTATGAATAAACAGACAAATATGTTATTACTTATTTCAATCATTGCAATTTCACTAGCTGCCATATTAGTAAAGCTATCAAACGCCCCTTCTAGTGTAATAAGCATGAACCGAATGTTTATAGCAGTCATCTTGCTAGTGCCCTTTGCATATCGATTTAAAAAAGAAATCTTTAAATTAAGTCTTAAAGATTTTCTATATCTTGTATTAGCTGGTCTATTTTTAGCACTTCATTTCGGATTATGGTTTGGTTCTTTAAAATTAACAACCGTTGCTAGTTCAACAGTTATATTATCTTTACAACCTATTGTTGCGATTATTGCAAGTTTCTTATTCTATAAAGAAAAAATAACGCTAAAAGTTTTCAGTACAATTTTAATATCGTTTATCGGTGTTGTTATCGTAAGTTGGGGCGACTTTAATATAACTGACTTAACTGCAATGATTGGTAATATATTATCTTTATTAAGTGTTATATCAATAGTGTGTTACCTAATGATAGGAAAGAATGCAATGCTCAAACTCACACATTGGGTTTATAGCATCATCGTGTTCTTCTTCGCAGGCGTCTTTTTACTCATTTATAATATCATTACGCACGCTACATTAGTAAACTATTCAATGAAAGAATGGCTATTATTTATATCATTGGCCATTTTCCCAACAATAGCGCACGTCATATTCAATTATCTCTTAAATATTATCAATCCAACAACCATATCAATGAGCATGCTACTAGAACCCGTAGGCGCATCAATATTAGCAATATTTATCTTGAAAGAATACTTAGGATACGTACAAATACCAGGTATCATCATTGTACTCGTAGGTGTGTATTTCTTCTTAAAAGCACAGAAAACTGAAGTATCATGAAAACATTTAAAGGCTAGGACTTATATAAAAAGTCCTAGCCTTCGTTTTGATTTGATATTAATAAATATATTATTTACTTTTTGTTATAAAATCTAATAATTTAAACATAATATCTTTATTTTCTTTAGGTACTTCATAGTCAATTATTTCTTGAGGTGTTTGATTCAATACAGAATCTACTGCATAAGAAAAGTCATTCGTAACAATTTCTTTAACATCAAAAGGTCCAGGTTCAAAATGAAATTGTAAGCCAATAACATTATCTTTCAATAAGAATCCTTGGTTTGTTAAGTACTCACTTGAAAATAGCAATTCTGCATTTTTAGGAATTTGGAATGTTTCTTCATGCCAATGTAATGCCATTAATTCTTTCGGTAGATCCGGTATAGTATCACTTTCAAGATAAACTTTATCCCAGCCCACTTCTTTTACTGGTGATTTACCCACTGTATAACCTATTGCTTTTGTTATTTGTTGGGCACCATAGCAAGCTCCAAACATTGGTTTGTTAGCTTTCAATAACTCTCTTATTAACTCTCTTTCTTTAAAAATCCAATCATCTGTATCATTCGGACTCATTGGACCACCCAAAATAATTAGTAAATCAGTTTCTTCAGCAGAAGGTAATACACCATTATAAAAATACGGATGATAAATATACAAATCATGTCCTCTTTCTTTAGCCCAATCACCTATTGATCCAACACCTTCATTTGGCGTATGTTGTAAAACATTTATTCTCATAAAATAAGCAACTCCTTATATAATTAACAAATTCTAATAGCTATATTATAAGTCATTTAAGCAAAATAATGTGAAAATCTTTTATTTTAGAAAAATCAAAGGCTAGGACTTATGTAAAAAGTCCTAGCCTTTGTTTTGCTCATATTTCGTAACAAGGTTACAATAAAAATAGTAAATAAAACGTTAAACCAAGTAATGCTATACCAGTGATATAGTTCAAAATCGTTCTGATCCTAATTTTTGTAATATTTGACAATGTGATCAACTCCAAATCTTATATTACGTATGATCTTAGCGAATTTATCTGTTATCTATCACATTGAATTATCATACTTTAACAACTCTATTATAATATATTTAACATTAAAGGAGTGATAAATTTGACAAATTTCTATAGAGTCATAAATGCTATTTTAATTAAAGAAAATGCTATTTTATTAGTTAAAAACGAATATAATAATGAATATTTATGGAGTTTACCTGGAGGCGTAGTTGAGCAAGGTGAGTTTTTGTATGAAGCTTTGATTAGAGAAGTATTTGAAGAAACAGGATTAACGTTAAATCAATACGAACTAGCATATATAGCTGAAAATAACATACCTATTGATAACGCTCATTGTTTAGTAACTTATTTTAAGTGTTTAAATTTCAACGGTGAAATATCTATTAATGATCCTGACAATGAAATTGTAGAATTAAAATGGGTCAACTTTAATGAAATTCAAAATTATATTATCAGCGAAGATATTTTAGTCCCTTTACAAAATTATTTATTTAAAGACAAAAAAGAGTATTATTTCATTGATGATTTGAGGTTTTAAATCATTAGTTCTTCATATATATAAGTCATACATAATCAATTTTACAAAAAAATTTATCATGAAAAATAAAAAAGTTCAATTTCAAAGGAATGATACACATGTCCAAATATACGTTAGACAGCACATTTTTATACATGGCTCTTATGACTTTGCCACTTATATTTATAATGCCTATATTATTTAGTGTTCCACTTGTTTTATTAATTTTTAGTATTAAAAAGAAAGAAAACTGACATGATTTTTATAAATACTCCTGTTCAATAGTGTTATATAAATAGAAAGGGTGAAATAAAATTGGAAGCTAAAAAAATGGATAAAATGTTGTTTCAATCTAAATTCCCTGAAGTTGAGGTCTTACTTGAATCTGAAACATCAACTAAGATTGATAAAGAGTATATAATAGGTTCTATATTTGTTACTATACAAGAAATTATATTAGTGCAGCATAAAGCGAATTTAACTTTTCAAATCCCATGGTCAGAGGTTGTTTCTTTAGATACAATAGAAAACTTTATTTCAAATAAATTAATTTTAGATTATGGCGAAAATCGAATGTTAACTTTTTCTTTTACATCGAGTGATCCAGTTCAAGCAATTCAAGTATTTTACAAAACTTTAAATCTAGAAAAAGAGATTAATCATTTTAACAATGATGATATAAAAGCACTTCAACATAAAAATGAACAACTGTTTAAAGAAAATTTTAAATTAAGAAATGAAATCATTAAATTAAACGAAGAGAATCGCACATTACTTGATAATATGCATAATCAAAAATCTTATACATCACCCTATCGTGCGCCAAGAAGTACTTATAATCGTTCAAATAATTCGATGGATTTAAGTTATACAAAAGTACGAAAATTAACAGATTCCTTTATCGTTCTAGATTTCGAAACAACAGGTTTAAAATATAACGAAAACGAAATTATTCAGTGTGGGATTATTGAATATGAAGATGGAAAAATCATTAATGAATATAATGAATACTTCAAACCAAGTAAACCAATAAGTAAAAGAATAGAAAAAATAACAGGTATAACAAATGAGTTTTTAGAAGATAAACCTAGTTTAGGAAAGGATAAATTAGAGGAATTATATAATATCATTAGAAGAAGAACGATAGTCGTACATAATGCACCATTCGATATGAAGTTCTTACTCTACCAACTTCAAATCAATGATATAGAATATGAGAAATTGAGAGTTATTGACACGCTCACTTTTTCAAGAAAACTAATCAGAGAAACACCTAATCATAAATTGCAAACATTAAAAGAACATTTCAATTTAGACGATGGCGAATCACATAACGCAATTAATGATTGTAGAGCAACAGGGAACTTACTATTACTATTGATGAGTAGACAGTGATTATAACAGTAGTAGTATATAAAAAGCGTTTTGGAGTTAAAATAAAGTCTTATTGAATTCCGATACTTTAAATTTAATTTCTTCAAGTTTCGCCTGATAAGTTATTGATAAGTCATCAAATTTTTTTGAAGTAACAATATCTTTAGAATAAACAGTGGATTGTTTGTGTGTTCTAACATAGCAAACTTCTTTATAGATGCTATGAAGACTTGGACATTCAAGCAATCCAATATTTACATCATAAATAGGATGTAAATTCACTTTATTAGAAACAGTAGATATTGGTAACATCGTTAAATCACATTCAAAGCAATCTTTTTCAGCACCAATGATTAATACTGGCCGTAATTTATAGCCTTTTTTATTTGTTTTTAAATTAAAATATGGAAAACTTGCATATACTATTTTATTAATTAAATCACGAGGAGTATTAACTAAATCCAAGATGAACTTCCTCCTCATTTAAATCTTCAAATTCATCTATGTACATGTCATAAACATGATCGTACAACCTAATGTTTTTAGCATCTTCGATTATATCCTCTGGTGTTATTTCTCTATTCCCTATCTCATTATTGTTCAAGTTAATTCTACTTTTTTTCCAACATTTTTCATGATGGGATAGTTCTCTTAGATACCAACCAGAATACATGCCATATTGAGAGATAACATTATTAATTACATATTTTTCAGTATCATTTAATTTATCAGTATCGCTTGGTTCATACATTTCATCTAAATAACACCTTAATTTAGGTATAACCGGACCAAATTTCCACCCTTCAATTCTATCATTAAATAGAACCTCGCCCGTTAAAGCTAAAGACTCTCTTTGTGCAAAATAAATTAACTTTTGCAGTTTCAATTCGTTATTTTCAAACTTAGTACCAGTTTTAAGTTCATATGAGTATATAAGGTAATTAGCAACATCTTTTACATCTGCCATTAAAATCACTCCTATCTCAGTTATAATATAATATTTTAGCTGCAAGGTAAGTTTAAGTTAAAATAGTAATGCTACTAGTATAGTGATAATCAATGATAAGAGACTTAAAATAGTTGGTATACTAATACCTATCCAGAAACGTTTTGATGTAACTTTATTATCGCTTATTTCATTTTTTAACTCGGAAACAGCATTTTTTATTTCTCCTGATAAAACGTCTTTAGTTAAAGAAATTTTATCATTGATTTCATCGAATCTATTATTCATATTTATTACATGCTGATGAAATTCTGATCTTGTAATATATTCACTATTAATAAAAGCACCCCCTTATATACTCCCACTCTCTAGTTTAATTAAGTATATATTACAACAAAATCAAATCGGGCACAATATAGAATGTTAAAATTAACAAACTCTTATTTATAATATAGTAATCCCCTTCTCTCCCTAGTCATGGAATGTAATTTATGTTGGCGTCGACGTTAGCGTTAAAAACACCAAATTAACATGCTCGTTGGCATTAGGTTGGCGTCAAAATTTAATTAATACTCTTTTAAAAAAGTCCATAAAAAAAGAAACCCCACTATCATGGGGTTTCTAGCAATATCAACGTCTTGGATTAGTTGATTATTAAGGTACAAACGGAGAGTGAGGGATTCGAACCCTCGAGACGCTTGTGGCGCCTACACACTTTCCAGGCGTGCTCCTTCGGCCAACTCGGACAACTCTCCACAAACAAAAAAATCAGAAGCGATATTTCACCTCTGATTATATGACCCCTACGGGATTCGAACCCGTGTTACCGCCGTGAAAGGGCGGTGTCTTAACCGCTTGACCAAGGGGCCTTATGGCTCCACAGGTAGGACTCGAACCTACGACCGATCGGTTAACAGCCGATAGCTCTACCACTGAGCTACTGTGGAATAATAATGGAGCGGGTGATCGGAATCGAACCGACAACATCAGCTTGGAAGGCTGAGGTTTTACCACTAAACTACACCCGCTTAAGTAAATAATATATATGGGGCGACTGATGGGAATCGAACCCACGAATGTCGGAACCACAATCCGATGCGTTAACCACTTCGCCACAATCGCCATACTTGTTTAAAAAAGTATGGCTCAGGACGGAATCGAACCGCCGACACAAGGATTTTCAGTCCTTTGCTCTACCGACTGAGCTACTGAGCCAAAATATAAATGGCGGTCCCGACGGGAATCGAACCCGCGATCTCCTGCGTGACAGGCAGGCATGTTAACCGCTACACCACGGGACCATCATTAAAAAGTATTGCGGGAGGCGGATTTGAACCACCGACCTTCGGGTTATGAGCCCGACGAGCTACCGAACTGCTCCATCCCGCGCTAATAATAAGTAATTTGGCTACCTTATTAATATAACACATTCATTAATATTATGTCAATAAAATTTTAATAAATTTTTATTGAAAATGGTGACCCCTACGGGATTCGAACCCGTGTTACCGCCGTGAAAGGGCGGTGTCTTAACCACTTGACCAAGGGGCCTCTAATTGAGAACTACTTAAGTATATATAGAAATATAAAGAACGTCAATGCTATTTCTTTACTTTTCTTAATAAAAAATTTGAACTTTTAACATCTATGTGACAATTGTCACTAAAGGGAGAAATAATCATTCAAAACCCCCTCTTTTTTATCTTCTAAAGTGTCATTTATTCATGACTTATATAGAAAAAAATTATCATAAAGTAGTTTTTTCGAAGTCATTGTGAAAAAGATGAATTAAAATTCCACGTTTTTAATAAAGTAAGCATTAAGTTTTATAGACAGCTCTATGTTGCTTGTTTGCTCAGTCTTGCAACATTCAGCCTCTCAACATTGCTTGTCATCCTCCACTTGCAATATTCAGCCTCTCAACATTGCTTGTCATCCTCCACTTGCAATATTCAGTCCTCCAACATTGCTTGTCACCCTCCACTTGCAATATTCAGCCTCCCAACATTGCTTGTCAAACCCCACTAGCAACATTCAGCCTCCCAACATTGCTTGTCACCCTCCACTTGCAACATTCAGCCTCTCAACATTGCTTGTCACGCCTCACTTGCAATATTCAGCCTCTCAACATTGCTTGTCACACCCCACTTGCAATATTCAGCCTCTCAACATTGCTTGTCACAACCCACTAGCAACATTCAGTCCTCCAACATTGCTTGTCACACCCCACTAGCAATATTCAGCCTCCCCCTCCAACAAAAAAACAGAAATTCTAATGTTACATTAGAATTTCTGTCCTGCTTCCACACTTTTCCATACGCTTCCTAGCACTTCCGCGCACTTTCTACAATCTACTTCAAATACTCTATCATCTTGTCACTAGCGTTCTTAGCCATTTGTACACAGTCTGGTAATCCGACTGCATCAAACGACGCGCCTGTTATGATTAGGTTATGATAATTTTGATCGATATGTTCTTGTATATCTCGAATACGATCGATATGACCGACTTCATATTGAGGCATACTGTGTGGTAATTTCGTTACGATAAAGAATTCTGGTTCTCCTTTGATCGTCATGATTTTATTCAAATCATTTAAAGCGACTTGTTTCAATTGTTCTTCGTCTTTATGATGTATAATATTTGAGCCTGGTTTACCTACATATGCTCTTAATAAGACTTTTCCTTCTGGTGTTGTATGTGGCCATTTTTTGTTTGTCCATGTACAAGCTGTGATGGCTGTATCACTTGTTCTTGCAATTACAAATCCAGTTCCATCTTTATCATTCACGACTTGGTCTTTATCAAATGCCATAACGACTGTTGCCACACTTGTTGAAGGCATATAGTTAAAGTAATCTAATTTAAGGTCATCTTCAAACCATTTAACGAAATGTTGGTGTGGTATTGTAACGATTACACCATCATATTCATGTTCTTCATTGTTTATCGTCAAAATTGTTTTATTATCTTTTTCTACTAAATTTTGAACTGGAGCGTTTAAATGTATTTGAACGCCTTTATCTTCAAGACTATCACGTAAAGTTTGAATAAATGATTCAAGGCCATGTCTAAATTGTTTAAATTGACCTTTTGGTTTGACTGTTACTTTTTTATCGGCATTATTTTTAGCTTTTTGAGCTATCATACCTTTTATTAAGCCGCCCTCTTTTTCTTCTTGTTCTTTAAAATGAGGAAATGTTGTTTTTAAGCTTAATTTATCGATATTTGCACCATATATACCTGCCATTAAAGGTTCGATTAAGTTTTCTAATACTTCATCACCTAATCTTTGTCTAAAGAAATGACCGATTGATATATCTGTATGCATCGGTTTAACAGGTAAGAAATAATCTAAACCTGCTCTTAATTTAGCTGCTGGTGAAATCAATTGTGTCTTAAGAAATGGTTTGATTTCTGTCGGTATACCCATAATCGAACCGCCTGGTATTGGATATAACTTATTATGGCTGTAAATATATGATTGCCCTGTTTTATTTGTTACTAAATCATCAGCAATCCCAATTTCTTCAGCTAATTCTGTCATAATTTTCTTTCTACCTAAGTAAGATTCTGGCCCTAGTTCAATTGTATAACCATCTTTACGATAAGTTTTGATTTTGCCGCCTACTCTGTCTGATTGTTCATATACATCAATTTCTGCATTTGGATAATCTCTTCTTAAATAATGGGCAGCAGATAACCCAGTTATCCCTGCCCCTATTATTGCAATTCGTTTTGACATACTTAACACTTCTTTCTTATTCGAATATCGAATTAGAATTTTTTCTTAATTGCTGATACCATTGCTTCTATAAATTTAGGATCAATATTTGGCATTGGTGGTCTGTGATATTTCACACCTAATTCATCACAAACAACTTTACATTCATAGTCATTATCATACAATACTTCTAAATGTTCACATACAAATCCTACTGGTGTATAAATAAAGTGTTTATAGCCATGTTCATTATATAAGTCTCTCGTTAAATCTTGAACATCTGGTCCTAACCAAGGTTCTCCAGTTTGACCTTCTGATTGCCAACCTACTGATACATGTTTAATGTTAGATTCTTCACTTAAAATTTTAGCAGTTTCTTCTAATTGATCAGGATATGGGTCGTTTGCTTTTTTAATTTTTTCAGGCAAACTATGTGCAGAAACGATTAATACTGTTTCATCATGACTTTCTTCTGGAATCGTTTGTAATGTTTCATCAATCATGTTTGTCCAGTAAGAAATAAATGCTGGTTCATTGTAGAATTGCTCAACGTGATGCATTGAAATGCCGTATTTATCTGCTTCTTCTTGAGCACGTTTATTATAACTTCCCACTGAGAAATTAGAATAATGAGGTGCTAATACAATCGTAACCGCTTCTTCAATACCATCATTATGCATTTGTTCAACTGCATCTTCAATAAATGGATGAATATGTTTTAAACCAATGTACAATTTAAATTCAACATCTTCATATGCTTCATTTAATGCGCCAAGTAAACTTTCGGCTTGTTTCTCTGTTGTACCTGCTAATGGTGAAATACCACCAATCGCTTTATAACGCCCTTTTAAGTCTTCAATTTGTTCATCAGATGGCTTACGACCATGTCTAATGTGTGTATAATAAGGTACAATGTCACTTTCTTTATAAGGTGTACCATATGCCATAACTAAAAGTCCCACTTTTTTATTCATCTTCTATACTCCCTTTAATAAAATTAAGCTGTTTAATAACCTATCTTTGTTGTGATTTATATTTTGCTGAATAATCATGCACAAACTTAGCAACTCTTCTTAATGTATCAGGTTGCACTTCTGGAAAGACACCATGTCCAAGATTAAAGATATAATTATGGTCTACTAAACCTTGATCCAATATTTGAACGAGTCTTTGTTCAATAACTTCCCATGGTGCTAGTAAAATAGCTGGATCTAAGTTTCCTTGTAACGTCTTAGTAATACCTTTTTCCCTTGCTTCTTTGATTTGTAAGCGCCAATCTAACCCAATTACATCAACTGGTAATTGATTCCATTCTTCTATTAAATGGCTAGCTCCAACACCAAATGTTGTAACAGGTACGTTTTTTTCTTTAATTGCTGCAAAAATTTTATTCATAGATGGTCTAATGAAATAATGATAATCTTCAGCATTTAACGCACCTACCCATGAATCGAATACTTGAATCATCTTACATCCAGCATCAATTTGAGCATGTGTATAGCGAATTGCCATATCAGCTAATGTATCCATTAATTTAAACCAAGCTTCTGGCTGTTTATACATAAACGCTTTAGTCTTATTATAATTTTTAGATGGTCCACCTTCAATCATATAGCTCGCTAGCGTGAACGGTGCGCCAGTAAATCCTATTAATGGTACGTTTAGCTGTTCTTCTGTTAAAAGTTTAATCGTATCTAAGACATATTTCACGTCTTCTTCAGGATTTATTTGACCTAATCGATTAATATCAGAAATGTCTTTAATAGGGTTATGTATAACAGGACCTATTCCAGATTTAATTTCTACATCTACACCAATTCCAGTTAAAGGTGTCATAATATCTTTATATAAAATTGCAGCATCAGTATTATATTGGTCTACTGGTAATTTTGTAACATATGCACAAAGTTCTGGTTGATGTGTAATTTCAAATAATGAATACTTTTCTTTAATTTTTCTATATTCAGGCTGTGATCTACCTGCTTGCCTCATAAACCAAGCTGGTGTATGAGTTGTTTTTTCTCCCTTTGCTGCTTTTAAAATTGTATCGTTAAACGGTACACTCATTTATTTCACCTCATTATAATCATTACAATCTATTTTAACATATTCTATTATAAACACATCTATGTGTACAAAAATTCATAAATTATACAAAAGATTTCATGAATTGGTTGATTTTAGCGCTTACATGTTTATAATCTAATTAAAGAGATATAGGAGGTATATCATTATGAAATGTTATATAACAACAGGTACGTATCATTTTCTGCATAGTATAATGAAGAAACATCCAGATGAAGATATTCATCATTATACGAGACAAGATACGACAGTACTTATTCATGAAACAAATGGTGATACAGTATTTGCACAACCAAGAGAATATCGAATATTAGAATCAAAAGGTGTTTTTATCAATCATGAATTTATAGCAGCAAGCTACATTCCTGTATCTGATGAAATGCAACATCGATTCGAAAATCATTATGTAGATATCGACAGTCAATTTGATAATTTCGAAGGGTTCGAATCATTTAGATTACTTAAACCTCGAAAAGGCGATACTTATATGATATTAGTAGGTTTCGATTCAAATGAATTATATGAAGATTTCACAAAATCATCTTTCTATGCGGAATATTTCTCAAGAGAGGCTACTCGTAAATTCTCTGGTGCTGAACAATATTCAACAGCAAATTATACAAAGTATTGGTATAGACCTGAAGAAGATGAAGAAACAGAAAACGAAGAAGCATAATTATAAAATAAAAAAGAAGAAATGATTCTCACTGAGTCATTTCTTCTTTTTTATTGTTATTAATCTCTAAGTAGCTCTTGATGTTTTTTAATTTTCTTAATGGAAGAATCTATTGTTAACCAACCAACAATGAAGAATAATATAACGAAATAAATCGCTGTAACAAATTTCAAGATATATATGATTGATAAAATAATACCTAAGACAATCATGATATTAATTAAAAATTGATGATAGCCTTTAACAACTTGTCCTTCACTAACCGGCCATACTTGTGGCCACAATCCGTATGCCTGTTGTTTATAAAATTGAGATAATTGTAATATCAACAAGTACATGATTAAAGCACCTAATATGGCTGATATAACTGGCTGATCAATCCACCAAATTAATACAAGTCCGATAATCAATAATCTTAATACGATAAAGAATGCATCTTTCCCTCTTGCAAAACTTCTTACAAATAAGAATTTATACATATAATTTTGATTAAATTTCTTAGGACTCGGAACTTTTAAGAAGACATCTAAATATCTTCTGCGAACTGTTCGTTCATTTAATACTTTTACATCTGTAAACATATTAACGAATTTATAATAATTCAACTTATGATTATGTTCGATAGCGATTAATGTTTCCCACTGATAAAAAGTACCTCTATTGATATTTTCTAATAAAATAATTAAAGCAATCAATACGACAATAGATAATAGACCTGATAAAGCCCCTACTTTTAAAGTTGTGTAATATCCACTCGCATATACGATAAAGAGTAATACATTAATTCCCCATATTTCTAAACCATATTTTAACCAGAACCATTTCATCATCAGTCCTAGAATTGGAAAGATGAAACTCAAAACCATTACCGTAATATATAAATAAAATTTACCACCCATTAATTGATAGAATAATGGTAAACCGATCACTAATATCACGACTGGTAAATATAGTCGATTAAAATAACTATATGTTAGAGCTTTTCTAATATATAGTGTTAAGTGTTTCTCAAATGGTAATAAATATAATTTATCCGCTTCTCTAAAGAAAGTCCTCATCGGAAATATCGAACAAATAGATAATATAACCGAAAAGATTAAACGATAGTTAATATTTTGTGGAATGTCCTTTAACCAATTACTATATCCTAACGCAAATGCGCCAATCATAATGGTTAAAAATATTAAGAAATGACCATTAAAGATGAATTTATTGTAATTCATTTTCTCTAATACTTCTTCTCTTTGTCTAACCTTATATAAAATATTTACATCATTCATACGCTTCACCTTGTGTTAAATGTATATAAATATCATCTAGTGTTGCATTAGTAAGTCCAGTTTTTTCTCTCAGTTCTTCTAAATTGCCCATCGCTACTAAACGACCTTGATGTAATATAATAAATCGGTCGCAATACCTTTCAGCAGTTGCAAGTATATGTGTAGACATTAATACTGAAGAGCCTTGATTACGTCTTTCTACTATTAAATCTAACATTGTTTGTATACCTAATGGATCTAACCCTAAGAATGGTTCATCTATGATATATTGCGTCGGTTCAACTAAGAATGCACAAACAATCATAACTTTTTGTTTCATACCTTTTGAAAAATGTATCGGAAAGACTTTTAATTCTTTTTCAAGTCTTAGTCTTTTCAATAACGGCATTGCTTTTTCAAGTGCTGTATCTTTATCAATACCATATGCCATTGCAGTCATGTAAATATGTTCTTCTAAAGTTAATTCATCATATAAAACTGGACTTTCTGGTATATATGTAAGATTTCTTCTATAAGATTCTATATCTGCTTTAATATCTATATTATTAATGGACATCTCACCTTGTTGTGGTGTTAATAAGCCAAGTATATGTTTAATTGTTGTACTTTTCCCTGCACCATTTAATCCAATAAGTCCTACGACTTCGCTTGGTTTACATTCAAATGAGATATCATGGATAACAGCTTTTTTACCGTATCCACCTGTTAAATTATTCACTTTTATTGTCACGTGAACACACCTCCAAAATATATTGTAGCATGTTCTCAATGTTACATTCATTAAATATTATCTTAATCAGTGAGATGATATTACGAGCATGATATAATAAAACTAATATTTACATAGGAGATGATAGTATGTCAGAAACAATATTCAGCAAAATTATCGACGGTGAAATCCCGTCATTCAAAGTTTACGAAAATGATTATGTATATGCATTCTTAGATATTTCTCAAGTAAGTAAAGGACACACATTACTTATTCCAAAGAAAGCTTCACCAAATATTTATGAAACAGACCCAGAAACAATGAAACATATAGCTGAAGCTTTACCAATCGTTGCGAATGCCATCAAGAAAGCATTCAATCCTGATGGTTTAAATATTATTCAAAATAATGGTGAGTATGCTTCACAATCTGTATTCCATATCCACTTCCACTTAATCCCTAGATATAAAGATGATATTGATGGCTTCGGTTATATTTGGAATACAAATGAAGAACAATTAGATGATGAGAAAAAAGCAGAAATCGCACAAACAATTCAACAGCATTTTTAATACACTGCATGTTTATAAAAATTCAGGGTATATATTTAAGTAAGAGAAATCAAGGAGGATAATTATGAAATTTTCAAGACTCGCAATTGGCGTTGGTGTAGGATTTGTTACAGGTTTTACAACAGCCATTTTAAATACAGACCGTTCTGGTGATGCTTTAAAGACAGATTTAAAATCAACTGCTGACGGATCTAAAATTCAATTAAGTGAAATTAAAGACAATGCTATTGAAATAAAAGATTATGTATTAAAGACTAAAGACGAAAGCCAAATCGCCATTCAATCATTAAGTGAAGAAATTAAAACGATGATTAATGAATTTAAAGCTGATATTAACCCTAATATTGAACAAATACAGAAAAATATTGAAAATATTAGCAATCGTGGCAATGAAATTCAAAAAGAAATACAAAATACTAAGCTTCCATTTCTAAAAAAATAGAAAACGTGTTAAAATTATTATATTATTAAAGTGTTATAACTAAGCATGATACATTAGTATCATGCTTTTATTATACAAACAAAGGGGGATTTAACTATGTCGAATGAATTGGACATGATTGAAAAAATGTTATTTACTCATAAGGTTTCACAGTTATCTAAAGCTTTATGGAAGACAATCGAGAAAGATTGGCAGCAATGGATTAAGCCTTTCGACTTAAATATTAACGAACATCATATTTTAATTATTATTAGAAGCTTAAATGAAGCTACAATTTCTGAAGTGAGTAAATATGGCGTTATGCACGTATCTACTGTTTTCAATTTCGCTAAAAATTTAGAAAAACGTGGCTATTTAACAATGCCTAAAAGTCAGCACGATAAGCGTACAACTTATTTAGAATTAACGGATAAAGGTCTTGCAGTACTAAGAAAGACATATTTAAACTATTCAAATGATACGAACAGATTATATGAAATTGCTGCAGATTATGAGAAAGTCATGTACAATATGCCAGAATTTACAGATGTGAAATATATCGTTGGTCAAATCTATGGTAGCGACTTTATTCATCACATTGAACAAAACCATGAGCAATTAAGAAAATATCTACTTGACGAACAGTCTGAGGATGATGCATAATATCAAGATAAATCATATCTTAGAAGGTGACATTAATCATGTTTTTGTGTTCTAAATCAATTAATATACAGTCTCGTTATGGATTGCAGAGAATTGTATTAATTAGTGCTTTAGTTTCATTCTTAACATTTATCGTCACTTACGAAATATTCAATTATATACAAACAGAACCATTAAAGGACGATAAGTTTATACTATTCTTATTCGTCCTTTGCTTAATTTATCCAATTCATAAATTGTTGCATTTGATTGTATTAATGTATTATCGTAAGTCATTTAAAATGAACAAAACGACTAAAGCTAAACGTGCTTTACCTTTATATAATATTAGAGTAGATCAACCAGTTAATAAGATTGTATTTTGTTTTGCACTTATTTGTCCGCTCGTTACGATAACTACCCTATCTATTGCACTCGTAAATATAATTCCACAATATGGGCATTACATTCTATTTATAATGTCTATCAATATTGGCATATCGATTATCGATTTACTTTATTTGAAGATTATTTTATTTACAAAAAAAGGTACTTATATTGAAGAAAGAAAAAATGGTATCGAATTGTTAACAAAACGTTCACTGGATGCCGAACATTTATAGGTTATTTTTTGTAATTAAAATAGCAAATATGCTATATTTATCATTGTATTCTTACAAAAGGAGTTCTATTTATGAAATCAATTAAAAAAATAGTGTTACCAGTAACACTTTCAGCATCAGTATTAACTTTAGGCGCTTGTGGTAATGGTTCAGATAATTCTGGAGAAACTTTAGTAGAAACTAAAGCCGGAAACGTAACTTCACAAGACGTACTAGACAAAATGGGTAGTAACGAAGTCGCACAAAATGCATTTCAAATTGTACTTAACAAAGTCTTAAAAGATAAATACGAAGACAAAGTTGATACGAAGAAATTAGACGAACAAGTTGATAAACAAATCGAGCAATACGGTGGTAAGAAGAAATTTGAAGAAGCACTACAACAAGAAAAACCAGGTGCTACTATAAAAGACTTTAAAGAATCTCAAAAAACTTCTAAATATCAAGAAGAATTTATCAACGATGCCGTAAAAGTTTCTGACAAAGAAATCGATGAAAATACTAAAAAGGCTTCACATATCTTAATCAAAGTTAAATCAGATGATTCTGATGAAGGTTTAAGTGATAAAGCAGCTAAGAAAAAAGCTGAAAAATTACTAGCTCAAATTAAGAAAAACCCAGATGACTTTGAAAAAATCGCTAAGAAAGAATCTCAAGATGAAGGTACTAAATCTAAAGGCGGTGCTTTAGGATTTGTATTGAAAGGTCAAATGGATGAGTCATTTGAAAAAGCTTTATTCAAACTTAAAAAAGATGACGAAATTTCAGATGTTGTTAAATCTCAATATGGTTACCATATTATAAAAGCAGATAAAGGCGAACCATCTAAGAAAGAAAAAGCTAGCCTTAAAGAACAATATCGTCAACTAAAAATCCAAAAAGAACCTAAGATCATCATCAATGCTTACAAAAAATTATTAGACGAATACAAAGTTGACTACAAAGATAAAGATATTAAAAAAGCAATCGAAGATAATATCTTAAACGAAAAAGCATTACAACAACAACAAATGCAAGCAGCACAACAATCATCAGCAAGCTAAAATTAAAAAGCTATGAAGAAACGTTAAACGTTACTTCATAGCTTTTTTTGATTAATCAATTCAAGTGCTTAACATATAAATATTATTACCTTAATAACCTACTCTAGTTTACCTTCCTTTTTCATCCTATTAAAATATTGTTTATATTTATCCATCATCTCTAATGCCACTTCATGACTTTCTTCAGGTTTGAATGATTTTCTGTCAAAACCTATCATATCTTTTAAAATTTCATGTGCATAATCTGCAAAAATTACTGTTCCATCATCTTCAATTCGTTCAATACCATCCATTTTAGAAGATTCTTCATTTATCTTAATAGCTTCTAGTTCAGTAATTCCCTCTGGTAAGGCAAGTTCAGCTCCTTTGTTACTTAAAAGTATTGGATAGCCACCAGGTAATCCTTTTGGTGATGGTGAATGTGTAAAAATAGGTGTTGGACTTAGTAATGCATACATATTCTTGATAGTAGAAATAGCTGATGTAGTTGTAAATTCTGTCCCTGGAGGGTACAGCTTTATTGAATCATATAATAGTTCATCTGTATCAAACTGATCAGTCACCTCCACATCATTCACAAGTATTTTCAAATAATACGGTCCTTTTTCATAACCTGCTTCACGTGGATATACCCACCATAAATGATGAGCAATGAGATAAACTTTAACAATATCCATTGATACTCCAAGCTTTCTAGAAATATTCAAACGTACAGCAGATTCAATTAATTCTACATTACCAATTCCTATAGTTGGAGCCAAACCTACTTTAGCAAGTACAGGGTTTGTTAAACATGATAAAGCTGTATTAATGACATGTGGTTTTTGACCAGATTGTTCGATACCAAGCATTAAATGATAAGCCAAACTAAGTTGACATGGAAGCCATGCACCTAAAGTAGCTGAACTAATTCTTTGGTATTCCTTTTCAGGAAGTTGTCTAATTACATGCCAAGTTTGAAGTACTGCACAGTTAATAACAACATCTGGTTTATATTCTGATATTAATTTTGCAGTATGATTAATGTCGGTTAAATCTGCTTGTTCAAATGTAATTTTAGGATAATTCCTTGTAATTGCAGCTCCAATTAAAGCATTGTTAATTTTTTTCTCCGATATTTCTTTATTGAAATCACAAAAAACGAGTTCTGGACACTTTGGATCTCTCACAAGAAAATGAAGAATATGTGTACCTACTTCTCCCAGACCGAAAATCATAACTTTACTCATATAAATTCTCCTTTTTTACGGGACAATGTCCCGTTTTTTTATTATATTACATAAATGTAGATTGGATTTCAAGATTAATAATCAAACTTTTCAGAAAATATACAATTGAATACTTTTTTATGTATAATTATCATTAATACTTATGACATAATAGAGGTGTATAAATGACTGAGAAAAACACAATTTCTTCAATTGAAAAAGCAGTTGATATTTTAGAAATTTTATCCCGTGAAAATAATAAGTCAATTAGAAGTTTAGGTGAAGATTTGGGAATAACCAAAAGTACATTACATAGAATTTTAAAAACACTAGAGATAAGAGGATTAGTACGGAAAGACTCGTCTACAGAGAAATATACATTAGGATATAAAATCCTAGAGTTAAGTACTCATTTATCTCTACAGAATGATTTAAGAAATATCGCATTAGAACATATGAAAAAGCTTGCTGATGCTACGAAAGAAACAGTACAGTTAGCTGTTATTGATCATGAGAATATTTTAGTGATTGAAACAGTTGAAGGTTATGGACAATTACGTGTGTATGCAAAAGCTGGAGAAAAATACCCTATAACATACGGGAATTTTGGTAAAGTTTTTTTGTCAAAAGAAAATGATTTAGATAATATCTCTAAATGGATAGAAAAATATCCATTACAACAATATGCCTCTAAATCAATAATGGATCAGAAGGAATATATAAAACATATTAAAGAGGTAAAGGAAAATAAAATATCAATTGGAATAGATGATCCTATTGAAGGTGCAATAAGTATAGCGGTTCCAATTGAAAATAAATGGGGAGATATAATAGCTGTTCTTGCAATTGCAGGAGTGAAAACTGAAGATAAGCTTAACAACTTGGATGAGCTAATGACTCAGGTAAAGCAATATGGGGTAAAGATAACACAAGAATTAGGGAAATAATATACTAAAATTAAAAAGCTATGAAGAAACGTTAAACGTTACTTCATAGCTTTTTTTGATTAATCTAAAGTTTCAGGTTTATAAAACTGTCTATTTTCTAAAGCAAATATGCGCTCTGTAAATTGACCTTTATCTACTTTTTTAAGATGTTTTTCAAACATCATCATTCTCGCATCAATATTATCAATAAAATGAAGAATTTCTGCTTCTTTAACCATAGGTAATTTTGGTGAACCATACTCTAATTTACCGTGGTGGCTTAAAACTAAATGTCTCAATAAGAGGACTTCTTCCCCTTCTATATTGTGCTCTTTTGCAACTTGTGCAATTTCATCACTAACGATTGAAATATGGCCTAATAAGTTTCCTTCAACTGTGTATGATGTTGCGACTGGCCCTGACAATTCTTTAACTTTACCTAAGTCATGTAAGATAATACCACTATATAATAAACTTCTATTTAATATAGGATAAATATCACACAATGCCTTTGCTTGTCTTAACATTGTTACAACATGATAGCTTAAGCCAGAAACAAAATTATGATGATGTGAACTAGCTGCTGGGAATGTAAAATACTCTTTTTGATATTTTTTAAGTAATATACGTGTAATTCTTTGTAATTTAGCATTTTCAATATCAAGTATATACGTCATAATTTCTTCTGACATATCGTCGATTGATAATGGTGCCGCTTCTAAAAAGTTTTCTAATTTCACATTATCTTCATCTACAGCCACTCTAAATTGATTAACTTTCATTTGCTTTCTTCCACGATAATCAATTACGTCACCTTTCACACGAATAATCGTTTCAGGTACGAGTAGTTGAATATCTTCATTTGTTACCGTCCATACTTTTGCTTCTATATCACCACTTTTATCTTTAAGATAAAGTGTCATATATGGTTTACCTTGAGCTGTAACACCTTGAGTTGCTCGATGAATCAAAAAGTAATGATCTACTGAGTCTCCTGGTTTCAATGTCTCTATAGTTCTCATTTGCTCTTAGCTCCTTCTATTTTTGTCAGCGTAATTGTTTGTTTCTGAGGTACATTTTGATCTTTATTACAAGTGAAATAAAGTATTTGAATATCATCTTTCATACTCATTAAATATTTAATCATAATTTCTTTACGATGTTTATCAAAATGCACAAATGCATCATCAACGATAATTGGGAATGGATAATATTTTTGTAATGATTTAATTAAACTAAATCTTAACGCGATATATAATAATTCTTTCGTTGATTGACTTAATTCAGTAGGATGGAATATTTGTCCATTTTCATGTCTAACTTGAACATTTTGTTCTTCATAAATAACTTGATTATATCTACCTTCTGTTAAAGCTTTTAAGATATCTGTAGCATCTTTCACAACATAAGGTAGTCGCTTATCTTTAATTTGTTTAATATGTGCTTCGACTAAGTTTTGTAAATAACTTAATGCAGCCCAATCATTTGCAGTTTCATTCACTTTATCTTTAAGTAAATGGTATTCATGTCTTAAAGCTGAAAGTGTTTCATCTGTTTCCATATGATTGATTTGAGCATTCAAATCACTTAATTCTGCTTGTACATTTAAATAACGATCATTATATTCATCAACTTGACCTTCTAACTGAGTACGTTCATTTTCTAGGTCTGTTTTTGTCATATAACTTAGTTGTGTATTTTTATCGTAATCGTAATTTTGATTGTTCAATAAATCTGTTAAATAATTAAATCGTTTTAAATCCTCATGATAAGACACATAGGCTTTATGATGACGATAATACGCTTCTTCATTATCTACACTAATAAAGTCAAATAATGATTGAATCACATTATTATTTTCTTCTAAACGTTCATTTAATGCATTTATTTCATTTGTTAATAATGCTTGTTGGTCGTTGTTGCGTGATTGAATATTAAATTCTTTTTGATGTTCGTCTAAAGCTTGTTTGACATCATGAAATAGTGAAATCTCTTGATAATGTAATCCAGCATGACTCACAATGCTATCCGCTTCTCTATAAAATGCTTCTAAAGCTGCTTGTTTCTCATCTCTTATTTTAGTAATGCGTGTAATTTCTAATCTATTTTGTTTAATTTTTCTAATTGTCGACAATGCATCATTTAATAATTGTGATGATATTTGATTAGATACATGTAAACTTACTTTAGTTTCTTTAAGTGCTCTTTCTTTAGTCTCAATAATTTCTTCTACTTGTTCAAGTTCTTTATTCAATTCACTTTGCTTAGTAGATAAAATCTCTTGAGACTGATAATAACTTTCTAATTCTTGTCTAATTTTCGTTTGTTCATCAAGATTAAAGTCTAAATCATAAAATTGCTTTAAGTGTTGAACTTTTTCTTCTAATTCATCTATTTCCTTAGAAAATGCTTGATCATGATTTAACTCTTTAGATTTAATCATAAAGGCTAATCCAACTAATACGACACCTACAACAGCAAATATAGCACTAAATACAATTTGTGATGCGATAAACGCATAAATGGCAATTGCGATTAATAATATGCCACCAATGCCAGAAGCAAGTCTATATTGCTTACTTCTCTTTTCGCTTTCTTCTTTTTGCTTATTAAAGCTTTCTTCCATTTTTTTGTATAGTGATTTCTTTTCGCCGAGCTCTAGCGCTTTTTGATTATATACTTTCTTTTGTTCATAGTTTTCATCAGATACGAGATCATTATGCAATTTATCCACATTGTTAGTATAACGCTCTTGTTCAATTGATAATTGGTTGAGCGAACGTTTTATTTGTTCGCGTTCTGCAACGTTTTCTTCTCTTATGCGATTGACTTCAGCTATATGTGTCTTCATCGCGTCTGACGTATCAACATCTAAAAATTCTTCATTCCAACCGATATCTTGTCTAAGTAATTCATTATCACGTTCAGCATTATCGATTTGCTGGTTTAATTGTTTTAATTCTTGATGTTTCTCTTTAATATCTGATTCTCTTTGTCTAATACTATTGAGCGCTTTTTCATCTCGTTCAGACATAACTTTAACATTTTCTAAAGTATGTACGACTTGTCCAAGCTTTTCATTTCTTAACGTTAAATCACGTTTAATACTTTCATTTGAACGTACAGCTGATTCGTAGCGCTCTATCCCTTGTTCAGGGAATTCATATGGTTCTATATTTAAATTGCTTTCTAACTTCTTCCATTCAACCACTTCGTTATGTAGTGAAATTTCTTTTTCTTTACTCGTTAACCTATCAGTTAGTTTGCCGAGATTTTCTTTTAATTGATTTAATCTTCGAGATGTTTTATCGCGTTCATCTTGAAGTCTTTCATATTCTGAAAGTTTCTTTTCTTCGTTTTTAATCTTAATTTCTAAATCATTCAACTGCTCTAATTGAACATTTAGCACTGGATTTTTACCATTCTTCTTATATAATGCATCTTTTTCAACTTGCATTAAATCGCTCATACCAGTGAACTCAGTTGAACCTAGTGCACCTGCTTGAAGTAAATACATTTGAAGTTGGTCTTCAGTTAAGTTCTTATGAATATCTTGTAATCCTAATACATTAAAAGAGAAAATACCTTGATAAGTTCGTTTATTAATGAAATTCAACTTTTGTTTCAGCCATTCTTCATCTTTAACTTTACCATTAGAAAGATATACTTTAACGTCACCTGTTACGCGACCTTTAACTCTTTCTACTTCAACAATTTGACCATCGAAGTCTAACACTAACTTACCGCCGTATTGGTTCCCAAGTCTTGGTTCTAATCTTGGTTCATTTTCTTTTTTAGTTGGAAAGCCAAATAATATAGAATGAATAAACGCTTGTATTGTTGATTTCCCTGCTTCATTCTCACCGTATATTTGCATAAAACTTTGATCAAATTTTAATTTTCTAGACATGAGTTGGCCATAGCCATAAATTTCTAAAGATTTAATTTTCATCGCTTTAACCTCTCATTCTTCTTTTTAAAATTGCTTCCCCACGTTCAATAAGTGCTTGTTTATCAACATCACTAAATGGTTCTAAAAATCGATTTGCTTTTGGATTCATGTACAAATCACTGAGTGCTTCTTCAAGAATGTTCTCATCTTGTAAAATATCATCATTGAACTCATTCGCTAATGCAACTTCAGAATCTTGATCAAAGAATACATTCAACTGTTCAACGAAGATAAAGTTCGTTTGATTCTCTTCATACTCTTGAATCAATTGTATAACTTGGTTAATTTCATCTTGTTTTAAAATTTCATCATGCTTAACATAAACATCTAATTGATAAAAAGCCTTACCTTCAGTTCTCACACTATCTTTGAATTTTTGTATCGCTTCGTATAATGCATGCTTACCTTTAGCTTGAGTTTCAATGACTGCTTTTTCAAACCTTATATATTGAGTTGGTTTGAATGATGCTTGTAATTTAGATTCATCACCTTCAACGAGTAAATAACCCTTTTCACCTTTTTCTTTAAAATGACGGGCTTGTATATTACCAGGATAATGGACTTGAGATAACTCACTAATCATTGCTCTTTCGTGAATATGCCCCAATGCCCAGTAATGATATAATTTGCTATTTAAATCTTCAATATTGAATTCAGTATATCTTTGCTTCACACCTGAAGCTTGTGAGTATGTACCATGTAACACACCAATATGTATCCCTTTGTTACCTGTAGATTCAGGATATTCATCAATTTTATTCTCATAACTTTGATCTTTTTGATAACTAAAACCATGTAAATAAACAACTTGTCCATTTTTCGTAATAAGTTGATAAGTAGAAACTTTATCAGAGAAGACTGTTACATTCTCTGGCCAAACTGTGTGGACACCGACTGATAAAGGATCGTGGTTACCATGTATTATATAAACAAAAATTTGTTCATCTTGTAATCTAAGAAATTGCTCTCTTAAAAACACTTCTGCACGCAAAGTTCTATTATTTTGATCAAATAAATCCCCTGCAATGACGATGAAGTCAACTTGCTCTTTAATTGCGTCATCAACAATTTTTCTAAAACTATTATATGCGCTTTGTTTTACATCGCTTAAAATAGAAGGGCTTAAATAATGTCTAGACTTAAATGGACTATCAAGGTGTAAATCCGCACAATGTATAAATTTAATCATATACCTAACCTCTTTCAATATTAGCTCATTTCTTAATTATTATATTCAAGCTCAACCAATAGAATAATCAGATTTATAAAGATTTTTAATGCTTTAATTTTACCATATTCCGCGCGTATACGATACATCGCACATATAAGATTAAACAACAAAAAAGCGACATATGAATTGTTAATTCGGGAGATTACAAAGGATGCGTTATGAACACTTCTGGCTAAACTTGTTTATAACGAGGGGCTTGTGAACACTTTCGGCTAAACTTGTTTATAACGGGGGCCTTGTGAACACTTTCGGCTAAACTTGTTTATAACGAGGCTCTTGTGAACACTTCTAGCTAAACTTGTTCATAACGGGGGCCTTATGAACACTTTCGTCCAAACTTGTTCATAACGGGTCTCTTAATTACAAAACTCTGCCGAAGTGTTGCTATGGACCTCCTTAATTACAAAACTCTACCGAAGTGTTACTATAGACCCCCTTAATTACAAAACTCGGACGAAATGTTACTATAGACCGCCATAATTACAAATCTCAGCTAAAGTGTTACTAACGCACTCTTTATTTGCACTTCTTACCAAAACTGCTAATAACGTACTCAGTATTTGCACCTCTCGCCAAAACTGCTAATAACGCCCCCACTATTTGCACTTCTCATCAAAACTGCTAATAACACCTCCACTATTTGCACTTCTCATCAAAACTGCTAATAACACCTCCACTTATAAACATTCCCCACTCTATATAATCCGTCATAAAAATTTCCACAAAAAAAGCCGACAAAATCGAATGACTTTGTCGACTCATAAAAGTTAATTAACCTTGGTTTTCTTCAAGGCTACCGTAGATATCTTCTAATGGTTTCATTATAACACGGTTTAAATCTTGAATTAATTGACTCATTGCTTGTTCAGCTTGCATTAATTCAGCGATTGTTTCGTTTTGTTCAATTTCTTGTGCAGATTTTTGAGCTCTAGCAATATCTACTTCTGAAATTTCTTCGCCTTGCATTTGTTTAGTTTGTAATTCTAATTGAATTTCACGGAATTCATCGAATAATTTTTTTGTTTCTGGGTTTGCATTAACTTTTTCATATTGTTCTTTAATTTTGTTATATTCTTCACTTGCACGTAAAGTTTGTTCTAGTTCATTCGCTTTGTCGTAAATGTTTACTTCTGCCATAATTAATTCGCTCCTATAATAAATAAATGTATTAGAAAATCAATTCCAATAATACTGTATCATAATTCTAAGTCTTATACAAAAATAGCGATTATTCCTTGTAATAATCCAATAATTCCACCTAATACAAAGCCTAATAATGTAATTAATTTTAATTCTTTATTAGAGATTTCTATGACTAATTTTTCTAAATAAGATAATTCAAATCGGTCAATTTGATCTTTAATCAATTCTGCTAATTTCATTCTTTCTAAAATTAAGCTAATATTATCGCCAACTTTACCAATCATATAGTCAATAAATCTTTCTGTTCCTCTTCCTTCCATATATACAAATAAGTTTGGAACGAGTTCATCTAAAGGTGTGTTTAAATATTTATTAACATTAATAGATTCTGTAATTTCTGTTGCGAATAATGTTTTGGCTTTTTCTTTTCTTTCATCTGTTAAAACTTCTTGTAAAGGTTTAGCCATCCATTTGTCGTATTGATTATGCACTTGTAGATCAATCATATTTTTGATTTTTTCTTGTTTAATGACATTTCTAAGTTCTTTTTTAACTCTATATACGATATCTTCCGTTGTCATAAACATTTGAATCATGCCGACCATTCTACCTTTTTGTTCAAAAAATTCTTCAACCATTGAATGAATATCTTGTTCACCTTTTTCAGATACTAAATATTCATCAATCTTTGCTAAAATTTCTGGTGTTACACGATTCAGTTGAATATTTAATTGTTCAAGTATTTCTTCTGGAATGAGTGATTTAATGTCGTCATTCTTATGAGAAGCATAATATTGATCAATCTTTTCTTTAATAGTAGATTTAATCGTTTCATTTAATTTCTCTTCTAGTGGATAATCAATTCGATCCACAAAGTTTTGAATCGTATATTTTTTCTCTTTCAAAGTATTAAATTGAACTTTAATCGTGTCTTCAAGTACTTTCTTCGTACTTGGATTCACAAGTTTTTCTTTAAATACTTCAGGCGTTAAGAGATGTTTAGTAACCATCTCACCTACTTTTTCTGATAATTCATTTCTTCTTTTTGGTATTAAGCCTGGCGTGAACGGTAATTTATATCCGAACCATCTAATTTCATGATATGGATGAAATAACATTTTAATTGCGATAAAGTTAGTAAATCCACCTATTAACGCACCAATTACCATCATACTAAATACGGTTATAATTGTTGTCATGGAAATTCTCCTTCTAAAAAAGCTACTTCTTTAGAATAATCTAAGAAGTAGCTTTTAACAAATATTATACAAATTTTAAACAAATAATGATTGCGTTTTACGTAAGAAATAAGTTTCTGCTTCACGTTTTTTCGCAGTACCGAAGATTGGTTGACGTTCTTCGTTTAATACTCTGTAAAGATCTGATTTTTTATTAGATTGTAAAATATAGCCAGATTTAGCATCAAGTGTTACCCAGTAAATATCGCTAGTATTGTCATGGTTTGGATATGCACAATGATGACGAGATATGATTTGAATAACTTCTAATGGGTCACAACCAAAAGTAGTATTTAAAACATCTGAATCTCTGAATAATGCACAAATTGATACACATGTCGTCCAGTTAGGTAATACTCTCTCTTTTTCAATTTGCACTAAAGTTTTCTTAGATAATCCAACTGTATTCGCCATAGTATCTTGAGTGTATCCAGCCTCAATACGAACCATTTTGAATTTTGTTTGGATTATTGTTGTAAATGTTTGTTTATCCATCTATATCTACCTTTCTTTTTAATATTTATATTAATTGATTTAATATGTTGCAAAAATACACGATTTTTTCAAGCACAAGTAACATCATAATACATTTTTAACCAAATTAAAAGAGGTAAATTGAATTTAATATCAATTTACCCCTTTAATACACTAAATTGTTTATTCTTTTACAAATTTTGACTTTTCTCTTTCAGATAAAATTAGTGCACATGCAGCATCTCCAGTAATATTTACAGAAGTTCTTGTCATATCTAACAATCTATCTATACCTAAAATAATACCTATTGCTGCGGGGTCTAATCCGACTGAAGTCAGTACCATTGCTAACATTACAAGGCCAACACCAGGAACACCTGCAGTACCGATTGAAGCAATAACAGCAACAACGACAACAGTTACCATTTGCATAATTGTTAAATCTACACCTGATACTTGAGCTATAAATATTGTTGCGACACCTTGCATAATAGCTGTTCCATCCATATTTATTGTAGCACCTAATGGTTGAACAAATGAACTAATTTCTTTTCTCACACCCATTTCTTTAGTACATTCCAAAGAGATAGGTAATGTTGCATTTGAACTTGATGAACTAAAGCCAACTGTCATAGCTGGGAAGAACTTTTTGAAGAACCAGAAAGGATTCTTACCTGCTAATAATTTAACAGCCCCACCATAGATCACAAAGAAGTGCACTGCTAAGGCTAATAATACAACAAAGAAGTACATACCAAGTTGTTTAATTGCGCCAAATCCTGCGTTTGTAAAAGCTGTTGCAACTAGTCCAAATGTACCAATTGGTGCGAAGTAATTCATAATCATCGTAACGATATACATGAGTATATCATTGGTCTGCTCGAAGACTTTTTTCACCGCTTCAACCTTACTACCAAGTGCAATCATTCCTACACCAATAAAGATTGCAAATGTAATAATTGGTAACATATCTTGTTCCACCATAGATTTCATTGGATTTTGTGGGAACAAATTAATCAATGTTTGATCAAATGTTTGATTTTCTGGTGCAGCTTGATCTGATGATTTAGCTTTTTGTTCAGCACCATATTTTTTAACATCATCACTATTTAATAAATCTGATTGACCAACACCTGGTTTAAATACTAAAGCTAATAACATTGCGATAGTAATCGCAATTGCCGTAGTACATAAGAAGAATGTAACGGTTTTTAATCCTATACCACCTAGTAATTTTGGATCACCTACGCCAATAACCCCTAATACAATTGAAACAAATACGACTGGTACTACAAGCATGAATATGAGGTTAAGGAATATTTGACCAATTACATTAAATACGTATTGATTTGTACCTTGAACGAAACCCGTTCCGGCAAACATATTAAAAATCGAACCAACTGTTATACCTAGTACTAAAGCGATAACAATTTTTAAAGTTAAGTTTTTCCTGACTTTCATATTAAACTACCCCCTATAAAGTAAGTAAAATCATTTCTCCCATGTAACATATTATACTTTAAGGGCTTTCATTTTGTAAATTTATTTTTGTAATTTTACATAAAAACGAGTAAGTATTGAATATGACAATACTTACTCGTAAAAATATTATATCTGTAATTAAATTAATAATTGGTGTTCCATTGCATAAACGGCAGCTTGTGTTCTGTCTGATACTTTTAATTTATTTAGTATATGACTGACATGTGTTTTGATCGTTTTTTCAGATACAAATAGTGTTTCTGCAATTTCTTTATTGGTTTTACCTTTCACCAATTCTGCTAATACTTCAAGTTCTCTTTTGGATAATTTATTTTCTCTATGTGGTTTCCGTTCACTTTCAGAAATAACAGACTGTACTTTTGGATGAATTTTCTTCTCACCATTTAATACAGATCTAATTGTTTGAATAAGCGAATCAGGTTCTACATCTTTAATTTCATAACCATCTGCGCCTTTATCAATCGCTGATATGACATGTTCTTCATCATAAAAGCTTGTTAAGACTAATATCTTAATGTTTGGGTATTTCTTCTTCATGATACTTGTGATTTCAATGCCATTCATATCAGGCATAACTAAATCTAAAAGAACGATATCTGGTGATTCATGTTGTTCTAAGTATTCTAGCAATAACACACCACTTGAGAAATCAGCTTGTATATTGAAATCTGGAACAGTATCTAGTAAGAAACTTAATCCTTGTCGCACAATATGATGGTCATCTACTAAGATTATATTATAACTCATGTGTGATACTCCTAACATTTAAAGTGGAATAGAAATCACAATTTCTGTTCCTTCATTCAATTTTGATTTGATATCTACATGTCCCTTCATACCTTGAACACGTTGTTTAATATTTCTCAAACCGTGAGATAGCTTGTTGTCTAAATCTTGGCTTTCAAATCCTTTACCGTTATCTACAATTTTAAATTTAAACGTCTTTTGATTTTGTTCTAGAAATATTTTCGCACTATTTACACCTGAGTGTTTATGGATATTATTTAATGATTCTTGAATAATGCGATAAACATTCTCTTCAATTGTATTTGGCAAATCAATAAGTCCTTCAACTTCGAATTCAGGTTCAATATGAATTAACTGGCTATATTGTTTAATAGCTGAAATTAAACCTTGTTCCAATCCTATCGGTTTCAGTTGCCATATTAGTGCTCTCATTTCATTGACAGCACTTTGACTCGTTTCTTCAATTGTTTGAAAAGCTTTTTTAGCCGCTTCTTGGTCATCAAGACTTTTCGCTGCGTGTGCAGTGATTTTTAAAGAAAATAACATTTGATTAACAGAATCATGTAAATCTCTCGCTAACCTATTTCTTTCATTTATACGAGCTGCCTCTTTTTCTTGATCCGTTAATAATATACGTTTAATCGCAGAGCCGATTTGAAATGCTACAGACTCTAGCAATTCTAAATCTTCTTCTGAATATCGCTTCGTATTTGGTGTCGCAATATTAAGCAATCCAAACTGTTCATTACCAGAACGAAGTGGCACAGTTGCATGATGTGTAATGCCATCCGTCTTGTCATGATGTTCTTTAGTTGCTTTTACAATTCTTGAACATGTAATAATATTTGAAGCTTTCGTCAGTTTTTTATTTTGATATGCTGTTACACACCAACACGTACCTTCTGTCATGTATTGGCAGCTATTATGTGTTAAAGCGGGCGGTAACGCTTCTTCAGCAACAAGCTCATGTTTACCTTCTTCATCAATAAAAAATATCCAACCTGTATGAAAGTTACTGCCGCTTACTAATTTTTTAAGTGCGCCATGCATCATACTATACATTTCAGTCTCTTCATTTAAAAATTCTGCAATTTCTTTTAAAAGGCTTGTACGCGTCGGTTTTTCCATATCAATCACCTTTATTATTATTGATTATACGTAATATTATATACGTCATGTCGTCTATCTCTAAGATGTCTAACAGTTCCGTTTTCTCTACCTCTTCTTAATACTTCTAAGTCAACTTCGCCGATAGCAACCATTTCTAAATTCTCACCTGTTTCACTCACGATACCATCACGAGCAAAACCATAGTCTGATGGAGAATATATTGCTGAAGCACTATATTGGATATCCATATTCTGTGTCGGAAGTGTGTTACGTAATTTTTGTACCATATGTGCAACAAAAGGGTTTATAGACCTATTTCATTAGAGAAAATTTACAATTGTCTCCACTCTATCATTTTTATCTCTGACGAGAGTTACGCTTGAAATTATATCTTTGTATATAGTATTTTTTTCTTCTTCTGAGTAATCATTTTTCTCTAATTGTTTGATTAAATTTTCTATCCTATCTATTCTTTCTAGATTGTCTGAGTTAGAAATACTGTCTAGTCTTTCTCTTAATTTTTCTATTTTGTCTTGATACTCAGCAATCTCAATTCCTTTTTTGTATTGAATAGTTTTCATTTCATCGGCTGAAAATATGTCTTCTAGGAAACCTTCTTTAGCTTTTTCAATTGCGTTTGAAGCTTTATTAATTTTAGTGTTCAACTCTTTTATTTCTTTTTCGTACATGTCAATTTCATCTTGAACATTTTTATCTTCCATATTAAGCGCTAATTTATTCTTCATTATTGTGAGAGAAGTTAGTATTGCATCTTCTACAATATAACATGGAGTTTCTCTGTATCGTTTATCCTCCACTACCAATGAGTTAAAGTTTTTATTTCTTCTTACTGAGTAAGTGTATCCATCTGGAGTCTTAACTAAACCAGATAAAGCGAATGTTTGCCTATAATCACTTCTACGTTTCTGTTGCCTACTTTCAATCTTGTTCACTATAACTTTATGCTCCTCTTCAGTAATCAAAGCTGGGTGAGTGTTGTATACATATTTCCATTCTGATTTAGGATTTGACTTGTATGGATTAGTAATTGAGAATCTATTTTTAGAACGACTTTCAGGTGTTCCTTGAGTCTTATTATAGATACTACAACCAGTATACACTTCATTTTTTAATAAAGCTCTTACAACCTGAGGATTCCATTTGCCACCAGATTTACTTGGAATATTATCCTTATTTAAATCCCATGTGATATCAGTGATTGATTTACCTTCCATAAATTCTGTCTTGATACGTTCTACTATTTTACTTTGCTCTTCATTTATCACTAATCTTTTTGTTTTTCTACTGTAATCATATCCATATGGGTGCTGACCAAATACCCAGTTCCCCATTTGAGCACCAATCTTTTTACCTGTAATAAAACGTTTCTTAGTCTGCTTTAATTCTAATTGAGCTGCAAATCCTCTGAATAACATTGTTTCTTCTGTAGCTTCATCATTAGGATTAAGTAATTGATATGGGTTAGCTAACACCATCATTGTATTAGTTTTCTTCAAGATGTACATTATCTGCTGTTGGTCTTGTGAAGCTCCACGAGATAACCTGTCTTGGTCAAAAGCTAACAGTGCATCAAACTTCTTCGTGTTCTCTATTAAATCCAAAACTTTTACCATTTCGGGTCTATCTACAATTGTGCTACCTGACTTAATTTCTGTGAATAGTTCATAAGTCCAGCCATAAGCTTCGCACAATGCTTTCATAGATGTAATGTGTTTTTCTAAATCTTCTACACCATCACCACGTGACTTACGAGCATACATTGCAACGTGTTTAATTTTCTTTTCTTCTATAAATAAATCTTCATTATTATTTCTCATTGCTTGCATTAGCATCGCCTCCGTATTCAACAGTCTTTTCATATATTATTCTTATAGAAAATGGTGAATCTTCAACTTCATTATCAATAGCTGTTTGTGTCCAATGATTAGATTTGCTAATACCTAACTCTTTTAATGCTCTAGTAATTACAGGAGGAGATACATCTAATTCTCTAGCTATTTCTTTTTGTGTTTTAGTTGAGATATTCTCTGCAATATAATCATAATTTTCTTGAGTTAATATTTGTTTATTTCTTTGATAACCTAATCGTGATATTTTGTGCATAATAGAAGACCTGCTTCTATCTGGAAGAAGTTCTAATAATACACTTGCACGCTCTTCCCAGTTCTTGTGTAAAATTTCTAATTCTTCATCTGTCCATGGTATTGGTATTGCTTTTTTAGCCATAACCATTTCCCCTTTCTTTTTTCTGTGTGTTCCACATTTAATTAGTTAATATCATTATATATCATTTGTAACTTTAGTTCCATAAATAAAAAACACCTATAATTATATAGGTGTTTAACAGTGTTTACTTAATTGTTTAGCTATATGTATTAATACTTCTTCAGGAATATTATCCTGTATGCGTTTAGTTGCTTCATCTATAAGTTTATCATTTCTCTTAATCATGATTTCTTCCCCTTATACTTTGTACAATAAGGTGATTTAGACTCATCATGCATAACTACTTCTTCAGTTATTTTATTCTCTAATGACTTCTTAAGAATAGAGCAAGAACCATTTCTATATCTTGAACATGATTTACAAACTGAATTGAAAGAGTTATATTCTTCCTCATTATCAAATATTCCTACCCAACCAGTTTGTGTAAATGTTAATAGTATTCTTGGGTTCTTACTATCTATGTATGTACGGTCAAATCTAGGTACAATCTTAGAATCGTTGTAATAAACTAAACCAGTTTCTTCTATTGAATCATTAAGAGTTTTTAAGAAGTTATCTACATCACTACCTGCTCTAGTTACATAAGCGATAATGTCCATATAAATATAACCTTCTTTAGTGTACTCTACATCCCAATCTAGGTTGTCACCTTTAGTCATTTGTCTTTCAACATTAAGCATTAGTTCTTCTCTATTTTGTTTACCTTTAGCTGATAATATCTTCTTACCAGTTGGTCTACCTCCAGACCACTGATTAATATACAGTGCATTTAAGGAAGTAGGTAATGGTAATGCTAATCTTGCTTGCTTAGTCATTGTTCAGCTCACGCTTAGTAGGAACTAATTCAACATTTAATGTGATATCTAACTCATTTTCTTCATCAACATAAGGTGTAACTTGGAATGTAATATCTTTAATATCATAATCATCTGATGAGAATACGATGTTTTCAATATTACCTAACGCTTTTAATAATTGTTCTTCTAATTCTGCTTGTATTTTGTTATTCATACTATTAACCTCTTCCATTAATATAGTTTTGTAATTGTTTCTCTGTGCTAGTTGCTTTTTCAATCTGACGTTCAATTTCTGCTTTAATTAAAGGCTCAGGTTGATACTTCTCTTCCCAACCTTCAGGCTTCATAATTTTATTTGTTTCTGGGTGTAAGATAGGTTTGCCATCTGCTCCTAATTTATTCATATTAGCGTTTTGAATGATATCGAAAATAGGTTTAGGGTTAACTCCAGTTTCTACAATAGAACCGTAGTTGATATAGCTAACATCATTTAAAGCATCAGTTTGATGTAATAAGATTTCTTCTTTAGGAAATGTACCTTTAGAGAAACATTTATTCATAGCTTTGTATGCATTACGAGTTAATTCATTTACTAATACTTCAGTTTCAATTTCATCTCCTGCTACAGAAGCCCACAAGAATTCAACTAACTCTTCTACTAAATAATCTGCTCGTTGTTGAGCTCTCTCAGATGTAATTGCTGTGGGTACTTCTGCTACTGGGTGATTAAACGCCTTATGAAATTCTTTAACATCTCGATATGGATTATACGATTTAAATTTCTCTTGTGGTTTGTTGTATGGTCGTAAATCTAAATTATTAAATCTTTCTAATTTAGTAGTACGTGTACCTTCTTCTTTGTTTTGAGAAATGATAACTTCTACTACTGTGATAGCTCCCTCGAAGCCAATTACCTTACCTGTTTGTTTTGTTTTTGTGTTGATTACTACTTGTCCTTTTTTTAATTTCTGAAACATATTATCTCTCCTATTTTTTATATTTTATTTTGTTTGAGTTTCATATAATTCAATTGCTAAGTTATTAAGTTTTCTTCTAGCTGACATACGTCTATACAAACGTTTAAACTTACTTTGTTCATTGAAATGCTTAACTAATGCGTAACATCTATCTAACAAAGCATCTGCTACAAATATAGTAAACTCATCATTATGTAGTGCTAATCTGAAATCTAAATTAATCATCTCAATTTCTTTTTCAATCTCTTCATATGTAAATACCTTCATGTTACTTATCCTCTTGTGCCATTGCGAAAGCTGCACCTTGACCACTTACACGTTTAATTGTTTCACCATTTTCATCTACTTTAATTAGTGTTGGTGTAGACATTACTCCATATTTTGCTGCCATTTCTGGTGTCTCAGCACAGTCTACATATTCAAACTCATATCCTAAGTTACCTAACATTCCTTTTAAAGCCTTACATGGTTGGCAAGTTGGTGAGCCGAATAATAAATTTTTAGTCATAATTAAATATCTCCTTTAGGGTGTATAAATTTTTCAATTGCTTTATCTTTGATTTCATCTGTATATGTAAATAATTCATTTTTAGATAATTCAGAAGTATCAATTGTAGTAGTTACATCAAAAGTATCTATATGTGTTTCTGTATCGTGATGTAAGTCTGTAGGAGTAAAGTTATCTCCTAAAGCATGCATTCGATTAATTCTAGTTACATCATCACATTCAACTTTAATAATAATGAAGTTATTATCTTTGCAGAATTGATATTCATTAGGTTGACGTAAATCAGTGATTATATATACTTGAGGATTATATCCGTATTGTTGTGTATCTTTATTCTTTTTGTTAATGAGTTGTGCTACTTGGTTAACCCAAACATCTTCATTACGCTCACGTAAAGTCTGACCAAACCATTGAAATAACTCTCTAGGTTTCTTACCTTCTGTGAATTCTTCTGGATATAACTCTTTAGATTTAACTTTTAGCGCATCACCAAAAGCTACTTTATTAACATCAAAACCTTCTTTTCTAAACTGTACAGCTAAGTGTCTAGCAACTGTATCTTTACCTGACCTCATCTTACCTGTTAATGCTATGTATATATGTGGTGTTGATTGTCGTTTGATTGTTTGTTGTGTCATATATGCTTTCCTTTCATATTTTTATGAAGAGGGAACAAAGCCCCTCTTATTATTGTTGAGATAAAATACTGATTTTATTATAAGAATTTGTTAGATAACTCATATGATTGAACGTTTTCAAATTCAAAGTCTTTATCTCTTAAGTCTTTGTTGTTAAGTGATAACACATAACCGTCACCTTTAACACTAAAGAAGTCATGGTTTTTAGTGTCTGTATTAAGTCCATTCTCTACTATTGGGTTAAAAGGTTCAGGGTTGAACACTTCATCGAAACCTAAGTTCATTAATGCTCTGTTACCATTGTATTGAATGTATCTAATAACATCGTCTGTTAAGCCAATCTTGTCATATAATGAAGCTGTATATTCGCATTCATTGAAGTATAGTTCATCAAATAACTGCATCATTTCTTTTTTAACATCTTCTTTTTCTTCATCATCAAACTTCTCAAAAATAGATTGAGCTGCATAACCTACTCCTGCACCATGAATACTTTCATCTAAAAGTATCTTACGGATAATTTCACCACTATGAATCATCTTACCTTGTCCAGAAAGTAATAATGGATAATAGAAGCCTGAATAGAATAAGAATGATTCTAAGAATACAGAAGCGACCATTGCCATAAATAATTCTCTATCTGTTGGGTTTTTCTTTAACAGTTTTCTATAATGAGTAGAGATTAAGGTTGTTTTTTTAGTTAAAAACTTATTTTTAGGAACCCACTCATCTAAGTAGTAGTTGGTATCCTTCTGATTTAATAAAGTTGTAAAGATATGGGAATATGATTTATGGTGGATATTCTCCATCATTCCCATGAAAGCAAACACTGATTGCCATACAGGCTGAGGATAATGATATTGAATTAATGGCATACCCTCAGTGCCTTGTGTAGTATCTAAACCTGTTAAACCAGATAACACTTTTACATATGTTTCTTGTTCATCTTGTGATAATGCCTTCCAAGCAGTAATATCTTTAGATGGTTTAAACTCATCTTCAGTCCACATCTGTGCAACGTTTTGTTTCCAGAACGTTAACGCTAATGAATTATCCTTATTCCAATTTGTTGCTCTTGCTTTAATTACTTTTGTCAATTAAACTTCCTCCAGTTGTTTATGTTGTATTTTATTGTTAATATGAATATCAAACTCTTCTTGAGATATCTTTTTAAATTTCCAACCCTTGTAACTTTCTTTTTTACCACTAAAGCATTTATCTATGTATTTTTGATAATGACCTGTTTTCTCACACCATTTCTTCACGTTGGTTGCATAGTGTTTAACTCCATCAGGGTCAATAGCAATAAAACAAGTTGTTGGTGTATTATATCTTTTATGTTTTTGATTACTCTTCATCTCAGTTAACATGCATGTTTCTAAACTATAAATTCTTTCATTTACAGGTATGTTTGATTGTTTAATATCTTTATCAAGCTGCCTGTTTCTACCTAGAAGCATTATATTCTCTGAATAACCATCTATACTCTTAAAGTCTTCTACAAAATTTTTAAATGAGTGCCATCTTTCACAAACCGTCACACCTGCACCACCATATAAATCATAGGCATGATATTTCTTGTTGTAACAACGATTTATCATCATTCTCCAATGAGTATATTCTTTTGGGTATTCATTAGTGTTAATATCATCTAGGTATCCAACTCCGCAATGAGAAGGAGCTCTTTTATCTCTTATATATCCAGATTTTATATAAGCTAAGTGGGTCTCTTTTCTATATCCAGTGTTAAGAAATTCAATAATTATCTCAGTATTAGTCATCTCGACCACTTTATACTCCCCGTAATTTTGAGAGGTAAAAACATCATTAATTTTTATATCACTGTATTTAAGTGTTTCGTAATTCAAACATTCATTCATATAGTTCACCTACACAGCACAGCTAGTACACTCGGCAATACTTAATAATTTGTTTCGTGTGTAATAAAGTGACTTCAAACCTCTGTCATGTGCATAAGCATATAATCTAGCAAGTTTATTAGTTTCAATCTCACTGTTTACAAACAAGATTGTTGATACACCTTGGTCTATCCATTTCTGTGCAACTGCTGCCACGTTAATGATATGTTCATTAGGAATATCGAAAGCAGTTGGTGAATAATACCACATTGTTTCTGCTGATAAATATGGCATTGGATAGAATGTTTCTGAGTTACCATATGTTCTACGCTCTACCGTATCTACTACAGGAGTTAGTGCTGAACTACAGTTAGTTATGTATGAGATACTTTGAGTTGGTGCTATACTTAATCTGTATCCGTTATAGATACCATATTTGTCTACATCTATTGCTAGACGTTGCCAATCTTCTTTAGTTGGGATATATGTATCTTTAAAGATTTCTTTTACTTTATCTGTTACAGGAACAATATCTTCTGTCACTCTACCGTTAACATAGAAGTAATCTCCGTACTCTTTGTCTTTAATTTTGTAATCAGATTTCTCAAAGCCATGGAAAATATCGTTGCGTTCTTTAGCAATTTTCATTGATTCATCTAATGAGTAGTAGTCCATTAACATACAGTAAATGTTGATTAAGTCTAATGATTCTTCTGAGCCATATCTAATCTTGTTCTTAGCACACATACTGTGGAATGACATTACTCCTAAACCTACTGCTCTAATATTCTTATTAGCTTTATGTACTGTAGGTAAGTGTTCAATACGTGAGTTGTTAGCTACGAAAGTCAATGCTCTCATTCCAGTTCTGATTGCTTCTTCTACTTCGTTTTCTTCAATTGATTTAACCATGTTTAGAGAAGCTAAATTACAAATAATATCTTGTCCTAACTTATCTTGCTCATAGTAATCTTTGATATCTGATACTTCCATGTATTGGAAGATTTCAGTACATAAGTTACTCATTTTTACTTCACCAAGCTCATTCAAAGCGTGATTTTTATTTGCATTGTCTTTGTACATAATATATGGATAGCCAGATTGCAATTGAATTTGAGCTATTAGATTTAGCATGTCACGAGCGTTCATTTTTGTCTTAACAATGTTTTCATTGTCTACAAGTTTGTCATACCACTCAGCAATATTAATATCATCTAAAATCACTTCTTTACCATATTCTGCTTGAATTGAGTATGGCTCAAACATATATAAATCTTTATTGTCTTTAGCTAAATCAAAGAATAAAGATGGCACAATTAACCCGATTGATAAAGAAGATAACCTTGCATCGTCATCTGCGTTAATCTTCTTACTGTTTAAGAACTCTACAGCATCATAATGGAAGATGTTTAAGTAAGCTGCCCCTGCTCCAGCCCTAGCTCCTTGTTGGTCTGCATAACCAACTTCACCTTGAATTAGGTTGGCAACTGGAAGAACTCCTTTGGCTGCTCCTTTATTTCCTTTAATTGGTGCACCTCTACCTCTTAATCGAGTTAAATTCACTGCAACTCCACCAGAGATTTTGCTTGCTTGTGATACTTGGTTTTTAATAAACTGAATTGAATTTAAAGTATCGTCCATTGTAAATAAATAGCATGAAGCTAACTCACCACGTCTAGCTCTACCAGCATTAAGATATGTGGGTGTTGCACTTTGCACAGTTTGTTTTGTGTGTGCTTTAACATATCTATAAGCTAAATTAATATCCCCACCTGCTAGGTATAGCGATACGATTACGTTATGTTGTTCAAAATCTTCTAACCATTCTTTTTTATCTCTAGTTTTTAATGCATATGTATCATAGAATTTACTTGCAGCCATAAAGCTTTGGAATTCAAAGCCAAATGAATATGCATACTCTGTTATTCCTAATACCTCTGCTTCTGAATACATATCAAATACATTAATGTAATAATCTTCTTCAATAAGATATCTTAATCTAGCTATTTCATTTGAGAATTTTTTAGTCTTACTATCTACATGTTCTAAGAACAATTTAATTGCTTCCTTATCCTTATGCAGACTTAATTGTCCCATTTTGTCTCTTCTCATTATTTCGTTGTTTTTTTCTATCCATTTACCCAAATTAAATACCTCTAATCTTTTATATTTTATTTTTCAAACGATTCAATATAATCATTTAACTCTTTATCACTCATGTTTCTGATTAAATGAACGTCTTTAATTAATTGTTCTCTTATTGCGTTTCTTGCGTGTTTATAATATTCAATTGATTTATCTGTAATATGTTCTGTATTAGCCTTTATGTTTAACAAATCATCAGCAGTAACAATTACTTCATCTAATTCCTCAGCTAATAACTCATCATCCATTTCTTTTAGCATTGATTCAATTTCTTCATCAGTCATTGCTACTGCTTGATATTGACTATCTTGTTTCTCTGCTAGAAGAGCTAAACTTATTAACTTAACATAAGTATCTACTGCTTTATTCAAACCTTTTTGCTTATCTGATTGTATAAGCTCACTTACTTTTAAAGCTTGTAGCTCACACATTTCAAATATATCTAACAATTCTTTTTTATCTTTCTTACCCAATTTACATCACTCCAATTGTTTGATGTAATTCACTAACTTTTCTACATCACTTTGAGTACCCATCATTTCAAATTTACCAATTAACTCAACATTATATTTCTTAGATATCGTCTCCCCAGACTTTGCAAAGTTTTGTCCCCAGTTTCTGTTTCCTGCACTCATTACTGCAATCATATCTTTATTATGCTTTTCTAAAAATGCATTCACTTCTTCTGGTACTTCACCAAAATTATATGTTGGTGTAATTAATATATATTTTCCTGATTGATACTCACTTAATGTTTTAGTTTGTATATCAATTACTTCTGTTACTTTTTCAACGAATCTTTCAGTCTTTCTAGTTTTCGAATAATAAACGAGCGAAAGATTATCTTTAACTTCAGTATTTGATGTTTTAATTTCTCCAATAACATCACCTTTTATGTATTATATTTTATCTTTTATAGTTCGTAAAAGTTAACTTCTAAATTTTCTAAGAAGTTTTCAGTAGTTTCAATTGATTCAATAAAATCTGTCGTATTGTCCATAGTGTCTTCAGTGTCTAAAAAGTCAAAATTCGTATTTTTATATTGTTCTTCTAATGTAGTCAAGTTCGTATCTCCCGTATATGTTATTTGTTGAACTTTGCTGACTGTTAATTATGACTGACTATTAAGTTTTTATCGTATTTTTTGTTGTTTTGTTTTATAGGACTTCGATTTTAATCTGTTTTTCATTTGTTTGTGCATATTTTAGTAAACCATCTATAAAGTGTTCTCCAGCTTTAAATGCTTGGCCATCAAATTTACCACTCATTTCTTTTAAGAAAAAGCTTTGAATAATTGTTGGAATACTATCAGAGTTTACTTTACCTTTAGCATCTAATTCAATTTGTTTACCTACTGTGTATCCACTAACCTTATCTGCTAACTGAATTGTAATTACTGCTGTATGAATGTCTACTTCTATTTGAATTGTTTTAACAATATTATCAAATTCAGTAAACACATCATTAATATATTTATTTTCATCTTGTTCTAGTTCTTTTTGAATATTACTTAGCTCATCTACTGTTAAATAAGATACAATTTCTAATGTTTTAACTAAAGACTGTAGCTCTCTAATAACTTCATCAGAACTAATGTCTTGTTCTAAACCATATGTATTGTAATTAACTCGTCTGTACAAGTTTGCATCAAAGTTAGGGTTGTCTAATCTAATATTGATATTTCTTTCATCAATACCAGTAGCTTCAATAGAATAATTTCCCCAGTCTTCACCATGTAATTCTTCGTACGTTTTACCTAGAGGTGATTTGTCTAGTAATGTAGTTTCAAACCAAGCAAATGCATCCTCTTTAGTTTCGAACTTTAAACCATTGTCTGTGTATAATGCCATATTCAATCTCCTTTTCTATTTAATACTTACCGATGTGTTTACGACTACTTCTGCATAATCAACTTTAGCTTTTTCTTCATCAGATAATGCTTCATAATATTTCTTGAAGTCTGCTTTCTTAGGTGAAGTTTTAACTTCAGTCTTAATGAATTCTTCTGGAAGTTTCCTCTCATCTAAAATATTTACTACTTTAGTATTTCTTGTGGCAACTTTAATAGTTGGAGTCTCAACTTTCTTTTTACCTAGAGCTTGCATATTGAATAGTAGATAAGATTTTAGATTTTCAATATCTTTCTTTTTCTTAGACTTTAGCTCTCTAATCTCTTTTTCTCTGTATTCAATAATCATTAATTCATCATTAAGTTTTCTTAAAACTTTACCAGTGTTAGCAATCTTATCCTCACCTAACTCACCTATAGAATCCAATGTATCTTTAAGGTCTTCATAAGAGTAACCTTCTTCATCATCTATTAAGCTAAGCACTTGTTGAAACTGCTCTGTAATTTCGTACAACTTCATATCCATATTATCATTCCTTATCATATTTTATCTTTTAATTGTTTGTAAAGAATGTAAAGGAATATCTAACACAAGTCTTAGTATACAGACATTCCCTTACATCGTCAATACTTTTTATATTTTATTTTTATTATTTTTTTCCTAAGATTTGTGACATAATACCACAAACCAGTAATAACGTGATATTAACTAATTCCGTTACTATTACATGCGTTGATACATTCGTCATAAACATAATAGATACCAATACCGATAGACCTAATGCAAAGTAATAATAAAGAAATGGATTAGTTCCTTCTGCTCTTTTAGTTCTAATAAAGTGAGCTATTTGGTCTACATACGCTAAAATAACTGCTATTGTTGCAACTGTTTGTGTGACAACTAATGGTAGTGACTGATAAACATACACATTCAAGAAAATGTATAGCAATGAGAAGAACAAAGTTAACTCCCAACGTACTCTTAATCCAGTTATCCATACAAATAGCAATAAAGCGACTCCAGCGTTAATAAACTGTGCTAAGTATGTATACCATTCAGCATTACCAGTAGCTAATAAGTTAAACAAACTATAAGATGTTGATAATGAAATTAGTAGCCAGAAGAAGATTGATACTCCTTCTGTGGCTCTAGTTTTAAATGTAGTCTTTAATTGTGGTACATAAGCATGAGTTAATATAACCAATGCTAATATATTTAATATAAGTAATATCATATTTTATTCTCCAATTTCTATTTTTTCTATGTAATAGTAAACATCATCTGGTGAAGTGTATTTGTAGATTTCATTCTTAACACCTTTTTGTAAATCTAATAACATAGCCCTAGTTTCATCAATACTATATGATTGAAATACAATTCTAGGTCTACTCATTTCTTCCACATGTTTATCCACTATGATTTTTTCTAGTCCTTCGTATACACTTGGGATATAACTTTCTATGTCTGCTTCGCTGTAATATAGTTCTTGTCTAATTATTGTATATAGCTTCATATGTATTAATTACCTTTCGTGTCCACAATTACTCCATTAGAACTACCAATTTCCAGTGGAACATCTCCTGACCATTTATCAATCTTTTCTTTCTCGATTAATTTATCAGTAAGTGAATCATTTAAAATTTTGTTAGCTTTAGCTTGCCCTTCAGCTTCAATTTTCTTTTTATCTGCATTAGCTTTAGCAATTTCTTTGTCTGTCTTAGCTCTTTCTAACTCTTGGTTAGCTTTAACACGCTCATTAATTGAATCTTGTGTAGATTGGTCTGCCTCTGGGCTAGAAATAGTGATATCTTCAACGATGAAACCTTGGTCAGTTAATTTATCTTGTAAGTTCTCAATAGTTTCTTTCTTAATGTGTCCTGTCTTGTCACCAAAAGTTTCAATTACAGAATACTTAGCTGTTGATTGACGTAATCCATCGTGTACTCGTGTTCTTAAATATCCATTCTCTAATGCCTCAATATCTGCATTTCCAAACTTATTAAAAATAGATACTACTTTAGCTGGGTCGACATGGTAACTAACACTAATATTAGTTGATAAGTTTTTACCGTCTGATGTACCAATTTGTAATTTCTTATATTCTTTAGTTTGCGTACGAATTGGGTAGTCAATAGCTTTATCGAATGGTGCTACAAAGTGCCAACCCGCTGGTAATGTTTTCTCTTTAACTCCTGACGTACTATATACTACTGCTTGATGACCTTGTGGTACTTTCTCAATCATCATGAACCCTAAAATAATTCCAATAAATGCTACAAAACCTATTACTCCTGCTATTAATCCTGATTTACTCATCTATTTCTCTCCTTCAATATCTTTTATTAATTTATTTAGCAACTTGATATCAACATTAAGTTGCTTTAACTCCGCTCTATTTCCTAGAGACTCTTCTAAATCTTTAATCATTTCTTTTTTTGCGTTAATGGTATGTTCGATACCTTTTATGTTTAATTTGTTTTCTCTTATATGTATCTTTGCTTGTTTCTTTAAGTTAGAGTACTCTTCTTTATACTTTAAATAGTCGTATAACTTACTTACTCCAAATGCTAAGAGTGTGCAAAGTATAACTAAAATAATTATTACTAGTAACATTAATTTCATATTTATTACCTCTTATATTTTATCTTTTAAAGGTTGATTATTTCACTATTTAAAAACTCAAGCTCATCTTCTTTTGAGAATATTATGCACTTATAACCTGCTTTCTCAACTGCTTCGTGCATAATATGTAACTCTTCACTTGTTTTATCATCACTATTGTGAATAATAATTGTGTTATTTTTACTATCTATGTATGCTTTAGTCATGATTACACTTCCTCTGCTACTTCAAACTCATTAGAGAAACCTGATACAGCTCTGTGACCAGTTGTAAATGTATCCACTACCCTACCTAATTTATACAATAAGTAGTGCTCAACGTTATCAATATGTAGCTTATTATGACGACTTCGACCATTATACCCATCTTCCCAATCTTCAAAAGTTACAACTCTATCAGAAAAGTCATTGAGTCTTGCATAGTCCCAATCAATGAAACCATCTTCAGATTTTTGTATTTTCTTATAGATATCTAAGAGGTTATTCTTTTGAAAATTATCTCTAACTAAAGAAATTACTGTAGGGTCATCCATCATATATAAAATTGTTTGATGACTTCTGCCTGTTCCTCGATTAGTAATTACAAGATTTTGGTTTTCTACTAGCTGGCTCTCAACCATATCTCTTTTATACCAATCTTCTTTTTCATTATTTAATCGCTCTTCTCGAAATTCTGATGCTTCATTCTTAAATTTTTTCTTGTGTTCTAACTCAACTTCTATTGGTTTAACATTAATCTCTAGCTCCGTGTCACCTGTTCTAATAAACATTCTTGCATTATTTTCTATATCTATTTGTGTTCTTTTATAACTTGGCATAATATATATTCTCCTATATTTTATTTTGATAAAGGCTGAGTAAAGTAATTGTTGTAAATGCTTCACCCAACTCTGTAAAATACAATTTATGTTTCAGACCCATTCTTTCAATTACCTCTTCAATTATATACAATTCTTTTGGCTCTACTTTATAATCTAACTTGATAACGTTGGTATCATTTTCTAATTCCTCATGTATCAACGAAGCTAATTTTTTAGATAAATTATTTATTCCTATATTTTTTCTTGCAGCATACTTAAGGTCTTTTACTAATATATTCATATATAATCTCCTTATAAAATTGTGATTTTATTTAAATGAATCTTGTACTTCCATTCTTATCAGTAACAGCTAATTTACCGTCTTTTTCTTCTAAAGTAAGGCTGCCTAGTAAAATCTTTTCAGAAGGAATAGGTTTAATAATGGGCTCTCCTAGTTTAAGTCCATCAGGTGTTTCCAATACTTCATGTTTGTATGGTGTATTCATAATTTTTGCACCTGAGCCAGTTACATATAAGTTTCCATCTTTAAAGCCAAACCCACCTTTAAATTTATTCTTACTATCAAAATAGTTTTGTACTTTTTCACTAACTTCTTTTGCATAATTATTTTGATAATCAAGTTGCTTAATTTGATATTTAATTTTATCTTCTAGTTTCTCTAAGTGTTCCTGAATAAGTATAGCTAACAACTCTTTTTCTTCTTCAGAGTCTTTTGAATGTTTTAAATCAGCTAAATCAATAGATAATTCAACTTCCATATTTCTGTATCCTTTTTCGTTTAAAGCGATTAAATACTTTAAATTATATATATAATTTGAGTAAGTAAGTCCATGTGCACCTTTGATTAACTTAGGATTTATTTCTAATTTTTCAACATACCTAACGATTTCAACATTCTCTCCTACCAACTCTTTAGTTAATACTTTTTCTAATTTTTCAATATTTTTCATATCTACCTCTCCTATAAATTATTTTGATAAAACACCGATTTTAAACTTTTATAATATATGCTCTAATACATCTTTCATATACTGACCTTGCTGTAATTCTACTTTTACTGGAAATCTTTCATTCTCAATATCTGTAATGAATTCATCCCAGTTATCATTTAAGAAATCAATGAAACTAACATTATTACCTCTAGTTATATATCTGTTTATGTATTCATCTTTTAGGTTTATGTTTGGATATACAATTGTGTAATCAATACTATTGCTCTCTAATGCTTCTCTGACTAATTTGTGAGAAGATACAAAGATTACATCAACTACTCCTATGTTACGTTTAATATGTTTAATGTAGTTGTTAGGGAAATCTGGATGTCTAACACCTTCTGATTCCCATGAAAACTTACTACTATCTGAATCTAATACTTTTAACTCTTTGTGATTATTGTATAAATAACTTTTCCCAACAGCAGGAAAACCTGAAATTACTTTAGTCATTATCTTCTTCCTCCATATCGGATATTAATAATATATTTCTCACTTTTGTTTTAGGGTCGAAATGTAATACTCCTTCTTCTTCAAGAATAATCATATTCATTTGTTCCCAATAACTTTTAGCAACTAAAAATTCTACAGGGTCGACAAAGACCCTACTTAATCTTTCTGATAGATGCATAACGATTTTTTCATTTATAACTTCTACTTTTACTGGAATCGAATTTTCCAACATATCACTCCTTATAAAATCTTCGTTTTATTTGTTCAGTGCTTTCTTAAATATCTCTTTATCTTTTTCTTGAATATCCTTGATTATCTCATTGCCGAATTGTTTTCTAATAAAATATCCTAAATGATAATCAAATTTATTATTTCCAGTAATTTCTTCATCAACTAAACAATCCCTATAAATATGTAAAATGTTGTTCATCATTTCTAATTTTCGTTCATCTGTCATATTATTTCCTCCATATATTTCTGATGCTGTTTGTTACCCCCAGTAGTACAGGAAACAACATTAATCCTATTGGAATAGTCCAAAAACCTATGTGTTTCGCAGAATACACTGTTATCATCGTAGTTACAACTAGTGGAACTACGATTACTAAAACTGCTATGAGAATTCTTATTCCGTCTTTAAATCCTGCTTTGAATGATTTCCACATCAATCTGTCTCCCCTAATTCTGTAGCCAACATTTCTAATAAATCTTCTGCTTTCCCTAACATAATTTGTTGTCTTGTTGTTAATTCGCTTGTATCAAGATAATTTAAATCTGACATTACATTTGCTAAAATATCTGTATTTTCCATTCTATACTCTCCTATTAAAATCGTTATTTTATTTCTTTATTTTTTGTTCTTTCTAACTTTCATTCTTTTTGGGTCGATTGACTTGTATTCATCAAATCGTTCTTTACCTTCATCATCTTCATACTCAACTAATTCATCTATAAATTTCTCTTGTAACCCTCTAATAATTCTTGGGTCTCTACTAAACGAACTATCAACTTTATACTGAATCTCCATTGTTATATCATCTAATTTATCCAACACATTAGAAATGAAATCTGTAGTTTTTTCTACTATATTTACAAATACAACTTGAACTAAGACTAATGGAACTGCGATTTTATATCTCCACATGTATGGTCTAACAATCTTCTTTTGTTCATCGTTTAATAAGTTTTTAGCTCCCTTTGCTACATAATAACCAAAAGAAAGTTCTATTTCTTGTTTAGTTCTTTTCATTTAAAAACTCCTTTAGTTTATACTCAATTACAACATAAGGGTTAGTATCATTTAGTCCTCTGTAGTTAATACCAAGAACATCATATATATGCTCATGTCTTTTTACCCAATTGGTTGTTGATTCTTCCCAACTTAAAATTTCATACTGTGATTTTGAAATGTCTTTATTGTTTTTCTTAAGCTCATTTTTTAGCTCTTTAATTATGTATTTATCAATTGTTCTATCTTTTAACTCTATCACTCTATTTAACTCTTCAACTTCAGCTTTATGATTATTATGTAAGATACTAATGTAACCTATTAAACTCAAAGCAATAACTGCAACAATAACAATGAATATTTCTAACATATTGACCTCCTATTTCTTTACACTTTCAACTTCTTGTAGCCCTAGTTTAAATACTTTGCCGCCAACTTCTTTTGCAAGTTTAAAAGCTTCTTCTTTATCCATAAAAAATTCATCAATCTCATACATAGTATTTCTGATATCTAATTCAAACGTATGTCCGATTCCAATAAAACCTTTACCTACTTTAACTAAATAATTATTTTCCATCATATTTTATTCCTCCTGAGATAAAATCAACCTTTTATTTCTCTGTAATACTTATTAAATATTCGTTAATTGGGTTTAAATAATAAGAATCTAGTATTCCATATTCAATGCCTCGTTTAATTTTGTTAAGAGCTGTCATAACTCCTTCAAATGAACTATGATAAACTCTTATTTCACCATGAGTATCAGGTTTATCTAGTATGCCTAAAACAATATCAAAAGAATATTGAATCACTTTTCCTCCTGTAGCATCCATTTTTAATTCAGTTTCATCACTCGGTAAATAGAAGAAAACTTTCTCATTATTAAACTCGCCATTTTTTCTATAAGTGTTTTTAGTAATTGAGTAATCACTAGTTCTTTGCTCTAATTCCTTCTTTGCTAACTTAGGGTTTTTAAACGTGCCCCATCCTCTTTCAGTCCTAACGTTTATTAATTTGTTTTTGTTCACTCGATTATATGCACGTTTTGATTGATACCATGTAAAATCTCGGCAGAGATTTAAAGACCATTCTTCAGTAGGTTTTTGAAAAATTTCATTTAACTCTTTATCTAAAATCTTTATAGTAGACATATCTAAATCTTCCATTACTGCTGTTTTGTTATATACACTTCTTTCATCAAGGTGTAATGTGATGTTATATAATTTTTTCATATTTTATTCCCCTTTACTTGCCTATAATATTTTTAAGCTCTAACATTGCATAATACTCAGGATTTAATAATTTCATTCCCCCTACTGTAAAACAACCAATACTTACAACTATAAACATTGCTGCTACAATAGCTGATACCGCTCTATCTCTACCCTCTTTCTTTTTATTAGTAGCTAATTTCCAAGTTATTATAGTGATAATTACTGAAACTACTCCTAATAACACTAAAAAAGCACCATAGATTAATTGCTGTTGAATTAATGTTTCCCATCCAACACCAGCAACATTTTGGATATTATCTCCTAAATCTCTTAATAAGTTTGTAACTTCTGTTTCTTTCATATTTTATTCTCCTTTATCTTCCCAAGATATTGTGTAAGGTGGATTGCCTGAATAAACCCCGCCCATCTGAGTAATCTTATGTTCTTGCTCAACTCTATACCCTTTACTTTCAAGTAAACTTACTACATCTTTTTCTATATACTCCTTGATTTTTACTGTCGTATCATACTCCCCGTTACGAGCAGAGGTAGCTATTTCTTTTTGGATATTATCCAAACATTTTCTATAATCATTCTTCTTTATTATTTCAAACGATTTTTTGGCAATAACCCTAGTTTCTTCAGCACTTTTAAATTCCAATTCCATAATTTATCCTCTCCTTTGAATAAAATCGACATTTAATCCCATGAAATCAAGTATGCATTAGACTGATTTGTGAGTTCATTTACTTCATAGCCTTTCTTTTCAAGCATGTATTTGATTTCATTCATATGTTTAGTTTTTAACGTAAATGAAAAGTCCCCACTTTTAGCTGTTAACAATGTTGCATCAGCTATTTCTTCAAGAAGATGTTTTACGTCTTCACTCATGCTTTTTTCTGTAATTTCTTTTAAATCCTTTGCGTAATATAATTTCGTCATTTCTTCTTTATCCTTTAATATTTTATAAATTATGTTGTAAGTGTTCCTTGATTCTTTTATTTGCTATTTCGCTATATGTATTATCTAACTCAAAACCTATATAGTTTCTATTAGTATTAATGCAAGCAATTGCTGTTGTTCCACTTCCCATACAATTGTCGAGTACCGTTTCACCCTCATTTGTGTATGTTTTGATTAAGTATTCGAATAATGCTACTGGCTTTTGAGTAGGGTGCAAACCTTTTTCGCTGTTGAATTTTTGAACTGTCAACGGGTATCTATATCCTTCGTTTACAGTAGTTACTCTTTCTTGATGATTATAATTACTACTTGCTCTCCCACTTTTTTGAGTATAAGGTTTCCCTTTCGTCATTTGAGGATTGTATGTTGGTAATTTTTTATAAAAAACTAAAATATTTTCGTGGTTTTTCATCGGCATCTTTTTAGCATTCAAATGTCCCGTACCACTATACTTAGTCCATATCCACTCATACCTCAAATTCTCAATGTTACTTGCGCCTAGCACTTTGTCGAATGGTGTTTGTGCTGTTAAGACTATTGCACCATTATCTTTGATTACACGCTTATACTGATTCCATAAAGGCTCTAATGGAATAACGCTATCCCACTTATTGCGTGTCATTCCATACGGTAAATCGCATAAAATCATATCTACTGATTTATCTGGTATCTTCTTCATGCCTTCCAAACAATCTTCGTTGTATATCTTGTTTAATTCCATAATTATCCCCATTTCTTAAATTTATAAATTATTTTGTTAAAACTAATCTTTTATCCGAACACACTGGTCGTGAAAATACGGGTGTTTCCAGTATTCTCACGTTTTGTGTTATTTCATCATTTCTTAAATTCAGCGTGTGAAGCTATATGAGAATACTTAACCTTAAATATATCCTCTTCCATTCCATACTCTTGAAACATTGTCTTAGCTTTATTAAATGCTTCTTCTGACGTTTCTGCATATACCTCAGTAGATAATCTTGTCTGTATGTTTAATTCAACTTGATATTTATTCTTCATCTTCATCAAACCACGCTTCCAGAATACTTAGTGTTTCCATGTCTATGTAAAAATTCAAATCATAATATGTATAATATCCAACTACACTCACATCTGGAAAACCAACTTCATCACCGTTCCAGTCTGAGCTCCATCGCAACTTTCTGAACAATGTTGGGTTAGCTTCAAAATCAAACATGATTTTTACCTCCTAGAACAGCTAATCGTTCTTTAACTTCTTCCCATGAGATAAAGCCTTCTCCATTTGTTAAAGCTATCACCATGCCGAACACGAACTGATTCGTAGAAAATTCACTTCTGTCTGGGTCTAAATAAGGTTTACCATGTCCTTGTCTAATATCTGAGCAGTAGCAGTAAACAGGTTTATTTACTATTTCAAAAGCTAATTCGTAAACCTTATCTAAGTTATCATCTGCAATGTAACCATATGTATCAATAGTTTTTTTAATCTCATTAATTGCTAATTGTGCTTGGTGTTTCATTCCTAACACAATACCCAGCTCTGCAATTGTCCCTAGCCCTTCATTTAATACATCAAACACAAACGCATCAGAAGCTTGCATTGCTTTAAAGTCATTGTTTAAAATACGCTCAGCTAACCCTTCTTGTACAGCTTTAGATTTATCATTGATTGATTTGTCTTTATGCGGGCTGTATGGAGTTACACCAATAATTCCTTCCACTTCATTGTGTTGCTTTTCCCTGTAGTCAACCATAGCCTCATTTAAAATGTGACCAGCCATATAAATAACTTTTTCTTTAATTTCATTAACCATATTTCATTCTCCTTTATATTTTATTGTCTTAAATCTAAATTTGAACCTAGTACCATTACTTTTGCATATTGCAAAACATACTCTAATAACTCATTTGTATTTGAAAAGTAATATCCATCAAAAACATAAGTTTTTTGCTTGTTATATAGTGGTGTTCCAAAGTAGCTAAAATCTATAATTTCATATGTTTCCATTAGAATTCCTCCTCTAATGTTTCAATCGTATCTTCTAATTCTTTTATGTATTCTTCTCTTCCAGCTGATTCACGCTCTAAATCTTCTAAATCTATTTCCAAATCAGCTATTCTATCAATATGTGAAACCTCTTCTTTACTTAACCATTCTATGTCTTCTATTAACTGACTTATGTTTTCAAAATCATTTGCTGATTGCATTGCTCTTAATTGCTTAGCTATTTCTTCAGTGTTTCTTGGTCTTGTATATGTAATTTTCATTTTCTCTTTCACCTGTATATTATATTTTATTTTTGTAATGCTTTATAAAATTTTTTATTACTCGACAAAACTTAGCTGTTGAACATCAATACTACCATTCTCTCTTTCAACAAATGCAAATCTGAAATAATTATGAATTGAAAACTCATAGATATTTACATTGTAATCTTCTCTGTAGTACGCATTTTCCATTTCAATATCATCTACTGTAATATTGCTCCACTTACTCATTAACTCTTTAGTTTCTTTTGAATTAAAATCAATTTCTTTTGGTAACTTAGCAAAGAATTTCTTGTTATCATTCTGCTCTACTACTAACTCTTTAATTTTTTGTTCGTTTATTTCAGGTAATGCCATAAACTACCCCTCCAACTTTTCTCTATTTTCTTCAATAAAGTTCTCTTGAGTATTATATTTAACAACCCAGTCTTCGATTTCTTGTTCTGCTGCTTTTAGTCCCTCAGCTAACTTTTTGTTATCTTCTTTCAACACTTTGTTTTCATCTTCCATTTTCATAACGACCGCTTCAGAAGATAATCTCGAAGAAATTAAATCAAATAATAACTCCCATGTTTCTTTTTTATCAAATTCCTGATTTGTAAATTTTTTATTAGTTTCGTTATGAATAATTTCTTGCAAATTATAATCTCTCAAGTCTATGTATATCTTAAACCTATCTAGTTCCAACTCATATGTATTTTTCAATTCCATCACAATTCCTCCTTATAGTTGCATTAATAACTCATCTGATTTCAAACCAATGAACTCTAATGCGTCTTCAATACCTTCTCCCTCAAGTAAAGCTTCTTCTGCTTTATCAACAAACGTTGTCAGTATTTCAATAATAGGAGCTCGCTTTTTATAAAACCTTTTTAATACAATTAATTCTTGTTCAGTCAAAATATCTCACCACCTTCAAAGTAGTCTAAAGGTGCGTCAACCTCATCTTGTATGCTCGCATACTTATATGTATTCCTAAGGAACATGTGTAAAGATAAACCTGTTATTAAGCCCGCTACCGATAATGTAATTAAATATTTCATTGTGTTTCCTCCCCATACTTTTCTTTGAGTTCTAAGTACCTCTTGTATTCTTGTTCTTTTTGGTATTTCTCTTCCTCTTTTTTACGTTGGTTGTACTTATAATGCTCATACTCTTTTAATGACTCTTGGTCAAAGAATGGTAGTTTTTCTTCAGTAAAATGACCGTTCAATTTAATTTTCTTATTTAGAATGCTTTCACGTAATTCATGTTGATTGATATGTGTTCTTCGTATAGCCTCTATAACTGGAATATCTTCATCTTCCATTAAATCTTTATCTATACCAAAGCAATCAATAAACACTTTTTTATTCTCTGTAACAAAGATAGTGATAGGTAGTAAAACATTAAACTCTACCTCCCAAATACCTGTAAATATATGAGTAATCGTTTCTCCTTCTAGCTTGTAAAAGTGTTCAAATGTATAATCCTGTTTTAGTATTTTCTTCTTTAGTTCTCGTTCTATTTGGTATGGTGATTTCATTGTGTGTCCTCCTTATTCTCTATAATCATCATAGATTTCAATTATTGGTGTATCGTAATCTCTTTTTTCAATAACGATTTTATTGCTTTCAACCAGCTCTACTAACTGCTCTATTTTATCAATATCTATACACCATCTTTGCTTTTGTTCCGTCCTTTGTATGAATCCTTCGTCATTTATTTTATGGTCAAAACCTTTTTCAAGAAATTTACCTTCTCTATGACTAAACCTTTCATCAAACGATTCAAATGATTGTAATGTTCTAACATGATAAAAATTAACAGTTGATAAATAGGTGTTGTGTAAAGGTTTAATATCGTCATCCCATATACTTGTTCTTTCGATTATAAATTTCATATCCTATTCCTCCTCTAGTAAGTGTGGGTGCTCATATTTGTTGCCTATTACTTCTGAATGCCTGATAACTTCTCTTGTTTTCCAGTTGCCTATGAAGTAAGCCATGTCTTCCGTACTATATTCAACAACATAATTTCCATTTATATTTAGACCTATTGAAAGACCAGAAAATGGTGCTTTGTGAACTTGTAATGGGTGATTATCTATCTTCACTACATCTCCCTCGTATATTTCCTTACCATTCCTATCGAATAGTCCAGTTGATTGAAGTAATATCTGCGATATAATCGCATCTCGGACAAACCCAGTTGGTTCAAAAACTGTAATAAAATCTTCGCCGTTGTCTTTTGAAAAGTCTAAATCTATCCATTCAATCATTCGCTCATTACGCTTGTCCCATACTTTGAATTTCATCTTACCAGCACTTCCTTTACTATCGAATTACTCATGTTATTTATCCCCCATATATCCATTTTTATTAATCAGATGACTTACTTCTTTTCCAAATGGTTTTGCATCTAATACAGTAATAGGCGTTCCACTATTTGTTTTTGAGTAAATATAATGGTTGTTTCTTAATTGCACTATCTCATCAAGCACTTTGGCTTTAGTGTATACTTCCTTAGTCTCGTTAAAAATTTCATCTGAGTAGCCATCAGCCAAATCTATAATAAAGCTTTCGTTTTTATATTCCATATTTTATTCTCCTTATAATTATTGCTTAATCTCCAACTCCACAGTTTTTTTATCAAAAGATATGTATAATATTGAGCTGCTTTTGATATGAGTTTCAACTCCATATTTACTAGTAAGGATATACATTGAGTAATTAATATCAGTCTCAATTTTTATTGTGTTTTCAAACGTTATTATGTCACCGTTATAAAGCTTTACTTTTACTTTGCTATACATTTAACATTCTCCTTTGCGATAAAAGATTTCTTTTATCCTAAATTACAAGTCTCGAAAACACGGTAAAGCCCCGTATTTTGAGAGCTCGCTTATTTTTGATTTTTTACACTTTCTTGCCATAATTCAAAATATTCATCAGCTTGTAATCTCAATGCTTTATTCTCACTTTTTAATGTATTATTTTCATGCTCTAAAGCTTTGTACTCTTGCCAATTTGCAACATACCATTCAGCAGTGTTTTTATAATCACTTACTGATTGTTTAAGATTATTGTTTTCACTTTTTAATTGCTCAATAACTTCTTCTCTAGTTTTTTGATTCTTTTTTAACAGTGATATATCTTCGCGTAGCAAGTCACGTTGTTTAATCGCATCATGCAATTGACCTTCAATATTTAATGACATATTACATTCTTTATCTAAATTATTGCTTAGTTCATCACACTTCTGTTTTAACTGGTCACGCTCATTTCTAATATCTATAGCTTCACTTTTTAATTCTCCTAGTTTCATAATATTCCCTCCTGATAATGTACAAATAGTGACATCAAAAACAATAATATTATTAATTCTGCACAAGAAATTTTCAAATGTTGCTTGAAATCTTCTTTGCTTTCTGCTTTTATCATTTGTGTAACATCTGATATAAAGTAGTAAAGAACAATTCCCATGAAAACTGGTATTATACTTGCCATCTACTTCACCAACTTTCCATTTTTCCAAATTAACACTAACTCTCCATTTAGGTCTACATAGATATGAGTTGTTTCCATATGTGCAGGGTTATCTTTTAAAACAGCTTTTATAGACTTTTTGAGATATGAAGTATATCTATGCTTATCTTCATATCTCGAAATGTAACGTTCTACAATGTGAAGCTCCATGTCCTCTGTGATTGGTTCTTCAATCTCAACTGTGTAAACATCTTCATCAGTTACAGAGCCATTTACATTAACAGCACAGCCATCATCTGAGAATCTTACATCTACTGGGTTCCAAAATGAATCAAATGATTGGGGCTTGAATATTTTACCTTTTATTTTTTTTGGATTTTTAAACCCATACTCAATTAGTTCTGATAATGTCATTTCTTTCTTTGTTTTAATTTTTACCATTTCAGTCATCCTTTATATTTTATATTTTATCTTCTATTCAATTTTAAAATCACTACTCACTATTAAGCAGAGATTTTAATTTGTGACATATAATTCTTTAGAGTTGGTATCAAATGACTTAGCTCTTTTGATTTATATGTTAAATCTTTTAATTCTATTTCATCTTGTTTACTATATGTATCTTCAATCTTTAATTCTAACAAGTTAATATTCATATCAACTGTGTTTAAGTATGGTTCTAAATTATCTACGAAATACTTAATAATTTCGTAATCTCCATTATCTAAATTGTTAACTCCAAAATGTTCAATCTCTTCAATAAGTCCTTTTGTGTTTTCAATCTCATCACCAAAATTCATTTGTCTCACCTCTAGTTGTTTTATTTATAACTCAATTATACCACAACTAAAGTTAAAGTAAAGTGTTATTGTATTTTATTTTTTATAATGTTTTAAATACTTACTCCGTTTAGTATATCTTTACCTTTTGGTGAAAACTTTTTACTCCAATCGTTCTTTTTAACAATTCGATTAATCTTTCTTTGTTTACGTTTAGCTAAGCTTTCTTGCTTCTTAATTCTTCTCTTTAGGTCAGTATGCTCTCTAACTAGTTTAGGCCGAGCATCTTTCCAATTTCTTCTTTCAATTAATACTACTCTTAGTTCATCATATTTCTTGTAGCCTTGACTAGCATTACATCTATTTCCAAATTCAATATCATGGTAGATTGTACTTACTTGTTTATCATACTTTGATATCATTTTACTGCAATGCTCTATTTGCTTTTCTTTCCTAGTTAACTCCTGTTGTAACTCTTCTTGACTTAGTAATTCCATATGTATAAAACCTCATTTCTTTTATATTATGTCTTGCTTATTAGTATTATATATCCCCTTAATATTAAAGTCAACTACTTTTATATTTTATTTTCTAAACAAAAAAGACACCACTAATGTGATGTCTATATGTATTCTCTTTCTATACTGTAGTATAATGCTCCATCTTTATCAATATCGTGAATAAGCTTAGTTGTAGTGGATGTTGGTGAATCAACATACTTCTTAGCGACAAACTGTCCACCACGTCTATAACCATGTATTAATAGTTTGTTTCCCTTGTCGAACCAGCTATTTTCTATTACTTTACTATCTTTCTTAACAGTTTTAGCATAGTGTGAGAAACTTCCAGAATGATACTTCACTGAAACAACAGAACCGTCAGTTGTGATTAGAGTAACCATATATTTAGTTGGGTTCTTAGCTATTACTGTTCCTGCTATGTTAGTAAGTCGGAATTTAGGTATCTCTCTACCTTTATATTTATTATACGATTCAACTTCTGCTGTCATAGGTAGCTCACTATAGTTTGAGATATTATAAGCATCAGTATCAACATGCGCTAACTCATGGTCATGATAATAGAATGATAAAGTTTCCATTTCCCATTTTGAGTATGTACCTAAAGCGTACTTTTTCCATTGTTGGTTTAATGTATAACGATTAGCTCTTTTAATTGGCTCTTCAGTTTTTAACCACTCTTTTAACCTACTAATCTTCTTATCAAATACCTTCTTAAATTCTTTCTCATCTACTTCATAATGGTCTCCCATTACGTTAACGATAGCTTCGTTACCTATTAACTTATCATATGTATCCATATCGGTTACTTTGAAAATCTTATGTTTAGTCTTACTGTTTCCTGTCGACACTTTTCTTAATATTTTATTCTTGAAAGATTCCCTAAATAGAATTAAATCTAATTCAGGTCTACCTTCTAATATGTTTGCTTCAAGTAACAGTTTAACATTTTGCATAGTTAAATTTGTTTTTAAATCGGTTATGTATTTAATAACTTCCATCATGATTTGTTTTCTTTCACCAAAACTATCAAGCATACCACTTTTAACCATAGCAATAATATGAGTGTTCTTGATTAGCTTGGTATCATATAATTTTGTGAAAACGTCTCCTAATGAGTTATAAGGTCTATTATCCATAATATTTCTAACTATCTCATCATTTAATGATTTAACAGGTTTCAAACCATAAATTATAGCATTATTCTCTACATCAGGAGTAAACTCTAAATCTGACTTATTAATATCTGGTAGCTTAACATGCACACCATTACTTCTCATTTTACCAATTCCACTAGCTATCTTTTCATAATCTATATCTTTACTATCTTTAGAGTTTGAATCACTATCCACGTTTAATGAAGCTGTTTGCCAATATATACGTGGAAATTTTCTATTTAACTCTAGATTTTGTATCCCAATAATTGAGTAAGCTGTAACGTGTAATTGACTGAAACTATAGCTAAACTGCATAGCAAACTGAACATTCCATACATAATCTAGTAGATTAATACTAGTGCCTTGCTCTTTACCTTTTCTATAAAATAATTCTTTAATTTCTCCAAGTGCAGCACCTTTAGGTTTAGCAATAGCTTTCCTTAATTTGTTCTGTTCAACAACATTAAAGTTTGATATACGAGGGTCTGCTGATAACTTCATCGAACTCTCTTGAGTAATATTTAATCCTTTATCATGCAATAAATGTTCTTCCATAATTGCTACTTCGTCTTTAGTAAGATTGGCTTCTTCCATTTCGCTATACCATTGACTAATGTCATTCTTATGTCTGATATATTTATCAATAGGTTGTTCCCCACCGTCTGATTGTAACCTCATAAGTGAGTTAGCAGCACAGAATTCTTCAAACGTTTCTGGTTTAATAAGTCTAAGCGTATTTTGACCAATCTCCGTCTGGAATTGAAATAAATCACCAATTTTTCCAGTTGAAGCCATTTTGAAGTATTCTTTATCTTCAAGATTTAAGTTTTTAGGATGCAATATATCTCTAAAGTTTTCTCTCAATGTTTTATATCTATCAATATATCCGTCTTTTTCTAGTAAATCTAGTGTAGACCTAATTCTATCAAGATTCTCAACACTTAATACATCAAACTTTACTCCACCAAGATATTCAGAATCAGCTAAATTATATTGAGTAACATGAACTTCTCCTCTGCTTGCAGTCATGATAGCATTAGTTTTGTAAGCATCTTCATTAAAGATAATAACTCCACCTGCATGTATACCTCTTCTAGTAACTAAACCTTCCAATCTTAAAGCTACTTGTTCTAACATTGGGTACTTATCAATCTCATTTTTAAATTGAGTGTTCGCTTCTCTCCCTTTACTTTCATTACCATATAAAGTATCAGTAATACTCCATTGGCTACCTCGCTCAGTTTTAATAAATGAGCCTAGATATTGAGCTTCAGTATCAGGAATACCCAAACCACGTGCAGCCATTTTTAATGCAGACTTTGCACCTTCTGTACCATATGTACAAACATTTAACACTCTATCTTCGCCATAGTGATGTTTTAAAGCACTTATTATTTGCTTACGTTTAGAGCCTTCGCAATCTACGTCTATATCAGGTAGACCATCAGCACGTTCTTTGGCTAAATGTCTTTTTGCTGGCATGTTGATATAATCTAGAGGGTTAATCTGTGTGATACCTAATAAATAGTTAATTAAGAAACCAGCACCAGAGCCCCTACCAGAACCTACTAAACTTTGTCCTCCACAATCTGAATCGTCCCACATAATATTAACTATCTCACGACAAGTTAAATAATATGAAGACATTGTTTGATTCAATGCTTCCCCCACACCTTTTATTTCAGATATCTCACTATCAATTCTATGTAGGATTTCATGGAACTTTTCGTGACTAATACCTTTATAGTGGAGTTCTTTAAAGTATCCTTCTTCAATTAAATATAATAAATACCTATTATCTTCATGTTCTGATTCTGCAAGATATTTAATGTTTTCATATTTATCATATACAGGTTTGAATACATGATTTAATTTAAATTTTGGAATAGTAGACTTAGGAATAATTGGCTTATGATACAAGTCATATTCTTCTACTTTGTCATAGATTAATTCAGTGTTATGTAAAGCTTTTTCAATAACTTCTTCTGGCAAATAACTCATTTGTTTTCTCATTTCATTAACACTATGCATATAACAGTAGTAATAGAACTCATCTATGTTTTCTCTATCTCCATCTTTAGATTGTAAAAATATTCTATGTATATCTCTATCTTCAGGTCTAGCATAGTGCACATCATTAGCAATGACACATTCTAGCCCTGTTTCTTCTGCTAATTTGACAAGTTGTTTATTACAGAAGATTTGTACGTCACTTTCAGCAGGTTGTAACTCTATATAAAAATTATCTTTACCAAATGCCTCAATACACCATTCGACTTCTTCTTTAGCTTTATTATAATGATGAGCTCTTTTTTCTTCGTTTTCTAACTGCATCATCTTCTGTAGTTTTATATTTATATTAGACCCAACACATGCAGAAGTTGCGATAATAGTGTCTTTATATTCATCGCTTTGAACTACACTTCTCAAATATTCTTTTTCAGTTGGTACACGTTCCATTAAACCTGTAAAGAATGAATTCTTCCATGCTTGTGATGATAATTTAGCCAATGCTTCAAAACCTTTTCTATTCTTAGCCATTAATATGAAGTGAGGGAATTTAGTTACCCCACCACTTTGGTAGTTATCCCTCACATCTTCTAAACTATCTACTAGATATATCTCATTACCTAAAATCAGCTTGAAATCTTCTCTAATTAAATTGTTACTTTTTAAATCTTTTAGCTCACTTATCATCTTAACAGCGCTTGATAAACTCTCATGCTCAGTTATAGCCAGACCTCTGTATCCAAGTTTGCCAGCAGTCTCTAATAACTCTCTAGGAGTCGTGATTGCATCTATAATTCTCAGATTTGAGAAAGTGCTGTGATTATGAAGGGCTACTCTATTATGTTTATTATACTCCATTTACTACTATCAACCTTTCATATTTTATCTTTTAAACCAATCTTTAATCATCGTTTTCACGTATGTATAACTTACTGCAAAACAAACTCCAAAACCTATTATCATCCAAAATATTACTTCTTCTATCATATACATCTACCATGGTTAACTTTTCTAGTTTTTCTTGCGTATAGTCTTTTTCTCTGCTGTACATTTTCTCTTTTTAATTTACTTTCTTTTTGCTTACCAGTATATATGAAATCTGCACAAGGACTAAAATATTCAATCATATTCTTTCCTTCTGCTTCCCTCCACATTGCTTCAGTCATCATTGACATCTTGTTTCTCCTTTCAAACAAATCCAGTTTTATTCTGTAAGTAACGCTATAATCTCTTTTTTGTCATATCTAATATCATACATATTTTCTTTAATTTCTTTTATTAATATCACCATCTTTTCGTTTAAATCTTTGATATTCGGAGGAACCTCACTCTTTTTCACCTCTTCGATTAAGTCTTCGTATGTAAAAGTCTCTTTCATATGCTGCTCCAATACCTCGAATACCTCTTTATTAATTGTTACAAAATCTTTAATTATAGATTTGTTTTCGTTGGTGAATACCTTGTCTATTAAACTAGTTTTGTTTTCATGTTTTTTCATTAAACTTAAATTATTTTTCATATCATATCTCCATTTACATATTTTATCTTTCAAATAAAAGTCCAGTTTTATATTAATCTCTTACAATACTATATTCAGTATAGTTTCTATCTTTTTTCTTAATGTCAATACCTCTATCCCATACTGGTGTTTTTGTATACTCATAAAATAATTCAAATATGTTGTCTTGCTGTTTCATACTTAATGCGTCAAACCCAGCCCATGCCGAATCGATATCGTATCTTGCATGATTGCTAGTACACAATACTGTCTGTCTTGCATCATCTCTAGCGTATTCAACTACTAACCCTTCATTTTCATCCTCTAACTGAATAACATAGTTAAATCCTAATTCCTTTATTTTCTTTTCGAATTCTTTGCTCTTCATAATTTATCTTCTCCTCTTATAATAAAATTTGTTTAATTTTAAATTTCATACATTTTATCTTCTTCCCAATATTCACCCATATTTAGAGTTGGAATTTCTTCGGTTAATTCTAATTCTTCTAGCATCAATTGTTGTGAATCAAAATGTCTTCTAGCTATTTCATACATTTTATCTTTAATTATTTCTTCGGTTTTATCTACTCGATACTCATTTATAAATTTCTTTGCTAATTCAATATCATTAAATAACCAAGTTTTTACTAACCAGCGCCCTTCATAGTCACATCCTTCATGCAATGTAACACTATAGATACTATAAACTTGAATATCCAGTTTATTTAAAATTTCTTCTCTATTCATTTCATGTGGCTTCATTTGCTTTTCTCCTTATAATAAAATTTTTCTTTTATCATATTTTATCTTTTATATATACTAGGAAAACCTAGCTTTATATTCCATCGTTATATTCAGTTTTGTTATTTTTCAAATATTCTTCAACAGATTGAGTTTCAATCTTCAATTCATTCTTAATGTACTCAATTTGACCTTTACTTAAATCAGCAACTTCTTCACTATTAGTTGAAGTAAAGACAATATTACCAACCATATTATGCTCAAATCTTCCGTCAATAATATTATGTACATGAGTGTAATTATGAGTTAACAATGCGTTCTCATCTACCCAAGCAGTAATCCCATTAGTCATCATAACAACTTGTACAGTGTTACAATCTAAATGCTTGTATAAGAATTTTAGTATTTCTTCTTCCCCTTGGTTAATCTCAGTTAACTCTTTTGTATCTTCATTGTAAAATAAATATGACATTTCCATCTCTCCTTAATATTTATATTTACATTATATTTTATCTTTTATTGATAGTCAAGTGAATTCTTTAAAATTTTATAGTCGGTAAAACATATCTTTTATTATACTGCATTTGATATAATAATATAAAATATAATAAACTACGAAAGGATAGAAAATGAACTATGAATTTAACATATGTCCTAGGAAACGGAATGGATTTGCAATTAGGTTTACCTACTAGGTTTTCAGACTTTTATGAATGGGCTCAAAAAAACGGGAAAGAAAATATGTTTTTACCACACACATACAATGAGAAGTGTATTGAGGATTGGGCTGACTACGAGTCTATACTAATAGATATATTTAATGATTACTTATTAGTTTTTAGTAATAGGTCAGATGAAATAAAAATTAATAAATATAAAAAATTTTATATTGAACAACTAAAAAACAATCAAGAACCGTTAAAAAAAGGCAAAGAAGAGTTCTTTAACTTTCTAATTGATGAGGTAGATAATGTCTCTAATATGCTACAAGAATATTTACAACTAATTGATAGCAGAATTAAAAATATTAAAGATGTTGAAGTAATATTCTATAAATTAAAAGAACAGTTTCTTTACATAGACAGATTATTTCAAAATGATACTAATTCAAGAGAAAAAATTAATAATTATGTAGGAAAAGTTGGAGCATCTAATAGACATATTAACATAATAACTCTTAACTATACGTGCACTTCTGAATTGTTATACAATACTTTCAAAAATCAAGAAAATGTTAAAATTAACAGAAAAAATAATATTTTCAATAATGGTAACTCACTAATATATTTACATGGGCGTTTACCCTCACTCCAGTGGAATGAAGGTATTACAATAGGTATACATTCTATAAAAGAAATAGATGAAAATTTTAGAGATTTAGAAGATGCTAAATATTTAGTGAAATCCGAAAAAATGGCAGAGATAATTGGCAGTAGAGTATATAGCAATGCTAAAAGAATTCTGAGTAATAATGCTAATATTATAATCTGTTATGGAATAAGCTTTGGGAATAGTGATAGAAGTTTGTTGGCAGCTGTAATTAACAAAGCTAGAAAAAATGGTGCAATAATAATATTTTATGAATATATAAATAGTGATAAAAGTTTAGCAAGAACAAGAATGCATTTAAAATCAAAAATTGTTAAGAGGATAACTAGTTCGTTTTCTGATTTAACCCAAGAAGATATGCAAAACATAAAAAATAATTTAATAGCTGTGCCTATAAACGATAACATAAATTTGATTCCTAAAGAACTTAGACTTTTTGACTATGCACCTGAAAATATCCAAAATAAAGAACCCATTATATAGGGTTCTTTTCTTATATACTAATCTTCTAAGCTATATTTCACATTTACAACATATTCTTCTGTGATAGTTTCAAGTGTATCTATTGCAACTTGCATACTAGCTTCATCATTTGCTTCTGCACTCTCGTTTAATAAATCAAATGCTTCCAAATACCTGTCGTCCATTGAAATTAATCTATCATTAAATTCTTTATATTTTTCTGGTGGTTCTTTATCTTCTAATGGCGTCTTTATTAGCCCACTTGCAGATTCATACATAGCTTTTGCATTATAAGCAGAGTCCTTCGTCTTACTAGTAATCATCCCTGATTCTAAAGACTCATTTAATGATGTTAGGTCTTCACCTACTATTTCCATTTGTGTTTTATAAGCCTTAAGATTCTTTTTGTATTCTGAAACACTCATTTCTTTGGAATCTGTTGTGTCCTCAGATTCTTCTACACTATTTTTTTCATCTTCTGGTTGAAGTTTATTAAGTCTCTCATAATAATAGTCTCGTATTCCATCAGACATGTTCATATATTCGTCAGTAGATATTCCGTCTAACTCTTCATAACTCATTGAATCTAATTCTTTTTTACTATATGTCTTTATATTGCTTTTTTTCTTTTCCCCTTTATTACTATTGTCACTGTTTTTATTACCAGATTTTTCTTCTGTTTTAACAGTTGAGCTATCGTTGCTACTTTTTTCCTTATTATCACTATCTGAGAATGAAACAACATACAATATTAAGAAAATAACTGTAAGACCAAGAAGAACTCTTGTTCTCTTAATATCTTTAGGTTTTTCTAAATTTTCCTTTTTCCGCTTTCTAACATTTAAAATTAAAAGTACTAAAAATAATAAAAATAAGATTAATAACAAAAACATAATTTATACCTCTTTTTTCCCTTTTTATTTTATTATACACAATTTTAAAAAGGTTTTGTATATCTATTATTTAACTTGCAAAATAGAACACTTGTTCGTATAATAGAAATACAAATTATACGAAAGGTGTTTTTATTATGAACAAATATATTAACTTAATGATTAATAAATTCGAATCTTATATTTATATGCTAGACTCTGTCGAACCTAATAATAAAGCTGCTGAATATTTAAATGAAAACATTATATTTAAAGAGATTGAGAAAGTAGCATATTACCTTAAATCAAATAAGATAGATTCACTAAAGATTAAGCTATATAATGATTATTTAGATATCCTTAATATTGTATATAAAGACGTAAATGCATCACTAAATAAAAGAAACACAATGATAAACTCACTCAATAATGCAATTCATTACTTAAATCAAATTAATAAGGAGATTGAATATGAAAATTGTTAATCCATCAATGCCAGAGCCATACAAATACGAAACGGATTATCGTAAGATACCTAAAGAATATCTCAATAAGAACATTCCTAAAGGTAGAGGCATGATTAAGTGGCAACCATTTGCAAGTGTACCTCAACAATATGAAATAATTAATCAACATATTAAAAATCAAGATAAAGTAGCTAAACCTATACTTGATGATATGGCACTAAGAGAATTAAATAATGTACTTGCAGAAAAACTATTCTATAACCCTAGCGCTACAATTAAGTATTGGGAGAATGGATATTATAAAAGGATTGAATGTGAGATTAATAAGTTTGATAGTGAACGTAATAAGTTAGAGGTATTAGAGAATGGCGAGAAAATGTTATTGAGCATGGACTGTATCGTAGAGATAGAGTAATATAAAATTATTATTCTACTAAGGAGGGTTATTTTTGAAAATAGAGCCAATAGATATTTTAGTTTTACATACAAACGCTAATAGATTACAAGACAAGGAAGATATATATGCTGCTCATTTTAAATTGAATAATCGTAATAGAATATTAAATTCAATAGATAAATTAGTACAGGCTAATTTATTAAAATTAGAAAACTCACTTGAGGTTAGTTTACCAAGGCTTACAAAACCAGATTTAAAATCTATTTTAACTAAGGCAAAAATTAAAAAAACGGGTAATAAACCTGTTCTTGTTGAAAGAATTATTGAAAACATAGATTATATTAATAGCCAAAATATTGAGATAGAATTGCCAACTGTTTATATGCCCACAACAGAAGGGTTAGAATTAATTAAAGAAACTAAATATATTGTCCATTTCTCTAGAGGAACATCAGTTTCATCTATAGAAAGAGCATACAATATCATAAAAGAATGCGAATCAAGAAATATAAAAGATAAAATAGAATATATCTACTTATATGAAATAGAAAGATTGCATAAATCTAAACCAATTCCTAAAGTCTATCATGATACATCTAACAATATTTATTTTTATTTTAGTGGTTTAGCAGATTATTATAAGGAAATTGAAGAATATGATAAATCAATAAAATACTATCATTTGGCTCAGTATCTATATATATATGATACGATAGAAGAATTAGAGAATAATCCTAACAGTTTTTATAATTATGAAGGCGAACTCGACTTACATTTCCTAGATGCCATGCCTTACGGAATGGATGAAGTTTATGAAAAACTTCTTTATGTAGACGAGCTTTCTAATGATGAATTATTTAACCTGTATATTGAAGATGTATCTGAATATTATACACCAAAAGAAGACTTTAGTAGAGTTTTTATAAATCATAATATTGCAAAAGCTAAAAAGAATGATATAGAAATTGATAAAATCGTCTCAGATTTCAAAAAATGGTTTGTCACTAATTATCCTTATAACGAACTAAAAGTTCAAAATTCATATGAACATAAGGAGACTGACACTGTTTTAACAACCAACCTTAAAACTCTATTAGAAAATGATGTAGATATAAAAGTTGAAATTGTAAAAGAAAGCGGGGAAGTTTATATATATATTGACCAAGATGAAAGAGAGAGAATATTTGAAAGTGAATTAGTAGATAAGCTAAATACTTTTAATTCTTAAGTTAATCGAACGAAAAAACCTCATCTAAATAGACGAGGTTTCTTTTATGCCACTTCTACATATTCCATAAATAATCTTAAAGCATCATCGTAACTAGCTTGTCCCCAGAGTCTTTCGGACAACTCCGTAGCATATTCTCTATATCCATTTTTCTTTAAAGCTTTAGTGACTATTCCGCAAAGATTAAATACATTACCGTCTTCGCCTGTTAATTGAACAACTAAGTCTGTTTTCGGTTTTATTGTTTCCATGGAAACATCTCCTTTAAAAGTGGCTCCACTTAGTTTCCGCTAAGCAGAGCTTTTGTAAAGTTTGTAACGAACTTCTGTTGAAAATCATCACATACATGAGCGATGTATGTATCTCAATTATAAATCAAAATAGCTTAAATTTCTACTGTATTTCCACTTGTCTAATTATACTACCCAATCCCTCCATTGGGTAACCCAATGCATTAGTGTAATGTTTAGTCCCTACTATTTCATACAACTGATTTTCTTCATGCACATGACCAAAGAAATTAATTGGTGCCACCATTTCATCCACTCTACACAAGTAACTTCCTAATGAACCATCGTTTAAATGTTTATTATGACTATATGTTCTCACCAATGGATAGTGACTAATGAATACATCTATGTTTAACTCCTTCAAATAATTGTAAACCGTTATATCAAATGAATTATATGACTCTGGAGAAGACGTTATATATTTACTATCATTCATTATGTTTTGGTAGAATGATTTTTCTTCATCTGTCTCAGGTAAACTTGTCATAGTTACACCAGCAAAAACCTTGTCTTTATAACTAAATGCACCTGTCCCGTACACACTATGAAAATAAACAACATTACTTAAGTTTTCAACTATTTCGGCCATCTCTATAGCCCTATACATGCTACTATTTTTATATTTTCGCTTTTGATTTTTGCTAATTAAATAGTAATCATGATTACCAGTCACTACTAAAGTCTTCTCAAACTGCTTATTAAACACTTCAAGTACCCATTTATTTATAAAGTTAAAATGTGAGATATCTCCAGCAATAATCATTACTTCTTTATTCTCAATATTACTTCTATCAATTAAATCTTGTATGAACTTCTGCACTCTAACTTTATACTTCTCTTGGCTGGGATTCCATTTAACCCAATGGTCTATATGTAAATCATTTATGTATGATATATTCAACATTTTCCACCTCTTGAGATTTGTCTTAATTCATCAACAAACTTAATCGGCATGTTGTGTATGTTTCCCATTCTTGTCACCATCCAATATTTTAGCAAACTCTTCAATCTCATCAAACGTAATTCCTAATCTACCTGCAAAATCGTAATCAACATTAATATGATATCCAGTATCCATAAAATCAGAATGAATATGACCATGTATATTAAACAGATTCTTACGTTTACCAGTTAAACAAGGATAATGACTTAAATAGTATCTATTGCCATTACGTTTAATCATGTCTGCATACTTAACTTCTATACCATGCTTCTTTAATCGTTTAATCTCTTTAGAGTGGTCATGATTTCCTGCTATCAATATCATTTTTTTAAAGTTCAATCTATCTAATATCGCATCTATCTTACTAGGTTTCATATTAAAGAAGAAATCACCTAGATTATATACAGTATCATCGTTACTAATATTTTCATTCCAGAGCCTAATCAAGCCTTCATTCATTTCATCTGTTGATTTCCAATGCCCTCTATATTCAGACTCAAAGTCTCTAATATTAGAATGACCAAAATGCAAATCTCCAACAAACTTAATCAATTCAACTCACCTACAGTTATTTCATTTAATAAGTTTCCTGCTTGTATTTCTAATTCAACCAAAGCACCAATTAAAGTATTTTGCTTTAATGAATACAAACTTTTCCATCGCTTATATGGACTTGATAACATTACATCATATGAATTAACATCATCGTTATTTAAGCTAAATGAATGTTGTACATCAATATCGTATCCATATTCTTCTACAAGTTCATTTAAGCAATTAAACTCTTTTAGCACACAGTTTTTCATATTTTATTCTCCTTTATTGTTTAAATGTCATTTAAACTATATCTACTACTTTCCCTTGACTGTCAATTTTTAGAGTATCATTATTCTTTACAGGGACATATACTCCTTTAACCTTTACTACAGGTTCATATCTAAAATACTTACCTAATGAGCTTTCACCTATTCCACATTCTATAGTTTTTATCATGGGATAAGCACTTTCTCTTTCATATATCCATCTTTCTACATCTACTGTAATACTTTTCTTTTCATAAATTATTCCTCCAATTTTATAAAATATTCCTTTTATCTTAATAACATTTTAAGTATATTTTAGCTAACTTTAGCAATTCATTACACTCAGCATTTATTGTTGCTTCCTCTATTTCATCGTAACCGCCTTCGTCTTCATAGTAGATAATATTTCTATAACGGTTTCTTTCTTCAATCAAATAATATACTAATTCGTTAAGGTTACTTATATCTTTAATATCTTCATCAATAGGAGGGTTATCCAACAATTCTTGTTTCTTTCTTTTAGCTTGTAACTCTGCTCTTAATGAAATTCCTTCCCATATTTTATAATAATCATCAAAATCGTTATAAAACACTTTACACTTAATATAAGGATTTTGTTCATCGTATAGAATATCCTTAGACCACTCAATCAAAGCATCGAATTTCTTTAAGTTTTCTTCGGTGTTTAGGACTATGATAAACCCTTTTTCAAAATTAATTATCATTTTAGGGTTTAGTTTTGCTTCAATTCTGTTGTCAGCCAAAAACGCAACTTCTCCATCTGCAAATCTCATAATGTCTACTTTTTCTTCAAACATCTTAATCACTCCTTCTATGTATTACATTCTATCTTTAGCGAATTTGCTATATGTACGTGTCTTATCTTTAGGGTGTTTAGTTTGGCAATAATATAGAATAGCCAATGCTACGAATGGTGTTGTGATTGCAAAGTATTCTAATTCAAATATGTATCTAATAACTGTTACTGCAAAATCAATTAAGATTACACTTGCTAATACTCCTAGCGAAGTAGCGATAATTGTTGATACCTTTTGTTTAATTGAACCATAGTTCATTGTGTCTGCTAATACCTTAATACCTTCATTAATTTTCTTATTCATTTTTATAACTCCTTTTTTATATTTTATTTTCTTTACACTTTAGAGTATACATAAGGATATATAATAAGTCAACAATATTTTATATTTTATTTTTAATAAGATGACATAAATAAAAGTAGCTTAGGATGTCCTGAGCTACTTTTGGTAAATATCATTTATCTATAAACTACTTTCAAGTAATTACTACATTTTATCCAACTTTCTTGCAATTGTTCCTAATGTTGCTAAAACTGTAAACATGATTACTAATGAAATTAAGTTTATCCATGGATTTTCAAGGTCTAATCTAGGTTGAATTGCTGTGCCATATATTATCAAAATTATTATAGCTATAGATAAACCAATGATTCTATATTTCATTTAAAAACTCCTTTACTTACTTATACTACTATTATCACTTATATTCAGTTTTTTTCAATAGTGTTCATCTATTTGTTTGCTAATAATTCTTCTAATGTTTCAATTTGTCTATCTTTACTTTCAATCTGTTGCTTTAATAGTTTATTAACCTTTCTCAACCCTATTAATTCTACAACTGTATTCCAAATTAATATTAATATTACAATTTGTGCTACTAATTTAATTAATGCAGTGACAAGTAAAATAAACAATACATTTTGAAATAACATTAAAAGTATCGCCAATACTACTGAGAATACAATAGCGACTACATCATGCCAAAATACATATGTTCTTTCACCTTTTACCTTTTTCTCTACCCATTGCCAACTCACTGTAATTAGCAAGTATATAATTACAGTTAATATAGTACCATCTAAAAAGTTCTCAAATAAATCCATCATATTTTATTCTCCTTTTAAAATTCACATTTTATCGTTTTATATTATATGTATCTTGTGACCAACAACCATGATAATCTAAAGAAATCGTATTATCTCTAAAGTCCCATAATATGTAACGTATATTCTCAATACCTAATAATTCATTAAGATACTCTGTTTTTTCATTATCTACTATTTTTTTGATACTCATATCTTCATCGCCATATATCGTAACTTTCAATTTCTTTCCATTATGCATTATATAACCGTATCCTTTAGAGTAATGGTATTCACTTTCTATTGCTTGTCTATGTATTCTATATGAACCATTTTTTAACGGGTCATTGATTGAGTTATACTCCTCCATATCTATTTCATCAAATTTATCTCCAGACATCATTTTTATGTTTACAAATCTTTCAAGTTTCTCAATTACCATATTATCTATATTTATTCCCATAATAATATCTCTTTTTATCTTATTAGTTTTTTCTTCGCTTTTAATTATTTGCCTCACTATTAAATATATTCCACCAAATAACACAGCAAAAATTCCAACAGTTATTAAAAACGTAGTTAATACTTCACTCATCAAATTCCTCCTATAAATTATCTTCTAATAGCCATATTATCTTTAACATTATACTCAACAGTCTCTAACAATGGTATTAACTTAGCGTTCCTATTAGCAAGGTAGAGGATATTTCCTTTTTCGTCTGTTTTAATATAATATGTATATTTATCTAAACTTGCTTTGCCATACCCGACTATTTCAACTGTTTCTATATTATATTTTGAATATGATACTTTATTATCTATTATGTAATCATTACCGTTCGTAGATTGATTTTTATAATTTTCATAATCGATGCTTTCATATTCACCTGAAATCATTCTAACTTTAGCAAAATATTTTATATATTTTATATCTAAATCACTTAATTTAAACTTCTTTGGGTAGAATATTTCTCCTGTCATTACTAAAAATATTGGTGCAAACATTGTTGTCAAAACTGAAACTGCAAGAACACTCATACCTATTACCTTTAAGATATCCATACTTTATCTTTCCCACCATTTCTTTTCTTCAATACCTTTAAAGTTATAGACAGGCTTAATAATATCTACAACATCTACAGTATCTTTAATATTATCTAAAATCTCTTGCATTGGTTTATATGCATCAGGAGATTCATCAAGAGTGTCTTCTACCACAGTCGAACTATAAACATCTTTCATTTGTTCTTTAAACGTATCTATATCTAACTGAGCTTTTGCTTTACGTCTTGATAATACTCTTCCTGCTCCATGTGGTGCAGAACAATTCCAATCTTTATTGCCTTTTCCTTTGCCATATATAATTCCATCTCTCATATTGATAGGAATTAATACGTCTTTACCTTTTTCTGCATTACACGAGCCTTTACGCACAATATTTTTATTAATGTAATTGTGTGGTGAATCTATGTGCTTCTTACTATCCCATTCAATGTTAAAGAAATCTAAAATCTTATTGATAATGAATAACCTATTAGTATAAGCGTAATCAACTGCTACGTTCTGGTCATAGATATAGTCTTCTAAATCTTTACCCCATAAGTAACAATCTTCATCTTTATAATTAGAAAGCTTATCAAACTCTTTAAGTAAGTTGACAGTTGGTTGTATAGCTTCATATTTTCTTTGTCGTTTTAGTTCGTTTACAATAGGTTTAGTATCAATCTTATTGTGTAATTTAATAGCTTTAGTTTGGTAGTGTTTCTCTATTGCTGCACCTAAAAACCTACTACCTGTATGCACAATTAAGAAATATTCATCTTCACTATTTTTACCTATTTCAATGAAGTGATTTCCTCCACCTAATGTACCAATTGAATTCAATCTTTTTTGAAACCCAACGTCTTGAAATCTTAATTTTTTTGTTGTAAGTTCGTTTAAAAAGACTTTCTGTATAACTTTTTCATTACTTTCGCTCTCAAACAATGATTCAAAAAATATTTCTGTATCTTCATTTGTTCTAGGATAAACTGAGATGTTTTTGTGTATAAAATTATCTAATTTCTCAAGTTCTATTTTATCTAACTTCCCTAACGGATACATAGACATACCACAGCCAATATCTACGCCAATGTAAGAAGGTGAAATCTTCATATCGTTCACATCATTAAACATAATCGTTGTACCAATAGCACAGCCTTTACCTTCGTGAACATCTGGCATCATAACTATATTGGTATCTTTTAAATAATCTAAATTAGTCATATTTCTAACTCTTTCTATTGCTGTCCACTCAATATTTGTAGTCATTATTTCTGCTTTATTATATTTGCCTTTAATAAACATTATTTTCCTCCTAATAAAATCTGAATTTTATTTTTCTAATTTCTCCATAACTTCTAAATACATGTTTGAATAATCATTAACAACACTACTTTTATAAACATAAATCATCTTTTCAAATCTCTTGCGTTTAACAATGAAACCTAATGCTTTCATTTTATCTATAAATAATTTCTGTTCAGGTTTAGATAAAGTAAATTCTTTAGTATCTGAATAATAATATTTATGACCAATAGATTGATATTTACCATGTTTATTATAAAGTTTTTCAACTTTCAGAACTAAGTTTTTAACAGTTTGTTCTCTAACTCTATTTTTGTATAAGTGTTTATCTTTAAATTTCTCCAAAAACTATCACTACCCCTAACTTCTTACAACGTCATAATACTCAACCGTCTTAGCTTTCTATACTGCCTTAATTTTTCTATCTTCTATAGGCGTTTTGATATATTCAAACATAAGCTTAATTAACTTTTCCTTCTCCTCATCTGGTAGCCATGTGAATTCTCTATAAGACGTACCTATTTCATATGTATATAATGTGTGCGTGCTAACAAGTTCTCATCTTGAATTACAGATATATTCGTATACTTCATCTGTATCAAAATCATCTACTTCGTATTTATACTTATATCCTAACTCTATAACCTTCTCTTCAAACTCTTTACTTGTCATAAATTATTTCCTCCTAATAAAACCATTATTTTATTTTTGAAATTTTAGTGTCTAACCAATCATTAAAAAGTAAGACTGAAAACATCCCAATAATCCCTGCAATAATAATCCCAAATAGTGCACCAGCAATTTTTAAATAAAGCATAATGTCAAAGTTGTTGATGAGTTCTTTATAAATATATACACACTGAAAAATCATTAATACAAGAAATCCTAATACGATAAATCCTCCTAGTACAATCAGGATTCTAAAAACTAGATTCAACAATATATCCTTCATTTACTCACTCTCTTTTCATATTTCTCTTTTAACTTCAAATAGTTTTCATATTCTCTTAACTCTTCTTCTTTTTTTCTTTTTAGTTTGCGAGCCTGAACTTCTTTATTTATCTGCTCTACTACTTCAAGGTTAACTAAGTCATTGTTGTCTAACATTTCTCTCATTACTCCATCAGAATCGTATTTGTATATATCAGCAATTTCATCCTCTGATATTCCTCCATAGCTAGTACACATATCTATGTCTTCATAGTATTCTCTATAAAATACTTTTTTGTCTGAAGTGATAACAATGAGCCTGAACCCGTTACCATACTCTTCTAATTTAATATTCTTTATTTCTTTATTAATTAACTCATCTTCCCAATAAAGTATTTCAACATCATTTTTTAAAATTTTCATATTTTATTCTCCTCTTAATTTAATTATCTGTGTAAAAAATAGTAAGTGCCATGTATTCTCCATCTTGTGATTGAGTTCCATTTATTATATTGATACCAGCGTTATCATCTAGCCACCTCTGAACTTTAAATTCCATTAACTCTTCTGGTACATTTGTAAAAACTTTTACAAATACTTTATTGTTTCCCATAGTTTATCCTCCTGATAAAATCATTGTTTTATTCCCAAAAGCCCCACTCATTACTTTCTTTTTCTTTCATGATATGGTCGTAACTAACCTCAAAATTCTCATTGTCAAGGAAGTCCTTTAACTTTTTCTTACGATTGATTAAAACATGTAGATTTCCATTCTTAGCAAGCTGTGTATCTTGATAACTATTTACATACTCATTATCCCAGTCCCAATCGACAAAGTATTCCTCTTTTGAATTATCATCATATGCAACTTCTACACTTGTTATATCCGCATGCTGAATTAGTCTCTTAGAACAACTAAGACTTTCTTCATCATCTTCATCAAATAGTCCTAAAGTTTTAATTGTTTCTGGTTTAATGATATCTAAATAGATACTATTAGCAGTTTGTAGCTTATCAATACTATTGATTGCATTTCGTCTTACACTTATATCTATGTCTTCAATAATTATATTTCCTAAATGCTTAGTTGGAATATTTATATATTCACAGTTTTCTAAAACTAATACTATTTCTTTTACTTTTGTCATATTTTATTCTCCTTTAATCACTCTCTATAAACAGAAACAAATAAGTATTTCTTTCATCGACATCACTAATTCTATTGCTATTCTTATTTCTTCTTAATTTATGTAATTCTAAGTACTTAAATGCTTCATCAACTTCACTTTCAAGATTCATTATATGTTCACAGTTTTCGCATAAAGCAGTTAGGGTTAACGAGTGTGATTTTTTTCCACATCTTTCACATAAGTTTCCATTAACTACTTCATTAATTTCTATACTTCTTATAATTTCTAATCGTGTCCCAGTGTATAAATTAAGCTCTGACTCTAAATAATAATCTTGATTATGTTTAAAACTTCGTTTAACTAAAGGTTGATATATATTATCCGATGCAACACCAGTAACTTTTTTTAAAATCGACCCTATATCCCCATTTTTTGTTGTGAACACATTATCAGTAGTTAAATCAATTCTATCCATTTTCTTTGCTCGCTATTTTATTTATAAGACCTTCTAAATCATCTGGAATTTTGATTTCATTCCCTATGTCTTTACCTTTACTATCCTTATATTCATTTACCATTTTCTCTAGTGTTAAATCGCAGTACTCATCTTCCCAATCACCAATAACATACATTCTATCGTTTAAGTAATTATTTCCATTAATTTTTTCAACAAAAACCCCAAACAAAATAGGGTCTTTTTCCCTTTTCTCCGCTTGAACTTTTCGTTCTGAATTACCAGTATAATCAGTAAAAAGAACATAAAATTTATCAAATAACCCTTTAGTTTGATTGTATTTCTCTATAACATCATCTGGAATATCCCTACTGTAATTCTCCATCTCGATAATTTTCACCACATCGTTAGCTACATCTTCAATGTATTCAAATACATCATCTCTATATACAAATGTATCTACACCAGATTTAATTACAATTCTTTCTTTTTCAACGCAAGAAGTTAAATGAATCAATTTCTCTAATGCTTTCTTTTGTCCAGTACTTTCATACTTAGTAATTAACCTTAAGCAGTTATTATAATATTCATCTAATGATGTATCCGTTACTACATTTTTCTTATTTTTTACTTCGTTGAAATAAGCACTTGGGCTCATTTCTTTATTATTTTTATTGAATAACTTTTTAACTTTTTCAATTAATTTCATATTTTATTCTCCTTATAAAATCTTCATTTTATACTACTTCATAACCCTTTAAATCTACACATTCTTCTGGAGCTTCTGTAGTGACAACAAAATTATCATATCCTTTTTCATACATATATACGATACCAGTTTTTCTTAACTTATATCCGTTTGTTCCAGAATAGTATCGCACAGCTTTCTTATATTTCTCATCAATCATATACAAAGTGTAAATTTCCCACATCTTTTATCTCTCCTTATTAATAAAATGTTTCTTTTATTTCCATCTCAACCTATGAAATGTTGGGTATGTATACCTTTCTAACTCATAAACGATTACTTCATTTTCTTCATCTGTAGGTAACTCATCTCTACTATATTCACTAACAACATTGTAAACCAACCCATTCAATTCAACGACCTCTTCATCCATTGGGAAATCTTTCAATTCACCAATAAGAATATATTTCCCAGTTTCTCTTATTAGTTTTTCTACTTCATACTTATATCCTTCTTTACCACCTGTGCCATGATATGATTGAATTACTTTTAAACTCATATTTAATTCTCCTCAAATTTCTCTTTTAATTTTATATATTTTTCGTAATCACGCTCTTTTTGTAATCGTTCCAATTCTTTTTCTCTGTTTTCTCGATACGCTTTATACTTCTCCTCATCAACTATTCCAAACTTAATGAGAAAATTTATTATATCCATATTAGGATAATCTTTTGTAACCATATTCAGTAACCTATCTTCTGTCATATGTGTTCGTCTAATTCCATCATAGTCATCTTCTAAAATGTTTATATACAAAAGCTTATCCTCTGTGACAATCATCGTAATAGTATTGCCGACATATCCATATGCTGCATAGTCATCGAAAACTCCTAAAATTTTCTTACCGATTAAATCATCTGTATCATAAACAACCTTCGCATCTTTATTTATTAGTTGATTTTTTAACTCACTCATTTTACTCTCTCCTTTTTTTATAAAACCTTGATTTTATATTTTTTCCATTTTACTTAGTCTAAACAACGTTTCCTTATTACAGTTACCATACATATCCCAATCATCATCTTCAAAGAATTCTAATACAACTTCATTATCTGTGCTTGTAAATCTTGTATCATATAAATCGTTATCCCATACATATTGTATTAACTGCGGCATGTTAAATTCTCTATCCATGCTAACCACTCCTTTTTGTTATCTTAAATATATTATATTTTATCTTTTAAAAGAAGTCAAGAATTATTTTTCACATTCTCGACTTATCTTTTTACTAAATCTTTCAATGTTTTATCATATTGCTTAAACACTTCTTCAGCTAACTTAATAATCTCTTGTTCTCTATTGTTTTCTTTAATATCTTTTGACTTACACATAACATATTCTCCTCTATATTGTTCAAATCAATTTTTATTCCCTCTTACTTTTTTCTTAACCTCATTCTCTTTTACTATTTCTTCTAAGTGTTTATATGTGTGTTTCAGCAAAGCTTGACCCTTACTCATTTTTAAAATTCTTGAAGCTTTTTTGATTGTTAAATATTCTTTATTATTCACTTCAATAACCAATGTCTCTGCATTCATTATAAGCACTCCTTTATTTATCTTTTAAACCTTCAATAATCTCTCCATGTCTCTCAAGCGTTCTATCTACAAGCTTAAGCACATCTCCATCTATATGCTGTTGCTCGCTTTTACTCATAGTTATTCACCTCTTTATTAATATACAACACATTATTGTATTTTGTAACTATTTATACCCAAAAATTCATGATAAAAACTCACTTTTATGACAAATAAAAAAGCACTCTATTACAGGGAAAGGTTGGTAGTAAACCCTGCTAGAGTGCTTTTCAAAAAAGGTTGGTAATTAAAAATGAAATTTAAAATGTGCTCTATCTTGGAGTTGCACCAAGAATACTCTGTTTAGTACGTCAACTAGACTTGAGCATAAGTAGTGAGGATGGATACGAAGCCACCCCACTTATGTAAGGGAGACGTTTGTTGATTAACAGCCACCTTACTAAACATATACAATCAAATATTTAAATTATCTTTTTAAATATTTTTTCGAGTGTAACACATAAGGAACGCTTTAGTCGGCTTCCACACCTTTTCAGATACCTTATATATTTATTATTAATCACTCGTTGAACACCTTAAACTTTATGAGATAAGGAATAAAGAAATTTATTTGTGTAATTAATTTTTTTAAATTAGGAAAACCCATAAAGTTTAAGAATGTTCAACCAATAATTAACTTGTATACTTATTATACTACGTTTAATCTTTGATGTCAATAGTTTTGTTATATTTTATTTTTGTATAAGTTATGTTGAGAAGCTAATCACTAACCTCTCAACTAACCTATATTCATAATATCATGTCTATATTTTAGTGTCAACAATTTTTTATATTTTATTTTTAAAAAGGTAAATCTGAGAAGTCCATATCATCTAAAGCTTGAGTGATTGTTTCTCCTACACCTATCTCAAAGTCTTCAATCAATAGTTGTGGTGTGTTCTTACCCATAAACGTATTTACTCCTGCTGTAGCTACCATATTCATTGTTATCGTACTAGGTGCTTCGATAATAGAATACTTTTCAGCTTCACTAATATTAAACTTCACACAGTCTACCCCTTGCACAGTAAACTTAATTGTTCTTTCAGTCTTACCAATGAATTTAATATCGTCTTTTTGCATTACATAATCTTTAACGTGAATTAATGGCTCATCTATACCATTACACCAAATATCACTATTGTCAGCTAACTCATATATTGTATCTGTATCAGCATAACCATTCCATTGGAAGTCCACTTCGTACTCAGCATCATTGAAATCTACATCAGATAGTAATTCATCTAGTTCATCTTGTACTGAGCCTGCAACGCTAATATCAAACTCAACTCCGAAAGCATTGGCATGTCCTTTACATACAAATTTACCTGTATCTGTTAGAAACTTATTTAAATCAGTGATAGGACTATTAGGAACATTCCTAGCTGAGCCTTTTAACTGATTACCAATTAACTTAACCATTAATACTGGTCGTTTATACTCACGTACTAACTTCATCGCTACTAAACCATTTAGCCCATTATCTTCAATAATACCAGTTGAATTAACAATTAGAATCTTATGTTGGTCAGAACCTTTTTCTTTAATTCTTTCGGTAATCTTCTCCATTACTTCATCTTCTTGTTTCTTTTGCCTACGTTTAACTGCACTTGCTCTTCTATAAGCTTCAGCTACAATATGCTCATCTTTCTTTAAACGTTTATTGAATATTGTATAGTCAAACTCACACATACCATGTATTACTTGTTCTAACTCATCTGGCTTACCCATTCTAAAGACTGAATTGAATAGTGGTGCTACATTGAAACCTATATCTTTAGCTGTCATATCTCTTGTATCTTCAAGATTACTATTGTGGTTAATTAAGTATTTAATTAGCTTGCTATGTATGTTTTCTTTCTTTAAGCCTGTTCTCATCATATAGTAAGCTCCGATATCTTTAGAGAAGTCTGCTCTATCAGCGACCATACCTGAAGCACTTAAATCTTGTAAATCTGTAGGCAATGGTAAATCATACAGTTCAGAATATCCTAAACAAAACAGATACGCCATAGCTGAGCCTGTTAAAGCTTTATTTATAAAATCTGGTGACAATTGATTATTAATAATTACAGCAGGTGTAGATGTTCTTTCTTCAGCTAAATGGTGGTCAATAACCAATACATTTATACCATGTTTATGTAATTCATCATGCTCTAGGAAGTCTGCACTGCCAGCATCGGGTGTTATTAATAAATCTCCCTTAGATAACGCCTCCAAAGTGCTATCAAGACGAATACCATGATATTTACCTTTAGGTGCAATTACGACTACATTATCATAATTCAAATGTTGTGATATATATTTATACATAATTGCAGAACTCGTCAAACCGTCCATATCTGGCTTTTATACCCTAGCTTTCGCTATATTTATTGTCGCATAATTTTTATATTTTATCTTTATTTAAAATTTTTAAATATTTTCTTTCCATTCTTGTTTCTGTTGTGCTATCTTTATACATTTTCTCAAATAAGTCTTCGCTTTCTTTTATAGTTAATTTTAAAGTACAAACTCTGTAATCACATCTTTTGTCTTCAATAATTGTTCCCCCAATTATATTTTGTAAATCTTTAGCGAAGCAAATGCATGTTGAAAAAGCAAAACTAAATGAGTTTTCTATTGTTTTTCTTTTATGGATATATACAGTACCATTCCCATCGTAATAACCTCTTAAATAACTGTAAAAATGTTCTCGTGGTAATTCCTCAGGGTTAGGCAGGTTTTTCTCCAATGACTTATTATATGTAACACCTTTTTTAATTAAGTCGTCACAAGTTTTTTGTGATTTCAATATAATTTTACAAATTTTACTTTCTGGGTTATATCCTTTTTTCACCCAACTGTTCTGAGTTTTTTCAGTATAGAACTTGACAGGGTTTGTTGCACTTATTGCATTTTTAAACTTATCAAGCATATCTGAATCATTTTCGTGTAGAGTGATTCCCAAACAGTCTTCTCCATAATATTTATTCTTATATTGCTGTATGTATCCATCAGCCATTATAAAGCCTAACCAGTATGCTTTTTCATGAGAGTCAATTTTTTCAAAATAATCAAAGTTATGAAAGTAAGTTCTATAATGATTACCTTTTGTTGTTTTTACTTTCATTTCTTCAAATATCTTAGCGAGTTTATGCCTATTTATATTATATTTCTCTTGAAGTTTTCTTAATGATACATTATTTTCTTTGTATTCTATTATTAAAGTATTTAAAAGTTGCTCATCAAACTCTGTGATTCTATACGCTCTCTTATTTCTCATCGTTTCCCCCTAAATTTATATATGCGACAAAAGGGAATAGACTATACCATAACTCTATGAGCCACCTATTATAGTCGTTGAACGTTCATCTGTTCCAGACGCTTCGATGCGTGGTTATCCAATCTTTTGTGATGTTACCATACCGAGTTTCATTACGCTCGCCACTTGTATATCCCTATACAAGCTTGGTTACAAAAGCTCTAAGGAACTTCCCGCAATTTAAGGTGTTTATAGTGGACTCAGACAACGTTAATCCACTTGTATAGCAATCTTGCTACCGTTCTCAATATGCTTATTCAATAAACTAATACCTTCTTCGATATTCTTTAACTTTCTCCAATTAGGCATTAAATCTTGTGTAGGTTTAACTATCTTTTGTATATCCTCTTCATTTATTCCTCGATTTCTTAATACAAAATGAAGAGGAGTAACAGAAGAAGTATATTCACTTTTTAATGTTACTTCCACTTTACTCCCTACTTTCCAATTCTTTTAATGTTAGAACATGCTTGTCGTGTTCCATAATATTTTCTAATGTTTCCTTACTGGCATCTAAAGGACTTTCTTTTAGCCCTAAATATCCTCTAGTATCAGTTAGATGATAAGTTCTCACATATGGAGCAAAGTGTTTACCAATCTTTTTTACTTTACTCATATATTCATCATACTCTGGTGAGTCAGTAATGAAATAATCTTTATCTAGTGCGATAATAACTTCATCAATATCTAAATTTAATAGTAAATCTGCTTGATATTTAGACATATTAGTACCACAAATGGCTACTACAAAGTTATCATCTCCATAGAACGTATCTGCAAATAAGCATGACTTCTCTCCCTCAACAATCATTGCTTTCTTTCTACGTCTAATCGTTTCTTTATTCTGATATAAACCATATAGTGCATACCCAAGTGGGTGGTTATATCCCACCTCACCTACATATGTTGGTATATATTTTGCATTGCTGACTAATTCTTTCTTCCAGTTCCTACTTCTTACTCCGATTATCTCTCCATTCTCATCGTAATGTGGGATAACTGTTTGAAACATTTCAGCATAAAACATAATATTATACTTTCTCATAGTTGGTACTGATATTCCTTCTTCATACCAAGTACTAGGGTATGCTGTAATAAATGGTGATAATATACTTTTCGGATATTTCTTAAGTTTTGGTTGTGGTTTCTCTTTCTTAACTACTTTGTCTAACCATTCCCAATCGCTTATAGTTTTAACTACTTTATTAAAGCCTACAGGGTTATTACTAAAGTTGATGTGTTTACCTAATATCTTACCTAATTCTTTAATTGATTCAGAAAAGTTAAGTTTTCTCCCTCTATTACCATTAACCTTCTCAATCAATTCATAAATATCAAATGTTCCACAACCTGTATAGCATTGAAATGAGTGAGTTTCTGGGTAGTAATAAAGCTTATGTGAGCCACCAGAGTGATTATGGCAGACCGTTTGCCCAATTACTTCCCCATTGTTCCCCTCATGATAATCACTATTGTAATAATCTAATACTTTTTTTATGTCGTTTTCTGTTAGCGAGGTCTTAAATTTATCTTTATCAAACAAATTTATTCCCTCCTAGAAATCGTATTCTTCCACTGCTTCAACTGATTCCAATACTCGCTCTGGAACATTAATTTGTTTACCATTATTATCAGTCATAAACAAATCTGTCATACGCATAGTATCAAAATCTATGTATAAATATAATCTACCTTTAAACTTTGATTCGCGGTTCTTATAAATATGCCAAACCATGTTAGGTAGTTTTCTGTAACCGTCTTTCGTAATATGTTCAATCTGTTTTAATTCTTTCTCAGTAGGTTGATTCATGATACAAGCCTTAGTGAATTTATCTGCCATAGACTTTGCACCACGTAACATACGACTATCAAATGAATCACTAGCTGGGTCAAAGTTACCATTTAACTGAGTAGATGTGGATAAATGGAAGTTATATTCTTTTGCTAGTTCCTCTAATCCTGCTGCAAAGATACTTAACATCATATCCTCACGAGTACTCATACCTTTAGTCTTGTTTGCAATCTCAATCATGATTTCAAAGTTTAAGTGGATATAGTCAAAGTAAACGTAATCTACCTCATGTTGAACTGCGTATTTTTTGATTACTGAGTTAATTGTTTGTGGGTCAAATTTAGGAATATATTCAATAAAGAAATTACTACATTCATTTAGGTGTTCAATAGACTCTTTAATCACTTCATATTCTTTATCATTCCATGCACCATCTCTTATATTTTCTTCTTTAACACCTGAAATATAAGCCCAGATAGTTGGCTCTAACTTTTCTTGTTCCATCTCAGTAGAGATAAACAATACTTTTTCAGAGTTGCCTTTTGATTCCCACTTATTGGTCTTCCAGTTATACCATTTGCTAATTGATAAATCTGTTGCTTCTGCCAATGCTGTACGAGATTTAAATGCATTTGTAGTAGCTGAACGTAACATTGATGAACCTTTTTGATGTCCTCTAAATATTGTATTTTGTAATTTGCCACATGTTGATACTCCATATTGAGGTTCTTCAAGAAAACTTTGAAGTAAGTCCATACCATTTTGCCCTGCTATACCACCTTCAGTATCATGTCCAATACCAAATTTGCTTGAAAAATCATTTACAATTCTTTCATAATGTTCTATGATTTCATCTATTGATAGTTGTTCAAATCTAGTCTGATAGTGGCTGTTTAATTCTGAGTCTTCAGATACCTCATAGATACCTTCAAGTGAGAATCCTTTCTCTTCTACATCACGTAGCAATGAAAACTTTCTGATTCTTGTAGCATATCTTAAGTATGAATCTGGATTAGCTATTTCTTCTACTTTGTAAAGGAACTCTACCCCACCATTTTGTTCAAATGTTTCATACATAGTTGGATAGTTGCTTAAATATTCATCAATATTTGCAGGCTCAATTCTTGTCATTCCATCTTTTAAATATAAATTGTTGATAGCTGCAAATATAATTTGATAGAACTTTGACTCCCCTTTAGTGTAAAAATCACTTCTATCTAGTCTAATTTTACTTTCTTCAAGAAGTGAAGGTTCTTTCATCAAAGTAGCCAATGCATAACATAAATCTTTTGTTGGAAATAATTCCATTTACTCCACCACTTCCCTATATATCTTCCATATCAATTAATTTCTTCTTACGATTATTGCTTCTATTTTTCTTAGTTTTAACTTTTACTGTTTTTGTTTCTGCTTCTATGTATTTTTCATTCTTTAATCTGGCTAAATTCATATAGAACTCTTTAGCATCCTCCATGATATATGGGACAATACCTATACCTTTAGACTTACCAGTATCGTTTTGTTTAACGACAAAGAAGTATTCTAATGCTAATTGAATTGCGTAATATCTATAGTTATATTCAGTGTGATACTCTTTGATTTGTTTTAATATAAAACCAGTAGGTGCTTGAATATCAAATAGCTTACAAATATACTCAATTAACTTTTTTCTTTCTTCTTTATCTCTTTCTTTAGCAATATCTTGTTCTGACATATTAGATAGACGTTCATTTTCTTTCTTCGTTAAACATTCTTTATGCCAATATCTTTTACTAGTGCTTTGATGAATCATATTTTCCTTTTCATCAGACTGATTGCAATATGGACATTTAACTTTTCGTGCCACATTACCACTTCTTTCATATTGATATTTATATGTAATTTCTATGTATATGTAATTTAAAAATGTGTTCAGTAGAGGGTTAATCTACTGAACTATTTATTATATTTTATTTTTGTTAACCTTCTAAATCATCTAAGAATATTGACATCGCTTCAACATGTTTCTCAGTTAAATCTGCAACTCTAACTGCTGCTGCCTTCTTATCATCAGTGAAACCAAAGTAATCAGACATTTTATCTGTGTAGATATCTTTTTTGCCTGCTTCAACATACTTCTTACCTAGTTCAACCATTCTTGCTTTTAACTCTTCAAAGTCTAATTCTTCTTGTGCGTATGAATTTTCACGTGTCTCAGTGGCTTGAACTCCATCTGCTTCTGCTTGTTTGTCTACTGCAATACTAATAGCATCAACAAGGTTATCGTAAGTAAATACAATTGACTCTGGAATGTATTTAAAACGTGAACCAGCTTGAACTAATGGAGTTTCTCTCATGTACAATCTTGTTTCTTGAGCGCCCTCTTCATTAACTACGGGTAGAATATGACCAGAAATATCAGCCATTCTGTTAACTAGTGTTTTAGCACGTTTAGATAGTGTAGATTGGAATTGGTCTGACTCTTCCCCAGTGATTGATGTAATAGTTACTTGTGTTGAGTGAGAAATTAATACTAAACCATATCCCATCATAGGAATCTCACGAACTTTTTTATCAAATTCTTTTGCAATCATTCCATAACCTGCACCAAATGGAATGTCTCCAACTTTAGTAACACCGTTTGAAGATAATACAAAATCTTCACATAAGTCCCAAAGAATATCTACTGTATCGATAACAATTGTTTCGAACATATCTTTTACTTCTGGTTTGCTTAACTCCTTAGTAAACTTACGGAAGTCAGCCCATTTTTTAATCGGTTGAACGTACACACCATTTAATGCGTTTGTCCCTGCTTCAGTTGCCGCAAATAAAGGCTTAGGAAATTTACTCGCTAGTGTAGTTTTACCCACTTTAGGCGCACCTGCTGTGAAAATGATTTTACTTCTTAAGTCTTTTGATACTACCGTTGGTTTAATTTCTGTTAAATTCATTAATAAATCTCTCCTATTTTCTCTTTTTTTATTTATGTAATACTCTGTTATCAAATTGTCTAATTCTATAGTTTTTTTATTTAATATTTTATCTTTTTCTAATTGCTTGAAATACTCATTCATTTCCCAAACTATATCTTGTTTTCTCCAAAGATAAGTATTCGCACCTTCATAATAAAGGTGGTTGATTATATCTCTTGCCAAATTATTGCCAGAATACCTTAATTTATAAAAGTTTGAACCATATTTGTTTTTCAATATGCTTGCTCTAACTTTTGCTTTAGAGTAAAAACCTTGCTCTTGAAAATATTTATGTAAGCCGTCCATCATAGGCTTAGAAACTCCGCTCCACTCAATAGTGTAATGTTTCATTTCAGAAGGAGTTGTATAACCAATTGAACCATCTCCGTCTGTGAACCCTCTAATAAAATCCCTCAAAAATTCTTTAGGTACTTGTTCTTCTGTAGGAAATTTTAAACTGTAACTTTTTCTAGGGGTGCAACCTAATCTGCATAAATCACCAAACATTTGTTTAGACCTCACTCTTAGCCCACACATATTTGTCTCATAAGTACCAAATGAACCTTTACGGTTATTCACATAATATTCAAATGGATAATCAGTATCCAAAGCAATCTGAAACTTATGAACGTGGGTAATATCTTCACCTTTAAGATATAGTTTTATTGTGTTTTGTCTTTCTATTATTGAGCCATCAGCATATAACATTCCTAACCAATATGCTTTATCTGGAGCATCAATTTTATTAAAGTATGTATGATTAATTTTATACACTTGTTTATATGTGGTGTGATTAACAAGTGTTTTACCTTCATCTTTCATCATATAACGTATTGTTTCGTGATTAACCTTAAACTTGTGTGAAATATATGCTATAGCAATTTTCTTACCAAAGTGTAAGTCAAAAATATGTTCTTTTTGTTCTTCCGACCAAATTATTTTTCCAAACTTACCACTTCTGTCTAGCACATAAAGTTCGTCTGGTTTGTTGAAATGATGAGATACTTGGTCATAAATATCTTGGTTAAATAATTTGGTTTTTTTAACCAATACCTACTCATCTCCTATTCAATTATGTGGGAGGTTTCACCCTCCCTTATGTATATTTTATCTTCTTTAATCACCTAATTTAGAACGGTAAATCATCATCAGAAATATCGCTTGCCATCGTACTAGCAACAGGTTTTTTAGCTGGTGCATTGAAACCATTGTTAGCTTTAACTTCTTTTTTCTTAGGCTCTGAAGACTTAACTTCTAATTTAGCTGCCTCATATTTCTTAACTGCTTCAGTCATATCTTCTCTTGAGATAGCTTTTGCATCATCTTCATCATATACATTAATACCAGTTGCAATATTCTTACGAATTGTTTCACGTTTAATATCTACAATTGTTTCACCAAATGACATTCCTGAAGCCTCTCGTGCAACCTCATATGTATGGAATTTATTTCTGATACTACCTGAGATTAAAACAGACATACCTTGCTCTAAACCGTCTTCAACTCCGTCAGCCATTTTACCTTGAACAGTAAATTCAAATGGTTGAGCAATACCTTTATAATCAATTGTTGCTGCTTTGAAAGTTACTTCTTCGGTTTCGTTCTCATCTTTATCTAATACACGTGTTGCACCAGTTAAAGTAAATGCTTCAATTGTATATGTAACACCAAACTTATCTTCTGTGTTATCTAAACGATTGAAGAAACGAGCACTAATTCTTAATCCCTCTACCACTTGTCCAGACTTAGCATTTTTGTACATGTTATGCTCAAGTGAGCCATTAACTCTAACGATAGTTGGTGAAACTTCTAAACCTTGCTCATCAATTTGCTCTTGTGAAACATACTCTTTTTCAACTGTTTCTAATGCTGTATATGATGGAGATACAACTTTGTTACCAGTGTTATCCACTGCTACTTTATCTGTTTCTTTGTCAATGTAATGCTTCATTGCAAATGCTTCTACTGTATGGTTTTCACCTTCGCCAGTTGTTACAACCATTCGTAATGATTTAGCTGGGAATTTATTCGGCCCCACTTCGTCTCTGTCAGTAATTTTAATGCTTTTTACCGTACCTAATACTGTTACTCTGTTTTCTAAAAATCTTTTTTCGTTTGCCATAATTTAATTTCTCCTCTTTATACGTATATTTATTTTATATTTTATCTTTTAATCTACTTCTTCAATTTCTGAATCTACTTCTTCTGGAACCTCAAGAACAGTTTCTCCAAACTCTAATTCATCAAAGTATTCAGGTTCAGTGTCTTCATAAGTTTCTTCAAAACTTTCATAATCAAACTCTTCCGTATCTGCTGGAATTTCCTCAATAATCGGGTCAGCTGGTGCTTCTGTTTCAATATTAGAATATGTAAGCAATGCATCAAATACTCTGTCTACCGCAATCAAATCTAATGTTTCATTATCCTCTACCAACACAGTGTCCGTATTCGTAAATAAATTCATAATATTTGCTACATCTTGGTCTGCTAGACCTGCAAGTAAATCATCAGATACTTTATGATTAGCTGTTACTACAACTCCACCAAATGCAAACTCTACCTCATTAATAAGCATATTACACATTAAATTAGGTGTTTCTGGTACAACAATATTCTCTTCATCTTCTGTTTCGACTACTGTATCTGGATTAGATATCCATAAAACATAATCTCCAACTTTACGTGGTACAGGTTCTTTCCCAACTTGTTGTTGTATAAATGACTCTACCCCAACAATTTTATCTGCATCAAATTCTAATATTTCCCTCATTGAATCATCGATTTTAGCATAACCTCTTGGCTCAATAACTATGTATTTCATTTATTTTCTCTCCTTATGTTGTTGTAAAACTTGTGGAATAAACAAACTCTCCATAAGAATTATATATACCATCTAACATTTTAAACTTATCAATCATTGTTATAATTGCATTGGTATCATCTACTACCCCATTAGTTGAAATAATGCTATCAAAGTATTTAATAACTGTAGAAAACTTCTCTATTTTAGTTCCGATAGTTGAATCTAACGTTATAGACACATCAACAGGTGCATCAATAACATCACTTGTTTCTGGCAATTCAGCAATTTCTTCTAAAGGTTCTCTTTCAAATGAATCTTCTTCATCTTCATTGCCAAATTCATCTCCAACTAATTCTTCACTATCTATGAATTCTCCACTTGCAATTCCGTTTTCTTGGTCAATGAGTCCACCTAAATCTGTAAGAGCAACTTCTCTTAAGTATGTAAGTAATTCTAGTCCTGTACCGTTTAGCTCCCCAATACTGCCAGAGAAACTAACTTCAACTGTTTTTAAATCCATTCGACAAATTCCTTTCTAAATGTGTTTGAATTCTAACGGTTGCAGATTCTCTTTGTGACGATATAGCTTTGGCGTTTCAACAATCACATCATATTCAATGACTGCATGTCTCGCACCTTCATCACTAACCTCATGTATATTCACATGTGTTTTAATTAACCGAAAGATTTCTTCAAGTGCTTCTTTCTCAATTTCTTTCCAATCCTTTTCCTTCAACTTACTGACAGGCTTATTACGTGTTATTCGTGCAGTGTAATGAGCCAAACAACCACTTCCTTTTCATATTTTATTTATGTTGCAATTTCTTGCAATTCCAACTCACAAAATTCATTATAAGCTCGAATTGAGAGAAAGTCAACAGTTTTATATTTTATTTTCTATGTATTCCCTAAAATTTCTTTTAGGGTACTTTATTATTCCTCGAATTTAACTCCGTATATGTTATATAGGGCATCTTCATGCTTTCTAACAAATGTTCTATAACTTGATTTCGGACTCACAGCATTTGGTGTAAAGTCATATCTCTCATGTACTTCTTTTGCTTGGTTTAAACCTATTACATTATTATCATCAGCTAACAAACTTAAATGATATATAATGCCAGAGTTAATTAGTGTTGTTACTGAACTTATTTTATCCTCAGTTATTGTTTTTAATAACCTTAACTTGCGATACACATACTGTTTGTTGACTTGCGGTTCATTATCTTCAGACCTTAATGTGTTTCTGAATACATAATCTCCTTGAGCAATTTCAATCTTAGTTGCTTTGGCTTTACTCTCTCCGTTGTTTTTATAGTACTCAACTGACTCGTAAGTTTTAAATAAGTCGTCTAATAATTGTTTACTAATTGCAATATCCCTCAATCTTAATTCCCCTGTGTTCTTACCTATCCCCTTAACACTAAGCACATGCTTACCGTCTTCATTGATATTGTTGCGAGCTTTTTTGATATCTTCTTCTTTGATATTACTAATTTCTGAATACATATACCCTGCTATACCTTCAAAAATAGCCATATACAATGCTTTATCCCCAATGTTATAAACATCTTTAAGCATTTCATTTATATCATCGATTGAATAGTATTTCTGCTTATATACATTTACATATCTTTTCAATGAATCATAAGTAAAAGATTTAAATAAATTAATATTACTTACTCTATGTCCATGTGAAATTGCATAGTCTGCATAGCGTTTGCACTGGTTTAAATAAGTGTTTAATGTGTTTTTACTTGGTGAGTTAAATGAGTACAATAGCAACTCTATTTCAGAAGTGTCAAAATTATATAAGTCTTTGTCAAATGTTTCTTCTAATATTTTAGATTTGTTAAATAATGAAACATAGTTTGCAATTGTTGATGTAGATTCTTGTTGTATAGATTGCATAAATTGCTCTTTGTAAAAATGATTAAAATACATAATTAATTCCTCCCGTTGCGAGCTTTCTTGATTAATTCCTTAACCTTCTCGTTGGCAATACTTTGTTGTTGATTCTTAGAAGAAGATTTTATAGAGAAATCAAATCCATTTTTGTTTATATATTCACTTATTTCTTTTATTAAATCACTGAATTCTTTTTCTTTGTTTTGATAGTTCTCAGCGTATTGTGTTATAAACGCTACTACTATTCCCTGTGAGAATCTTCCTTTTACTACTTGTTTTAAATCATTTATGTCAAGTATAACCCCAGAAAGTTTCTCTGCGACTTCTACTTCTTGATGTCTTGTTTTAATATCGAAGTTTTTGTCTACTGTGTCTTTTAACATATTAAAAGTGATTAAACTTTCATTAGTTTCGGTGATAGATTTACCTGTATAAATAATTTTACCGAACTCAAGGTCTTGGTCTTTAATTGTTTTAACGACTTTAGCTCCTCTTGATTCTTGTTGCATTTCAGTAATTCTATTCTGAGACCACGGTGTAGCTTTACTGTGTTGTCCTTGCCATCTAATAGCTTCAGAAGTTGAGAAATTAGAGAAGATAACATTGAATTCAAAATCTATGGAAGGGTTAAGTCTATATGCTTCTTGAGCAGCTAGAACCCTGTGAAAACCATCTAGGATATCTATTCTAGTACCTTTTGTTAGCATTATAGTACCTGTGTCACTGTTATAAATTATTTCGTCTCCCTCAGATGAAGTCATTGGAGCAGCATTAAAGTAAAGCGTACTTTCTTTTAAAGTGTCATTCAATAAATGTTGTTCAATTTCTTTGATGTTAATTTTATTAATAGTTGGCTTTTTAATTATTTCATCTGTTCTTGTTTCTAATTGTGCTTCTCTCTGTATTTCAAAATTATAATTAAGGATACCACTATTTAACAATTCTGCAATTTGTTTTACTGTTAATGCACAACTGTATAAATCATTAATCTTAACCACTGGGCTTATTTCATAAGGTAGTTTAATATTATCTCTTTCTTTATAAGCTACGAAATCATATTGTTTTGCCTCTTGTTGTTCTCCAATGGGAATGTATTTATTAACAAGCTCTCCTCTACCTAATACCTTAAATGCTTCCATAATAAACAAAGTAATTATTCTTATATCTGTATTCTGAAAGAAGTTTTTATCTAACTCTCTTATTACGAATGATTTTGTAACACCTTCAGGTATTTTGTACATTTCTTCCATATTACTTGAAATTTTATTAATCATATCGTCTGTATTCTGATTTCTTAATTCTTGCACTATGTTTTTTAGCATATCGTGTTTTTCCATTTTCGATTCCCCCGTTTTTACATTTTATCTAAGTTGTTTTTTGGTTTCTGTTATATTGTCTTTTTGGTTGTCTCAAATCTGCTTTTTTCATTTTTCATAATTTCGATTATGCATTTTCTATATATTACAGACTTTTAAATCAATTCAGTTACTCGTTGTATTATACACTTATAAAATTATATTTCATATTTTAGTTTTGAACCGATGTTTTTTGAAACTTTCTTACAAATCCATTGTAACATGAATTCTATTATTAGTAAAGCTATTATAATTTATTTTTTTAAATGTTCACCAATTCTTTTTTTATTAAGTAACTAACGTTTTCGTTAGAATTCAATATTGCTTTGATTATATCATCTTTAGAGTAGTTTTCTAGTTTTACGTCTTTGATGTTCATGCTAAATTCAGAAGATATCGCACCGATAAAGTCGTCTTCAGCACCTTTTAAGTATCTCTCAGTTGTTGTAATACTGCTGTGACTACCTACCTTCTGTGCTACCAGTATATCTTTTGTGGTATCAAAAGCAAAAGTAACTGCACACTTCTTGAAACTATGGAATGTTATATTTCTATTCTCCCATCCCAACGCTTTCTTTGCTCTAGTCATCATTGTGGAACGATTTTTAGAACTATAATTAAATATTTTATCCTCTTTAGATATACCCTCAAAGCCTAATTCTTCACTCATCTTGTCATAAAATCCTTTATTGATAGTCTTTGAGAATGTCTTTTTACCTTTATCAATACCTTTTAGTACTACCGTGTTTTCATCTTTTACTATGAATGAATTTCTAGTGATATTGTTTAATGCCTCTGCCCTTACTCCAGTATCAATGGCTAATAGACAGTAGTAGTATTTTCTCATTGCGTTTTGTCTTTCATTATCTCTAAGATACTCTGCAATCATTAAAGCTTCAGAAGGAAGTATAACTTCATATGAGTTATCTGAGCCTTTAATCTTCTTAAGCGATGCAAATACCTTCAGGTCAATTTCGAAGTTGCTGTTATATAGGAACTTACAGAACTCATTTAAAGCTGTAATCTTTCTATTAATTGATGAAGCACTCAAGTTCATATCATTTAATAGTGTGTTTCTATACTTCATTATATTACTTCTTGTTATAGAATCAATGAAAGATTGAGTAGTAACAAAAGTAGTGTTATCATCTATGCTAATTTTGATGAATTGCGTGATGTCTGACTTATAAGCGTTTTGTGTGTTCTTAGAGTTAATACCTGCTTCATTGATGAATTCTTCTAGTGATGTTGTTACAAACTCTTCTTTCATAATCTCTTTGATTTGTACTACATTTTTCATGCTCAACCTCTCCTTTTCTATATTCTTTAACCTTATATACATTATATTTTATCTTTATTAAAATTGCAAGCGAAATCTCTAACTTTTTTAAATTTCTTCCCGTAGATTTAAACTTTTTCTGTTATATAGGGATTTTCATGGTTCAAAAAAGTCGCCTGCAAATTTGATGTTTCGCTGTTATATAGGGATTTCCACCGTGCTATTTTAATCTTCTACTTTCTCATAGTAGTAGTCCGAATGTTTTTCCCACAAAGTTTTCTTATCTTTTGATAGCTTATATATATGTTTATTTATTAGTTTTTTTCCATTAGGATGTTTTGAATGTTCAATTACAGTAAATTCACCATTGTCTTTCTTATCTTTTATTTCATATTTCTTTTCTGTGCCACTACCGTCAACAAATTTTTCTTGTAAGGTTCCCCTATCAAACGTTAAAGATACTCCACCTTGACTAAATTCCCAAGTGCCTTGTAATGCTTTTTCTTCTTTTGATTGACAACCTGTAAGAATTGCTATTGTAAGTGTAGCTATTCCTATTAATTTAAATTGTTTTTTCATGATGTATCCCCTTTATCTATTTTATATAGTTTGACTTCTTATATTACATTAAACGCTTTTTAATTATACTCAATCTGTATTCCAAACTCAATAGTATATACAAAAGAGATAGCCACTTGAATAAATAGCTATCTGATACTTTAATACTTTATTTTTCTTTGTCGCCTTTAGCTTGTCCTAATGTGTATATAAAATACTCATGCTCAGTCATTTTGTTACCGTCTAATGATGAATATAAATGCTTTTCATTCTTATTAGCCCTATCAGTCCAATAATTCTCATACAGTCTTATACTTTCGTTTAGTGTGATTAGTCCTGTAGAAAACGACTTTCTAACATTAGACTTTTTCATTTTTCCGTTGTCATAATCTCTTTGACAAGTACCTTTAGGTAATTGATACACAACTTCACACTCTTTAAAAGTCATTACATTTAAAATCGGTTTAGTGTACTTATCAGAATACATTTCTTTGTTTTTCAGTCTATTCAACTTAAAAAATCTTTTACTTACCCACCATATCAAGCCTGTATGCCCACGTTTAGTATAATCTAACTCATGTTCAACATCTTTTTTCTTTCTAGCCATATTCATTTTTCCCTTTCTTATATTTTGTTTTTATATAACTAAAATCATGTAAGCCTATACGCTTACATGATTAGTTTTTTAGTTGCTTTTAACTCTATTTTAAAATCATCTATCTTACCTATTTCTAAGTTGGCATGTAACTCATTTTCAATCCTGTGTTTAATTTTAGAGATTAGATTGTGTTTATCCCTATCTATCAGAAAGTACACTTGTTGCAATTGAGTAAGTGAATATCTAACTTTATGAATGATTTCATTAATCACTATGTCATCGTTATGCAGGAATTCAATAGATTTATATACATCTTCGCTCAAATTGAAATATCGTGATTTAATATACTGTATACAACTTTCATAATCTATAAACTCTTTCATTTCAATTACACCTATATCATCACGTTGCTCAAAACTTTCTTTTGTCATTTCTATATCTTCACAATTTAACCCGTTAGCTTGTAACACTTCAATCTTGTAGAGCATCGTTTCTTTATCTCTATGAACATCTATATATACAATGTTATACAGATTGCCATTGAAAGTGTTACTATCTTCACAGTTCAAGTTTTTTGACAAGAAATAACGTTGTATTAAATCTTTATCATTTGGTTTATACATGCAATTTCAAACCCTCCTATTCAGTTGTATTGATATTTTAATCAATCAACAAACGGTACAAAACACATACATTGTACCGTCAATCATTAATTAAACAGTGAATCACATCTACTTAACTTTAGATATTATTAAATCAATAAAATCACTCTTTTATCACAATATTTTTGTTACTTATTACATAAATACAATAATTTTACTTTCGATTTTGCTTAAATTTTCAAGATTTTGATAGTCAGATAGGTAATATCTTTCAAAAAAGCCTAAATTTTCATCAACAAACATTTTATAGTTTTTATACATTTGTTTATATTCTTTGCCTAATTTTTTAGTTGCTAAATCTTGTGAAATCATATGAATTTCTTCAAACTGTTCTTCAGACAACTCACTTATTTCTTCACTTGTGAATTTAGAATTAAGTATTTTATGTGTTAGTTTTTCTAATTCACAATGCCAATCATCATTGCAAATATCATCATCTATTAATTCAAAGTAATGTGTTTTCTCTTTAAATGTTTCTAAGTCACAATTCATTATCTCTTTAACATACTTTCTTGCATGTATAATTGAATACAGTTGTTGTCCTTTTTCAGATAGTTCATTAAACATTTGTTCTTCTAAAGTTTCATTGTTAATAGCCCAATCTCCACTAATAGTATTATAGTATTCTTCTTCAAAAATTTCCTTTTTTAATTCATAATATAGTTTAGCATTTACTTCATTTTTTAATTTAGTCATTTTAATTCCACCTTTTTATTTTTAATATTTTGTTTTTCAAATTGTGAAATGATTTTCTTCTAGGTGTATTTTTAGTTTTCTGTTATATATCTATCATTTCACGCTTTCAAGAACAAAACTCATGCTATGTTATTCCAATCATCTTCATAATCAATGTAATATCCAATGCTTTCAAGTGCGTTGTCTAAAGTCATATATATTTCTGTTGTTAAATCATCAAAGTTATCCAATATTAAATGCTCACATGATTGAATATCATCAACATCGTTTTTAACAAAGTGATACTTGTTATCTTGTTTATACACTTTAAAATCTTGACCACATGAAAACTGTATTTCTTTTTCAGTCAACAAACCTTTTTCATAACATAATTTTTGTGATTTGTTTATAAATTCCGTCAATCGTTTATTATCTTGATTTGTTAAAAATTCAAAGTTTAAAATTTCATTCATTTTATAGCCCACCTTTTTATAATTTGTTTTATTTTGTTAAAATATCCATTTTATTTTAATTTTTCCAACACTATTTCATATTCAAACAATTGATAAGTTACTTTATTAATTAAGCAATTAAACATTTTTGTTTGTGTATCTTCATAATTAAATGTGTTTCTATCTATCCTTTTTTTATATTTAAGCCACAATATCTACTACATTAATATTTACACTTTCAATTTTATAAACGCCTATAACATAATCAACTAAGTAATGACCGTTATCATCTTGCATTGCGTTTCTATCTTCTACCACTGAAAATTGCAATGTTTGTTTATTATCTTCATCTATAAATAAATCACTTTTGTTTACTTCAAACGTTGTATTTATGACTTCTAAAATATCATCAATACTATTTGATTTTGCTACGCCTAAGTGAAAACCACCTTTTGAAAACTCATTACCCGACCAATCCTGACTTACTTCATTCCATTCTGTTACAAAAGTATCTAACACTTCAATATTGTATTTAATCATTTTAACTACCACCTTATTATTTTATATTTTATTCATTATCCAGTTTATCTAACATTGCATAGTAACGACTTACAATGTAATCTTTATCGTCATTCAATAACTTGTTGTAATCATATTCTGATAGGCTTATTAGTTGATTGTTAACATCAAACTTGTAGTAATCGTCTGTAATCTCAAAGCCTATTGTAATCATCTTGATTATTTCAGTTGGTGTATAATTCTTTAACCTTTCATCTAGCGTATTCATTTTACAAAATACATATTCCGTCATGCTTTCATCATATTTATTGAGTTTATCAATCATATAGATTAACTCATTTCTACCAAACATAAGCAATCCACCTTTTATATTTTATTTTCAATTGAATGTTTTAATGCTTGATTATTCAAGCATTAAAGTACCAAATGTGTAATTTTGAATATCTGTGTTGTAATACTTATAATCAACGTACATTTGACCGTAACGCATTACTCTTATTCGTTCTATCTCTACACTACTAACTTTAAAATATCTTGTGAGTTCTTCTTCTAATACGTCAGTCACAAAATCAGACTCTAAAAATGTAAACTTTTCATTGCTAGGTATTTCAGATTTATCAACTAATTTTATTAGACTATCAATTGGTTTACTATACATGCTTTATACCACCTTTTTGTAATGTGCCTGTAACTTATTTCCTTAATACAATTATAGCATGTTCTATTTAGTAAAACAACTATTATTTTATATTTTATTCTTTAAAATTTGTGATTTAAAATACTTATTTTATTCTCTTTCTTCAAAATACGTTCTAATATCTTTAATGATTTCATCTACAACTAAATCAGTATTTTCATAATCGATATGATTAAAATGTTCTATATCATCATTATGATATCTTGAACATGTTTCGAACGCCCAATCTTTCACTTTATAATTATTGTTAAAGTAGTTTTCGATATCTTCTACCGTCATAGTATCGTCATTTTCTTGTATGCGTTCTATAATATCATCGCTATCCATTCCCAATTCTTCTGATAAGTTTACATAAAAACTAGGTTTATAATACAAATCAAAAGTTGAAGTAATTGCTTCTGTTTCATCTTCTTTAATAATAAATAGTACATGGTTAAAGCTACCATTATCTTCATAAAAGATTGTGATGTTTTCATTTAACTCTTTGTTCAACTTTATTACTTCTTTACTCAACTTTTCTAATACTTCATTTACTTGTTTCATATTCATATTAATTACCACCTTTAAAGTTTTATTAATTTAATCAATAGAACAAAACTAGTCATGTTGTATGTTTTCTAGTTGGCGCTTTGTTCTATTTAGTTTAATTAATAATTTTTTTACAGTTAAATTTTAGCAACATGCTACATTATTAAACCTAGCAAAACTTTATCTTTAATTGCCTGTTGTAGCCAACCGACTGTATCATCGTAAGTATAACTATCTAAAAAATTATCTATATTATCCCAATCAGTAATCTTATTTTTTACCCACTCAATTGGCAAAGTCATTTCTAATGTGTCCACTTTATCATTGTCTACAAGTTCACTAGTATACGTGTTCACTGTGATTGTTTTATTTGTCATAATATCTACCAACTTTCTGATTTTATTTGTTTGTAATCTTTCTAACTTTCTTGATATTAGCGTTTAACTTGTCATTGTTTACAATATAGATTGTTTTCATCTAATAACCACCTTTATATTATAATTTATTTTTTATAAAATGTTGTTTTTATTCTTCTACTACTTTATAGCCTGTTGTTTCATTTATGATACTTTTAAAGTAATCAAACGCTTTTTTGCTTTCTGATAAGTTATTAATGTACTCATTCCATTGTTTTTCGTTCAAGCTACCATAAGCAACTGTTCCAAGTTTAAAGTCAATATACACTGTTTCCCTATCATTCTTGTTGTATTCTCTAGTTGCATGTATATCAGTTAGATAACGCTCATTGCCTGTCTTTCTTACTTCAACTGTTTTGAATATGCTATTGTTGTCTGTTTCATATTCAATGATTTTCATTTCATACAGATTTTTGTATTCGTATTTGTCTACTTTATTCATAAGATAACCACCTTTTATTAATAATTATTTTTTGTGCCTGTAATGTATAGTTAATATGTTTATAATCATAAAAAAGAATAAAGATATAATCGTTGTCATATTTTGTGTAGTCATTAAATTAATGATAATTAATAATAGGAACAAAATAATTAAACTATAATTAATCATATCCAGTGTTTTAGTTTTCATTCTTAAGGTCATATGATATACTAGATAGCAAAGGTTACATATTGTGAGTATGCAACCTTGCTATTAAGTTTAACGCTTATTTTTATATGTTGAGTAACTTATATATGTTGTTATTATTATGCCGATTATAGTTACTTGATTAACCATTATGTCAGAAATAGTTTTACATATATTTATTAAGCGTTCTATTAAATCTAATATATCAATGACTTACACCACCTTTTCTATAATGTTAAGGTGGTTATTTGTTTATGTACCTTATAAACTTAACTACCTTACATTTATAATTATAGCATTATTACCTTTACATTACAAGTACTTTTTATATTTTATCTTTTAAATTTGTGAGTTATTTTTTTGAAATTCTTGATAGTCTTGATAGTATCTTTCAAATCTTGATATTTGATTTTTTAACATATCATCAATCATTCTGTCCGCTTTCCTAACACTTCTTATATATCTATAATATTCAATCAAAGTGTTTTCCATATCTTCAATTTCGCATTCGATATCGTGTATTAAGTAATTTATTTCATCAGAAGTGAAATTAATATCTTTATCAAACAATTTATCCTGTAACTGTTTAAATGGAGTTTTATAGATTATTTCAATGTTACTGGGATTTCCGTTAAAACCGATTGTATCAAAGATGTTGGCATCATTTTTCATACTGTAGATGTTTAAATCATTGTATCTATATTCGTATTCAATTAAGCATATCTTCTGTGATAATACGTTAACTTTTAAATCTGTTATTTCATTTTCTAAAATTGATAGTTCGTAATTTAAAAAACTATATTTACGTCTGATATCAATATTGTTATTTTCGATATACTTTTCTAATTCACGATAATCTAGGTGTGTATAATATAATTCTTTCGTGTGTTTTGTATGTGATTGCAACTTTAAAAATTGATTATTCATTTTATCCACTTTGTTGTATACATCTTGATATAATTTTTCTAATCTATCCATGTTATTACACTTCTTTCTTTTATATATTTATATTTCGTAACCTGTCACACTGTAACCAATGTGCATATACTTGTTACCGTTCTTAACTAAAAATGCCTGTTTAACGTCATTGTTCTTATATTGTTCATCTAAAGGCTCATAGCTATCATACTGATTGAGATACTCTTTCAGTTTCTTTTGTATATCCTTTTCATCTTTAACTTGTGTACGTTTTAATAAATGTGTTTCTAGCATTTCAAATTCATTTAAATACAATTGTACAATTTCAATAGTTAGTATCATCATTTTAAATATCCACCCTTAACCAACTGTTTAATTATAATATTGAAATTATGAACAGTTTGATTTTTAAATTCTTGATTAGTCATATTTACCAATCGTTTAGACTGATAAGGTATTTTATCAATCAGTAAGTCGTTATAGTATACCTTAATAAAACTTGTACTGTTAAGTTGATTAGTGAACTGAATATCAAGTAATGGCAAGTGTGCCTGTTTAATCTCATGTTTCAATAATATTTCTACTAATTTTTTATTAGTGTTAAATGGTAAATATAGATAATTCTTTTCGGCGTTCGTTTTAAATAAATTAAATTCTGTTTTCATCATAGTATTATTCTACCTTTCATATTTTATCTTTGTTATATTTTAATAATAAATTGCCTGTTGTAATAACCAACATACGCCAATAAATATCCCTAAACCAAACATGCCACTTGTTAAAATTATATCGTCTTTCTTTTCATGAAATTTTGATTTTAAATTTTCCATTCAAGTACCCCCGTATAACTTTTAGTTGACTGTTACATATCAATTTTTTTATTTGATTGAGTATAATTGTTCGCCTTTGAAAGTGACTGTATATTCTTTGCCTATCTCAACATCTGTAGATACTTCTATAACGTCTGTTTCATCTTCTACATTAGTTATTTCATTTGTGTTTGTAGCTTTAAACTTGTATTTAGTCATAGGTGCATATGCTTTAGCGATTTCTAATTGCGTTTTATCACTATTCTTAAATGAAGTTGGTGCTAACATATCAAAAGTAGACAATTGTTCTGTGTTAGTGCTTAAAACGTCAAATTCCGATAAAGTGTTGTCTACATTGTTTGTAATTTGTCCTATTGGCGTTGCGTTAAGTCCTAATGATAAAGCTAATGCAATTACTGTTGATTTCATAATAAATTACCACCTTTATAATTTTTTATATTTTGTAAATCTAGTTGATTACTCAAAATTTGATTTTTGAGTAATCTCAAAACTTACAAATCATATTTTATTCTTTATTGTGCCACTTCAAGCCCTGTGCATTATATAACGGTATCCAATGCATTTCATAGAAGTCATATCCAGCACCGTCAATACCTAATATTAAACCGTCTAGGTCGTCACATTCGTATATCTGAAAGCCTAAACTTGCCACTAATTCCATGTTATTTTCTATCCAATAAGTTAGAAAACTTGTAGTTTGCCACATTGTTGACCACATTGGTAAAAATGGTCTGTTTTCTATTTCGTCAATTTCGAACGGATTAACTTCAATCATTTGCACACCGTCATGCGTTAAGATTGCATTACCTTCATAGTCTGAATTAAAAACAGTGTATTCTTCATTGTCATAAATTACTTGTTGCCCGTCATATAATGGTGTGATATTTCGAAAACTTTCAAAATTATCATTTTCAAAATATGCTTTTTCAATTAATACTTGAGGAATTGCGTTTATTTCAGTGTCGACCATTCTTTCAGTTGCTTGTTTGATTGTCATTTCTTTTGTCATTTTTAATTACCACCTTATTTTATATTTTATGTTTTATGCGTAAATCAGACGTTGTAATATAAAACTTGCAACAAGTCCGATTGTAAAAATGTAACGGTATGCTTTTGATAAAATTTCTGTTTTATTCATTTTTCATTATCCTTTCTGTTATGGTTTAGATTTCTTTCAACATGTTATAGCATTGTATTTCGTGCATAAGATTGTTTAAATACTTTCTATCAATCTTTAAACCGTTGATATAGTGATATAGATTTAATGGTGTAACATGTGTAAATTCTTTGTTGTAGTTATGCATTACGATAAATAATAAATCTTTCTGATTGTGTTTAAAGTTTAATTCTTTGAGTTTGTCGCTTAATTCATTTAAAGCTTTTTGTTGTAATCTTTCTAATGTTTTCATTTTAGTTACCACCTTTTTATAATTTATTTTTCAAATTGTAAAATGAAATTCACTAGGTGCATTTGTTAGTACCTGTTATAGTGAAATCATTTTACGCTTTCAGAAATAAATTAGATTTTAAGTTCAATCTATCTTAAAAACTGTAACCAAATGCCAATTCACTTGATAGTTTGCCGATATGTTTGTATTCTGTTAAATGTTTGTGTGAATACTTTCTATTTATACCCGTTGTAAGTTCTACAAATGTAATCATGCTACCACTATTTTTTTCTACTACATAAACACTATTGTTTTCATCTTGAATGATATCCCTATTTGTTAAGTTTTTTAATTGTTCGATTGTCATAATCAATTACCACCTTTTGATTTTTTGAATTGCTTAATAATCATTATACATTATTACAAATACATTTCAAGATAAAATTTATATTTTATCTTTTAAAAATTTCTAGGTGCATTTTTGAGTGCCTGTTATACAGTAATAACCAATCGTAAACAGATTATATATATCCACCGTTAAAAACAAGATAAGCATGATTTACAGTATCTTTATATGTTCTATGATTGGATATATCACAATTCGCTTATAAGCTTAAAATAGCCCTTTTAAAGCCCTGTAATGCGTTTAGGTATATAAACTACTATAAAGCCTATAAATGCCCTTAAAACGCCTGTAATTGTCTTATAATGAATATTAATATATTCAGTAGTAGCACTATATTGATAATGCCACTCTTTGAATGTATTAATTAGATTTTATAATTCAGATACAAACATTGTTACAATATCATCAAGTGTTTTAAAATCGGCGTATTCTTTAGTCTGTACGCCTTTGTTTGTCTGATATTGTACAATAGCTTGTCGATTGCTTGTTGTCCCGTCATAAGCGTATATAGTAGCAATTTTGCGTGTTATATCTTCTTTATCATTAAACATAACAAAAGTTTCATGTTTGCCACTTTCAATATTGTAAAATTCATAGTAAAGGTTTAAACCATTTACATTTTTTGGTAATTGTAAATCAGTGAGATTATGATATATCATATCTTGATTTTTGATATAAATTTCTTGAAAGTTTAATGATGAAATTAAACTATTGATAACTTCATCTGTTACAACTTCTTTATGTTCGCTTATTCCGTATTCGCTATAAATTTCATTATCAAAATTATCAAAATAGCTTACTGTCATAATATTGATTTCAATTTCAGATTGTCCAAATAACCAATAAAATTCAGTTGTTTGATAAATTTCTTTGTCACGATTGAAAGTTGTTACTTCTTTAATTTTGTTATCGTTTATTTTTCTAATTGTTGTATTCATTTATAAAACCACCTTTTGAATTTTTGATAAATCTACAAGCTACACTATTTCATTTCTGTTATAGTGTAGCCTAACAATTATCAAATTTTGTTATACTTCATAATTGAAAATGTGAGCGTCTATTTCGTCTAACCATTCCACCGTTAAAACTTTTTCATTATTCCAATTTTCAAATCTCAATTCTTCATAAGTCCCGTATGGCGTTTTCTCAATATGCCCTATTGTTTCACTGTCAATTCTGATTAAAAGATTGTCATTTTCTTTATAAAATTCATAATGATTATTTCTAAAAGTTTGGTCGATAGCGTACCCGTTTTCTAGTCCGTCTATTACTTCAATCATTCTTGTGTTATCTTCATTGTAAATTTTCATGATATTACCACCTTAATTTTAATTTTTAAAAATTCCATAAGTAGCATATAAACATTTCTGTTATATGCTACCTAGCAACTTTTAAATGACTGTGTGTAGCCTGTAATAACTACCTGTTATATCGTTATCATTTAATAACGCTTGTAACAGTCCTTTTTTAGTTTTGTAAGTTTTTATGACTGTTTCACGTTCGAAAACCTGTCTTTCTAATTCTTCCAACGTTGTATCACGTTCAATATTTACATATGAACGTAACACGTCAAAATATTTCACGTTTTCTTTTTCGTCATCTTCTTGTTCTTGATAATTTACAATCGTAACATTTGCCCACTCATCGCCTGTTACTTGTATATGTGCTTTAACTTGCGTTAAAACGTCTTGTAATTCTTTATGTGTGTAATTGCTTTTGTTTTTTAGTTTCATGATATGACCACCTTTTTATAATTTAAAAATTCCATAAGCTACACAAAAACAATTCTGTTATTATGTAGCCTAGCAACTTTTAAACTGTACCGATTAGTTCATAATGCCAGTTATCAGTCAAAGTTTCTAATGCACTTCTTAAATCTTTAATTTCGATATTTTCGCCCGTTTCTTCGTAAAGTTCTTCATAACTTTTTGCGAGTTCAATAACTTCATTTGGCGTTAAAATTATTTCTGTTCTACCGTTGAAAGAAGTATCAATTAATTTAATTTTTTTTGTCATTTTGTATTACCACCTTTTATATTTTTAAAAATTCCAGTAGTAGCATATAAATCAATCTGTTATATGCTACTCATTGCAATTTTTAAACGTTCATAAGCTCATCAATCAGATTGAATTGCTCATCAACTATTAAGTCCATTTTATCGCTTATTTGGTCAATTTCAAGCGTTGAAAGATTAGGGTTATCTAATTCATGAGTATATGCTTTTAATTGCATTTCAAGACGCTTATATATTGCGTGATGCCTTTCTAATGTGTTAGTTGCTAATTCATACTTCATTATATCATTTAGCACCATTTCATTGTTCAAGCGTTCTAACGCTTTGTTGTAGATTTCTTTTAATTCTTGCATTGTGAAAGTAATTTCTTTATTTGTCATTTTGTTTTACCACCTTTTATATTTTTAAAAATTCCATAATTGGCACATTTTGAAATATGCCAACTAGCAACTTTTAAATTTCAAATAATACGTTAAATCTATTACACTTTGAAAATTTAACTGTTCTTACGCCGTTTTCTACTTTTGATAACGTCATCAAGTCTAAAATATTTACATTCATAAAATACTCAAGCTCAAGTAATTCATTTTGTGTAATGTTATCAACTGAAAAACTGTTTTCTAATTGTTTAGCGTTCGCTAATTTCTCAATTAGAATTTTTCTTTCTTTTTCGTTTAAAATTGGTTGTTTGTTTGTCATTTTTGTTATCCACCTTTTTTTATATTTTATCTTTTTTAAGAATTTTAATAAATTCTATGAATTGCATAATAAACAAGCTACTTTTTTAGTTGCCTGTTATTATGCAATTTTACAATTTATTAAATTGTTTTTTTGTATTTGTCCCATGCGTGTTTTCTTGCCTGTTCGACTGTTTGCCCGATTGGTGCAAAGTAACTACCATTGAACATACTTACATAGTCATGACTTATTACAATATATTCAATGTAATTATTTTGAACATATTTAATTATTGCTTTATCGTCTGTACAATCAAGTAGAACACTTTCTTGTCCGTAAGCCTCTTTTATAGCCTGTTCTAATTTGTCAATTTTTGTCATTTTAAAATTCCACCTTTTTAATTTAATTTTTAAATTCCATTGAAAGCACGAAAGTTATTTCATGCTTTCTAGCAACTTAAAAACTACTTTTTGACTATATATTTAAATTCTTTTTTGATTTCATTCAGTGTTAAACCGTTCATATAATGCCCGTCTGTCGTACTGAAAATATAATCATCTGATAAGTAAATAAAATACCCGTCTAGCTTGTCATAATCAACTTGAATAATCGCTTGATGGTGCTTTTTTGGCACGTATTTATTTAAAAAATTTAAAGTATAATCATCTTTTTTAGGTTTGTTTAATCTTTCAGTTATTTTAGGAATTTCTTCCGTTATAACCATAATAGCCAATTTTAAAAATACATCTTCAGATTGTAAAGTTTTTACAGTCTGATTGTATTCACATAATTTATTATACATGTAAGAAACATTAATTTGTTGTTTAACTTCATCAGTTGTTATTTCGTTATTATCAATTTTCTTGTTGATGTTGTTAAAATAGTTTTTTACTGTTTTTTCAATGCTTTCAATTGTACTTGTCATAATTAAATTACCACCTTTATTTTTTTTAAATTCTATGAATGGCACAAAGCCCAGTGACTAAAAAAGCCGCCTGTTTTTATGCCATTTTAGAATTTAAAAAGGTAAAAAGACAATTTTCTTATTTTGCGTGTGTTCTAGCTTTCACACTATTTCAATGTTCAAACGGTCAATTTCGCATTTTACTAACTGACAACTTCACAGTTACACTTTTCAAATGGTACTTTATCGCTTTAGTATAACGATTGCTAATCGTTTCAAGCCCTAATATAGAACTTGTTAAATAATGCCCTACACAACATTATATTTTATCTTTATTGAGGGAATTTTGTTCCAAACGTTTGTTCGGTGTGTTTTTCGTTCCCTTAATTAAGCTATACCTTATTATAACATTCTGATAGTGTATTACAAGTAAAATCTATCAATTTAAATATTACAATTATGTTACAGTTGTAACATTCCTGTAACACTAATATATATGAAGAAACACGAAAAAAGCCGCCTAAAATCATTACAAAAATATTACAGTTGTAACATATGCCAGCACTGACAAAGCCAATTACACACCAGCACACACAAGCACATACAAGCACACACAAGCACATACAAGCACATACAAGCCAAATAAACGCCCTATCACGTCACATAGTAAATAATATTAAGTAAATTACTATATGCCCTGTATGACGTCTTAAAATGCCTATAAAGTATGCAAAATGTGAATATTGCCGTGATTGAACGATAAGAAGTATCCGAATAGTAATATACCTAGAATTAAAAGCGTGCCTGTATGACCCCTTAAAATGCCTGTATGAACGTGCTATTTTTATATTTTATCTTATTTGACAACATTAAAGGATAATATTACACTATTCTACTGGTAATATATGTATATGCAAAATCATGTATAAATCTTGTATATCCATTATTTACATATTATTGGTAATATATGGATATACAAAATAGTGTATATTTGATGTATAAGTATGCAACGCCGATACAAACAAAATTAAGTACAATGTAATACAAAATGAATGGAATATATTACCATATCGTAATACATGTATATAGTATGTATATGTATAGTATATATATACATATGATTGAACATAATCACATATAATAATTAATGAATGATACATGATTGTATAAAATTATTATGTAATATGGTAATGATTGGAATAAAACAATATAGATATAATGGTAATATATGTAAGTAAATATAATTGGTATATATTCCCTATTCATATAATTATTGAATGGTAGTATTTACCAGTTTAAATATTTGAGATTATTGTTTATTCCCTTTTATTGTTCTGTGGATAACATGTTAATAATTTTCAATATTAAATGGTAATGATTGGAATAATATCTATAATGTAATATGGTAATAGTTGGTATATTAGATAAAAATAATATGTAAATTGGGTAATGTTGGTAATTGGTTTATATTGGTAATGTGTGATGTGTACAATGTACATTGGTAATATGTGGATATTGGATAAAGTTGGCAAATGGTAGAATATGGATAAATTGAATGGTAATAAATGGGAATATGTGAAGTGTGTATATTGTGTATATACAATATGAACAGTTACGAAATTATCCCCTGTTATTGAAATTATACCGGTACAATTTTTTTGTACCCTATCAATTTAATCATATCTATATATTACATTATTCAATTTACCAGTAATTACCAATGTTCAGACCCAAAATAAAATACGAACATTTGCCCAATTATTACGCCTTATTATTCGGTTTTCAGTGTAAAGGTAGCATAACCGATATTATACGGCGTTTACCAGTTTTTGTAAGGGGGGATAGTTGCAGATTTTGATTGTCAATTTCTTCCAAAAATCGCCTATACTGTCACATCCTCACACACATTATTTTTTCCACCTATATATTTTCTCATCCTCACTCATCTATCTCACTAAATTTACATTTTTCACTTTTCCTCTTTTTCCACTCATCACATAACATAAATTTACTCTCTAACCACTATTCTATTTTTACCTTTCCAACCTACTCTAACCTTACTAATCTTACCGCTTCTCAAATCTCATTTTTTACACTTCCATTTTCACATACCTAAACTCACTCTATTCACCATTTTAAGTACGTTATTTCCCACTCTATATTATTCATAATACTAAATCAACCTTTACATCATTTTCCCTAGTATCACTCGTATATTTACCTCACAACTATCACTCTGTCCTCTCACTCACATTCTCCTATTCATATTTCTTAATCATGTCTGTTCAACTCTACTTACAGCATACTTTAACAATCACTCATAATATTTTTCTCCTAGTGTACTAATATCCTATTCAGCTACTAACATAAATTTACTCTCTGAGATACATTTTAATTTAATCGTTTTTTACGTTATTTACTCGTATTTAATCTTATTCGTTTTAATTTGCTTAATTTCACATCATAAAACTGTACGGAAATTTTCCCATGCTAAATTATGATGATATTCTCCTAGTATCTCTCGTGGGAAATACACACCTCTCCTTGCAGTATATTCTACTCATTTTACCCATATTTCATTCAACTTTTTTACAGGTAACACTTATGTTTGCTACACACGTATATAAAAAGACGTAAATTTACGCTTAATTATTTTTTCACACCATAATTTTTATTCTCAAAAAAAATTATCATTTTATGATGAGGGGGGTACTTTTATGATTGATAAAAAATTGCATACAAAAAAGTCATTATACCCTAGAGTATAACGACTTAATTCATAGTTCGTATTTTATTTTTATATATGTAATTTAAATCTTTCTTTTACTACTGTTGCTATGTATTCATATATATCTTCTTGCAATATCTCTATGTATCTTACATGGTTCAAATCATGTTTCTCAAGTATGTAATTCTTGAAGTGTGATAATGTGAATAATACTCTTTCTCCTGTTTTACATTTCCAATATAATCCGAAGTCCTCATCTTTTTTATACAAATCAAAAGTAAACACTAACTCTTCTTTGTTCCAGTCTATAAGCACGTCATCTAGCACATATAATAATGTTTGCTCTCCCACTTTCAATGAGAATGAGTTACCTATCAACCCCTCAAAGCACATTTGTATTGCTAAGTTGTAGTTCTTTAATTTCCATCCCATAAACTCTACACCTCATCATATTTTATTCTTTAACAATTTTATTTACAGTCTGCTCGATATCTCTCAGGAAACGTTTATAGTCCTGAATAGTCTTGTTACCCACCATACGTTTAGCTGGAGCAAATTTAATGTATCCTCTGATAGCTCCATCTACACTTGAGAAGTACCCTAAGAATTTCCATGATTTAGTTTTCAACTTCTGCCTAGTCTTCTTGTCATATAAAAATTCCTTACTTTCTAACTCAAGAGTATCCGAATCTCCATACCTCACAATTCTAAACTCATGCGGTAAATCTATATTTAGTGTTATTTCTTTTCTTTCTGATGCCATATGTATCAATCTCCTTTTATTTATATACTAATATTATTATATTTTATCTTTTATGTCAATTATTATATCAATTTTTTTATGTACAACTGAATAATTTATCTATCGCTTCAGATTAGCTCAATATAAGTCCGTAGAGAAGCGTTAATCATTTTCGATACCTATTTATCTTCCAAAGTAAACTTGAGCAAATAGGCTGTAAATTTGACTGATTTTGAAGTGGTGATATTTTTACCTATCCTTAGTATCCATTTCAACTCACATTTCATTCTCATCCACATTTAAACTCTATCGCTTCATTTGAACACTCTAATCACCCGCAGGAGCTCATTCAATATCTTCTTAGACCAATTTATCCTAAAATCATTACTTGCTCATATACGAGCTCTATTTACTGAATATGAACATGAGATAAATCTTACATAAAATTTCCACATGAGTTGCGTGTTGCTTTAGCACACGTGACGAATAGAAGTTGAGACGTGCACTTGATGCAGGTCGATACTTCCCATTGTTATTCCAAATAACTTTTAATCAATCACCCTGTACACTTACTCCCCCAACGAGTACAGCCGATTCTTATTTCGAAAATTTTAAAAAAACTTGTAGCGGATTAATACTCTCTCTTTGTATACTTATGCTGCCGCAGGCGATATGGGTGAAAGCATGTTGAACCTTTACATATAAAGCATCTTAATACGCTACTATTTTTTTATTTCATATTGCTGAAAAAGCTGATATAGCTTACTCCAGAGCATTTCATTTGGATGATTTTTATAAAATTATATGCAGTATTCTACGACCCTTAATTCACTTTTAGTTTTAAACTCACCTTTGATTAATTGAATATAACTATTATATTTAATTGCTGATGGATAAAGTTGAATTAACAATTGAAATGAAGTCATGACTGTATTAGTGCTTAACTTACTTAATGTACCAAGTCTTTTATAACTTGTTTGAAATGGTTTTAATCTTGTTAAGAAACCATCTTTTGTAATATATTTTAAGACACATAATAAATAAAAATCTGTTGCTGTTGTTTTACCATCTATAAAATCTAAAATTGTACTATACTTCAATGTAATGTAATTAGTTGCATCAGGATGTAATAATGGCACTTCTATTACTTGATATCCTCTTCCTCTTTTACGTTTTACCCCTTGTGTATGTCTTAAAGGCTCCATGCATCTTACTTGTCTATTATCCATATTAGCAAAATGCATATTAACTTCATCTTTTGTCATATCATTAGTTGTCTTAAATATAAATTCACTATTATCGTTCACTTCATAAGAATGTGGTAACATATTAACATTCTTTACATATTCATGTTGTGTTATCCATGAATTTTTAGAAAATGCTTTTCTTACTTTTTGATTATTAGCATTTACTCCCATAAAACTCATAATATCATCAACTGACATATGAAATTTTCTATATGTCTTAACAGCTTCAACATATGCAATAATACATCCTATATAAGTTAAAATAACTTGTCCTTTCCAATTAGAAGACATATCTTCATCTATAATTTTCTCCATAAATGAATTCGGAATTTTAATGTAAGGGTCATATTTTAGACCCTCACTATTTTTATTAAAGATTGAATTTCTCATAGTAATAATATCATTGTCTGTTAATATATTCTTTCTGTTGATTACCATTATATTTTATCTTCCTTTATTTTTTTAATAACTCCCCTAAGAAGCATTTTCTAGTTTTACCTTTATCTGTCTTAATTGCGTAATGTAATGCTTTATTCTCTGCAAACAATAAGCAGTTGTTTATTGTTCTTGTTAAGCCTGTGTATAAGAACTGTCTACTTAATAACATATACTCGTTGAATGATAATGCAAAGAACAATGTTTTAAATCCACTACCTTGCGAACGATGACAGCTGATTGCATAACCTAAATCTAATACACCAGTCTCATCTGCTTTACTTGTTTTCTCAAAGAATACTAATCCTTCAGTATCATCAAATTGAACTAACATCCCTAGATTTGGAGAGCAATCAACAATATAGCCAAATGTTCCATTAAACACTTGTGTTTCTTTAGGCTCAATGTCCTCTGTTTTAATTAATCCAATTGATAAGCTATTGAATGTTTCTTTATCAATAACTCTTGCTCTATAGTTGTTACCTTGTTGAATTACTCTGTCATTCTTTCTAAATGTATATTTCTTATTAGATAAGATGTCAGGACTATTCATATTGTCTTTATTAAATAATGGTTGTAGTAGCATATTTAAATTGTACACTGATAAATCTCCACGTTCTTTCATGCCAGTTATAACTTGTAAATCATTATTATCAACTTTAGGATTTTCTATAAATCTACTAGCCATAGCTAATAAATCTCCCAATATGTTTTCTTTGTCTTGATAACTAAAGTACATTAAATCTTTATTATTGCCATATGTATATCTTCCATAATCATTGTTAGCATTAAACTGTTTTCCATCTCTAATCTTATTAGCAATCTCTAAAGTACCTGAATCTAATGCTTGTCTATGTACTTCAGTAAGTGTAGTATGAGCAAACTCAGTTGAACCCAATAAGTAATCAAATGCTGCTCCACGTCCAATTGCTGGTAACTGACCACTATCACCTACGATAAATAATTGAGCTCCATCAGGTACAGCTGAAAGTAAATTAAGTAGTAAACCATTATCAACCATTGATGCTTCATCGAGAACAACAATATCTACTGGTAATGGATTAGTATAATCATGTTTAAAACCCCCATCAGATGGGTCAAACTTTAAAGTTCTATGTAGAGTTGCAGCGTTTAATCCATTTTGAGCTAGTACATTACTTGCTTTACCTGATAACGCACAGGCAACGTGAGATTTATCAATAACTTCAATAAGTGTTAATAGACTTGCAGACTTACCACTACCAGCTTTCCCATCCAATATAAATACACCATTCTTAGAACCTTTATCAATTGCTTCTAATTGTTTAACGTTGAACTTAAAGCCTAATTTAGACTCATTAATTTCTATAATCTCTTCTATATTTTGTTCTTGTAAATCATATTCAAAGTTATCTCTTATTCTTCTTAAGTGGAACAATATCTTTTCTTCTTCTTCATAGTATTTCTTCAAGCTTATATACCCTTCTTTATAGTAAATCTCTTTATCAGATAAGATTTGTGAGAATAATTCATCATCTACTTCTTCAATATCAAGTATCTTACACATTTCATCATCGAATCTATTGATATCAATTTTTGTATCTCCAAAACTAACTAATTGCTCAATAACATAATGTGCACCTGCTAGAATTCTTCTTCTGTCGTTCTTTTCCATACCTTCTTGTAATGCGTACACGTCTACTCTTTTAAAACCAAATCCGTGTACTTTAGTTAATGTATATATATTATCTTTTACTTCTTTTACCAATCTGGCAGCAGAACCAAAATGTTCAGTTAAGATTTTAATATTCTTAATCCCTACTCCAAGTGGAGATAGTTCACGAATTGCTTCTTCATATATTTCTAATTGATATAATTTCTCTTTGATATTAATAGAGGTTTTTTCAGCAATACCATTTACTTCAGTTAAATCAATCTCGTCTGCAAGTATCTTATCTACTATATTTTGTTCTCCATAGAACTTTGTTAAAATACTTTGTGCTTGTTTTTCTGGTAAAACTGCTCTAATGAAGTCTTCTTGTCCTTCCTTACCTTTAATACCATCTGTAACTACACTAACAAACTCATATCCGTCTCCACGTTGTTCTGAATAACTGTCTTTAAATTTAACTATGTACTTTCTTCCTTCTTCTAACGGAGGAGCGTTAGTTCCTGCAATAGTAAAACTTTGATATGTAGGATGTACTTTAATAATAGGATTTATTTCGTTAGCAAATTTAAACCCATATACCTTAAACATGTTTCCTTCCCTATAATACACTTCTTTAGTAACTACTAATTCCTCTTCATAAATTCTTTGTTCCATTACATAAATCATTCCTTTTCATTATTTAATCCCCTACTCACTGGGGTATATTAAACATTATAAAAGATAAAATATAATGTGTCAAGGTGTTGACAAACTATAAAAGATAAAATATAATGTAATTAGCGAGCAAGAGGCTTGCGCGAATACATATAAACAACTGAGAGGAAATGGAAATATGAATATTAGAAAAGAAGATTTACATAAGTATGATTTAGGGAAAGATTTAAATGATTTATTTGGAATGAGCATAGGAGAAGCAATTTATATTAAAGATACTATTAACAAATTAAAAAGAATTAATGAAGACGTATGGATGTTCCAACGTTTTGATGGTATAACTACTCATTTAGTAGAGTTAGAAAGTTCAAGTGATGATTCGATGAGTGTATGGAAAGCATTTACTTCCAATTGTGATTATTCAATGAAATACGCACAAGATAGATGTGATGCAATTAGTAAGGCATTTGACAATGATGCTGCCACTAATATTGTCAGTTCAAAGAAGTTTATTGTTGAGCAAAATAAAGCTACTACTAAACCATTATCTGGTGAAAGTGGATTCACTAAAACTTTAGATAAGATTGCTGACTTTATTGTTTACGCAAAATTTGATAATGAACAAGAAGATTTAAAACACGAGGAATTAAAGAAAGAAATGCAGCGTATAGAATTACTTAAGAAGAAAAAGCGTAAAGAAAAAGAAGAAATCAGATTAGCTAGACTTAAAGAAGAAGTTAAAGATACACCGTATAGTAAAACTAAAAAACCATTATCCCCACCAAAACATTTCAGAGCATTAAGTACTGAAGGAATGATGGAATCTGGAAATGGTATTCACGCAGTAGACAATAAAATTAACTACACAAGAGTTGATAGACAAATGCAACAAGGTGTATTTGATGAAAGTATGGAAGTATTCTGGGAAAGGTTCTCACCCTCTAAACCTAATGAAGTTCCACATTATCACCATGAACCTATTAACTATAAAGATATGGCTTACTCAACTATGAATCAATATTTGACAGAAATACAAAGTTTAGAATCTTTAACATTCACGCCAGATAGAGCTAAACAAATTAGTTATTTAAAATCAGAAATGAGAACTGCATTAGATATTCTTCGAAAAGTAATTACGGTACAACCATCTATAAACATTGATGAAACAATTCCACACGATTCTTGGGATAGATTGTCACTTAGAGATACTGAAACATATATAGCTTTATTGTTTGGTTATAACGAAGCGTGTAAGAAATATGATACTAAAGTAAGCACTACATATTGGGCATTACTTAGAGATTTTGAAGACCTGCTACAGAAAACTGAGTGGGCTAAAGAAGAAGCAGTAATTATTGAATACATATTAGAAACAGGTATTACAGAATTAAAAGATATCCAAGAAGAGTTAGAACTTATGCTTAATGTAAATGTTAGCCATCAAACCTTATCGAATTGGATAAATAAAAACATTCCTTCGAAACTACATAATACATATGAAAAGCAGCTTGAAGACTGGATATGGACATATAGACGAAAAGGTAAATATAAAGCATGTAAGAAATGTGGAAACATTAAATTAGCAGTAGATTCTCGATATTTCAGAGTTGATAAAACTGGCAAATTTGGACTTAGAAGCACATGCAAAGAATGTATGTCTTTATAATCCGTTGACTTGTTTGCAAAAAACGGGTTTCGTTCACAATGTATAGTGAAGGAAGGTTAACAATCGTTGAGATTCCCTGTTCTTTCCTTACAAGAATAAAATATAAAACTAAATAGTTTGTGGAGTTCACCCCTTGATTGGCTAGAGTGCTACTCCACGTCTCTTTTTTTAGAGACACTTTAATATATAGTCAATCAAATACAAAACGAGGAAGTCCTTTATAGGACGAAAAGGAGAAAATTTATTATGGCAAAATTAGCAAAAGCAGAAGTTATCAAGGAATTACGTGTACAATTAGAAGACCAAGGCGTTAAAGTTTCAAGCAATAAAGAAGCAGATGCAATCTTTAAAGCAGTAACAGCAACAGTTGAAGAATTAATCTTAGCTGGAAAAACAGATGGTTTTGATTCATTCCCAATTGGTTATGGCGTAGTTAAATTAGTTGATGTTCCAGAAAAATCTGGTGTATCTAAACTTGGTGGCGTGGAAAAAGAATGGACTTCACCTGCACATACACAGGTTAAAGTTGCAATTAATAAACCACTTAAAACTGCATTAAAAGAAAAAACTTCAAAATAATATTAAAAGATAAAATATGGTGTAATTAGGAGAATAAATTATGACAAAATTAGCAAAAACACTTAGCTTTAAAAATGCCCTAATTGATTTAAATGATGATAGTATCACTGAGTTTACTAAAGACTCAGAGATACGTCATTCTTTATCAGAATCTTTAGGTGTATTTGACGGAAAAATGGTAGCAATTACTATTAAAGAGGAATCAGAATTAGTGGAACAAGGTGAGCAATAATGAGCATCTCTATTACACGTAAAGCTGATGAAACTCTTGCAGAATACCAATATAGACTTTACGAAAATAGGGACGATTATGGGTTAACAAATCAACATATCGCTGATTTACTTAATGCTGAGAACAAAACTGATTATGACGAGTCAAAGTTTCGTAAAGAATATCAAGTTTTAAAAAACGTATGGGAACCTTTAATTAACTCTAAGAAACAAGCCACACTTCCAGAAGAGTTTGCTGAGGAATTCGCTAGAGAACAATTAAAGATGAATGAAAAAAATCGTGCAATTACCAAGATGCTTCAAGACCAAAGAAGAGAATATAGAAAGTTATTAGATTTCTCAGGTCGTTTCGAGCATATCAAAAACGAAATATTTGAAAATATTCAAGCATTACCATTCCACCCAACTTTTAATGAGCAGAACACCGAACTAACTCCACAAGACGATAAAGAATTAATCGTACTTATGTCAGATTGGCATTTAGGTACTGTTGTTAATTCTAGATTTAATGAATTCAATGTAGATATTTGTAAGCAACGTATTGATTATTATTTAAATAAGACTCTACGAGAAATTAAAAATAATAATCATCATACTGTTCACTTAGGTGCTCTTGGAGATTTCGTGGCTGGTATAATTCATATTTCAAGCAGGACTTCGGCTGAAGAAGATATAGTTAAACAACTCTTCATAGTTACTGAGAAGATAGCTGAATTCGTAATTAAAGTTGCTGAAATAACACCACATGTAAATTATTATAGTGTTATTGGTAACCATGGTCGCGTGATTCCAAACAAATCAGAGGTTACTTCACACGAAGAGAACTTTGAGAAAATGATACTTTGGCATTTACAAGCAAGACTACAAGGTGTGCCTAATATATCTTTCCATGAAGATAGAGATGGGATTGTTGAGGCTACTATCATGGGAGAACAAGTAATATTCGCCCATGGAGACGTAGACCGTCAAGTAAATGGAGCAGATAAACTTACTCAAATGCTTGGATATGTACCTAAATATATTTTTCTAGGTCATACTCACCATAACTTCGAAAAATCTTTCGGAATTACTACTGTTATAGTCAATCCAAGCCTTATTGGTGGGGATAACTATTCAATTAGCGGTCGATTTGGTGGTAGAGCTGGTCAAAAATTAATTACTTTTGAGTATTCACCTTATGGAGTTGACCATACAGTTAAGTTGGTAAACTTAAATTAACATATATATAAAATCCCACTTTTATCACATACATAATTAAGACCTGACGTACGAAAAACCCTCCCGTTTATGGAAACCTATTATTATGGAGAAGCTATCTGGTTACAGGTTTAGGATAGCATTTAGATTTTTACACATAGTGGCTAGTCCACATCAAACTTTTATACAAGGGATTTACTCCCAGTAAAAACCTACGACAACGCTTCTGTTCCTTTAAAGGCAGATATATTCTGATACAGAAGTATTTATTCTCGGTAACCATTCCGACTTCTAGACTTCGTGAGCTAGACTCATTTGTCCTCTACCTATGGTTTGGGATTCACAAAGGCTGTGTGCAATGAGCCAGATAATCAGTGCATAGCTTAACTGTGTGCTTAAACACAGTCTCTATAATCGTGAGGTTATAGCATTTGTCTTAAGCAAATGAAGGGAAAAGGTAGGATACCGTGCCAAATGCTGAAATGCATATAAACTAAACATTTGTAAATCTTAGGCTATCTTAAGTGTAAGCACTGAGTTGAGTGTAGGTATCATAACGGAGTGACGACCGTTTCAACACTCTGGCAACTCGATTAATTGTCTTTAACAAATCTAAGCGTAATTTTAAGTACGTGAATCAGAGTGGAAATAACTGATGTACCAAGTGTACAAACAGTATTAAGTAACGTAAGTACCGAGTTGCTTCGAGCTTGCGTTACTGGTATTTTTAAAGATTAGTTATCTACCCTATTAATAAATCAGTGTGACAAACTGAAAGGGGTTGATTATAAAGAAGGACTTGCATTAGGGTTTGTCACCCTTACTTAATTTATTTAAATTGAGGACGAGAAAACGACTAATCTTTATTCTTGAAATCAATATCCAAAAGTATTTGGGTGTTGATTTGAGGAAATGACGTGATTAAACAGATACTTAGCTAGTATCTAATGCTCATAGTGAGCGTTTAATTAATGTGAGAATACTCTTAGGAGGACTTCATAGCGAAGCAGCATGAAGTATCTGACCTAATCGAAATAAACTATATGTTTGTAGGCTGTTCATCGAAAGATGTAGAGCTGAGTTATTTGGGTTGCAGCTCCCATAATTGACTGTATGTTGGCATTCTCCTATAGATGTGACAGGGTGCTCTATAGAAAACTCATAGTCGGTTGCCATGAGAATAAGCATCAAGCAATAGCGCTATTACCTAGTCGATATGCCCTATTGGGTTACTACAGCAGATATGCTAAGGGTAATGAACCTTATCGGTAGACGTATTGATAAGCCAGTTGTAAGAAAACTTCCTTGTCATCTGAAGTTACTGGTTATAAGATGACATATTATTATTAATGAGATATAACTCAATGGTAGAGTGTCGCACTGTTAATGCGAAAGTTACAGGTTCGAGCCCTGTTATCTCAGCTTATTTATACAAGTTCCTAGAGTTCTTGTAAAATGTTGATGTTCTAGGCTGTGTCATTATGCAGTGTAGAAAGTAGTTTATGAAAGGGTTAAAACATTCTCCTCAAAATGACTAGAGTATTTATAATACTTGAACGAAAATGTTTATTATTAAGGCTTGTTAGTGAAGATAAGACAAACACGGCGGACTGTAAATCCGCTCCTTCGGGTTCGGTGGTGCAAATCCATCACAAGCCATTTTAACAGGGTGTAGCTCAGTTTGGTTAGAGTACTCGTCTTGGACACGAGAGGTCGCAGGTTCAAATCCTGCTGCCCTGACTTTTAAATTATAAAATTGCGGTACATATCTGCGGAGTGTACTTGAGGTTGACTGTTGCGACGGTCGACTCTTTACTTTACAAATTACAATCGTTTTGATATAGTTATAAATGAAAAGAGAGCAAGGTGCTCTAACACCCTACTCCCTTTATAGACCCGTTTCAAAGACGGCGACTATTAAGATGAAACATGTTATCATGCAATCATCTAACCTGTCAAAGTTAATAGATGATTATTTTCTTGAGTTGTTATTGCTAATCAAAGCAATTCCAACAATCATGAATACTAAGTTTAGTATTTCATAATCAGACATTTGCTACTCCTTTCTGGAGTGGCATTTTTTATTGTCTTCATAGGCATCACTCCTTCCTAAGAAGTTAGCCACCATCTATAAAACTTGTCTACTTCCCTACTATACATTACTTTATCAAAATAATCTATAGTTTTCAAGAATAAAATATAAAAAGTTATTTGAATACTGAAAACTGTGTTATAGTCATCATCCTACTGTAATGCAGTTTTGAGTGTTTAACACTCAGACTTTCTTTTCCTATTCCATGACAACTTCCCTTTCATATTTAACCGACTAATCAGAGTCGGTTTTTTTGTTGGTTAGACGAAGGTTTCCCTCACACCTCTCTCCTTCCTTCGTCTACCGAACAAAAATACAATACGAAAATGGTGATAAATTATTATGGCAACTCGCAGAGTTACACAAAAGAAAAATTGCATTTGCTGTAATAGAAACCTCCAACCAACAGGTAACTTTTACAATATTAATGCAAACGACCCAATGTATCCTGATGGATTCTACAGTATATGTAAAGATTGCTGTGAAAAGTTAGTTAAAGATGAAATATCAGGTTATAAAGCGTTTATTAGAATTTTAATGGCAATCAACAAACCATTTAAAGCTGAAGAATTTAAAGATTTGGATGGGGATTACATTAAATATTTAAATTTGGCTAATAGTAAAAGAATGAAAGGTGAGTTTATTGATTCAGAAACTTTCTTTAGTGCTTCTACTATTAGTTTAAACGAAGATACTATAAATCAACTTACACCAGAAGAACTAAGAGAATGTCAATTATTCTGGGGTCAAGGTGATTACAAAGAAGATGATTATATCTACCTTATGGCTAGATATGAAGAATACAATAACATGTACGATATTGATTCCCCTGCTTTCAAAGGATTAGTTGCTCAAATATGTCAACTTGAATTAGACATTCGTAAGAAAAGAATTCAAGGTGTAAATACTAAGGATGAAACTAAATTAGTACAAGACTTAATGAAAACTGCTGGTATAGCCCCTTCTCAAGAGAAAGCTGCACTAGATAATAGTAAAGAAACAATGGGAACATTAATTAAAAAGTTTGAAAACGAACACCCTATTCCAGAGCCACTACCTGAATTTAAAGATGTTGATGGAATAGCTAAACAGTTTAGAACATGGTTCTTCTCTCCTATGTTGAAGATATTTGGTAAAGAAAATCCTTATGCTGAAGAATACGAAGATACTAAGAGTGAATACAGTATTTCTCGTGAAGACTTGTTAGATGATGCTATGAGTAAATCAGAAGAAGACGAATTATAATGGCTATTTCTCAAGAGAATCATAAAAGTAATTATAATAACCAAATAAACTTATTCAAACTTAGACGTAATCATAGGAAAGAACAATCAAGAGATGAAGCATTTATGCAAGGTGTAGGTCTATGGACATCATTCTATAGAGCTAACCCACATAGATTCGTAGAAGATTTCTTTGGAGTTAAATTAAAACGATTCCAAGTTATTTTGCTATGGGCTATGATGAATAATCATTTCTTTATGTTCATTGCAAGTCGTGGCCTTGGTAAATCCTTCTTGTCAGCAATATATGTGTGTGTTCGATGTATATTGTATCCAGAAACAAAAATAATAGTAACCTCAAAGGTTATTTCACAAGGTATAAGTGTCCTCAGGAAAGTTAAAGAAGACTTAAGACCTTTATCCCCTTTCCTACAAAGAGAAATTGAATTTATTAATACTGGTGCTCAAGACCCAAGGATAGATTTTAGGAACGGAAGTTTTATACGTGTAATGGCAGCTAGTGATAGTGCTCGTGGTGCTCGTGGTAATTTACTATTGGTCGATGAGTTTATCTTAGTTGAGAAAGATATTATAGATACAGTATTCAAAAAAATGTTAACTTCCCCAAGACACCCAAAGTTCTTAGACAAACCAGAATACGCTAATAGAAAAGATTTAAAAGAACGTAACATGCAGATGTATTTATCTTCTGCTGGAATGAAAACACACTGGGCATATGACACTATGAGGTCATATACAGTACAAATGTTAAAAGGCGCTCACTATTTCGTATGTCACCTACCTTATCAACTTGGTGTACAAGAAGATATCTTTGATTACGAAGGTATGAAAGAAGAAGCTCAAGCCTCTGGTTTCAGTGAAATGAAATGGGCTATTGAGATGGAAGCTGAATGGTGGGGAGAAACTGAAGATGCCTTCTTCAAATTCTCAGATTTAGATATGAATAGGAAAATAAAACAAGCCTTTTATCCTAAAGACACAAACTTAGTTAATGCGCTTCAAAACAACTTAACAAACCCTATCAAAACTCCTAAAGAAAAAAGAATACTTTCAGTCGATGTTGCCCGTATGGCTGGTAACGCAAATGATGCTTCTGTATTCAGTCTTATATGTTTAAAACCGAAAGGTCTTAGATATGAACGACAATTAGGATACTTGGAGGATATGGAAGGTACAGATTATCAAACACAAGCTATAAGAATAAGACAGTTATTCAAAGACTTTCAATGCGATTATATTGTATTGGATACCAAGAATGTTGGTACTGGTGTCTTAGACAACCTAATGATGCCACTACATGATATGGCACGTGGAGATGAATACGACCCTTTAGGTGTAATGAATAGAGATGATATTGTAAGTAAATATCCCAACGCACCAAAAGTTATATATGCTATCAGTGCAACACAAGAATTAAACATGCAAATAGCAAATAGAATGGCGGATAGTTTAAAACTAGGAATGTTTAGATTATTAGTGCCTGAAATGATGGGTAAAGATTATTTACAATCAATTAAAAAATTAAAATATGATGAGCTTTCTGACTATGACAAAGTTAAATTAAATCATCCATACGTTCAAACTGAATTATTTATTAATGAAGTAATGAACCTCGAAACAGTTTTAATGGATACTGGAGCATTTAAATTAACTACCACAGGAACAGCACGTAAGGATAGGTATTCTTCTGTTTCATATGGTAATTACTTTGCTACTGAGTTAGAAAGAGATTTAGCAAACGCTAATAGAAACACAGATTTTACTAAATTCTTTGCAGTTAAAAAACCAAAATCAATCTTATAAAGGGGTGAAAATAAAACTTGGAAAATGATAAAACACTTGATAAAGGTGAGTTAAATACTCAGTTCTTTTCAGAATTTATTAAGCAACAATCAAGCAATCGTGTAATACCTATTAATTATAGAAATCTACAATCTTCTATATATAACACCTCTACTACAGCTTTAGATTCGATTGATTCTAGCAGAGTTGCTGGTTGGTTAGAGAACCCTAAGAATTCAGTTGTAAACTTAAGAAATTTATCTAGAGCTTTATATGAAAAATCTGGTGAATATAAGTCACTACTTAACTATTTTATAAATATGGCTAAGTTCAAATATGTTATTGAACCAAACTTCTCTACTTCTGAAAAGATGAATAAGTCAGCTGTAAAGAAAGACTTAAGCACAATATCACTACAGTTAAAGAAAATGAATTTAGCTCATGAGCTTAAAAAAGTCATTAAAACTTGCATAATCGAAGATGCTTTCTTTGGTTATGAAGTTGAAGATGCTAACAACTACTTCTTACTTAAGCTAGACCCAGACTATTGCAGAATAACTGGTATGTCAGATGGAATGTATATATTCCAATTCAACTTAGCATTCTTTGATGGTAAAGCTGGGTTAATTGATACTTATCCACAAGAATTTATTGAAGGTTATAAATTATATAAAAATAATAAAGTTGATGCTTGGTTTCAGCCGACATTTACTAAATCGGTTTGCTTTAAGTTTAATGAAGATAACTTAAACATTATACCTCCATTTGCAATAATGTTTGAAGGTTTAATGGAATTAAACGATTATAAGAAACTTAAAAAAGCTGGAGCTAAAATTAACAACTACATGCTTTTACATCAGAAAGTGCCTATGTTTGATAATGATAAGAGTGATTATCAACCAGACAACTTCTCTATTAAACCTGAAACAATGATGTACTTCCATGAAATGGTTGGAGATAGTTTACCAGATGAAATTGGTGCTATTGTATCTCCTATGGAAATTAACCCAATCAAATTAGAAAACAATGATAATAATGATAGAGTTTTAGAGGCTCTAAGAGATGTATATAACTCTTCTGGTGTATCATCATTCTTATTTAACAATGATAAGAACTCCACTGGTGGTTTAACTTATTCTACTAGAAAAGATGAATTATTAATCATTGATTTTTACAAACAAGTTGAGCGTTGGTTAAATCGTAAAATTAGATTCTCTAAAGATATTACTAAAAAGAATCAATGGAGTATTTCTTTACTTGAACTTACAGGTTTAAGCGAAGATAAATATCTGGAACAACTTACGAAATCTGGCTCCTTTGGCTTCCCTGTTCGTGGCAGAATAGCTGCTATACATGGGCTTGATTACCACACTTTAACTAAGACATTAGAATTAGAGAACTCAATATTAGACTTGGATATGGAAATGATTCCATTGGCTAGTTCACACACTGGCGGATTAAATAACGCTGAAGAAGCTAAAACTTCTAAAGATAATAAAACGAATGTAACATCTTCTACTACAGCTAAAGCTACTAGCGATAAAGGTGGTAGACCAACTAAATCTTCTGAAGAATTATCTGACAGCGGACAAAAGAATAGAGATTCTGATTCAAACGCTCTTAAAGGTGGTGAAAAATAAAAGTGATTAATTACGTTAATAATGTTGTACCTATGATGACACAACCATTAAAAGAATTTTCAGCTGATAAAGATGTCAGATTTACAAAAGTTAAAATATGGTTGATGCACATGGGTAAAAACTTAAACGGTTCCATATTCAATAAGTCTGTAGTTGAAAAAGCTATCCCCTCTCTAGCTAATACCCCAATTGTTGGTAGTACTTTATTTAAAGAGAATGGTGAAGAAGACTTTAGTGGACATGGAATTGATGTAAAAGTTTCTGAAGATGGAGAAGTGAAACTTGTTAACACTACTATTCCTTATGGTGTTATCCCTGCTGATAATAAGGCTCAGTTTGAAACTAGACTTTGTGATGATGGTATTGAACGTGAATTCTTAACTTGTGAAGGATTGCTTTGGAACAAGTGGGATGAAGCTGTAGATATTATTGTAAACAAAGCTGGTATAACTGGACAATCTATGGAGTTAGATAGAAATTACTCTGGCAACTTCTCTGATGGCAATTTTGAGTTCACAGACTTTAAATTTAATGGTGCTTGCTTATTAGGTAAAGATGAAACCCCTGCTATGGCAAACAGCACGGTTGAAATGATATTTAGCGCTGAAGCTCAAGAATATATTCAGAACAAATTAGATTTATATAATACATATTCATTTAACAATGAAGAAGGAGGAACACCCTTGGAAGATAATAAAGAAAAAGTAACGTTTGAAGGAGAAGAAAATATTGATACTCCTGAAACACCTGAAAAAGAGCCTGAAACTGGTGGAGAGCAAGAACCTGAAACTCCAGTAGATGAAGGTAATAAAGAAGAAGATAATGATTCTAAAGAAGAAGCACCTAAGGAAGAACAGCCACTTGTTTCTGCTGAAGAAAATGCTGGAACTGTAATTCGTGAAAGTGATGAAGACTTAGCTAAAGTACGTACTCAAGCTAGAGAAGAAGCTGCGACTGCTCCTAACCCTAAAGATGAAATTTTAGTATTGGACAAGTTGTTCACAGCTAAAGATATTGAAGAATTGTTAGCTGATAAAGCTAAAATTGAGCAAGAGTTATTCGCTTTAAAAGCAAGTAACCACAAAGAAAAAGCTGATGCTTTATTCACTCAATATGATGCTCATTTATCAGTTGAAGAAATTAATTCATTAAAAGAAAAGGTCGCTGATACTTCACTTGAAGATTTAAAAACTCAAATCTTCTCTATCATCGGTATGAAATCTTTAAATAATTACACTGCAACAAATCAAACTAAAAATGAAGATATTAAAGAAGAAGCTGCTCCTATATTTACTGCTGTTGATGTTGAAAAAACAGAAAAGCCTGTAAGTAAATATGGTGACTTATTCGACAGATATCTTGAAAAATAAAATATAAAATAGACGGAGGAAATATATAATGGCTAAACTTGAATTAACTGCTGTATTCAATGCTCGTGTTGAATCTATTAAAGCTGATAAAGAATACGAAAACGGTTCTTTAGTTGGCGCTGGAGACTTAGTGGAAGGTGAAGGTCGTTTACGTCAAGCAGCTCCTGCTACAGACGATAACCACTACTTAGTATCTACTGTTGAATTAAACTTTGGTGAAGACAAGAAATCATATGACTACACTAACAAAGCTGGTTCAAATATGCGTGCTCACCAATTAGAAAAAGGTGATACTGTAACTGTTGAACAAAAATTACATGAAGCTGGTTTAGTAGCTGGTGATATCGTAGGCGTAGCTGACGGTAAATTCGTTAAAAATGCAGACGGTGCTTACAAAGTTGACTTAGTACGTACTATCGGTATTAAGAGAGCTCCTGCTTACCAAATTATCAAAATTAAGTAATAAAGATAAAATATAAAACAACTGGAGGATTTTAAATAATGACTTTATTAAATAAAGAAATCCTTGCTCTTGCTGCTGATGTAGCTCAAGGTCAAGTTCAAAACTATTCTGCTAAAGACGGTTCTGAAGTAATTCGTCAAGCTATGAGAGAAAGATTCGGTGCTGATACGTTAACTCATCAAGCTTATCGTGAGCACAAAAATGAATTATTCGCATTCATTGAAGAAACTATTACACCTATCGTTAATGATAAAACTAAAGAAGTATTCGGTCAATTCGCTGAATTCAAAAACATCGCTTTAGGCGATAAACAAAAATTCCACGTATCTGATAGAGAGTTATTCCCTGTAAACACTATCTCATTAGGTAACGGAAACGTTACTCGTCATCGTTTAGATGCAGATGACTTCGAAATCGAAATGGGCGTTATCAGTGTTGGTACTTACGAAGAATTAATCTTATTCATGGCTGGGCGTACAGACTGGCCTACATTCATCCAACGTGCTGCTGATTCAATCGTTAATGACATCTACAAGCGTATCGCTGAAGCGTTCTCAGCTTCTATCAAAGGTTTAACTGGCGTATATAAAGCTGCTGTTGCTTCATCAAGTGGTTTAGATGTTGTTCGTGAAAAAGCTTTAGGCGTTGCTGACCATGTTGAAGCTGCAAACGGTGCTGCTATGTTAGTTGGTACAAAAGCTGCTCTTCGTAAATTAAAACCTGAATTCTATTCTGATGCTGAAGCTGGAACTCGTAACTCTCAAGGTTACTTCGGTATTGTTGATGGATACCAAGTATTCCAATTACCACAATTCCACAAAAACAATTCAGATGAGTTCGCTTTGTCTGACGACCAAATCTTAGTGTTACCTGCTTTCGAAAAATTAGTTAAAGTTGCACTTGGTGAAACTTTCGTACGTGAAGCAAACGGTTCTGAAGGCTACCGTCAAGACTTCCAAATGCAACACGATGTTATTACTCAAGTTGGGGTGTCTGTAATTACAGCATCTAAATTTGGAGTAGTTGAATTATCATAATTTATTTAGGTTAGGTCTCCCATGAGACTTAACCTTATTTATTTTTAGAGTAAAAGGAGAATATATAAATGGCTGTAACAAGAGGAACTAAAAAAAGTAATGAAGAAACAACTGAAAAGAAGGTAGCACCTAAAACTACTGCAAAAAAAGCACCTGCTAAAAAGGCTGCTCCAAAGAAACCAGTGGTTGATAAAGATACTGAGGTTTTAGTATATAATGCTACAACTGCTTCTGTAATGTATAGTGCACGTAAAGGTAACGGTTATATTGAATTAGATGCGTTTATGGATGCTGACTACATGACAGTTGAAGAATTAATGATATTGAAAAACACTGATAGAAATGTATTTAAAAAAGGATGGCTTTATATTGAAGATGAAGATGTAATTAAATATCTTGGTCTTGAAAAAGAAATGGCAAACATCTTATTAGAAGATAAAATTGACATTTTATTTGAATCACAACCACATGAAGTATTAGAAATTATTCCTAACTTAACTCAATCAACTAAAGATACTGTTCACTCAGTTTTAAGAGATAGATATGAAAATGGTTTAATTAATGATATTCATTTAATTAAAGCATTTGAAAAAGCTTTAAATGTAGATTCAGTTCATTCATTATTACATACAAACTAAAGTTAAGGGAGGCAAAATCTCTTGACAGATTTTACTTTAATTTATGACAAATTTTTATCTAAACTAACTGATTTCTCTTACCTTAAATTAGAAAAAGAAGTATTGGAATCAGATTTAAAAACTCGTTTAATAATTGCTTTATCTGACTTTACAACACTTGATGAAAGTAAAAAAGAATATGATGATTATTCAAATTGTTTCATAGAAGATTTAAATGTTGAAGAACAAGAAATTTTAGCAAGACTCATGGTGGTTAATTACCTAGATAAATTTATTTTCTCAGAGGATTTATTAAAATCTTCACTAAACTCTAAGGACTACAAACAGTACTCACCTACTAACCTTGTGAAAGAACTTCGACAACTTAAGTCACAGTTTCAATCAAGTGTAGATACAAAGATGAATGCTTATAGTCACTCAGAAGCTATTAAAAAAGCGAGACTAAAGTATGGGAAGTAAACAATTATACATCAATCATCTACAAGACATAAAGAGTAGCATATTTAAAATATTGCCTTTATGCGAAGAAAAGAATACACATATAGATAGTTATATTAGTGGAATTATTCATGAACTTAAGGGCTTCCCTAGAACTCATGAGGAGTTGTTTAACGAGGATTCTACTTCTTGGTATGTGAAGGTCATGAGTAACCTTTATGCCTTCCACGAGGACTACACAGTGTCAGAATTACATAGTAAAGATGGTATTGAAAGAGTTCGAACAATTGTATTCACTTTACTTTCATTAATAGACAAAGAAATAAGATGGTGTGAATAATGAATTATTTTGATAAATATAAAAAAATATTATCCTCACAAGGAAGTAATCTAGGAGAGTTCGTTATAAACAACTCTAAAGTTGGTGCTCACCAAAGTTTTATTAACTCACCTACAGTTAAAGATGTAATTGTTGATGATGCACAAGACAGAGCAATAGTAAGTATTTCTAGCAGAGACTTCTTTGATAGACAATTCCTATTCCCTCCTGATTATGACAAAGCTAAAGTTGGCTCCTACATACAATATAAAGATTATATCTATCTAATTATGAGACACAATGATGATGATGTTTACCCTAACTTCCATGGAAAGTTTTGCAACGAGGACTTCTTAGTACCAATTAAAACTGAGAGAGTTAAAGTTACAACTGCTAATGGTTACACATATAAGAATGTAGTTGAAACTGAGACAGTTCCTATTGTTGTAGATTCAAAAGGTTATTCTATTGCTGATAATGCTGTGCTACCTCTTCCTGAAGGACGTGTAGTTATGTATATGCAATATAAACCTATTTATTTAGAGAAAATAAAAATTAACTATGAGTTTGAATTATTTAAAACAAAATATAAAATTTCTGATATTCAATTAGATAACGTGTTTAAAGATTCAGGTTATCTAACATTATCTGCTCAAAGGGTGGTTGGAACTGATGAAGCTTAAATATAAAGTTTCTGGTCGTGCCAACATACTACAAAAATACATCAATGTTATTCGTAATGACGAGCATCTTATGAGATTACTTTATTATAATCCATTAGATAAAAATGGTGATACTGTAGATTCACTTTCAGATGAATTACCAAATATTACTGAGATGGACGAGGAAACTCAAGACTTAATTGTTGATAAACATATTAGGAAGTCTCAAAAATATGATGAAATTCAAGATGAAAAGATGTCAGTTATTTTTGTATATTATGGTAAAACCGCAAATGTATTTAATAATCATACACTTGTTAAACGAGAAATAATATTCCATATCCTATCACATAATGATTTTTCATTTGATGATAGAATTAGTGAAATTTGTGATAGATTAGACACTTTGTTCGTTGGACAGCGTATTGGAGGAATTGGTAAAACTGATTCTGCCCCTTCTTTCCCACGAGAAGCTCCTAAAGAATACCTATCCTTTGAACAAAAATATTCTATCACAGATAAGAAGAGGTGATTAAATGGAAAGGCATGAGATTGAAGATAGAGTCATACTTGACCTGCCCATTGTTACCGATTATGGAGAGTTTAAACCACTAACCATACTAGAGTATATGCAAAATGTTTCATCACTAGCTGCAATTTCTTACAGTAAGAAAAAATTACTAGCCTTACTTGGTCAGGCAGAGCAAGAGGCAAGTGAAAAGTCTGATAGTGAGACATTTGAAATGCTCAAAGAATTAAACAAAGTCCCGTTAAAAGAATTAATGATGGAATACTTTAATGAATTCTTAGTTCATTACGCAGTATTACTTAGAGAAACAAAATTCTTTTATATGAGATATGAGGAAGGCAATGAAGAGTTTAAAGATGAGCAAGATTATGAAAAACATGTAATCAGAGTAATTTTTGAATACATAAATAATTTAACTAATGAAGAGTTTGATGAAATAAGGGAGATTCTTTTAGCATTACATAATCAAACTGAAGTATCAGGTTTTCTTAACCCTCAGCTACAAAGAAGTCGAGATAAGAAAGATAAATTATTTACTGGGGATAGTAAATCTCCTAGTCTTGTAACAATGATTACATCATGTGTAGCTTACACAGGTATAGATTACAAAGAAATTTCTAATTGGAATGCTTTTCAACTTCAACATACTTTCCAAAGAATTGCTTACTTTATAAATCATAAGACTGCGACCCTATTTCAAACTGTTTCTGGTGATGTTGAACAAATTAACTGGGCAGAGAATATTGACTCTGAAAACGAAAAAGATGACCGCATGACATACAATCAGTTTGCTAAAAATACTGGTTTGCAACAAAAGTCTTAAAAAATAAAATATAAAAATTATAGGAGGAATTTAGTCTATGTACTATATCCAAGATACTGCTGACGTATTATTAACTCGTAAGAGTGACAGTTTTAAAATCGCTTCAGGTACTACTCAATCTACAAGTATTTCTCAATCTGTTGAGGAAGAAGTAATTAAGGGTGGTATTGGTAACCGTTCTTTATATACTATCAAATCTGATAAAGAAATCGAAATCCAAATCAAAGATGCTATCTTTAATCCACAATGGTTAGCTGCTTCTCAAGGTGTTAAAGTTGAGAATGGTAAAACTTTAGTTGTTGAAAACGTTGAAACGGTTGACATCGGTGAAGGCGGTAAAATTGAAGTTAAAGATTCAAGTTATGCTGGTGAAGGTGTATTAGTTGACTCTAAAGGTGAAAACCATAAAGTTACATTCACTGCTGGCTCTGCTACAGTTGAAGATATTACTGACCAAGTTGGTAAAGAAGGTATGGTTACTTATGAAGTAGAACGTACTGGTAAATCTATCGCTATCCGTGCTGACCGTTTCGCAGAGAAATACAAAGCACAATTAAGCACTGTAATCTACGAAGCTGAAACTGAGCAAATCGTTGAAGACTTGTTCGCAATCTTCCATAACGTAACTCCTTCTTCTGAATTCGAATTAGGTTTAGAAGCTGGTTCTGCATTAGCTCCAGAAATGACTTTACGTTGTACAGCAGATGCTAAAACTAAAGAAATTGGTAACTGGTTTACTTCTCCTCATGTTGAGGGAAAGTAGAACCGACTGTTCCAGAAGCTCCAGAGGAACCAGTCGATGAGGGAAACAGTGAAACACCTGTAGCTCCTGATGAAACTGGAGAATAAAGTTAACACTTTAACTGGATAAATTTTAGGGGGCTTAGGCTCCCTATTTTTTATTTGTATAAATTTAGAAGAATTTAAGAGTAAAAGGAGAATTTTATATTATGAGCAAAGAAGAAACTAAAAATTTATCACAACTAGATGGTATTTTAAAGCTCGCCGATAAGTATGAAGAAATTGAACAACATACATTAGCTAATGGAGAATTAATTGAGTATTACCCTTATTTCTCTGCTACAAAGATTAATGAAATCACTGAAGAATTTTATAACTACTCTAACTCTGAAGATAAAACAGATAAGAAGTTTATGGATACAGTTTTAGAAAATGATTTTAATTTAGTAATGTTTTACTATTTCTTAGCTGTTAAAAAGTTCACTCATTATGGTGAACAAATGAAGCGCATTAAGAAAGTTAAAAGTTTAGTACCTTACTACAACGCTTTACTTGAAACAGGTATCTTACAAGAAATCGTTGATGATGTATTCTTATTCGAAGAATTAATGAAGCTAAATGAAATGATTGGAAAGCATTTAGGTAGAACTAATGCTGCATTAGAAATAATGACTGCACAATCAGAAGAATTAGAAAAACGTAGACAAGATTTTCAAAAAACACTTAACTCAAAGAAGTGATAATAAATGACAACATTTAACTCCCCTGCTCAATTAGAAGTTTATCTAAGAGAAGCAGTTGATAGCGTTATTAAAAATGAAGTATTTAATGTTATTCGTAAAGAATGGCTAGAAACACAAAATGAACGTGTTTATAACGTATATGAGCCAAAAAAGTATAGAAGACGAGATACAGACGGTTTATCAGACCCTTCTAATATCATACTCCACCCACCTAACAATTCTGCTGGAATGGTTGAATATGTAATGGAAAACATTGCTAAAGGTAATGGATGGGATGAATGGAATGGAAAGCTTATAAACGACATGATTGAAGGTTCAACAGGTTTTGCTGGAGACCCTGCAAATGGAATGCCTGCCAGACCATATACAGAAGAAACTGTAGCAAATTTAACAAGTGGTATTGCTAGAGATACTATCAAACAAGCGTTCTTTGATGGAATGAAAAAACGTGGTATCTCTATTACTATAGATTAGAAATGAGGTTTGTAGCGTGACAATTGAAAAGAACCAGTTGCGTGAGCGAGCTAAGAAGCTTCCAGAAATAACACCTGAAATGTGGGAGCAAGTTCACCCACTGTATAAACGAGTAATGAGTGATTATTTAAGCTCTATTGAATTATCCAAGCAAACAAAGAAACAATATATATCTGCATTAAGACAATTCGGCTGGTTTGTAAATAATAGTTTAAACAATAAACCTATTTACAAACTCAAAAAGAAAGACGGTATGAGATATATAAACTATCTACGCGAAGATAGAAAGATGTCTTCTTCTGGTATCAACATGAAAAAGTCAGCAGTATCTGCTATGTGTCAATACATAGAGAACTATTTAGCTGACGATGATGATTATGAAGATGATAATGGAGACTTAATGTTTGAAAACTTCCGTAATTTTATGCAAGGCTTACCCCCTGTTGTTAAGACACAAACTTATGACAAGAAGAAAGTTACGAAAGATGAATACGACTTAATGATGAAAGCTTTAGAAGAAGATGAAAACTATTTAGGCATGGCATGGCTTGCTGTAGCATTCAATGTTGGTGCTAGAAGAAGTGAAATCATTCAGTTTAAAACGAGCATTTTATCAGAAGAATGGAACGAGTCTAAGAAGTATAAGAAGCACTCCCCTATTCGTGGTAAAGGTCGTGGAGAAGAAGGTAAGCGTTTAGAATACTTATTCTACCCTGAAGCCTTAAAATATATTCAACTTTGGATTGAGAAACGTGGATATGAACATGAGTTTATATTTACTATCGGTCAAGGAGAAAATATAAGAGTAATGGGACGTAACTGGGCTGATTATTTCTGTGAGAATACTTTATCTCACATATTAGGAAGAAGAATAAATCCTCACATATTTAAAGCAAGTTGTATTACGTATTTGCTTGAGCAAGGAATTAAGATGGAAGTTGTTTCTAAACACTTTGCACATCACAATTCTACAGCGACAACTGAAATATACAATTTAAGCGATTCAACTAAAGAATTAGATAATTTAGATATTAAACTATAACTTCTATTTTTGAACTCTTATGGGAATTAACTTTCTCGTAAGACTTGAAAAATAGATTTTTTTATGACCGAGAATACAAGGAGTGAAATAAGTGGCAAGTAATTTTAATATAGGTATTTTGTCAGAATTAAGAATAGATGCAAACTCCTCTAGGACAAGTATTAATGCTGCAATTAATACTATACAAAAAAATATCAATGATATTAAAGTTGGTATAGAAGCTAACGAAACAAAAACTCAAACAGAAAATCTGAGGAAATCAGCAAATAGAGTTGTAAATAGCTTAAACTCTGGTAAAAATATAGCAAAGATTAAAGCACAAATAGAAGTAGATGAAAAGCAAGCTTTAAGTAGTATAAAACAATCGATTAAGAATTTAAATTCAAATTTAGGAAATCAAAAACTTAAGGTTAATATTGATGCCAATGTTGATACATCTAGAGTCGATAAAGCTACCAAAGCTGCAACTACTAAAGCTGGTAAGAATAAGGTTAATATTGAAGTTGAGAACAAACCTTTAGATAAAGGTATGAACACAGATTCAGAAAAAGTTAAGAGATTAACTCAAAATTACTTGAGCTTAAAGAATGCTTACAGTAGTTATGACCAATCTGTAAGAGATGCTAATAGTCGTAAGAAAGACAATATTACATACGAAACTACTCAAATCAAAAATGCTAATAACGAAGTAGAAAAGTTCACAGTTACTTTAAGAAAGTATAATACTGCAAGAGAACAAATTGGTAAGCAAACTCTTAACTACAAATTAGATGGTGCTGGAAGTTATCAGTTAGATAAAGACACAAAAAATTCATCTAACGCTAAAGTTAATGCAGATGCGCAACAACGTATTAATAGTTTAAGAGACCAAGAGATTAAGAAGATTGAAAGATTAAATTCTCTAGGTAAGATTAATACATCTCAGGCTAACATGTTGATTAAGAGTTATATGCAGCTAAACAGTACACATAATATGACTTTAAAATCATATCAACAAGAGCACAACATGATACAAAAAACTGTAAGTGCTCATGTACAAGCTAACAAGTTATTAAATCAACGTCAGTCATTAATAGCTCAAATTGAGCGTAACGAAAGAAGAAAAGCTGACACGATTGATAAAAGAGCTACAGGTGCATTAAAGAAAGAATTAAATAACCCTGACTTTTTAAATAGTAAAGATGCAGCTTACAGAATGGCACAAATACAGACTCAAGTTAGAGGTATAACTGCCGAAGCTGAAAGAGCTACACGTTCTCAAATGGGATTTGTTGAAGCTTTCAGAACAGCAATGGTTAAGTTCCCAGTATGGATGGGTGCAACCACTCTGTTCTTTGGAGCTATTAGAAGTGGGCAAATGTTCATTGATACAATCACACAAATTGATAGTAAAATGATAACTTTACAAAAAGTTATGCCAGATAGCACAAACATGGCTGACATATTTAATCAAGCTAATGAAGCTGCTTTAAATTATGGGCAAACAATCAGTGGTGTATTAGATGTTTATGCTGAATTCGCAAGACAAGGTTTTAAAGGAGAAGAACTTACTCAATTTGGTAATGCTGGCTTAATTGCTGCTAACGTTGGTGAAATCGACCCGAAACAAGCTTCGGAATATTTAACATCAATGTCTGCTCAATGGGAAACAGATGCTAACCAAGCAATGAGACAAGTCGATTCACTGAACGAGGTTTCAAATAACTATGCAACAACTGTGGAAAAACTTGCTCAAGGACAAGCAAAAGCTGGTTCTACTGCTAAATCTATGGGACTAAACTTTGATGAAACCAATGCTGTAATAGGTGCCTTAACTGCCAAAACTAAACAATCTGGGGACGAAATTGGTAACTTTATGAAAGCAGTATTACCTAAACTTTATGTTGGCAAAGGTGCTGCTACAATTGAAGACTTAGGAATAAATACTAAGAATAGTGAAGGTCAACTTAAAGGTGCAATGGTTCTTTTAGATGAAGTTGCACAGAAAATTAAAGGCTTAGATAAAGACCAACAAGCTGCGATTATTCGTGGTTTAGGTGGAACATATCACTACCAACGTATGCAAGTATTACTTGATGACCTTGGTAAAGCTGACAGTTTATATAAACAAATTAAAGATACCTCAGAGAATTCAGCTGGTTCTGCACTAAAAGAGAATGCTACATATATGGAATCAATTGAAGCTAAAGCAAATAAAGCTAAAGTTTCTATAGAACAATTTGCAGTTGCAATCGGAGATACTTTCTTAAAGTCAGGTATTCTTGATGGAATTAGAGTTTTCACGGATATGATGACAGGCTTAACTAAAACAGTTTCAAGTTTAGGTTCTACTGCCCCACTATTAGGAGCACTAGGTGCCACTGTCGCATTATTTAGTAAAAATGTTCGTTCTGGTTTTTCAGATGCTCGACAAAGCATTGCTGATTACATTTTAAAACAAAACGAATTACAAGCTGTAAAAATGGATAAAAGTTTTAATGGAATTCAAGGCAATATTGGCACATTCAAAGATAACCAAAAAGGCGCTTCTTCACAATTAGTGTTTACTGAAGGTGCTTATGATAAACAAGCTTCACAAGCAAGAGCTGCAACTACTTCTACTGTTGCCTTAGACAAAGCTCAAAAAGATGTTTCTATTTCTTCAATTGCTGCTTCAGGAGCATTAAGCAGAAATGCAGGTGCTGCAACTGCTAGTGCATTTGCATCAAATGCAGCCGCTACAGCTGTAAGAGGATTAGGATTAGCATTTAAAGGCTTAATGTCGGCTACTCTTGTTGGCGCTGGAATAATGGGAATCTCATTTGTTTTAGAAAAGATTATTGGTAAATTCAATGCTGCTGCACAAGCCACAGAAGAATTTGAGCAACAGCAATCAACAATGAAACAAGCCATTGAAAGTATGAGCTCTTCAGAATTAGACAATATGGTTAGTTCTTATGATAAATTAAAAACTAAATTAGATGGCGGACTTGATTTAAATAATGAAGAACTTTCAGAATATAAAAATGTATCAAGTCAATTAGCAAATATACTCCCTGATTTAGTTACTGGTGAAAATCAATATGGTGTTGAATTAGCTGCTAACAAAGCCTTAATGGATACACGTATTGAGCAAATGAGAACTCAAATAGACTTAGAAAAACAACAGCAAATGTTAGACAACATTGATAAAAACAATGATGTTATTAAAGAGAAAGATAAAGCCGCTAATAAAGTAGATAGTGGAGTCTTTAGACAATCTGCTGCTGATAAATTACATAGTATTGCTCCACAGAACGCAGTGATGCACGAAGATTATCAAAAAGAGATAAATGCTATATCATCTAAACTACAAAAAGTAAAAGATGTAAAAGCTGCTGAAGAATTACTTACTCAAGTTGAAAAAACACGTGCTCAAGCAAGCAAAGATGGACGTGCGGTTGAGCTTGATTACTTAAACAGAGTTAAATCAGGAATAGAGCAATATAATTCTTCTATGGGACAATCAGTTCTAGCAACTCAACAAAGTAAACAAGCTGCTTCACAAAATTGGAACACAAATATACAACTAATGCAAAATACCTTATTAGAAGGAGAAAAATTAAAAGCTTCTAGTATGTCTGTATTTGACACAATCTCTATGTCAGTAACTAAATTTACTAACTCTGGTACAAAAGCAAAAGCTCAATTTGAATCATTAAACAGCACTTTACTGAATGACGATGGATTTGTAACAAAAATGCAATCATATGAGAGCGCTGTTGAACGGTTTAAAGATGCCCAAGGAACCGATAGCGAAAAATATGCACTTAAAGAGTTATCTAATGCATATTCAGAAGTAATCAAATCTATCTTAGATGCTGCTAACACAGCAGACATGAGTAAAAAAGCTCGTGATTCATTAACTAATAGTTTAGAGAAAAATTTACAAGCTGAAACTGGGTTAAATGTAGAAGTAAGTAAATCAGGCAAAGTTCAATTAGATGCTGCCAATGCTACAGATAAAAATTCTAAAGCAACTGCTGATAATACAGCTGTTAAAAACGAGAATGCTGAAGCTGCCGAAGCCCAAAAGGAAGCTAATGAAGAACTCGGTAATGCAATGGCTGAAGCAGGAGATAAACAAAGACTTATAGGTAAAGCTCAACAAGAATTAGCTGAAGGTAACTTAGGTTGGGATACTAAATCAGATTTAGTAAAAGCATATGGTACAGAAGTATATGCTGCTCTTCAAAATGAAGCAGCCATGAGAGATTTCTTAATGGATAAGTCTGACGAAGAGGCAAAGAAATATGGACAAACACTTCAAGATAAGTTAGCAACTGATACAGCATATTATAATGCAGTAGCTGCTCAAGGTACTGAGTTAGCAAATCATATGATGGAAACTTATGGTATTGATACTTCAAATTATCAAAACATGACACAGTTAAAAGCTGCTGTAGTCGATTCATTCAGAAATGGAGATAAAGACCAACAAGAAAAATTAGTAGATAATATTGCTAATACATATGGTATAGACTTATCTAACTTTGATACTTTAGCTCAAAAGAAACAAGCTGTACAAAATAAATTAACAGAGTTACTTGGTCAAAAATGGGCTGATTATATTAACCAGATGGCTGACCAAACCAACAATGTTTTCGAAGCATTTGGTGGAGGTTCTCCTTTACAAAAAGCTACAATGTCAGCATTTAAAGTTGGTGGCTCCCCTGCTTTCGACATTATGAATGGAGCAATTAACGGGATAACAGGAAATACAGCTGTACAATCATTGCTTGATGCAGACCCAGTGTGGCAAAAAGCCGCAGGAAGCATGGGAGATTTAACGTCTGTTGCTGATGGTTTAGGACAAAGTTTAGATGACTTAGGCTCACCTTCTGGCTCTGGCGGTAAGGCTGCTAAAGGTGCTGGGGATGCTGGTAAAGCTTCGAAAAAAGCTGCTAAAGATGCAGAGAAATTAAAAAAAGAAGCTGAATCTGCTGGTGTATCCGTAGAGAAACTTTATAAAACATTTCAGAAGCAAACTTATGTAGCTGACGAATTATCTATGGCTTTAGATAAAGTAAATCATCAATTGGAATTGCAACATTTAAACACTCAAAAATACGCTACATGGTCACAAAAATATCGTGACTCACTTAGACAAGAAAACAAATTAATTGATGAGAAAACTAAGAAACTTAATGAACAAATTAAGTCTATGGAAGCTCAAATTGCCGCTGGTAAAGTTATTGAGTATGGTTTAGTAAGTTCTGATGTTAATGTTCCTTACTATAAATATACTGCTAATAATATGAGTGGTGGAGAAACTGGAACTATTTCTAGCTTATCTGGTTCATCTACTCAAGCTAAGGTATGGAATAACTTGAAAGCAAGAGGACTAACTGATGCTCAAGTAGCTGGTATCATGGGTAACATTGAACGTGAATCTGGTTTCAAGACTAATGCTAAAGAAGCTGGTGGAACAGGTATAGGACTAGTTCAATGGTCATTCCAACGTGCTAATAATTTAAAAGCATATGCTAAGTCACGTGGTAAAGCATGGACTGATTTACAAACACAATTAGACTTCTTATGGCATGAGTTAAACACAAGTGAGATAGCAGCATTAAACGCATTGAAAAAAGCTACATCTGTTACTTCTGCAAGTAATATATTCCAACAGAAGTTTGAAAGAGCTGGAGTTGTTGCACAAGGACAAAGAAATGCTGCTGCTAAGAAATATTATAACCAGTTTAAAGGTATGTCTGGTGGCGTTAACACTCAAATTAAAAATGCTGGTCAAAGTATTGTGGCAGGTTGGAAAAAAACAGCTCCATTTGGTAAATACTACGGTACAAACACCCCACATTATGGTGTAGATTATGCTGCTAATTCTGGTGCACCTATTAGAGCTTCACGGTCAGGTATCGTATTGTCTTCAGGTTGGAGTAATTACGGTGGAGGTAACCAAGTTGTTATTTATAGCCCTGAATTAAATAAAACATTTACATATATGCACATGCTAAGTGATTTAAGAGTGAAAAAAGGACAACAAGTACAAGCAGGACAACAAATTGGCAGAATGGGAAGTACAGGTAATTCTAGTGGAACTCATTTACATTTCCAAGTAAATGAGGGTAAAGGATTTACTGCTGCTGGTACATCATTTACTGGTTGGAATAGAGCTATAAACCCAGAACCATATTTAAAAATAGCTGGTTCTAATAAGTCTCTATCATCACTTATGTCTGCTTCTGCGGTCTCTGGAAGTGTTTCTGCCGATTATGTTAATGATTTAAACGCTGCCGAAGAACAACGATTAGCTCAAATTGAAGCAATCATTAATGAACAAAATGCCGCTGAAGCAATGAAGCAAAAAGTCGATGAACTTCGTAAAACACTCATGGATAAACAACTTGAGCAAGCTAGAAATTCACAACAAAAGAATGAAAACTTATATAATATTCATAAATCACATGCTGAAGAATACGACCATTGGAAAGAATTACAACAAGGAAAATCAGCTAAACTTGAATATGAATTAAATAAGATTGAGTTTGAAAAAGGAAGAAACAACCAAACTTGGAGAAACAAAAATGCTCAACTGCAAGCAAGTAAAGAAGCCGAAAAAGGTTTCGAGCAAGGTAAAATTGATTATATAAACAAAGCTATGAAACAAGATAAGAAATTATTTGGCAAAGGGACAGTTTATCGTGATGAATTTGAACAAATGAAACGTGCTGCTCAACAATCGATTAGAGACATAGCCTCAGGTATACAACAAGCTAATGGTGAGATTGCCGCCTCTATCATAGACCAAATTTTAGATGATTACGATAAAGCTGAGAAAAAACTCCAATCTAAAATTGAATCATTAGGTAAGAAAAAACAATTTTTAGATTCTGAGGACAACAAGCAAGCAAAAACTAGTATTAATTATACTGAACAACAAGCTAAAGCATCAACTGATTTAGGTTTACAAATTAAATTTACTATTGGAGAGCTTGAGAAACAAGTTAAACACTTAAAAGGTAATTATGAATTACAAAAACGTGTAAAAGATAGAATTCTTGAATTAAAATCTGCTTATGATGATGCACGATTAGCTGCCTACCAATATCGTATTGAAGCTGCTGATGCTGATATAGACAGACAATTAAATGTTAATAGTAAAAGATTATCCACTGCTCAAAAAGATAGTATTAAAGCTGATTATGACAATTCGTTTATAAGTCAAGATTATCAGATTGATTTATGGAGAGATAATCAAGTAGATAAGCTTAAAGGTCTTAATAAAGAGCGTGATGCATTAGATAAGAATAAGAAAGAGTTAGAAGCTCAATTAAAACTTTATAAAGATATGCCAACTCAAGCAAGAAAAATTAAAGATGCTATAGATGAAATTTCTAACTCTGTAAAAGAGAATAGTAAAACTATACATCAAATCAGGCTTGATTTATCTCAATCAGTTATTAACTCAATTAAAACGATTTATCAAAAACAACTAGAATTAGCTTCTAAAGCTTATGATGATGAATACAAAGAATATGAAAAACTGATTAACAAAAAGTTAAAACTTATTGATGAAGAAGCACAAGAAGAAACTTACAACAAAGATATCAAAGATAAGACAGAAGAACTTAACAAACTTAGAGATGAAATCGCACAGCGTATGGGTGACGATAGTTTATCTAACCAAAAGAAACTTAAAGAATTACGTGAACAATTAGCTAAAGCTGAATACGATTATGATGCTTATATCAGAAACAAAGAACGTGAAGAACGTAAGAAGTCTCTACAAGAAGAGCTTGAAGAAAAAGGAACACAAATAGAGAAACAAAAAGAAGACTTAAATAAAGCGTATACAGATTTACTTGAAGATACACGTAAGTTTAATGAGATTCAAGAGCAGTTGATGGAAGGACAAATCAATAAGTACAAATCACTTATAGAAGAACTTACTAAGTATGTTAATGACAACATGAAAGACATTGGTGCTTCTGTTGGACAAAATATGCTTGATGCCTTGAATGAGACTTTTGGCACATTAGAAGGATTAACTTCAGAACTTAAGAAATATGAGAAAGGTGACACTAAAGTACCTAACTCTGGTTTAAAACCAACTAAGAAAACTGAAGTTTCACAAGCAGCTGTTAATGCAGTAAATGCTATTGCACCTTCTTCTATATTAAGTGGTTTAAGTGTTAACTCCCCTACTTTACCTAAAGATGCCACAATTAGTAAAACTGTTACTAATAACAATAATACTCAAATGGAAGCTTTAGTAAATATCCAGAACTTCACTGGAACAAAACAAGAGATTGACTCATTAAGTGATACTCTTGCAAATGAAATGAGAAAACGTGGATTAATTTTAACTAAATAAGAATACAAGGAGTGATTTCTAGAAGATGAAAAACATGTATAGTATGGAATATACGGAACTTCGTAACGCTCCACACTTCATCTTTAATGGATTTCACACTCGTGACTTTCACGTACAAAATGTACAAGTTGATTCGGGACTAGCTAAGGACACGTTCTTAGCTACCCGCAATTTAACTGTAGAAAGAACGAGATATAGTGACCGAAGTTACCTACTTGGGTACACTGAAGAACCATTAAAATTTAAGGTGAGACTTTTATTTGATGAACATAAGTTTACTCTAAATAATTATCGTGAGTTAAAACGTGTCTTTTATCAGCCAACTTATAAAGAATTTAAGTTTGATAATGAAGAAGAAAGTAACTTACATATTATTATGTACGCTATGGTTACTGGGACTTCTGAAGCCACACACAATGTAATCAATGATGGATATGTAGACTTAGAGTTTGAAACTAATAGCTCAAAGAAATATTCTGAGATTATGGAAGATGAATATGATTTTAGTAAATCAGCCTCACAGAAAATATTGGAAGAATATGCTAAAGAAATTGGTTCTTTGGCTCAAATGGAAGAGAAATTGTCTAGAGATTTAAAACAATGGGTAGCGAGAACAAATTACGCAAACATTGAAGAAGTTGCTAAAGATAAAAATAAAGATAAGTTACCAGATGGTTGGAAATTAATCTCTGGTGATAAGAATAATATTACAATTGATTCTAAAGGTAAGATGACATTTAATAATGTTCACATTAGAAAACGAATTAACCCTATTAACAACCGTAACTATTATTTAAGAGTTAATGGTAGCAAAGGTAAAATTAGAATCCATGAAAACGATTATGAGATTGACACACTTGGTGTACATCAATTCAAATATAGAAGAAACCTTCTAGGAAACTCTGGTACATTTGATTTAGATAGCTCTGGAGATGGTATTGGTGAAGGTTGGGTACAAGTTGGAACTAATGGTTCTTTCACAATAGATAGAATTAATGAAATACAGACTATTACAAATGGTCAACTTAAAACAACAATGAACATAGTTGATAATCAAAAATATATTTTTATTTCAGACATACCAAACTCTAATTCATATGTAAAAATTGGAACATTGGAAAAGTCTAACTTTACTAATTTACAGTACTTCACTTTTATTGGAAGAAAAACAGATAAAGATATTATTATTGGAACAAACAATAGTGATGAAGCAAAATTCTCACATGCAAGAGTATATGCAATCACTGATGATGAGTTTAATGAAATAAACTCTTTATCACCTACAGAGATTAAAAATAAATACCCTCACTTTGACCTACACCCATACTTCGATATAGACTACTCTGGTGTTCAAGGATATATTAACTATATAGACCTATGGGAACTGAACGATTTAAACAAGAAGAAATTAGATAGTGGAATTCCTATTGAAAAGATAGTTGGTTTTGATTATGACAAGTATAAAGCATTCTTAGAAAAAACTAAGGCTAACATAGATGATGTTAAAGCAGACCTAATGGAATCATTTGATAAACTCAACACAGTTGAAGAAATTAACTTCCAAAATCTTTACGATAAAATAATTCTTTTATCACAAGATTTCAGTCGGGAATACGCGTCTCTAGACAAAGGCAATAATATGAAAAATTACCAATGGGACGACGTTCAGCCGCATTTTCTTAAAATTAAACAACTTTCTGAAAAAACTGCTGAATATTTAACTGAAGTAACAGAATTCATAAATTTAAACCAACATAAGATTGATACTTCGTCTGAAATTGGAAATGATTTAATCACTGTTTATAATTTCGGTGATGATACTGTTTACCCTACTTTCGAGATTGAATCAACAGATGGTTCAGATATTATGATTAGAAATAATGATACTGGTGAATTTACTATTATCACTGACAATATTGCTGGTGAAAAAATAACTTTAATAGGTGAAAATGAACAAATTACAACTTCGAGACCTGCCCCATATTTTAAATATGATGCGCATGATGATAATTTTATCAGATTAAAAACTGGTCACAACACCTTAGAATTTGCTGGAAATTATAAATTAAAAATTACATATCAATTTGTTTTACTTTAAGAGTCACATTAATTTGTGGCTCTTTTTTTATTGAGATTTTAGAGAATAACAAGGAGGAAACACAAAATGGCTATAAATAAACATTTTAACGTAGATACTTATGAATTTGAAGATAGACCAAAACCTAAATTATGGTTACTTAAACCAGACTTTACAAGAATCGAAAGAATTACTGGTGCTTCAAAGCTTCAAGGTACATTTAAATATAATAACTTAAACCAACTATCATTCCAGATATCCCCTACTATGTTCGATGGTTTTAAACATGAGCAAGTAAAAAATACAGTGTTTGATAAAATTAGAAACAAATATATTATCGAATTTAAATATAATAACTACTCAGATTACATGGTAATAGATGACTTAAAAGAAGTTTCTTCAGAATCAGAATCTATTCAAGTAACAGTTGATTCATTAGCCAATGAGTTAAGTCATAAATCAATGAATGAAATTGAAATGTTAGGTTCAACTATTTCTCAAATGTCTGAGGAATTAACTAAAAACTATGCACCATTATGGTCACTTAAATATGTAGACCCTAAAGTAAAAGATGTTAAACGTGAATTAACTTTAAATCAAGGCACAGTTATGTCAGCTTTGGAACAAATTAATACATTATTCGATACAGTAATTATATTTGATAATAAAAACAGACAATACTCTTTCTACCATAAGGATTCAGTTGGTACTAACAGAGGTTTAAGAATACGTGAAAATAGTTATTTAAAGTCGTTTGAAGACTCAATGGTCTCTAAAGATATCATCACAAGATTGATTCCAATGGGAAGTGAAGGATTAACTATTCACAGTGCTAACCCTGCTGGTTCTGATTACATTGAGGATTTTTCATTCTTCATTAAACCATTTAAACGTGATGCAAACAGAAATGTTATTCAACACAGTGACTACATGTCTGACGAATTGTGTCATGCATTATTAGATTATGATGAGTTTTATGAAAGCAAGAAAGAAACTATTGAAGAATATACTAAGAGATATTCAGAAATATTAACTCAACATGCTGAAGAAGATTTTAAATTAAGAAGCTTGAATGCAATCGTACAACGCCAAGAAGATAGAATTGAGTTGCTTAAACCTAAATCAGAATACATAGACTTAGGACTTAAAGCCTCAGATTTCAGTGTAACTGTAGCTAAATCTTCATATTATATATTAATGTTGAAAAATGAAGGTTCACTTACTAACGTTAAATTTGATGGTAAAACTTATCAATTAAACGCTGGTGAATGGACTTATATTAAAATAGATACTGCTGATTTCCAAGATGCTACTCAAGTCGACAAGAAATTAAAATACAAAATTGAATTATTAAATGTAAATACAAGAGTTCATGCTGTAATAACTCGTTCTTCATTAGACGATTATGAAGAAACAGATGTTAAGAAAATTGAAGAAAAATATAATTATCTTAAATATAACGCTTTACGTGAAGAACAACTTGCTACTGTTGCAGTGATTGAACGTAGAATGAAGCAATATGAAAATGAAAAAGACGATTTAATTGCCTCAATGAACCCAAAACTATTCCTTTCAGATGAATTATATAAAGAAAGAGAACAATATATTTACAGTGCTATCTGGCAAGAAGATAATCACACAGATGCTAAAGAATTATATGATGATGCTGTTAAACAATTGAAGAAGCAAAACAATGTAACAAGAGCTATTACAGTTGGTATTGTTAACTTTATCCAATCACTAGAGCATAAGCATGACTGGGATAAACTTAATGTTGGAGATGAAATTGTATTCTCTAATAAGTTCTTTGATAAAAAATTAAAAGCTTATATCACTGAAATGCAAATTGGTTTCGATGAAAACTCAGTACAATTAACTTTGAGTGATGTATTTGATTTTAAAGATTTAGATACAAGAATATCAGAACTAATTGCTGAGACTTCATCTACTTCTACTCAAGTTAATATGCATAAAGAACAAATCAAAGAGTCTCAAGGTAAAATCACTAAGATGACAGAACTTATTGAGGGTGAATGGGATGCTAATAAACAAAGAGTATTAGCTGGCAATGAGACAGTAGATATAGGTTCGCACGGTATCAAAGTAGTCTCTAATGAAAACCCTAATGAGTTTGTAATCATGGTTGGTGGTGTAATTGCCATGACTAAAGATGGAGGAGAAACATTTAAAACTGGTGTAACTCCTGATGGCGTGAATGCTGAAATGTTAATAGGTAAAATGATTATCGGCGAAGATTTATGGTTAGAAAATGAATCAGGTACTATGAGATTTAACAAAGATGGTCTTCATATTGACTCATCAATGTTCCATTTGACAACTAATGATGGCGATGACTATTTCGAAAACTTAAAAAATAAAATACAAGACGATATTAAACAACAAGAAACACGTATTAAAGAAAGTTATCAACGTGACATTCAAAATGCTATTCAAGAATCTGTTGACGTAGAAAATATTATAAATACTGCTACCACAGTTTTACAAGATACATTCGCAGATGGAATCATAACAGACGTTGAGAAAAAATTAATCAATGATACCATCAGTTCTCTTGAAAAAGAAAACTCTGAATATGTGCAACAAATTGAATTAGCTCTTAACCACCCATATATTTCTGATGACCATATTATAGAGTTAACAGAAGCTTATGAAGGGTACATGGGTATGTATGATACATTGGTAACTTCTATTTATGAAAGTATATCAGATGATGTTGTTACTTCAGATGAATCTACGAGAGTAAATGATGCAATAGTTAATTTTAGAAACGAGATACAAACAATCCTAATACTTGTACAAGAGATATTAGAAACTACTAGAGATAGACAATTAACTCAAAAGATAGAACAGTCATTAGATTTTACTACTAGAATGACAGCTGATATGAAAGATGAAATGGCTGACTTAAACAAAGCATTCAAAGAAGCTCAAGAAACTATTGATGATGCTATTAAAGATGGAGTTGTTGATGCTGCTGAAACAGAAACAATTAAAACAGCATTAATGATTATGAAATCTGAAAAACAAGATATTGAAAATAGATATACGCAAATTCTAGCTAACACTAAACTATCACAAGCTGCTAAGGATAGAATTGTTACAAGTCATAATGAATACACACTTGCATTCATTGACTTCAGTAATTATGTGTCTGAGATGATATCTGATGGCATAGCTAATAGCACTGAAAAAGAAAACTATATCAATAAGTTCGAAAAATTGAATGAAACAAGTTCTAAATTCTCTACTGACTTTACTTATGCATTACAAGTTATATCTCAAGGATACGCTAATGATGTTGAAGGTAAGTTAACTAGCCAAATAGATGGTATGAGAACTGAAATCACAGCTGACTTGAAAGATGTTAGTGATAATCTAGTAGAGTTCCAAGATGTAACATTCGAAGCTTTTAAAGATGGAATTCTTTCAGATGTGGAATTGTCTAGAATTAAAGTCCACCAAGAAATGCTAGAAAGAGAATACAAAGATGTAGATGCTGGTTATCAATCAGTTTCAACTAATAGTTACCTATCTTCTAGTGTCCTAACTGTGCTGTCACAAAAAAGAACTGCTTTCACAACAGCTCATGGCAATCTAATTAATTTATTAAACAATATACTTCAAGTTGGTAAAATCACTGCTTCTCAGAAAATTCAAGTATCTCAAGGTCTAACTACATATAGCACTGCTTTAGCTGAATATACAAAGGCTATGCAAAGCGCTTTAGATAATATTTCTAATAACATGGCAAGCGATATCGCTGCTGAAAGAGTTAATTCCTTCTCTGGTGTATTAGACAATATTCAAGGAAACATCAATGGCTTACAATCTCAGGTAGATAACGCAATTGATACTTTCTATTATGGCTATGTCCCAACTTTAAGTAACTACCCTTCTCAAGAATGGACTACAAATGCTAAAAAAGATATACATATTGGAGATTTCTTCTTAAACACAAAAACTGGTGTTGCTTATCGTTTCTTAAAAGAAGATGCAACTTATCTATGGAAACCAATTGATGACCAAGTGATTACAGATGCATTAAACTCTGCAAAAACAGCTCAAGATACAGCTGATGGTAAACGTAGAGTATTTGTAAATACACCTATCCCTCCTTATGACATTGGAGATATGTGGGTACAAGGTACTTCAGGAGATATCATGGTTTGTAAAGTTGCTAGAGGTAAAAACACTTCATATGTAACTACTGATTGGGGTAAAGCAAGTAAATATACAGATGATAGTAAGGCTAATCAAGTATTAAGTGATTTAAACACTTTTAAAACTTCAGCTAACCAAAATATCACTAATTTAAATAATACAGTTAACGACTTCCAAACAACTGTTGTAGATGCTTTCGATGATAGAGTAATAGAAATGGCAGAAGCTTCTAGTATCAATCATAGTATCCAATTATTAAACAATGAAAAAGCTAGAATTGATAGACAATACACTACATTAATTGGCAATGCTGATTTAGTGGGTTCTCCAAAAACTCAATTAACAACTACATACAATGCTTTTGTAACTGCAAGTGATAGTTTAATTCAAACTATACAATCAGCAATAGCTGACAACAAAATTGTTCCTACCGAGAAAACAGCTGTTGACCAGAAATTCGTTGCATATAGAACAGCAATAACTAATTTAGCCGAAAAAACTAATGCGGCTATAGATGCAATTATTAGAAATGTATCTGTAGGAGAAGCAAACAAAGTAAACGAAAGATTTGAAACTTGGAAATCTAGTGAGTTCTTAGTTGAGTCAGAAAAGATTTCTCAAAGAGTATCAGGAGCTAGTTGGGATTCTACATATTTACCTCAAGTAAACTCTAAAATAAAAGATGTACAAGACTCAATTAATTCATATGCTACAACAATTGAAGCTAATAACTCATTTATTGAACAGAATAAAAGTCAGATTTTATCCAGTGTTTCACGTTCAGAGGTAGATGCAACATTAGCTAAAATAGCTACATATGAAACTAGTTATACAATAACTTCCTCTAAACAAACAATAGACCTAGCAGAATATAACTCTATTGCGTTTAATGATAATTATTCATATGAGGTCGTTGCTAAAAACAATACTTTATCTTCAGAAAACGTTGCAGTAGCTACATTTATTAGTAAAGGAAAAGGCAAAGGTTTTGAGTTAACTGAGATAGATAATAAAGGAACTGCTACTAATCACCCTAGATTTGTTTTAAATAATGGTAAACCTGCTATAACCTTATACGGAACTACCACTACAGAACAAAGTGTTTCTGTGATTTATACTAAATACTTAGGTAGTGCTTCAAACATAGAACGTACTAATTCACAAATTAAGCAATTAAGTGACAATATTACTTTAAGTGTTTCAAGCGATATTGAAAATATAAACAAAAAATTAACACCTAAGAACTTAGCTTCTACTATAGCTCTCAACCCTGAAAGTATTGATATTATATCTCAGAATTTAAATATAAACACAGATGTGCTAACTATTAAGAACACGAAAGGTAACTTCACTATGTCTGGAGATACTTTCTCAGTATCTAGCACAAATGGTAATGATGTAGTTAAAATCAATACTAATGGTATTTCAATTAAGCAAGACGGTGTTGAGAAAATGATAAATAGTACATCTAGAGAAGGTTTGGGTGTATTTGCTTATCAACCACGTATTCCTTCGTACACTAAAACAGGTGTACAACATATTGTTGAACCTACCTCTCTCACAACTGGGATGGACTTTGCATATTATACAATGGTTTGGGGAACAATGAAACTCGCAAAAGACGAAAAGAGTTTGGTAGGGGTTCTATCTGATGCTGGAAGAATAAATCGTTTTTCATTCTATCATGAGAAACGATACTTAAAAATAGATGTGACAGTATTTACAGATTATGTTAATGCTTATTTATTATTTGAAGACCCTATTGCAAATAGTAGATATACGGTATCAGGATTTACTGGTAAAGATAAAGGTAAAACTACTCATATTGATACAATAATTATTGATTTAGGTAAACCAACCTACAAAGATAAGATTTTAGAAGTATTAATGAATATTACCAATGGAACTGCGAATAGGGATAGTGCAGGAATGAGAATTAAAAATATTAGATTAACGGACTATAAAGATAATTAGAATGGAGGAAAAATAAACTTGGAAGAAATAAAAACTTATCCCACAATCATAGATGAAAATGGAGAATTAATTAAAAATCTTAGAATTTTAACCGTTCCTTTAGATTGTATTGAAGACGATGGTGTTTTTTACAATTACACTGCAAGCACAGGGGTTTATGCTCAAAAACCTTCTGTAGTTTTAATTATAGATGAGAATACTATGATGCAATTAGAAAAACTTCTGCTATTGCAATTAGATGGTAAATATAAATTATTTGTAAAGGAAAATGAAATATTTACATACCCAATAGAAACTGAACAAGAAAGAGAAATCAGAGAACTAAAAGAAAAATTAGCTGCATTAGAAGCAGCTCAACATGAAGGAGAATGATTAATAGTGAATAGTCAAGAAATAACTAAAGAAGACGTTTTAAAAGAGAATCATTTCTTAAAAATTAAAATCAGTAAGTTAGCTAACCAGTTAGCTGTAACAAACGAATATATTGCTGACATAGAGACTGAATTACATATAGCTCATGAAACATTAAGAGCATTAAATAAACAAGAACAAGAACAGGCTCAAGGTTAATCCCTTGAGTCTTTTTATTTGAGAATATAAGGAGTGTTTTTTTGATGACAAGTTTTGATAATACTTATGTTTTAAAGTTAGATGTAAAAGAACAACAGCCTAATCCAGTAGTTAGAATTGTTCAATTTGATTCTGTTTATTTAAACATTGAGCTATATGATGCAGGAAGAAAAATGGAATTAAAGAATGGTGAACGTTTTACAGTAAGCGTAGAACACGAAGAAACTGGTAAGCAAAGTACTGGTATGGCTAAATATGATGGTAAACAATTTGTTGTTTATGAATTAAGAAAAGCAGATATGGATGAAATTGGTACATATAAAGCTAGATTTGCTTCATACGAAAATAGAAATCGTGTAACTTCCCTACAGTTTAGATATGAAGTATATGAAGATTTAGAAGTTGTTGGAGACCCTAATGAGTTAACTATGCTGCAAGAACTATTCAATGAAGTAGAAGAAGTTGGAAGAGTTGCACAACGTCAAGGTGAATACGCAGAAGACAGAGGAGATTACGCTAACGCAGCTGGTGACTATGCTAATACTGCTGGTGATTCTCAAATTATGAACTGGGTTCCTTATGTTAGAACTTTAGCTGAGCGTAGTGAAAGATACCCTAACCCTGAAAATGGTTATACTGTATATGTAATAGATGAAAACAAAGTATTTAGATATGACGGTATAGATGCATTAGACTGGGAAGCTATTTCTGGCTATGATACTTCGGTAATTCAAGATTTATATAACACCAAAGAAGATAAGGTAGTTGTAAAAGCAATTACAGATGCTATCAAAGCTGATTTAGCTGCATTAACTATCGGTGGTAGAAACTTATTATCTGGCACAGAATTAAATGATGCGTTATCTTTTAGAAGTGCCACGAACAAATATTCTATCGCTACAAATTTAGGAGCTAAAACACTAACTATTGCCCCTACTACTGATTATACATCTGGAAGTGCATACACTTTCCAACTTGAGAAAGATATAGAAAAAGGAAGCTATGTTAACCTATCATTTGTTGCTAAACCTCAAGCTAACGATGGAACATTGAAATTTAAAATAGGTAACGGTACATATTCTGAACCAATTGCTTTAGGTAATGCTTCAGACACTTATCAAACATTCACTGTATCTACTAAAGCTGACCACACTTCTGGAGGAACTGCAATATATATAGAACAAACTAAAGGTTTATTATTTAGAGCGGATTCAATTAAAGTTGAACAAGGCAACCGCCCTACTGCTTGGTCTCCTTCATATGAAGATTTATATAAACGTATTAAAACAGTAAGAGATATTGTTGATAGTAACGTATCTAGGATTAATGCTTTAGAAGTTGAAATGAATACTAATGTAGTTAAAAAGTTGGTATATGCAGCAGACAAGTCTAAAAATGAAGAAAGATTCTCTCAAATAACTCAAACTGCTGATGGTTTATCTAGCTTAGTGAGTAAAAAAGTTGATGGTAAAACTGTTAAATCATGGATTAACCAATCTGCTGAAAGTATTAAAATTAAAGCTTCAAGTATTGATTTTGATGGAGCTGTAGTATTTAAAAACAAGAATGGTTCCCCTGACCCTAACGCTTATGTAAAAATTAACGGTGGAGAATTAACTTCTAGAGGATACTATACTCGTAAATGGCGCGATGGAAAGAATCGTAATAGAAATCAAATCATACAAATGACTGATGGTATGTTAAGGATTTCTGACCCTCAAGGTGATTTAATTGACCATAAAGTATATGGCTATGATTATGTAAATGATACTAGAAAAGATGGCACTAAGGTCAAAAACACATATCGCTCACTATATTATACATCTGACGGTATTTCTACGTTCAGAGATGGCTCTGGTAAATCATTTGACCCTAAAGGTAGAGTAGTTTCTTCAGGAACTATAGAGTTCTTCTCACATGCTTACTCTAATGGTCGTGGATTAACGTTGTACTCAGCTGGCGGAGCAATTGGTCTTCAAGCTTCTGGTAATGCTATACACATAGATGCGGCTGCAAAAGTATATACACGTTCTAGAAAAAATGATATAAGATTTAGACCACATGAAAATATCAGAAACGGTAAAAACGAGTTTCAAATGGGTGTATCTGAAAACAACACTGGTAGATTTGTATATGGTGACATCAGTAAAAACTTAGGTGCTGGTTTCAGAATTAGTAAATCATCTAAAGATAAAACTATTTGGGGTATAGAAGCTAACGGAACTGCCTCAAGCAAAGTCACACTAAACATTGGAGCAATCAAGTCAGATAATATTACAACTAGAAATGGAAAAAAACAAGTATATTGGAATGCTTCAGGTGGTGGCTCATTATCAGCTAAAACAGCTTTGCAAGCAGACGGTGTAAGAACAAACGCAACTAACTTCTATATCGGTGTTGCTGGAGAAGTTCGTATTACAAACAAAAAGGGTTATAACTACGGTAAAACTATTGGATACTTACCTATTAAAGCTAGTAAATTCAACACTGTATCAAGTCGTAAGTATAAATCTAATATTCAAGATTTAGAAATTGATACTTTAGACATTCTTAAGAAAACAGATATCAAACAATACAATTTAAACACTGATATAGACAACGGAATCAATAAAACTAAGTATGGAGTTATCTTAGAAGATACTCCAGAAGTATTACACGAAGGAGATGCTATAGATATATATGGTATGGTATCTATCCTTTGGGATGTAGTTAAAAAACAACAAGCTCAAATTGAAGAATTAACTAAATAATAATTATTTAATAAGCACAAAGACACCACTCTCTCGGTGTCTTTTTATATATATCCAAAATCACAAGGAGGATACCTATGTGCAAAATTTAGAGGTTAGAATTGACAACGTAGAAGATGACATAAAAGAAATTAATATGGATTTAAGAGAAATAAAGAAAGATATCCAAGAGCAAGATAATAAATTTGAAAAAAGAATTGATGAAAAATTCAAGGAGTTTGAGGCGAAGCTAGATAGGAGTGAAGTTTCTCAAAATATTAGGACTGAAAAAACATTAGATGCATTAGCCTCAATCAAAGACAGTCTGCATAGCCAAGAGATAACTAACCTCAATTTAAAAAACTCAATTAATGCAATGGAGAGAGACAGAAAAGAAGAAAAACAAGAAAGAAACAAACTTAAATGGGGAGTATATGGAATGGGTTTCACGCTTGGTGGAACACTAATTTGGTCATTTATTAGAATACAATTTGGCTTATAAAATAAGCTCCCACTTATGAAAGGCGGTGTTCTTTTATGATGAAAATTCTAGGAGTCTCTTTCTGGGAATGTTTCTGGTTTGGAAAATGTAAATAGTTTAATGGGTAGGGTTATCCCCTACCTTTTTATTTCTAATCAAATTTAAGGAGAATGAATAAATGAAAAATTTAGATGCAGGTTCAATTACAAGATTAATAGTTTTAATTATCGCTTTAGTAAACTCAGGTTTAGCTATGGCAGGATATAATCCTCTGCCTATTGACGAGGATGCTTTATACAACTTTATCTCTATGGTATTTGTAGGTGTTGCTTCATGGATTGGTTGGTATAAACATAATGCTACATCACAAGAAGGAAAATGGGCTAAACAAAAATTAGATAAGTACAAGGCTGAAAAGAAATATGCTAAAGCTACTGGTCAACCTATTAATCCTAATCAAAATGAAGAATCACATGAAGAAATCGGAGGCAACCTTTAATTAGGTTGTCTTTTTTTATTTAAAATTTTAAGGAGGATATAAATGGCAAAAACTCAAAAACAAGCAATTGCTTATTTAAAAAAACAAATTGGTAGAAAAATAGATTATGACGGCTGGTACGGATTTCAGTGTTTTGACCAAGCTAACGACTATTGGCACTACTTATTTGGTCATGGTTTACAAGGTGGAAGCGCAGTAGATATACCTACTAATGCAACAAACAAAGAGTACTTCAAAAAAGAAGCTACTATACATAAAAATACACCTTCCTTCTTAGCTAAAGGTGGGGATTTAGTTATCTTCCCTAACACATATGGTGAAGGACATGGACATGTTGCTGGTGTATTATCTGCTACTCTCACAGAATTAGTATTAGTAGAAGCTAACTGGCTTGGCGGAGGCTGGGATGGTGTTAAAGCACAAGGTGGTACAGGTTGGGAACCAACTACCAAACGAGTACATGCTTATGACCCTAATATGATTTTCATACGCCCTAAATTTGCTAAGAGCACAGTAACTAACGTAGTGACTGAAGCTGCTAAGAAAGTAGTTAGCGCAGTTAAACCTTCGAATAAAATGCGTATTTTATTAGTCGCTGGTCACGGAAAAGGATACATGAGTAACGACTCTGGAGCTGTTGGTAACGGTACAAACGAGCGTGATTTCATTAGAAAGAACGTTGTTCCTAACGTTGGTAAGTATTTGAAAGCTGCTGGTCACACAGTTGATTACTATGGTGGTGCTAGTATGGGACAAGACTTATACCAAGACACTGCTTACGGATATAATACTGGCGATACTACTAAGTATGGTTTGTATTGGGTTAAGAGACAAAAATATGATGCTATTATTGAGTTCCACTTAGACGCTGCTTCCCCTGCTGCTTCAGGTGGTCACGTTATTATAGGTACTGGATTAGCTGCTGATTCTATAGACAAAGGTATTCAGAAAGCAATAGTTAAGCATGTAGGACAAATTAGACCAATAGACCCACGTAACAACTTATTGAATGTGAATGTTGCTAAACAATTAAATCTTAACTACAGATTAGTTGAATTAGGTTTCATTACTTCTAAGAAAGATATGGACTACATTAAAAAGAACATACAAGCATATACAAAAGATATTGCTCAAGCTATTTCAGGTGGAACAATTGTACCTAAGGAAAATAAACCTACTCCTAAACCTCAAAGTAAGCCTAAACCATCAACAAAACCTTCTACTAATAACATTAAAATTGGCTCTCTTCCACCTACTACACTTAAAAATCAAAAAGATTTCTATTTTAAAGCTCAAGTTAGAGATGGGTTAACTGTATGTGAGTACAAAAATGGTGAATATAAATTAACTAACATGGAATACACTAAAGGTCACAAAGACTTCAGAGTATTTGAAATTAAAAATGGTTGGTGCCGCATCTACTCTAATACATCTAACTTATGGGTATGGAGAGAAAGATTAATTATTTATGAATTAGGTAAAACATCTAGTAAACCAAAACCTAAAACATCTTGGGCATGGGAAGGAATCTTCACTTGCAATATTAATTCTATCAAAGTAAGACGTACTTTAGACTTAGATAGTAAGACTAATATAGTTGATAGTGGTTCATGGATATACAATAAGCAATACATTAAATTTGTTGAATTACATAAAGTGGTTCGTAAATCTGATGGTGTAAAATTCTGGATGGGGAAATTTAAATACGAATCAAACCCTGCCGCTGGATATTTCTATGCTGCTCTTGGTGAAGTGACAGATAAACAAGAGAAGTTTGAAAAAGAAAAGAAATTATATGGTACTGCAAAAGTAACTAAAAAGAAATAATTATTGAGGGGTCTATCCCCTCTTTTCATATAAAAATTAATTGTAGAAAGAGTGATGCATTTGGCAATTACAAGTGTAAACAATATTAACTATGTAGACTTCGCTAAAGTAAATTCTATACAAATGAAACAAGGAGACAAGACTCCTATTGCTATTAAATTACAGCAAGTAAACACTTCAATTAGACGAGATGCTGAATTAAGTGAGCAAGAAACAACTGCAACCATTTATTTATCTGATATGAAAACTAGAAAAGTAATATATAGAGATGAGTTTGAAGTTAAGCTAGGAACAGTAACATTAGTTATTAATAGTGTTTTACCTGTAGGCTCATATAATTTAGAGATTGATTACAATGGTAAGAAATACCCATCTGATAATAGTTTTAATATTGTTATTAACCATTCTGCCACAGTTGCTTCTGAAGATATCATAAAACTCGATAATTTAGAAATTATTGAGGGTAAAATTTTAGATAGAGTAGATGAAGCCTTAACAGGTGAAACTATAAAGAATATGGTAAATAACACAATAAATGAAAATGTAATGGATATTCTAGATGATGGATATAAAGAACAACTTAATCAAGAAGTTATTAATCATTTCAGTAGTAATATAGAGCAATATAGGGGTGAGCGTGGCTTACAGGGTATTCAGGGTGAACGTGGACAAGATGGCAAGAATGCATATGAATTAGCTAAAGAAAACGGTTATATGGGTTCACTATCTGAATGGATTGATTCACTTAAAGGTCAAAAAGGAGATGCAGGTGAAATTAATGTAAAAGATAGTGGAAAAATACCTCTTGTCTTAAGTAATGGTGCAGTTGATAACAAGCAATCCTATAATGATATAACACATTACAGAGTAATTGAAATTGGTAATATAAAACAAGTGATAGTGTATGGCAACGTCAAAAATCTTACGGATGCAATTTCCTCGCATATTGGAGATTTACCTAGTAATATTGCTCCAACTAAAACCATCAGGACGTTTGGTGGTATAGATTTAACTACTAGAGAAGTAGTAACTGCACAAGTATTATTAACTGGAAAATTAGTACTTTTTAAACAAAGTTTATTTAAACCTGAATACCCAGTAGAATTTAACTTTAGCTATTTTATTTAATGGAGGCTATAAAATATGTACAAACAAATATTTAACAAAGCAAATGGTGCACCGAAACTCATAGAGTCTGAGTATTTCGACAAAGAGCAATTTACAGATATACAGCCACCTAATGGTCTGTATCAGCCCATACATTTTGATGGTGATAAATGGATAGGAACACAATATGATGAATGGATAAAGCTTCAGCCAAAAGAAGATGTTGAATTAATACCTGATAAAAAAGATGAGATTATTGCTAACTTGTCAATTCAAGTATTAGAAACAGAAACTAAAATATCATCTCTACAAGAAGATGTTGCAAACTTAACAATACAATTATTGGAGCGTGAATAAAATGAGAAATATCGGTATTAAATATTACAAGATGGGACTTTATAGTAATGAACAATTTGCGTTGTTTGTAAAACGTGGTTATGTAACTCCAGAAGAATATTTAGAGCTTACAGGTGTAGAATATAATGAAGAAACAGCGAAAGCATAAGAAACACTACTCATAAAAAGCTATTTACCTCTTACATATTAATTATGTAAGAGGTCATTTTTTTATGTTCTATTTTTGACAAAAATTAACCTCTCCTACTACTATTCCCGATAAAGTAAGAGAGGTATTACGTGGTTATTCCTTCGTCATTCATATTATATTTTATTGTTCATTCCTTTTATTTAATAATTTGTAAAGCCCTTGTCGCAGTTTTTTCTGGTTCTAACACTCCTATATCGATAATATCTGTTATTTTTATAGTTTTACAATCACTATCAGTTCTAACCATTAAAATCACCTCATTAACATCTATTAAATTATTAAAAATAGATTTAATCTCTTCTGTAACGTTCTCTACTGCACCAACAACATGAATACTTGTGTCCAAATACTTGTTCCTCCAATTAATTTATTTTTTGGATATTGCTTATATTTGTTATGAGTGTTGTAGTATAATTAATTATTAATGTGTCTAAAAACATTATACAAACAACATACTAGTCTAACAATATCTAATACGATATTACATTTATTAATTTTAATATAAAATTCGATATCAGTCAACTACATAATTTTAAAAAGGGGTAAATTATCTTATGAATGTACTATTTGATAATATTAAAAGCTTAGCAGACAAAAACAACATGACTATAAAGGATGTCGAGAAATTAACTGGACTTACTAATGGTCAAATAGGAAAATGGAAATCATCTAAACCTAATATTTATAAAGTACAATTAGTTGCACAGTATTTTGGGGTGAGTATTGATTCATTACTATCTCCAAACAAAGCTGATTTTAATAACACAATAGATTTCACAGTAATCGATTTAAAAAATGTAGACGGTTACATGAACCTTAATCTTAGTCAACGTGAACAACTTAAACAAGACTTGTTAGATTACTTAAGCTATAAAATTTATAAAGCATTGAATAAATAAATATCTTTGAATATTATAAAACAGATGTAATTATAATTCCACTAAATTTTACTATTTATTTTAAAATGAAAATTTAAAATTACAATTATATACATAAGTTCAATTAAGTTCCGTTCAATTATTTTCTTTGTAAACTAGTTGTTCGGAATTTTTAACTATATTTATTTTCACTTTTCCTTTTAAAATTGAACTACCTCCATCATGTCTTCTAATACAAATAACACCATCAGTTATATTATCTTTTAATAGATTTTGAACCTCTTTCATAGTGAAATTTTCTTCCCCTTCTATTGCTATGTTGTATTTATACATATGAACATCTCCCAACAATTTATACGAACGTGTGTTCGCTTATTTATATTTATATGATAAACCAATAGTTAGATATATGTCAACAAATAGTTGTCAAACTAAGATGAATAATATAGTTAATTATTAATTATTTAAAAATGAGCAAAAAAAATACAACGTCTATACGTTGATACGAAAGGGTTAATTGATATTATGGTATGTATAGAAATAGGTCACACATGCGATACTGGATATCCATATTCTCAGTTTGTGGCAAGTTACCGCATGTTCCTGAAGTTACTGTGTAAACTTGGTTTTCTATAGCGCGTGCCATACAACAATATTTTACACGTAAATAACTTTGTCTATCTTCTGTTGAGAATGGTGTAAATATAATTTTTGCACCTTTTTCCATTGCGATTCTAGCCATTTCAGGAAATTCACTATCGTAACAAATTTGAATCGCAATTTTACCACAATCAGTATCGAATACTTCAACGCCATTACCAGGTGATACACCCCACCATTTTCTTTCATTTGGTGTTACATGGATTTTATATTGTTTTTCGATAGAGCCATCTCGTCTAAATAAATATGAAATATTATAAATATCTTCACCTTCTTCAACGAAATGAGAACCACCAATAATGTTGATGTTATATTTCATCGCAAACTGATTGAACATCTCAATATATTGTGATGTGTAAGTAGTTAATTTTCTAATAGATTCTGCCGGATTACTTTGTTCATCAAAGCTCATTAATTGCGTCGTCAACAATTCTGGAAAGACGATAAAATCACTATCCGCATCGTATGCAACGTCAATAAAGTATTCAATTTGGTTTGCAAACTCTTCAAATGAATTAATTTTACGCATCATATAGTTTACTGTACATATTCTTACAGGTTCACTTGTTTTAAAATGAACATTACTTCTCGCTATGTAATCAGGATTATTCCATTCCATCAAAGTAGCAAATTTCATACTTTTAACATCATCATTTAAATAATTTGGATTAATACGCATTAACGTAAAATCATTCATCAATTGAAATGTTAATACTGGATCTTTAATACGATGTTTAATAACACCTTGTACGTATTCACGTGGTGTTAATTCATCACTATATTGATGATAGTTTGGAATTCTACCGCCTATAATGATACTCTTTAAATTTAATTCATAAGCAATTTCTCTACGAGCTTCATACAGTCTTGCGCCAACTTTCATCCCTCTATAATCAGGATGAACCATAACTTCAATACCATATAAATTGTGACCGTGATCATTATGGTTTGTAATATAACCATTATTCGTAATACTATCCCAAGTATGTTTATCATCATATTCATCAAAATTGATGATAAGAGAAGAACATGAACCTATAATTTCACCTTCAAATTCTACAACAATTTGTCCTCTCGGAAACATTCTTAAGTGACTTTCAAGATGACCTCTTTCCCACGGTTCCATCCCTGGAAAACATTTAGACTGTAATTCAATAACTTCATCAATATCATCAAAAGTCATCTGTCTAGTATTAATACTAACGTTAAATTCATTATTATCGATTGATTTTGACATGAAACATACTCCTTATCTCTTTTTCTTGTTATAATAATTATAACTTATTTTTTGTTATAATATAATTTTTCCCGATTTTGAGAGAAATATTCCTGGAGGACGCTATGCAAATTACAATACCATCAAAATTTGAAGGTCAAACAATCGAAGAGATGTTTAAATCTTTACATCTACCAAAGAAAGAACTTCACCTTTTAAGAATGTCAAAAGAACTTACGATAAATGACGAAGCATGTACATTAAGAGATACAGTAAATGCCGGAGATAAACTCAATATCCCATTATTTGACGAAACAAGCCAATATGTTTCTAGTTACCGATTAGCTGAAATTAAATACGAAGATGAATACTTAGCAATTGTCGTTAAACCTAAAGGTGTAAAGACACATCCAAACGATTTAAAAGAAGCAAACACACTTATGAATCACGTAATCTATACGTTAGATTCAGACTATGCTGAACCTGTTCATAGACTTGACCAAGAAACTGTTGGATTATTGTTAGTCGCAAAACACCCTATCGCTAAAAAAATACTAGATCGTATGTTAGAAGATAGAGAAATTACAAGAACATATAAAGCACAAGTTGATAGTTTATTACCACTTAAACCACAAACAATTGATATGCCAATAGGTAAAGACAAGTTCCATCCAAACAAAAGACGTGTATCACCTACAGGTCAACGTGCAATCACACATATACTTGAAAGTCATATGATTGATGAACATACGGCAGAAGTAGAATTAAAATTAGATACGGGTAGAACACACCAAATCCGTGTCCACCTTGCAGAAATTGGACATCCAGTTGTTGGTGACCCACTCTATAACAATAGTAAACTGAGAAAATTAAAATTACACAGCTATAAAATAGAATTCGAACATCCATTTAAAGATGAAATGATTTCAGTTACGTTAGACGATTAAATAACGCGAAAAGCCAACAAAGCTTTAACTTTGTTGGCTTTTTCTATTTATCGCTTTAATCTTTCTTTAAATTTATTAATTAAGTTACTTCTTTTACTCGTTACAGGTCTCCCTATATTTAAGTGAGACTTTCTCATTTCTTTCCCTGCTAACATTGCCTCATCCATTAACATTTCTTGTGAGTTCATATGTTTATTCCCTGCATCATTGTATTGATATACACCTTCATTATTTTGAATACGTCCTTTTAATCCATCATTGAGTTGTAAATCAACTATACCTTTTAAACGTTTAACTAAATTAGGATCTAATACTGGGAATAATATTTCTACACGTTTAATCATATTTCTTGTCATCATATCAGCTGAAGAAAGATACATTTTTTCTTGTCCATTATGGTAGAAATAATAGATTCTTGAGTGTTCTAAAAATCGACCTACAATACTGATGACTTCGATATTCTCACTTACACCTTTAATACCTGGTTTAAGACAACAAATACCACGAATAATCAGTTTGATTTTAACACCACATTGTGATGCTTCAAATAATTTTTTAATTACTTTTTTATCTGTTAACGAATTCATTTTAGCGATAATGAGACCATTACCATGTTCTTTATGAGACTTCATTTCTTGTTCAATATGTTCAACAAAGAAATCTCGTATTTCAAATGGTGCGACGATTAGCTCATTATAATCAGGCTTTAATGAATAACCACTTAAATAATTAAAGAAGTTAATCGCATCTTGCCCTATTTTTGGGTTTGTCGTAATAATACCCATATCTGTATATATTTTAGCCGTCTTATCATTGTAATTTCCTGTTCCTAAATGAACGAAAGGTGTCACTTTTCCTTTAACTTTCTTAATAACTAGCGTAATTTTACTATGTGTTTTAAGGAATGTCATACCATATATAACATTACAGCCTGCATCCTCCAACATTCTCGCCCACTGAACATTGTTTTCTTCATCAAAACGCGCTTTTAATTCAACAAGTACTGTTACTTGTTTACCATTTTCAGCTGCATTTTTTAAAGCCTGAATGATCGGTGAATCACTACTCACACGGTAAAGTGTTTGCTTAATAGCAAGTGTATCTGGATCTTCTGAAGCTTCTTTTATAAATTCAACAATCGGCTCAAAAGATTCATATGGATGATGGAAAAATACATCTCTTTCCAATGCTAATTCAAAAACATTATTTTTACTTAATGAGGAAGGTAATTGTGGTGTATAAGGTTTAAATAATAGTTCTGGGAATAAATCTTCTAATTGTCCTACAAGAGAGAATAACACTGTTAAATCTAGTGGACCATTAACTCTGTATATATCTTCATTTGATAACTCAAGTTCATTCATTAAGAAAATACTCTTCACTTCTGAATCTATATGTCTACTATCAATTTCAAGTCGTACTGCTGCACCACTTTTTCTTTCTTTTAAAAATCGTTCTATTTCTATTAATAAATCTTCTGCACCTTCTTCATGAATTGTTAAATCTGCATTTCTTGTCACCCTAAATGTGTACGTATTAATCATTTCATATCCCTTAAATAATTGTTCTATAAATAATGAAATGACATCTTCAAGAAATACAATATATTTAACGCCTTCATGTTCTAACTTAATAATTCTATCTAATAATGTTGGAACGGGTACGATTGCCGATCTAATTTCACCATCATTTAACCTAATATCTACAAACAAATTCAACATTTTATTATTTAATTTTGGGAATGGCCTGTATGCATCTATCCCTAACGGTGAAAGTGTTGGTAATATTTCAGTGTTAAATTGATGCTGAAGTTGCTCAATTAAAGGTTCTGGCAATCTTTCTGGTTGTGTAATAAATATTTTATAGCTCTTTAACAAATCTTTTAATTCATTAAATCGTTTATATTGAAGCTCGACGTTCACTCTATTTTTCTTTTCAATGCCGATAAGTTGTTCTTTAGGTGTCAATTGCGCTTTATTCTCTGGTTCATTAAAATTCATCTTAACTTGGTCTTTCAACCCCGCTACTCTAACCATAAAAAATTCATCTAAATTAGAACTATGAATTGCTAAAAATTTCAACTGTTCTAATAAAGGATTGTTAGGATCAATTGCTTCCTCAAGAACACGATAATTAAAGTCTAGCCAACTTAATTCTCGGTTGTTGTAATATTCTGGATTGTCTAAATAAAATTGTTCCGCTTGTGCTTCCATAATTATCTCACCCTTTACAAATTTCCAATCAAGATTATAAAATCACACTACTTCATTTAAACGTAAGTTTATTAATCTTGTGTAAATATAATATTAAGTTTTTTCGGTAGTAACTTTTCTAAATGTTTTTTCTGTCTATCAGATTGATATTCTTCGGCGATTGGGTCTGTAACATATTTGGCTCTTAATTCAAATTCATTTTTCTTTTCAATTAATGCCATTGATTCGATGCAATCGGTATTGGAAACATTTAAAGCATGGGCAAACTTAATGATGCCACCAAGCTTTTGAATAAGTTCGATTTCTTCATCATCAAACCAAGGCGTCCCCTTTATATAAAACTTTAATAACGTCTTGTTTTTAAAACTTGCCAAAAGTGCTAATTTAACCCTTTCTTTATGCGATAAGCCATTAATACTTGAATTGGCTATAATATAATACGTATGTTGTGAACTAGAATCTGCATCAATAAATGAACCTAAATAATATAAATATGCCGCTTGTTTAAATATTTCTCTATCTTCTTTTGAAATTTTGAAACTAGTGATTTCTTCTAATTTGTTTAACAAATCTTCAGCTAATTTCATGCGCTGTTTACCGTTTGAAGCATTGATATTATATTCATTTGCTATATGTTTTAATGCATCACTTGTGACATTATTTTTATTAAATGCCTTTGGAAATTCTTCTTTAATTCTTGTCATCACTAAACCTTCACGTAGACCTTTTCTTGAGAACGTAAAACGTTTTGCATCTGAGATATCGTATAATGTATTAAAAACAATAGAACTAGGTAAAATGATATCTGTACGGTCTCTACTTAATCCATCTAAATCTTTTAATTCATTTTTATCAGATTTTTTCAAGACATCAAACACTTCTTCAAGCCCTTTTTTAGTCATGTCATACCCATGTACACCTGCAATTGGATAGTTATTTAATGACTGATGTATACGCGCATTATTTCGGGCAGATCCACCAATTCCAATAATAGGAACGTTTTTATCTTTTATCCATTTTTCAGATGCAAACTGTTCTTTAACATACTTCTCACATTTTTTTATCGCATTTTTATCATTATGATCTTTATCAGCGAAAAACATTTTCTCTAAAGTTACAACACCAAAAGGAAAACTTATTGCCTCTTTTAACTTTTTATCTTCAAAATAAGTAATTTCTGTTGAACCACCACCTATATCAACTGTAATACCATTATTTATATTTAAAGTATGTGTTGCTGCATAAAATCCGTAAAACGCCTCATCTTGTTCTGGAATAATTTCAATATCAAGATTCGTTTTGTCTTTTACACTTTTAATAATTTCATTTATATTTTTAGATTGTCTTACTGCTGCTGTAGCTGAAGGGACAAGTTCTTCCACTTGAAATTTTTCGGCAACTTTTTTAAAACTATTTAAAGTTTCTACTAAAATATTGATTCCATCTTTATTCATTGTTTTATCTTCTTCTAAATATTGACTCAAACGTGCTGGTGTTTTAACGTTTTGTAGTTCATTTAAGCCTGTATCTTTAGAGTATTCAAAAATAACAAGTCTTATAGTATTGGAACCTATATCTATTAATCCTAATCTCTTCATAAATTGCCTCCAAAGTTATATTTTGATACAGAAAAAGGTGCCTATAGCACCTTTTTTCTGTTCTTTATATTTGTGTCTTAAAGCTGCTATTATTTTTTAGAGCTTATCATATCTTCTGGTTTAATCCACTCATCGAATTGTTCTTCAGTTAGAAGTCCAGATTCAATTGCAGATTCTTTTAATGTTAATCCGTTTTTATGAGCATTTTTTGCGATTGCTGCTGCATTTTCATATCCAATATGTGGATTTAACGCAGTAACAAGCATCAATGATTGATTTAAATATTTATCGATATTTTCTTCAATAGGTTCTATTCCAACTGCACAGTTGTTATTAAATGTTTCAATACCATCTGTTAATAAATAAATAGATTGTAATGTATTGTATAAAATAACTGGTTTAAATACATTTAATTCAAAGTTACCTTGTGATGCTGCTATACCAACTGCTGCATCATTACCTAATACTTGAACAGCAACCATTGTTAACATTTCACATTGAGTTGGGTTTACTTTACCTGGCATGATTGATGAACCTGGTTCGTTCTCTGGAATTGAGATTTCAGCTAATCCAGCTCTTGGGCCAGAAGCTAACCATCTTACATCATTCGCAATCTTCATTAAGTCACTTGCTAATGCTTTAAGTGCGCCATGAACATAAACAACTTCATCATGAGCAGTTAATGCATGGAATTTATTTTCAGATGATACAAATGGATAGCCTAATTGTTCGCTAATTTGTTTAGCCACTTTATCGCCGAATTCTGGATGTGCGTTGATACCAGTACCAACTGCTGTACCACCAATTGCTAAGTTTAATAATTGACCTTTAGATTCATTTAATAATGATTCACATTTATCTAACATATATCTCCAACCACTAACTTCTTGACCTAAAGTTAAAGGTGTTGCATCTTGTAAATGTGTTCTACCGATTTTAATAATATCTTTGAAATCTTCTTCTTTTTTCTTAAATGTATCTCTTAACGTACCAATTGCTGGTAATAATTTAGATTCAATTTCATGATATAAAGCAACATGCATTGCAGTTGGATATGTATCATTTGAACTTTGAGACATATTAACATGATCATTTGGATGAACGGACTCTTCTGAACCTTTTTCTTTCAAGTATTCATTTGCAACGTAGCTCACAACTTCGTTCACGTTCATATTACTTTGTGTACCACTACCTGTTTGCCAAACTACTAGAGGAAAATGTTCATCTAAGTTTCCATTTAAAATTTCATCAGTAGCATATACAATGGCATCTTTCTTATCATCAGATAATTTACCAAGTTCATGATTTGAAATTGCTGCTGCTCTTTTTAAATGTGCAAATCCATAAATCACTTCAATTGGCATTTGTTCTTTACCTACTGGGAAATTCTGTTTACTTCTTTGTGTTTGTGCTTTCCAATATTTCTCACTTGGAACTTTAATTTCACCAAATGTATCATGTTCAATTCTGTAACTCATTTCAATACTCCCCTTTATTTCTTGAATTCATCATTCTTTATTCATCTCTATTATATCGTATAAAGAAAGCGATTTAAACTCTCAGTTGTCAGATAATTTAAATTAACGAAAAAAAAGAGACTGAGACATTACATTATGTCCCAGACTCGTTTTTTAAGATTCTTGTTCAGATTTCTTTTCTTCAAAAGCTTCATCATTTTGTTCTGATATTTGTTCCATTTCTTTACCTAGTTCTTTAACATCTTCTAGGTCTTGAACCATTTCATTTTCTTCTTCTAGATTTTTATTCAAATTTCTCACCTTCTTATGAAAATTGAATTGAGAAGTAAGATCTAACGTCTTCAGGTAACCCTTGTGCCGCTTCATTATCTAATACAACTGTTACCATTCTATGTTGTTTTAATTTAGCGGATTCAACAGAACCATTTGCAGGTTCTTGATATAACTGACTTACTGCTTTAGCTTTTTCTTTACCAGTGACAAGTACGATAACTTCTCTTGCTGGATGAATTGCTTGGTCATAGTCTAATCCAGTTCTGCTATCTTCAGTTAAAGTGACAACATCTAACATCAATTTGTTTTTCTTTTTATCAGTATTCACTTTTTCTTTAATAAATGCTTCAACATCACTACCGACATCAGTTTTTAATACTTGTTTAGCAGGAACACCTAATTCTGTGTAATAATCTTCTTTACCATCAAAGTCTAAAATATGAATTTGACTGAAGTTCACAGGATTTTTCTTAACATCATCTAATAATTCATCGAAAAATGATGTTTGCTCTGCTTCTAAATGTACGCCGACAACTGAAGTGCTGTCTGAATTAAATTGTTTGCGAACTACATCTGCAGCATATCGTGCAGCAATATCTTTTGTTTCAAATACTTTAAAGTTTAAAGCCATTTTGTCCACTCCTCATTTCAACTTGTCTATTTACAAAAATTCATAACCTTTAGTCATTATCTATAATATACCCTTTTTTAATAGTAGTTAAAACATTTAATTCTGAATCAGCTATAACAAGATCTGCTTGTTTTCCAACTTTAATTGAGCCAATTCTATCATCAACTTTCAATCGAATAGCTTGGTTTAAACTAGCAGTACGCCATGCTTCTTCAAGCGGTATATTTGCAAAGTCCATTAAATTTTTTAAGCCTTTATTCATAAGTAATATACTTCCTGCAAGTGAACCAGTTTCTAATCTTGCTTCGTTATTTTTAACAAATACATCTTGACCACCAAGATCATATTTACCATCTTTCATGCCTTTTGCACGCATTGCATCAGTAATTATGCAGAAATTCTCATTTCCTTTAGCAAGGTATGCTAATTTAACTGCAGCAGGATGAGAATGAATGCCATCAACAATAACTTCTGTTGTTAATCTTTCATCAGTCAGAGCAGCACCAAATACGCCTGGTTCTCTATGTGTAAATGTTGTTTGTGCATTATATAAATGTGTAATATGCTTAAGACCATTTTGAACTGCTTTTTCAATACCATCGTAATCAGATACGGTATGTCCTGCTGAAAAAATAACATCTTCATGAAGTGCTTTAATAACTTCCTCTGCACCTTCAACTTCTGGCGCAATTGTCACTATTTTAATCGCGCCATTTGCTTTTTCTTGAAAATCTTTGAATTTTTGTACTGTAGGTCTTGCAACAAATGCGGGATTTTGAGCACCAACTTTATGTTCTGAAATAAAAGGACCTTCTAAATGTACACCAAGTATTTCAGCACGTTTATCATCTATCGGTTTATAGTTTGCAACATTTTCTAATGCAGCATTGATGGCTTCAGTTGATTGCGTCATTGTTGTGGCTAAAAAGCTAGTCGTACCTTCAGATAATAATTTCTCAGATAATAAATTCAATGTTTCTGGTGTTGCATCCATTGCATCTTGGCCATAACCACCATGAATATGTATATCAATAAATCCCGGAAGTACGTGTTGACCATTCGCATCAATCGTTTGTAATGTACCTGTATATTCCCCTTCTTGTATATCGTGAATACATCCATTACGCACTTCGATATAGCCATGATCAATTTTATATGTTTCAGTATAAATTTGTGCATTTTTCAAAATATAATTATCCATATCAATGTCTCCTTAAAAATGTATTTAATTATTGCCTTAATTCGTATATAATAAAGATAACATAACATTACGAGGGGGCTAATTAAATGAACACGCTATTAATCTGTATGGTTGGTGTAGCATTTATTACTGCGATGTTAACTGCTGGTCGCGATTCTAAAGACTATGGTCTTAAGGAAGAAGATTTAAACAAAGAACTTGAATCTTTAAAATCAAATAATAATTAATAACTGAGACCATATGGCCTCAGTTTTTTCATTTCTATGATAAATTAGGATAATTTTGTTGTCTTAACGCCTCATAAATTAATATTGCAGCAGTATTAGATAAATTTAAAGATCTTACATTATCATTCATTGGAATTCTTAATGCTGTATCTTTATATTTTTCTTTAACCCAATCTGGAAGTCCTGTTGTTTCTCTACCAAATATAAAGTAATGATTTTCTTCAACATTACTGTAATCAAACTGAGTATGTGGTTGTGTACCAAACTTCGTTAATAAGTAATAGTTTCCACCTTCAGTCTTTTCGAAAAATTCTTCAATACTATCATAATAAACAATATTTACAAATTTCCAGTAATCTAAACCCGCTCTTCTTAACATTTTATCATCCGTACTAAAACCTAAAGGTCTAATTAAATGTAAAGTTGTATCTGTTGCTGCACAACTACGTGCAATATTCCCAGTATTCGCTGGAATTTCTGGTTGATATAAAACTACATGATTTGTCATAATTTATTTTCTCCTAATCTCTAATCCTTTTATCATTTCTTCTTGGACTTCTTCTATTTCACGTTCATAGTGTGACATAATGAATGGTCTTGCCTCTTCACCTTGTATTTGACCGATAGCCCAAAATGCAGTACCTCTTATCATTGGTCGTGGATCTGTTAACGCAACATCTTTTAATTCTGGTATTGCACTTTCTTCATTAAAGTGAGCAAGTGCGACAATCGCATTTCGTTGGATCGGCTTTTTACCTCTCCATGCACCAGCTAAATGTCCATAAGTATTTTTAAATTCTTTATTAGACATTTTAAGTAGTGGTACAAGTCTTGGTTTCAGTACCTCAGGTTCTAATATAATGTCATCATGTTCAGTATTAATTCCTCTATTTCGTGGGCATACTTGTTGGCATGTGTCACATCCATATAAACGATTTCCTATTTTATAGCGGTATTCATCTTTTAAATAACCTTTTGTTTGTGTTAAAAAGCTGATACATTTTTGACTATTTAATTGACCATTACCTACTAAGGCACCTGTCGGACATCTATCAACACAAATGTTACAATCACCACAACTATCAATAACTGGATCATCAGGTTTAAATGGAATGCTGACTAACATTTCACCAAGATAACTCCAAGTACCTAGTTCTTCATTAATAATAAAGCCATTTTTACCTGCAAATCCTAACCCAGCTCTTTCAGCTACTGAACGGTCAGACAAGACACCAGTATCGACCATTGATTTAATTTCTACATCAGGCACTTTTTCTTTTAGGAATAAACTGAGTTTATCAAGGCGATTTCTCATAATTGTATGATAATCTTGGCCCCATGAAGCACGCGCAAACATACCTCTTCTATCTCCTCTAACACTTTTAGGAGCACCCTTTAATTTATTCGGATACCCTACAGCAATTGCTATAATTGAGCGAGCAGATGGTAATGATAATTTAGGGACTGTTCTTAACTCAATATCACTTTCTTCAAACCCAGAAGCATATCCCTTAGAATGATAATCTTCTAACTTTTTCTTTAATTCATCAAAAGGATCAGCAGTTGTAAATCCAATACTATCAATACCAATAGAATGTGCATAATCTATCACTTCTTGCTTCAATTGATCTAAATTCAAATTTATTCACCTCACTATCAAACATGCTAATACATTTTAACACATTTAATAAATAAATTTACGGTATTCGTATTAATTCAATTAAATAAGTATATAAAAAATTGCTTTCACAAACTGTGTGGCAAATGGTATGGCAAGACAGTATTTAGCTTGTTTGAGGTGAGGACTGTTGTGAACACTTCTGACCAAACTTGTTCATAACGGGGGTCTTGTGAACACTTTCGCCCAAACTTGTTCATAACGAGGGTGTTGTGAACACTTTCGCCTAAACTTGTTTATAACGTGGGTATTAGTTACAAAACTCGGCCGAAGTGTTACTATGGACCTCCTTAGTTACAAAACTTGGACGAATTGTTACTATGGACCTCCTTAGTTACAAAACTCGGCTAAAATGTAAACAAGGAGCTCCTTATTTGCACTTCTAGCTAAATCTGCTAATAACGGCATCACTATTTGCACTTCTAGCTAAATCTGCTAATAACGGCATCACTATTTGCACTTCTAGCCAAATCTGCTAATAAGCGAACAAAAAATCCGACAGTGCCCAAAAACGCTGTCGGATTTTTACTTTATAATGTAATTGTTGTACCTATTTTATTAGAATGAGAACTTTTTAATAATGCATGGTCTGATGATCCTGATATAATTTTGACACTTTTACAACCTTCTTTTATTGCAGAAATTGCGCCAGTAACTTTAGGAATCATACCGCCATATATTTCAGTTGATTCTATATAATTATGAATATCATTGATACTTAAATGGCTTTGTACTTCATCTTTAATCAGTACTCCTGGAATATCACTTATTAAGAATAAGTCGCCTTCCATTTCACTCGCTATTTTATATGCAAGACTATCTGCATTTATATTATATCTTTGACCTGTATTTCTATCGATACCGATTGGTGCAATAACTGGAATACTGGTCGAACATATGTTAGCCAATGTTACTTTATTAACGGATGTACATTCTGCTACAAATCCATATTTAGAATCTAAAGGTTTAATGTCAAATAAATTCATATCAATGCCATTTATGCCTAATGCTAATGAGTCATGTTGATTAATTTGAAACACAACTTGTGGATTGACTTCACCTATCAATGTACTTGAAGTTTGAAGTAACACTTCTTCATCAGTAACACGTAAGCCATCTACAAATTTACTTTCAATACCAATTTTAGTTAGTTGTCTATTAATAAACGGGCCGCCACCATGGACGATGATTGGCATATAATTTTGACTTTTTAAAGTAAGTATATCTTCTATTATCGTTTGACTTAAGTTGCTTAATACACTTCCACCTATTTTAATGACTGCATACTTCACTTAATGACCTCCTATTAAGTTCTATATAATGCATTAATTTTTACGTAATCATAGCTCAAATCGCATCCGAAAGCGGTAGATGAATGATGAGAATTTCCAACTTTCGCTTCTATTTCAATTGTATCTTGCTCCATTTTAGCTTTTAAATCTAACTCATCAAATGTTACATTCATACCTTTACTGACTAATAAATGTCCACAAAGCCAGACGTCTACTTCGTTAGTATCTACTGTATGATCTGCATAACCAATTGATGTTACGATTCTTCCAAAGTTTGGATCAGCACCGTGTATTGCAGTTTTCACTAAGCTTGAACCTACAATCGTTTTTGCAATTGCACTATTTTGAGCTTTCGTCTTAGCACCTTTGACATTAACTTTGATTAACTTCGTCGCACCTTCACCATCTCTCGCAATACTTTGAGCTAAAAATTGACTCACATATTGGACAGCTTGGGCGAACTTTTCCCATTCTGGATGTGATTTAGTTAATGTATGTTGACCACTTTCACCGTTAGCTAAAAGTATAACCATATCATTTGTACTTGTATCACCATCGACTGTAATCATATTAAACGTTTCATCAACAGATTCTTTTAGTAAGCCATTCAAATCTTCAGATTCAACATTTGCATCTGTTGTCATAAAGCCAAGCATTGTAGCCATATTTGGATGAATCATGCCCGACCCTTTACATGAACCGCCAATCGTAATCACTTCATCATCAATTTTAATTTGTACTGCTATATGTTTAGTCTCTTTATCAGTTGTTAAAATAGCTTCATTAAAATCAGAAGAATGCGCATTATTGAGAATATCAATATTATTCACACCATATTCAATTTTTTGCATAGGTAAAAATTCGCCAATCAAGCCAGTTGATGCAATTGCGATTTGATGTTCAGGTAATTGTAGTTTAGATGAAATCCATTTTTGAGTTTGCTTTGCATCATCTAAACCTCTTTGACCTGTACAAGCATTTGCGATGGCAGAATTAATAACAATTGCAGAAAGTTTGTGTTCAACATTAATACTTTCTTCAGTGACTTTTAATGGGGCTGCTTTAAAAGCATTTTGTGTATATACCGCTGCACAATTAGCTGGAACTGATGAATATAACCAACCAAAGTCTTTCTTTTCTCTACGTAATCCAACATGCATGCCGCCAGCAATGTATCCTTTAGGTGATACGACATCACCTTCTTCTATAACGATCATTTCAGAGTCAATTAATTCTTCAGTCTTATCTAACATCAAATTCCTCCTATTCTATGGGTATATTGGCAATAAATTTAATCCTTCATCTTCATTAAATCCAAATAATCTATTCATGTTCTGAATTGCTTGACCACTTGCACCTTTAACGAGATTATCTATAACTGCAACGATAATAGCTTTTTGTCTGTCTTCATCAACATAAATACCTATATCGCAGTAATTACTGCCTAGAACTTCTTTTGTTGTAGGGAATTCGCCAAGGTCTCTTACACGTACAAATGGTTTGTCATCATATTTCTGTTTATATATTTGATGTAATGCTTCTTCACTTGTTTGATCTTTTAAATCTACATAAATAGTAGCCAATATACCTCTTGTCATAGGAACGAGATGAGGTGTGAATGTCACTTTTATGTCTGATTTCGAGACTTGTGATAAATATTGTTCAATTTCTGGTGTATGCTTATGGGAACCTAATTTATAAGCTGAAAAGTTTTCATTCGCTTCGCCAAAATGAACATTTTGACTTAATGTTCTACCAGCACCTGAAACACCAGTTTTAGCATCTATTATAATCGTGTCTTTATTAATTAAGTCACTTTCTAAAAGAGGGTGTAAAGATAAGAGTATTGCAGTTGGGAAACAACCCGGGTTTGCAATAATTTGTGTCGATGATCCATCCACATTTGACCACTCAGGCAAGCTATACACCGCTTCATCCAATACACTCTGAGGAGCTGGCTTTTCTCCGTAATATTTTTCATAAATTGTGGGGTCTTTCAACCTAAAGTCTCCTGATAAATCAATTACTTTAATACCACGTTCTATTAATTTAGGAATAAAATTCTTGCTCACATTTGAGGGGGTCGCAAAAAATATTAAATCACATTGCACTGTTTCTACATCTAAACTTGTGAATTGTTCAATAATATTATTTTGTAAATGTGGATATGTATCCTTTATATCTTGACCAGATTTCGAATGTGAGAATACATATTTGATGTTCACTTCTTTATGCTGATTTAATAATCTCATCAATTCTATTGCACCGTATCCACTACCACCGACTATACCTATATCTAACACGAAAACACCTCTTCTATTTTTAGTATTATAATACTTTAGATAAAAATTGTTTCGTTCTTTCGTTTTGAGGATTATCAAATATTTGTTCAGGTGTACCTTCTTCTTGAACAATACCTTCATCCATAAATATCACATGGTCGCTGACATTTTTAGCAAATCCCATTTCATGTGTTACAACGACCATTGTCATACCTTCTTTGGCTAAATCTTTCATAACACTTAATACTTCACCAACAACTTCGGGGTCTAAAGCTGAAGTTGGTTCATCAAATAAAATAACTGCCGGGTTCATCGCTAACGCACGAGCAATCGCTACACGTTGCTTTTGTCCACCTGATAATTTAGAAGGATAAACATCTGCTTTATCTTCTAGACCAACTTTTTTAAGTAATTGTTTAGCTTGATCTTCTAATTCGGATTTTTGTCCTTTTTTCAAAGTTAAAGGTGTTAGTGTAATATTTTCGATTACTTTTTTATGTGGAAAAAGATTAAAACCTTGGAAAACCATGCCCATTTTTTGTCTTAATTGATCCAACTTTGCACCTTTCGTATTTGTTAAATCATTATTTTCAAATACGATCTGTCCAGAGGAAGGTTCTTCTAATAAATTCAAACATCTAAGAAGCGTACTTTTACCACTACCAGATGGGCCGATAATCGCAACAACTTCCCCTTTTTCAATATTTAAATTAATACCTTTTAATACTTCATTTTTACCAAATGATTTGTGTAAATCGTTAACTTTAATCACTTACACTAAACCTCCTTTCAGCAAAGTACATCACTCTAGATAACGTAAACGTTAAGATAAAGTACAATACTGCTGCTACTAATAATGGTGTAAATGGATCAAATGATGCCCCTTGAACAACTTGAGCATTAAACATCAATTCACTTACGCCGATAACAGAAACTATAGAAGATTCTTTAATAACTGTTACAAATTCATTACCTAATGCAGGTAAAATATTTTTAATGGCTTGTGGCAAGATAACTTTAGTCATAGCTTGTGATTTATTTAATCCTAATGATCTAGCCGCTTCCATTTGGCCATTATCTACTGCGTTAATACCAGCTCTAATAATTTCTGCAATATAAGCACTACAGTTAATGATGAGTGCGATAATACCACAAATTAATGCTGATAAATCTAATCCAAGTACTGCTGTTGTACCGAAATAAACTAAAAATACTTGAACGAGTAATGGTGTGCCTCTTATAAATTCAATGTAAACTGAAGCAATCGATTTAAATATTTTACTATTACTTAATTTCATAAGTGCTAAGAAGCAACCAATTAATGCCCCTGCTACTACACCTAAGAATGATAATAAAATCGTATACCCTACACCGTGTAAGAAATATGAACCATATTTACTGAAGAAAGAACCATCATCGAACATCGCTTCAGTTGCTTTATCTTGATAGTCTTTAATCAAATTATTGTCACGAACTTCTTTAACACTCTTATTAACTCTCTTCATTAATTCAGGTGAGTTTTTCGGTAATGCAATAGCTGTTGTCTTGTCTGCATCTGAAAATGTAACATCTGAATATGTTAAATTAGGATTCTTCTCTAAATATGCATCAGCAACAGGTCCTTCAATAATCATGCCGTCTACCTTTCCAGAATTAAGTGACATAATAACTTCAGGTACTCTCGTTAATGAGCTAACTTGAGATTCTGGCATTTCTGTTTTTGCCAATTCTTCTTGAGTCGTTTGCTTTTGCACGCCGACCATTTTTCCTTTAAAATCATCAATCGTTTTTAATTTGTCTTTATCTTTTTTCTGTATAATCATTCTTTGATTAACTTCCATATAATCATCAGAAAAATCAACTTGTTTCTTTCTCTCAGGAGTTGGAGCCATACCAGAAATAATCATGTCGATTTTTCCAGTTTTTAAAGCACCTAGTAAACTATCAAATTGCATATTCACAATCTTAAGTTTAATATCATTGTCTTTTGCAATTTTTTTAGCAAGTTCTATATCTATCCCAGCATATTCACGTTCACCATCTTTAGTGTGCTCAAACTCATAAGGTGCATAATCTGCTGATAAGCCTACTCTTAACTCGCCTCGTTCTTTAGCTTTATCCCATTGATCAGTTTCTGCAGCTTGTGACTTTATGGGGGCTAAATAAGGAATTGTAAGTAGTAAACAAATTGTTGCTATAACTACTTTAGTAAATACATTTCTTTTCAAATTCGTTACCTCCTGAATCAATAATATTCATTATTATACGCATTCATGAAATTTTATGCAATAGCTTTTTATAAAAAAAGTATGAACGAACGTTCATTCATACTTTACTTAGTTGAACTTCATTTTCACTATATCCAGTTGTGATAACTTCAAGTGCACTATCTAATGAAATTTCAACCATATTTTGTACGGCTGTATGTGTATAAAATGCAATATGAGGTGAAATTAATACATCGTCACGTGACATCAATTCTTTTAAAGTAGGATCTTCAATTTCTTTGTCTGTATAATCATATGAAAAATATGCAAATTCATTCTCATATACATCTAACGCTACACTATGTAATTTACCGCTATTTAATGCTTGAATGATATCATTAGTCTTCAATGTCGCACCTCTAGCTGTATTCACTAAATATGCACCATTTTTCATATATTTAATCGTCTCTTCATTAATAATGTGTGTCGTTTCTTCATTTGCTGGAACATGTAATGTGATTAAATCGGCTTTAGATAGTCCTTCTTGTAAACTTTGTACATATTCAATATCGCTTAACGACTGGTCATATGGGTCATAACCGATAACTTCCGCACCAAATCCTTTAAATAATTGTGCTGACACTTTACCTATTCTACCAACACCTATAACCAGTACCGTCATACTTCTTAGTTCTTTAGCGATAACTGTTTCATCCCAAGTAAAGTCTTGATGTTCTACTTTTTTATTTATTTTATTAATGTTTCTTATTAATTCTAAAGCTCTACAAACTGCAAATTCCGCTATCGCATTTGGACTGTATGAAGGAATATTTGTAATTTTTATATCATGTTTAGCAGCTTCATCTAAATTAAACATATCAAACCCAGCCGCACGACCAGCAATTTGTTTAATACCAACATCTTTAAGTGCCTCATAAATTCTGTCATCAAACTTAAATAACTGTTGAGTACTCACACCATCAAAAGATGATAAAGTATGGACATTATCTAAAGTTAAATCCTCTTCCGTACATTCAATTTCATGACCATTAGTTTGACCCCACTGATATGCATAAGGCTTTTCATCTTCTCTTATATTAAATAATTTAAATCGCATAATTCGTACTTCCTTTCAGTAAAAAATAAATAATGATTAATTCTACAACACTTTATGAAAACAAACAATCTCTTTTTCATAATATTCTTACAATTAAAAGTGTATCTAGTATGGTGAATAACATATTTATCAAGAAGTGATACTAATTAGCGTCCTTGTGAACAGTTTTGTCTAAACTTGTTCGTAACGATGGCCTTGTGAACACTTCTCGCTAAACTTGATAATAACAACCCCAGTATTTGCACTTCTATCCAAACTTGCTAATAACGCACCCAGTATTTGCACTTCTATCCAAAACTACTTTTAACGCCACCAGTATTCAGACATATTTAAAGGCTGCGACATTTTTCTTGTCTCAGCCTGCTCTTCTTTCTAATTATTTTCTTTAAATAAAAACATTTCTTGATTATACTTTGGAAGTATTTTTAAACAAACTTTATGTACGATATATGCAAATACAAACGGTATGACGAAATATGCTACGCCAAGTATTAAAATATTTAAAAATACTGATCCTTCCATAAATTTTAATGCGTTTGCTGGTCCAACAAATCCGGTATAACCAAATCCGGTAGACATTGGTGTACCTTTTATGCCAACGAAATAAGTTAGTAATCCACTCATTAGTCCATTTATGATTAATGGTACTGCGATGATAGGATTTTTGAAATATACTGGAATCATCATTTTAGCAGCACCGATAATAAGAACGATATTGATACCTTTATCGTTCACTTTCCATGAGCCCATCAAGAAAGTCACACATGCTGCAACAATCCCCATATTGCCAGCTCCTGAACTTAAACCATTTAAACCGACTGCAGTAGCAATTGCTACAACTGAAATTGGCGTAACCATTAATAATGCATAAGTAATCGCAATCAATATACACATCATTAACGGATTCAATGTAGAAAATTGTTCTATTAATTTGCCGATACCTTTTGTTACATTACTAACATATGGAAGTGTCAGCATACCTATAAATCCACTGACAACTGAAATAATAATTGGCATAATCAACATATCTAAAGAACCAAATTTTCCTTTCAATTTAATCATCAAATAACAACTGATAATTAAAACAACGATTAAATTGACGACATCCCCTATACTTACAAATATAAATTGATTATTTTGTATTTTCACAGCGCCTGAACCTATTAAACCTGCAGCGCCAATCATAACTGCATCAGTAGCTTGGAATTTAAATTGATGTGCAACAACGATGCCTATAATAAAACTCATCGCAAACTGCATGAGTAATAATGCTTGGTTAAACATTTCTAATAGCGGATGAAACTGTGATAAATAACTAAATAACACACCAAGTATGGCGTTTGGTATTAATGCTATAACAATACCTACACCTATACCATTCAAAATATTAGAGAAAAATTCCTTTACTGTGAAATGTTTATCCATAAAAAGCCTCCTGAAATCATATGTATTAATGATATATGACTTTATTTTTATAGACAATGCTATTTTTACTATTTTACTTTACTTTGGTATAGTTTAATGTAATAGTTTAAATAACAACGTTGTTATAGGAGGATTTTTACATGTTTAATATGATTTCACAAGATAAAAATACAATTGTAATCAGTGACAAGCAAAACGAGCATTTCTTTACAATCCGCATATTAGAAGATTACTTAATCAATATTAAATCTTCTACAGAGAAAGAAATCACTTTACCGACTTGGACCATTACACCTGGAGATACTGAATTACCTTTCGAAGGTCTCTCTAGATATGATCAATCTAACTTTTCATGTCCACAATATGAAATTTCAGAAGAACAACACCATATTATAATTAAGACAAAGTCATTAAAACTTATCATTGATAAAGAAGATTTCTATTGTAGTTGGTATGATATAAGTTCATCTGACAAAGAAATTGAAATTATGCAAGACCGTAAGACAGGCAGTTATCATCATCAAATATCAAGAAATCATCCGACTTGTCATTATTTAAATAGAGATAAAAATGAAATGTATTTTGGTCTCGGTGAAAAAAGCGGAAAAGTGAATAAACATGGCAGACGATTCAGAATGAAAAATATAGATGCTATGGGTTATAATGCTGAAACGACTGATCCTCTTTATAAACATATTCCTTATTATCTCACATACAAAACTGATGAAAATGTATCATTTGGTATCTTCTATGATGATTATCAAGACTCTATTGTAGATCTTGGACAAGAGTTAGATAATTATCACGGTCATTATAGATATTATGAAACTAAATCGGATTTTCTTGATTATTACGTTATTGCCGGTCCGACTATTCAACAAGTAACGACGCGTTTTAGTCATTTAACAGGTAGACCAACACTCATGCCTGAATGGAGTTTGTCTTATTCTGGCTCAACAATGCAATACACAGATTTGCCAAATTCAGATGAAAGACTGTTATCTTTTCTAGATCAATGTAATAGACATAATATTACGATTAGATCTTTCCACCTTTCATCAGGTTATACATCGATTCATGATAAGAGATACGTTTTTAATTGGAATTATGATAAATTTAAAGACCCAAAATCTTTTGGAAAAGCTTATACAGATCAATATGTAGAATTAGTTGCGAATATTAAACCTACCTTACTTACAGATCATCCTTTACTAGATGAAGTATTAGCCTTTGATGGATTTATTAAAGATATGAATGGTCAACCGCTTCTTGTACAATTTTGGGATGAAAAAGGATACTATTTAGACTTTACAAATAAAGACACTATTAAATGGTGGCAATCTAAAATAGAACAACAATTACTATCTAATCATGTGAATTGTACATGGAATGATAATAACGAATTCGAAATTTGGGATGATAAAGCTAAAGTAAATGGTTTCGGCAATGAAGCAAACTTCCAAGACTATAAAGCAATCATGCCTATATTAATGATGAAAGCATCAAGAGAGATACAACAAAAATATCATAAAGAACAATATCCATATATCATAAGTAGATCTGGTGCAGCTGGTATGAGTAAATACGTTCAAACTTGGACAGGTGATAACTATACGAGTTGGCATACATTAAAATATAATAATGCTATGGCAATTGGGTTAAGTCTATCTGGTGTTTATAACTTTGGACATGATATTGGCGGTTTTTCTGGTGACAAACCAGAAGCAGAATTATTTTTAAGATGGGTACAATGTGGTGCCTATTATCCAAGATTTTCAATCCACTCATGGAATGATGACGGTTCTGTAAATGAACCTTGGATGCATAATGAAGTCTTCTCTGAAGTTAAACAAGCCATGCACTTCCATGAAAAGCTTAAACCATATCTTCAGTCATTAGTTGTACAGGCACATGAAGCATATGAACCAATTATTAGACCAACTTTTTACCAATTTGAAAGTGATATAAATACTTTTGAAGAAAATGAAGAATTTATGTTAGGTGAGCATATGTTAATTGCCCCTATCGTAGAAAAAGCTCAACTAGAAAGAACAGTCTATTTACCTAAAAACAACAAAGGTTGGATTGATTTTCATAGCGGCGAACAGTTTGAAGGCGGTCAAACAATAACTGTAAAAACGACTTTACAACATATCCCAACATTTGTAGTAAAAGGCGCAGAGATACCAGTTTATCAAGATGATTTAAAAACAATTGAAAATCTAAAGTTCTAAATAAATAAGAACCTAAGACAATATCTTCTTAGGTTCTCTATTTTTATATAGTATCTACGCCTTCGATATTATAGAGTGACACGGCGTTATTAAAGCAAATATCCTTAATAATTTCAGAAAGAATTTCATCATCATCAATGATTTCTCCTCTTTCCACACGTTTCCCAATCATTTCACATAAAATCCTTCTAAAATATTCATGTCTTGTATATGATAATAAACTTCTTGAATCAGTTAACATACCAACGAAAGTAGATAATAATCCAACATTTGCGTATTCTACTAAATGTTGTTCCATTCCTTCTTTAGTATCATTGAACCACCATGCAGCACCTAGTTGCACTTTGACTTTATCTGAAGTAAAGTTTCCAGCTGTTGCTTGCACCATTAAGTGATCATTTGCATTATTAGGATAAATAATTGTATCTGATAATGCATCATTTTGATTTAAATGATCTAAAAATCTATTTAAGTCAGAAGAACTGAGCATATCACCTACACTATCAAATCCAGCATCTGGACCAACTTCTTCAAACAATAATGTATTATTGTTTCTCACTGGTCCAAGATGAAACTGTACAACCCAATTATATTTTTTATACGTTTTACTTACTTCGGTTAAAATATATCCAGATAATCTACTTAAATCTTCCTCAACTATGTGTTTACCTTGCTTAATTTGTTCAAAATACTGTTCAGCTTGGTCTTTAGTTACATCCACTTTAAGTACTTTAGCAAAGCTTTGATCAGAACTTTTTGCGCCATTTTGATGGAAGTATTCAATTCGTTCATTGAGCGCATTAATATATTCTTCCAAATGATTTATTTTTCTTTCTGTAGCATTTTCTAATTGGTTAATAGATGCTTCTATATTATCTTTCGTTAAAGCGATATAACGATCAGGTCTAAATGTTGGTAATACTTTAACATCAAATGACTTATCCTCACGAAGTAATTGATGATATTTCAAATCATCACATGGATCATCAGTTGTACAAATGATTTGGACGTTGCTTCTTTCAATTAATTTTCTTGGAAGAAATTCTGGTTGTTGTAAACTTTCATTCAACTGATTATATAATTGTTCTTTATCAATTTTATTTAAATTTTCATTGATATTGAAATACCTTGCTAACTCTAAATGACACCAATGGTACATTGGATTCATGATACTTTTAGGCAATAAACTTATAAAAGCTTCGAATTTTTCTTTATCAGTTTTGTCTCCAGTAATATACGACTCATCTATTCCATATGCGCGCATTAAACGCCATTTATAATGATCGTGTTTTAGCCAGACTTCAGTAATCGTATTAAAAGGTTTATTCTCATAAATTTCTTTCGGATCTAAATGACAATGAAAATCAAAAATTGGAATATCCTTAGCTATATTGTATAAAGCCTGTCCTTTTTCAGATTGAACAATAAAATTTTCTTTAATTAAACTCATAAATACTCACCTTTCCTATAGCCCAAGTAATTTTGGTAAAAATAACGATAATTGTGGTACGAACGTAATTAATAACAACAGTATAATTAAAATAATAAAGTATGGTATTAATGTCTTAATGACACTTTCAATTCGTACATTTGCAACACTACTACCAACAAATAACGCACTACCTACTGGAGGTGTTATATTACCTATACATAAGTTAAATGCGATTACTATACCGAAATGAACTGGATCTAATCCGATACTTTCTGCAATCGGTAAGAAAATTGGAGTGAATATAAGTACTGCTGGTGTTATGTCCATAAATGTACCGATGATTAATAAAATTAAATTCATTAATAGTAATAATAAAATAGGATTTTCAGTTAATGATAATATGCCGCCAGAAATTGCTTCTGGTAATCCTGTAAAACTCATAACGAGTGAGAATAATGCAGATGCTGTAATTAAGAATAAAATCATACCTGTAATTTCTACTGTTTCTATAATAATCGCAGGTATATCTTTAATTTTTAAATTTTTATAAATAAGTGACAGTATAAACGCATATAGAACTGCGACAGCTGCACCCTCTGTTGCTGTGAATATTCCAGCTACAATACCACCGATTACGATAATAATTAATAGTAAACTTGGAATAGCATCTAAAGTTAAAAATAATTTATCTTTCCAACTCACTTTTTCAGAAACTGGATAGCCATGTTTTTTAGCTAAAAAGTAAGCAACAACCATACAACCTAGACCCCATAGAATTCCAGGAACGTAACCTGCAATAAATAATGCAGCAATTGATGTTCCACCACTTACTAGTGAATAAACAATCAATAATGAACTTGGTGGAATTAATAATCCTGAAGGTGCTGAAGCAATATTGGCAGCTGCAGAATATGATTTTTTATAACCTTGTGTTGTTTCCATCGGCGTCATAATTCTACCCATTGCTGCAGCAGCTGCAACACTTGATCCTGAAATCGAACCAAACAACATATTCCCTACAATGTTCGTATGTGCTAAAGAACCAGGTAATCTACCTACTAACACTTTCGCAAAGTTAATTAATCTAAATGCAATACCACCGTTATTCATCAATATTCCAGCTAGTACAAATAGCGGAATGGCAAGCATTGTAAAGTTATCAATACCAGTTACCATTCTTTGGGCAGCAGTAAGTATTGTGACATCAAACGGGAAAATAAGTATTAACGTTAATAATGAACTTAAAATAATTGAAATAGCGATTGGAATACCAAATGCTAAAAATATTGCTAATGATACAAATAATACGATTCCAGCAATTGTCGTCATTACACTTCACCGCCTTCATCATTTTCTGGTAACTCATTTGTTATAATGCCTCGAATTGAATAAAATGCAATAAAAAGTCCTGAAATTGGTAATGCACCATACATTAATGCCATTGAAACACCTGTAGCTGGTGCATATTGAGTCCAAGTAAGTGCTACAATTTTAATACCACCGTATATCATCAAAATTAAAGCAACTAATAAAATAATGATGTTCGTCAACCTTTCTATAAATAACTGTGCTTTAAGTGGAAACTTTTCTCTTATAAATAAAATGGCAATATGTTTTTTCTTACCAAATACATATGCTGCACTTAACAAGGCAAACCAGATTAACAAGAAGCGAATGATTTCTTCACTTGTCGTACTTGGCGTGTTCAATATATATCTTGTTATCACTTGCCAAACTGATAAAATGACCATTACAGTTATCAATACACCAGACACAGAAAGCAAAGTTCTATCTATATAATGTGTTAATTTATTCATTTTGTTCTGCCTCCTTAATCAATTTGTATTGTTTTTCTGTTCCTTTATTATTTTTAAATTCTTCTTGTAGAGGTTTTACAGCTTTTTTGAAAGTAGACTTATCTACATCATGGAATTTCACGTTCATATCTTCTTTAGCTGATTTAATTGTCTCTTTAATGGCTTTATCCCAGATGACTTCATGCTTTTCAGTAGATGATCTTGCTGCGCTTTTTATCCATCCTTTTTCTTCTTTCGTTAAATCATTGTATGCATCCTTATTCATAATTAAAATATCAGGAACGATAGCATGCTCAGTATTATAATAATTTTTTGCGACTTCTCCATGTTTATTGTCGGTCAATGCTGTTTCATTATTCTCAGCTGCATCAATAACACCAGATTGAAGTGCTGTATAAACTTCACCAAATGCCATTGGAGTTGGCGTACCACCTAATGACTTAACAAGTTGCACACTTGTTTTACTTGGTTGAACACGTGTTTTTAAACCATGTAAGTCTTTATTCGTCTTTATTTCTCTATCTTTTGTATATATATTTCTTAATCCTGCGTCATAGTAAGTAATACCTACAAACCCGTTGTCTTTAGTCGTATTAAAGAATGAATTTTGTACTTCAGGTTTTTTCATAATAGATCGGAAACTATCTTGAGATTTAAATAGATATGGCATACTAAATAAAGAATACGACTCAGAAAAACTTTCAAGTGCACTTGCTGACACTTTTGTAAATTGAATGGCATTTGTTTGTGTCATCTCAATTGCTTCCCGTTCACTTCCAAGTTGTCCGTTCGCATATATTTTAATTTTTAATTTTCCATGAGATTTCTTTTCTACTTCTTTTTTAAATTCTTCTAACGATTTATGTACTGGATGCGTTGTAGATTGGTTGTGTGCTAATGTTAAAGTCTTAACATCTTTATCTTGTGCGTCACTTTGTTGGCATCCATACAAAACTGTGAATACGCTTACAATTAACAGTAAAATTTTTTTCATCTCTCATCCCCCATTAATTTTAAAAAAGTAATCAAATTGACTACTTCTTTAATACTTATTGATAAGTATAAATCAAATGAAACAAAATAACAACGTTGTTATTTATAGAAAATGTGTGCTTATGGTATAATAAAGGAAATAATATTTAAAGGAGACTCACATGGCTGTAACATTAAAAGACATAGCAAATGCCTGTGGTGTTAGTTATTCAACAGTAAGTAAAGCGTTAAAAAATTCTCCTTTAGTTACTGCTGAAACAACAGAGCGCATACAGCAAAAGGCAAAAGAAATGAATTATATTCCTAATAATTCCGCTCGCTCTTTAGTCTCAAACAAGAGCCAAACAATTGGACTCATTTGGCCATCAGTAGACAGAGTTGCAGTATCAACTCTTGTTTCAGAAATCAATAACTTTTTAAAGAATACTGGATATTTTATGTCAGTATCAATCGATGATGTGGAAACTGCTGCACATAAATTTTTAGAATTACGTTTTGATGGCATCATCGTATTTGATGAAGGCGAAGCATCTACATTACCAAGTATCATTAGTTCAAATATTCCAGTAGTTGCCTATGGTACAGACCGAGAGCTCGAATATCCTATTGTAAATGTTAATCATAAACAAGCAATGATACTTTCTTTAGATGATTTAATGCAAAATAATATAACAAATATTTGCTATATTGGGGATCTCAACACTGATGATATTCGACAAATTATAAAGAAAGAAACTTTTGAACGTTATTGTAAAGAACACAATCTTGAATATAATATGATTGATTCAAAAGGACTATCAGCTGAAGATACATTTTTTGCATTAAAGTCATATTTGACTAATCATACGTTGCCAGAAGGTATCATTTGCGGAAGTTACGATATTACTTTAGGACTCGTGCACACTTTAAAAGATTCACTTGATCAACATATTGTGTACTCATACGACAACGTACCTCAATTTGACCATATGGATACAGTGATTCATTCAGTCGGTGTCCCAACTAAGAAAATTGCTGAAACATTAGTTAATATCCTTATCAATGCTATTGAATCTAAAGAAAATCAGCCTGATGTCTATCATCTCGAGCCTGAATTAGTAAAGCGGAAATAAAGACAAAAAAATGACTACAAAATTGTAGTCATTTTTTTACTGTTGTTCCTTGATGGAATCTCATCTTCCACTCTGATTGTTTTCTAATCCATAATGTACTCCGCTTAGTTGTTATATAATCAGTTTTATTGATTAATTCATAAGTCGTTAGTACAATACCTTTTTGAATTTTTTCAACTATAAAATTCGAAATCTCATAATCAAATGTATGTAAAGTGCCCTCTTCAATATCTCGTTTATATATCATTCTGCCAGACTTACCTATTTCTTTAAAATCATCATCAAGTAAATTTAAGATAAACGATTTATCCTTTCTATTACTCGCATCCAAATGTGCACATTCTAATTCATAAAATTGTTGTTTAATAAATTACACCTACTTTATCTTTGTAAATATAGTTCAACTTATATGCTAAAATAATAACATAGTAATAAGTATAATCGAGGGGGTAAGTAAATGACAAATTTAAAAGAAGTAGCTAAACGAGCAGGCGTTTCACCAAGTACTGTATCACGAGTAATTAATAACCACCCTTATGTTAATGAAGATAAAAGACAAAAAGTACTTGATACTATAGAAGAATTAAATTATATACCAAATATCAATGCAATTCATTTAAAAAAAGGTAAAACAAATTTGATAGGTGTCGTTTTGCCGTTCTCTAATCACCCCTATTTTTCACAATTAATTCAAGGTATTTCTGAAGAAGCGATTAAATCAAACAAAAAAATTGTTTTATTCCAAACTGCCTATGATACTGATCAAGAAATTGACGCTTTTGAAATGTTAAAATAAAAACAAATAGACGCACTTATTATTTGTTCAAGGAATATTTCATTAAATATAGTTGAACAGTACATAGAATATGGTCCAATTTCTATATTCGAAAATATTTCAAACTCCAAATTTAGAACAACATTTATTGATCACTACAACGCCTTCAAACAAGCATTAAATCATCTATACAATAACGGACATAGACATATTGCATGTGCTATAAATAGAAGAAATAGCACTAGTTCAATTTTAAGAATAAAAGCATACAAAGACTTTTGCAGTGAGAATGATTTACCCTTCAATGATCAAGATATATATGAGAATTTTGTATTATTAGAAGATGGTCAAAGACTTGCTCAAGAAATTGATAATACAGAAAATCCACCTACAGCAATTGTTGTTTCTGGAGATAACACAGCAGCAGGATTGTTTATTAGTTTAAATGACGAACAAAAGAAAAATATATCTATCATTGGGTTTGAAAATCATAAAATATCTCAATTGCTAGACCTTACTACAATTGAGATTCCCCTTTTCCAAATTGGTAAAAGTTTGTTTAACCAACTATATGAAGATAAACTGAATAACTATTTATTTGAAACAAAACTTATTAAAAGAAACTCAGTATTTAAATTAAACCATTGACATGAAATGCATTTCATAGATTATCCTTTAATCAATCACAAATATTAGGGGGTAATTAAAATGAACAAACAAAAAGTTGGTATTGATGGTTGTAATATTACTTCAGAAATTTATGTAGAAATACTTCAACACACTACTAATATTGATATTGTCGCTTGTACTGATGAGAGCCTATCAAAAGCAATTAGTATGAAAAACAAATATGATATCCCTCAAGTAATGACAAGAAGTAAAATGTATAAAGATAAGAAAATTGATTATATTATTAAACTTTAATAGAACAAAAAAAGTCTTAAGCGATTAGCTTAAGACTTTTTCATTAATTATATATACCGGTGGTCGGGTTCGAACCGACACGTCCTCAACGGACACGGGATTTTGAGTCCCGCGTGTCTGCCAATTCCACCACACCGGCTTAATAAAAATCCTACAAAAAAATCTTCCCAATGGAAGAAATAAATGGAGCGGAAGATAGGACTTACACCTATATCTCATTCCGGGAAGGAATGTATTCTAAGAGTTGAAATACTCCCGCATTTTAATAAATAACAGTATTAATAATAATGGAGCGGAAGATAGGACTTGCACCTATATCTCATTCCGGGAAGGAATGTATTCTAAAAGTTGAAATACTCCCGCAAAGTTATTAATGGAGGCGGCAACCGGATTTGAACCGGTGAATAGAGGTTTTGCAGACCTCGGCCTTACCACTTGGCTATGCCGCCAGACTACTGGGCTAGCTGGATTCGAACCAGCGAGTGACGGAGTCAAAGTCCGTTGCCTTACCGCTTGGCTATAGCCCATTAATATAAAATAAGGGCGGCTGATGGGAATCGAACCCACGAGTGTCGGAACCACAATCCGATGCGTTAACCACTTCGCCACAGCCGCCATGGCAGGGGCAGTAGGAATCGAACCCACACCAAAGGTTTTGGAGACCTCTATTCTACCGTTGAACTATGCCCCTATTAAATTAAAATAATAATGGTGGAGGGGGGCAGATTCGAACTGCCGAACCCGAAGGAGCGGATTTACAGTCCGCCGCGTTTAGCCACTTCGCTACCCCTCCGTTAGATGGTGCCGGCCAGAGGACTTGAACCCCCAACCTACTGATTACAAGTCAGTTGCTCTACCAGTTGAGCTAGGCCGGCAAAAAGTTAAAAGATGGCTCAGGACGGAATCGAACCGCCGACACAAGGATTTTCAGTCCTTTGCTCTACCGACTGAGCTACTGAGCCATACATTAATTTTTAAAAAATGGCGGTCCCGACGGGAATCGAACCCGCGATCTCCTGCGTGACAGGCAGGCATGTTAACCGCTACACCACGGGACCATCATTAAAGCTATTGCGGGAGGCGGATTTGAACCACCGACCTTCGGGTTATGAGCCCGACGAGCTACCGAACTGCTCCATCCCGCGATAATAATATTAAGTTACAAATATAATGGCGGAGGAAGAGGGATTCGAACCCCCGCGAGCCGTTAAGCCCCTGTCGGTTTTCAAGACCGATCCCTTCAGCCGGACTTGGGTATTCCTCCAATATATAAGTATGGACCTTGCAGGACTCGAACCTGCGACCCAACGGTTATGAGCCGTTTGCTCTGACCAACTGAGCTAAAGGTCCAAAATTTAAAATATGTATCATATTGAAAATTTTAATGGCGGCGGAGGGGATCGAACCCCCGACCTCACGGGTATGAACCGTACGCTCTAGCCAGCTGAGCTACGCCGCCATAATGGTATTATTTTTAAATGGTGGAGACTAGCGGGATCGAACCGCTGACCTCCTGCGTGCAAAGCAGGCGCTCTCCCATCTGAGCTAAGCCCCCATTTAATATGTAAATTTTTAAAGAGTCGGGAAGACAGGATTCGAACCTGCGACCCCTTGGTCCCAAACCAAGTGCTCTACCAAGCTGAGCTACTTCCCGTAACCAAAATGGTCATTACGCGCCCGAGAGGAGTCGAACCCCTAGCCTCTTGATCCGTAGTCAAACGCTCTATCCAATTGAGCTACGGGCGCATATTAATATGGTGCCGAGGACCGGAATCGAACCGGTACGGTAATCACTTACCGCAGGATTTTAAGTCCTGTGCGTCTGCCAGTTCCGCCACCCCGGCA
>NZ_JAJNJJ010000005.1:0-210272 GCF_022386135.1 Mammaliicoccus sp. P-M59 | reverse complement strand
GATTGGTTAAGCCAATCACTCTGAAGTACTTTCAGTACTCAATTATTGGAATTAACGTTGACATATTGTCATTCAGTTTTCAATGTTCATTTTGTCTCACAAGAAACTATTATACACACTTCTTAATTCGAAGTCAACAACTTTTTAAAATTAATTTTCAAAGTGTTTTGATGTTTTATTTATCTCTCGCTCACAAGATATAACTATACACGCTAAATACCCTTTACTCAAGCATAAAAATTACACCAAAACACTCAATACTCTCAATTATACTTAATTCTCAACATATTCTTTTAGTTTTTCGTATATTTTTTCAGCATCTTTATATCCTTGTTTGTATAAAGCATCTAATTTTCTAGTATTTTTCTCGATTCTATCAACAGATAATGAATCAGAAGGTCTGATAACAAACAAATTACCTTTCTCTTCTTCCGCTTCTATCCATTCTAAAGTCTGATTATAATGTTTATATCTAATTGCCATTAAGTGATTTATTTTAGGATATGCTTTCAATCTGAATACTTTTGAAAATTTACTTTGTTTTTTGCGATAGCCTTTCGGTCTTGTCAAAATCAAAACATTCTTCTTATAGCCTTCTTCAATTGCTTTATCAATTGGAATAGGATTGACGATACCACCATCTAATAAAGTATGACCTTTATATTGAACTGGGTTGGCCATCATTGGTAAAGAACTTGTTGCTTCTAGAGCAGTCAATATAGAACCTTCTGTTTCTTTCTTATTGAAATAAACTGCTTCTCCTGTGTCACAGTCTGTCGTTACAACAACAAACTCTTCCTCTGCTTGATCAAACTTTTCAAAGTCAAAAGGTTCCAAGTAAGTTGGTATATGATGATACACAAAGTCCATACCAAATATCTCTTTATTTTTTACATAATTTGATAGCGAAATATAGCGCTTATCTTTAATGTACTTAGTTGTGACACGATGATTGCGTCTAAATTGTCGAGATATATAACTTGCAGCCATAGATGCGCCTGCTGAAACGCCAATATTATATTTAAAATACAAATCTTTCTTAATGAAGAAATCTAGCACACCTGCTGTGTACATACTTCTCATTCCGCCACCTTCTAATATTAATGCTGTGTCTTTTATCATAGTTACACTTCTTTCTATATTATTAGTTGAATGAAAGCGAGGCTGAGACATTCTTCATTGTCCCAGCCTCAATTATAATTATTAAATTTCTGTTCTTCCAGTTATAGCTTTCGAAAGTGTTACTTCATCAGCGTATTCCAAATCTCCACCTACTGGTAGACCATGTGCTAGTCTAGTTGTCTTAATACCAATCGGTTTAACGAGTCTAGATATATACATAGCTGTTGATTCACCTTCTATATTAGGATTAGTTGCTAATATAATTTCTTCGATTTCATCATTCTTCAATCGTTCTAATAATGAAGGAATATTAATATCTTCAGGTCCAATACCTTCCATTGGAGATATCGCACCATGTAATACATGGTATAACCCTTTATATTCACGCATTTTTTCCATAGCTATGACATCTTTAGAATCTTGAACAACACACACAACTGAACGGTCTCTTTGTTTATCTTGGCATATATGACAAGGCGAAACATCCGTAATGTGTCCGCAAGTTTCACAATAAGTCAGTTCTCTCTTAACATCTACAAGAGATTTGGCAAAAAGTACAACGTCGTCTTCCTTCATATCTAATACGTGGAAAGCTAAACGTTGTGCAGTCTTCGGACCTATTCCCGGCAATTTCATAAAGCTATCGATGAGTTTAGATATTGGTTCTGGGTAGAACATCATTACATCATTCCAGGAATGTTTAGACCTTTTGTATGTTTACCTAAACGATCTGCTGTTACATCATCTGCTTTAGATAAAGCGTCATTTGTTGCTGCTAATACTAAATCTTGTAGCATTTCAATATCTTCAGGGTCTACTACATCTTCTTTAATGATAACGTCTAATACTTCTTTATGACCAGATACAACAACTGTAACCATTCCGCCACCAGCTGTTCCTTCGATTCTTTCTTCTTTTAGCTTTTCTTGTTCCTCAGCCATTTTCTTTTGCATTTTTTGCATTTGTTTCATCATTTGTTGCATATTTCCGCCACCGCGCATAATTTCGTCCTCCTAATTTCTAATTTATACATTTAAGATTATTAATTTTTGTCATATTTATTATACATGCCTTTAGAGGCGATGTCATGTATTACTCATCCGTAACATGTACGGTATCTTCACCAAACAACTCTTGAGCTTTCTTTACAACATCCGCTTCTTCTGGCTTTTCTTCTTGCTCAACTTCACCTTGAGCCGTATTCGCTTTTTTAGATTGAATATACTGTTGACGAACTTGTAACCATTGCGAATTTGGTACGCCAACAACTTTTACATTCTTATTAACAATCTCACATACAATCGCTTCGATATGATTTCTTTTTTCATCATTTTTATTCACGATTTCACAATGAATATCTTCATCAAATTTCACGAGCACATGATCTTCACTTGCTGCAACAGGTTCCGAGTTTAAGAGCAGACTGACTAGCGCTCTTTGTTCTTTCTCTTTAACCGATTCTATCACTGCTTGCCATTTTTCTTTAAGTAAATTCAAATCATCACGATTAGCGTGGTCAAGCACACGTTCGATTTGTCGAATTGAGAAGACATGCTTAGATTGTTTACGAGCGATATTTTGTTTATTTTCAACTGGTTTAGCCTTTTGACTGACGCCGTTTTGAGCTAGTTGCTGAATCGTCGCTTCAAGTTGTTGGATTTTATCCATCACTTCACTAGAGCCAGCGTTTTGGTTTGAACTGACAGATGCTGTTTGTCCACTATTATTCTGATCAATTAATTCCGTTAACTTAACGATTAATATTTCTATATGAACATTCTGGTTAATTGCAAATCTCATTGAAACTAATGTGTCATTAATACAATCAATCATTTTGTACATTGTATTTAAGTCTACTTGATTCAGTGCGTGGTCGTCTTCAACTTGTTCAGTAGTCTTAGCGACAATTGAATCTCTTATGAAATAAATCATATCATTTACAAGTCTATTCACTTCTTTACCAGCAGCTATAAATTCATGATACCTAGTAAATGCTTGTTTAATATCTTTAGCAACCATGTCTTTAAACAAAGCATTTAAAGCCGCTTTATCTACACTACCCGTTACATTCAAAGCATGTTCAAGTGATAAGTGTCCATCTCCAAAAGCGATTGCTTGGTCCATGATACTTAATGCATCTCGCATACCACCTTCTGAAACTTGAGCGATAAATGCCAAAGCTTCTTCTTCGTAGGTAATGTTCTGCTCATCTGCGACAAACGCGAGTCTACTTTCTATTTCACCAGAATGGATGGCTTTAAAATCAAATCTCTGACATCTAGATATAATAGTAGGTGGTATCTTGTGAGGTTCAGTAGTTGCGAGTATAAAAATAGCATGACTTGGTGGTTCTTCAAGTGTCTTTAAAAGTGCATTGAAAGCACCTGTTGTAAGCATATGCACTTCATCTATAATATAGACTTTAAATTTAGATTCACTTGGTGCATATTTTACTTTATCTCTAATATTACGTATTTCATCTACACCGTTATTACTGGCAGCATCAATTTCAATGACATCTGAATTTGTTCCTTGTGTAATGCCTTTACAAATCGCACATTCATTACAAGGTTCCCCATTCGTATTCTCTGTACAGTTAATTGCTTTAGCGAAGATTTTAGCAATACTTGTCTTACCAGTTCCACGTGGGCCATTAAACAAGTAAGCATGTGATTGCTTTTCTTTTTGGATGGCGTTTCTTAATGTTTTTGTGACATGTTTTTGACCGACAACATCCGCAAATGATTGTGGTCTATACATTCGATACAAAGCCTGGTAGTTCAAAGTGGCACCTCCAAAATTTAATAAGATATTGGCTATATTATATCATGAATCAATAGGTACACCCTATTATTAATTATCAAAAGCTTCTGGGTAGGGAACAATGCCTTTAATTTCTTTTGTTGGGTGATCCCATAAATATTTAAACATGAAATTTTCATCTGGCACTTCAAATGGTGGGTATATATTAAACTCTGAAGCTGCATGATAACCTAATTTATGATAATAATCAGCATGACCTAGTACGACTACACCGACATAGCCATTTTCATAAGCTCTATATTCTAAAGCTTCTATTAAAGCTTTCCCTATTCCTTTATTTTGATACTCTGGCAAAACCGAAACAGGTGCAAGCGCTAATACTGTATGCGTTTCTTCATCAGAACTAACGGTCACTTCTGACATCATGGCATGCCCCAGAATTTTGCCTGATTCTGTCTTCGCTACAACTTCAAGTTCTGCATTATAATTCATTGATTTTCGTATTTTACCGATTAATTCGTGTTCTGTTCCATCAGAATAACGTTCATTTTCGAATGCTGCTTTAACGACTTCTTTAGCTAATTCATATTCCGATTCTATAATCGTTCCAATTAGTAATTGCGTCATGTATAAAATATCCCCCTGATATTAGAAAAAGGGTGACCGCGGTCACCCTTTTGAATTTATATATAATTTGATAAGTTTATAAAATTTAAAACCGTGCACCTTTGCTTTGAACAAACATCACAAGCGTTACCTCAGTCGTTAGCTAAACTTCGGCTACCCTACGGCACATACAATGATCCACTTAATGCTGCTTCCTTCCGGACCTGACATGATTCATGGGTTTGTATTGCATAGGACCGACGTCTTCAGACACCACGTGCTGAGGGCAGACCTCACAATAATATGTCCGCGGCAAAGGAATTCAGTCTTGCATAAGCGGATTTCAAGTACAGGGAACCGCTACCTCCCCACTTAGCACGGCAATATATATACTACAACAAAATGTTACGATTTGGCAAGAAAAAACTACTTCAATCAAAGTGTTTTATGAATCACCCTGCGAGAAAAATCTACAAACTTGAATTCCGTCGCGATATGCCTTGAAATATTATATTGAAATTTTTCTGCATTATTAAGATACACAGTACCTCTAACCGTTGCTGTATAAGGCGGGTTCAACTTCCCAAAATATAATATTTCATTCTCAGTCATCTCTTCAAATGTAATAGACTTATTCGAGTAACTGATTTCTACATTCATTTCTTGTTCAATAAATTTATAGATAGATTCAGCTGCAACTTCTTCACTCAGCTTAGGAATAACCTGACATATAAAGTAATCCTCATCCATTATACGCACAGCGTCATCTTTCGTTCTTGTTCTAATGACATGCCACAGTTTATCTTGATCTCGTAGTTCAAGGGCATGTTGAACTACAGGAACGTCTTTAGCATCTATAACCTCAAGTAATTCAACTTTAGTTTCATAATCAAGTCCTAAACGTTTATTAATTTCTTGAAAACTCACCATTTCCGATATTGGAAATTGAATAACATCTTCATATATAACGACAGACCCTTTGCCTCTTAACTTTTGAATATAACCTTTTTCTTGCAATAAATTTAAAGCTTTCCTTACAGTCTCTCTAGAAGTTGAATATATCTTTGTTAATTCATTTTCTGAAGGTAGTTGCTGTAAATGAGCATATTCACCATTTAAAATTTTTTCACAAATAGATTGGTAGATTTTCATATACTTGTTCATGCGTTCACCTCTATACCTTCAACATCAATTAGTCACCACTTACTTTTACGACAAAAGCATCGAATGGTTGCAAAGCGTTACCATTTAAATCATTATTTGCAATCATGATTTCACCCTCTAAATCGATATCTTCTGGGATATCAACGATTTGATCAGAGTAGTTTGCAACAACTAACCAAGTTTCATTATTTAAATGTCTCTTGTAAACGAACAGCTCTGGATGCTCCATATGAAGTGGTTCAACTTCTCCATACGTTATCACATCGTGTTCATGACGTAATTGTATTAACTTTTGATACGTATAGAAAATAGAATTTTTATCTTCCAATGCCGCTTCAACATTAATATGCTTATAATTTTCCGGGATACCAATCCATGGTTCTCCAGTTGTAAAGCCTGCCTCAGCATGCGCATTCCATTGAATAGGCGTTCTAGAATTATCTCTAGATTTCTGACCTATTACTTTCATAATCATTTGTTCATCCATACCGCGTTCTTTCAATAATTTGTATGCATTAAGCGATTCGACATCTTTATATTGATCAATATCCGTGAAACCTGGATCTGTCATGCCAATTTCTTCACCTTGATAAATATATGGCGTACCTTGAAGCATGTGTAATGATATCGCGAGCATCTTAGCAGATTTAACTCTTTCTGCTTCTGTATCATCTTTACCGAATCTCGTTACGACTCTAGGTTGATCATGGTTACACCAGAAAATAGCATTCCATCCGTTACCTTTTGCGATGTTCACTTGCCAATCCATCAATATACGTTTCAGCTCAAGAAAATCAAATTTCATATCCGACCACTTTTCACCATCTTTGTAATCTACTTTTAAATGATGAAAATTAAACACACTACTTAACTCATGACGTTCTGGATTTGTATATTTAATACAATTATCAATCGTTGTTGATGACATTTCTCCAACCGTCATAATATCTTTATTGCCAAATGTTTGTTTGTTCAGTTCTTGTAAATACTCATGGACTTTTGGTCCATCTGTATAAAATTCTTTACCGATTGCTGTTGAATTTTCGAAAGCACCTTTGGAAATTAAGTTAATGACATCAAATCTGAAACCATCTACGCCGAAATCAATCCAATAATTAATCATTTCATATATTTCAGCCTTTAAATTGTCATTCTCCCAATTTAAATCAGCTTGAGAAACATCAAATAATCTTAAATAATAACTTTCTGTTTGTTCATCATAAGTCCAAGCGTTACCACCGAACTTAGACTCCCAGTTCGTTGGCGGCTCTTCTTTAGTGCCTTCTTTCCAAATATAATAATCACGATACGGATTATCTTTAGACTTGCGAGATTCTACAAACCAGTGATGTGATGTCGAAGTGTGATTGATCACAATATCGAGCATCACTTTAATACCTAAACTGTGCGCTTCATCTAGTAATGTTTTGACGTCTTCCTTTGTACCAAAATCAGGATTAATTTGATAATAATCACTAATATCGTATCCATTATCGTTCATTGGTGATTGATAAATTGGCGTTAACCAAATGTAATCTACACCTAACGTTTGTAAATAAGGTAATTTTTCTATAATACCTGGTATATCACCTTGTCCATTTCCAGTCGTATCATTGAATGACTTTGGATAAATTTGATAAACAACGGACTTCTTCCAATCTGAAACTGCCATATAGGTATACTCCTTTATTTATATATATATTATTCTTGAACCATTTCTTTAGCTTTTTCATTAGCAAAGTTTGAAAGCACAATCGTTAGTATAGCTGGTAACACTACCGCAATCAATGTCGCAATACCGAACACACCCCAATATTCTCTTTCAATAGAAATAATTGCAGGAACGCCACCTACACCAACTTTACCGATAACACCTGCAGCTCCTATAAACGCGCCTAGTATACTAGACGAAATAATTGCTGCAAAGAACGGATATTTCAATGGTAAGTTGACACCGAACATTGCTGGTTCAGTTACACCTAAGAATGCTGAAATACCAGATGTAGCCGCTAAACCTTGTTCTTTAATCATCTTACGTTGTTTATATACTACCCAAGCGCCGAATGCTGCTGAACCTTGACAAATATTAGATATTGCCACGATTGGCCATAAGTACGTGCCGCCTAAAGGACTTCCTATGAGTTGGAAATCTACTGCTAAGAACATATGATGTAATCCTGTAATAACAAGTGGTGCATAGAATAATCCATACACTGCGCCACCTAACCAGCCAGCACTTTCGAAAATTGCTTTAATACCGTTCGTAATTAACGTACCTAACTCTAACGCTAATGGACCAATAACGATAAATGCTAAAAATCCAGTAATTAATAACGCTACAGGACCTACTACGAGCATTTTGATAGAATCATGTACACGTTTAGCTAAGAATTTCTCAATAATAGATAATACCCATGTTGCAAATAATATCGGTAATACTTGACCTTGATAGTTTAATTGCTTAATTTCTAAACCAAATATGTGCCATACAGGAATTTCACTCGATTTGCCGCCACCTAAATCATACTGAGAAGCAAGCTGCGGATGTAACAAGATTAAACCTAATACTAAACCTAGAATTGGGCTACCACCAAATACACGCATAGCTGACCAACCAATTAAAGCCGGCAAGAAGATAAATGCGGTACTTGCGATAACGTTAATGATGTTTGCAAAGTCAGCAAGCCATGCATATTGTTGAACAAGTGACTTAGCACCAAATAATTTTTCTGCTGTTAATACATTGTTTAAACCTAATAGTAAACCTGCTGTTACGATTGCAGGTAAGATTGGAATGAATACATCACCCAACAATTTAATTAAACGTTGAAATGGATTCATCTTCTGTTCAGAAGCTTTCTTCACGTCATCTTTCGAACTTTCTTCAACACCTGTTTCTTGTTGAAAAATTTTATACGCCTCATCAACAGTTCCCGGTCCAATTACGATTTGAAATTGGTTGTTTGCTGAGAAGGACCCCTTCACTAAATCTATTTGATCTAATGCATCTTTATTAACTTTACTTTCATCATTTAATACAAGTCTTAACCGTGTGACACAGTGGGTTGCGGCATTTACATTGTCTTGCCCACCAATAGCATCAATAATCTGCTTTACATCTTCTCTATTCACAGCCATTAAACTCACTCCCCTAACTTTATTTAGTTGAATTATAACTTGTATATACAAGTATGTAAAGGCTTACAATTAATATTATATAAATAATGTAGTATGATTGTGTAAAGGAGGTTTTTCATATGTCTTTTTTAACACATGAATATATCGATCATGACAACGTTGCACTCGATTTTGCAAAAGGAGATTCCATCATTTTCACAAACCATCATCACGAAAAAATATTTGAATCAGCAAGTTTAATTAAATTGCCTATTATGATTTATATTTATGAAAGCACGACTCAAGAAGATAGAAAAGCACTCGTTCAAATCAATGATAAAGTTGGCGGCAGTGGTGTTCTAAAAAATATGGATATCGATCAACTGAGCATTCAAGATTTAATCTACTTAATGATCGTTGTTTCAGACAATACGGCAACGAATACATTAATCGATCATTTCGGACTTCAACATATTAACTTATTTATTCAAGAAACATTGCAATGTGAACAAACGCAGTTAAATCGTTATATGATGGATGCAGAAGCAATAAGTGAAGGTAAACAGAATACAACGTCTTCTCAAGATATGATTCATATACTACGCTTTATTGCAGAACATAAAAATCATCAAGACATGATGAACATCATGAATGACCAACATTTAAATGATAAAGTTTCAATCTATCGATCATTTTACGAAGATACACTTAATTTCCACTCTAAGACAGGGGAGTACGACAACGTTGTCAATGATGTAGGTATTATCCAACATGAAGGCGAGCTATATTATTATTGTTTCTTATCCAACACAAATAAACCCAAAAAGGCGATTGATTTCTCTCACCAATTTGGGTCATATATTATTCAATCTATATTAGATATTTGATAATCGTGCAGCTTTAGCTAATATCTTTTGATAATAACTACCTGATAATTTAATGATTTCGATACTTTTCGGTGTATGCGGCGCGTGAATCATCATGTCTTCTCCCATGTATATGCCAACATGTGATAGGAAGCCTTTATCTTCTGGTTTACTGAAGAACAGTAAATCACCTGGCAAAAAGTCATGTGATGCTATCGAAACATCCGTCATTGCTTCATATTGTTCATCAGCATCTCGGGGGATGTGGAAGTTTTGACTTTTGTACATTTGGAAACATAATCCTGAACAATCATAACCATAACTAGACATCCCTCCCCATAAATAAGGTAAGTCTAAAAAGCGCTTCGCATTTTCAATGACACCTGCCATTGTGCCAATTTCGAATGCACCAGATTCATCACTGAATTCTACATCATTCGCACTAATAAGACCCTTGCCTTCAGGTGTATCAACTTCAATAAAAGGCTCATCTTTCTTAATAATAGGTAAAATTGTATTAAATGACAGAATTTGTTTCGTAGTAAAATCTAAATTAAACAATGTCGTCTTAGGTACATTAACACGAAGGCGTGGATGTGTATCGTACGCCTTCATCTCACCTAATTGACTCGTCGGAATAAATCCTGGATATCCCTTTGGATTCTGTTTAGACGGTTGCTCTAAACAGATAACGTAACTCCAACCATCTTGTTCTTCTACGACTTCTACTTTTTCGCCATAAAGAATTTGCGTATCTATTCTACTATCTTCCGTAAAAGATAATTTCTGTTCTAAATTAAGTTCAAGTAACCAACGTTGAATATCTGCTGGATACATGATACCGTCTCTATCAATTTCTCTAGCTTTATCAAAGCTTCTCCATATTGTCCCGACATTTACTCTGCAATATTTAATCATGAGCTCACCTTCTTATATAAAGATTCACGATCTATTCCTAACCCTGTTCCTTCTGAAACGGTTACTTTAGCACCTTCATAAGTAATACCACCTTCAACTTGTCGCTCAACTACCATTAAAGGTGCATCAAAATCAACACGATTCACTTGTTCTGCTGCTAAACTAAAATGCAAAGCTGCCGTTACAGATACATGTGTTTCCATCATACATCCAACCATGCAAGGTATCGCTTCACCTTTAGCAATATCATGTATTTTTAAAGCTTGATGAATACCACCAGTTTTCATCAGTTTAATATTCCATATATTTGTTGCACCAACTTCTACAAGTCTCTCGGCATCATGTATACTAAACAATCCTTCATCTACCATTAAAGGTATTTTGAATGCTTGAGATAGCGCACCTAGTACCTTATACTCATATCTCCCGACAGGTTGTTCAATACTCTCAATATTCAAATCTGCTTCATCAAAATGTTTCAATGCATGACGCGCACCTTTTTCATCCCATGCTTGGTTTGCATCCGCACTTAAAATAACCTCACTTGGTAAAGAAGATCGTAATGCTTGTAATCTATTTAAATCTGTTGAGACATCATCTTTACCCACTTTTATTTTCAAATGGTTAAAGCCATCTTCTACATATCGCAAACCATCTTCTACCATTTCGTCAGCATCATTTAGACTCACGGTATAACACGTTTCTAACGATTTATTTCCCGGGTTATGCTTAATATATTGATATAAAGGCAATTCTGCTTCTTGAGCTAATAAGTCATAAAGTGCGATATCTATTGCAGCTTTAGCACTTGTATTACCTACGATGACTTGATGAATTTCATCTAGTAAGTCTTTCGTTAATGGTCGGTTAATTAGTAGTGGCTTAAAGACCTCTTCAATCGCAGCTTCTATACCACCTTTTGTATCACCGGTAATAACATATGTAGGTACAGCTTCACCAACACCTATAACATCTTCATAATTCGTTTCAATAAATACATATATACTTTCAATAACCTCTACTGTTCTCAGTGCTGTTTTAAAAGGTTTCTTCAAAGGTGTTTCATATCTATAGTATTTTATATCTGTTATAAACATATAACTTCCCCTTTATTCTATAATTACACCTGACGCTATATTTAACACTTTATTGTCCACATCTAATGTAGCTTCTGTTCCAAACGGTATCGCAAAATGCGGCGTGCAATGCCCAATATTCAAATCATATGCTGCTGGTTTATTTAATGGCGTTATAAAATCATCTAACACTTCTTTCATCGTTAAAGATTTTTCCGGATTTTTAGGCTCGCTATCTGTGAATGGTCCGAAAATAAATCCAGAAGCATCATCTAACTTGCCAGCAGATTTGAGTTGTTGTAAAAATCCATCTACCTTATAAGGCACTTCCCCAATATCTTCTATAAATAAAATTTTATCTTTAGTGTCGATTTCATATGGTGTGCCTAAACTTGAAACAAGTAAAGATAAACAACCACCAACAATTTCTCCTTCAACGTGACCACCAACTAGCGATTTAAACGTTAATTGATCTGTAGGATAAGACACAGTTTCACCATTAAATAACTGTTCAAAGCTCCCAATAGAAATCTCATTATAAGTATCTCCTATATCAGATGCGATCATAGGACCTTGAAACGTTACCAACCCCGTTTGTTGTCTAATAGCATTATGTAAGCATGTTATATCACTGTATCCCCATATAATTTTAGGATGTGCTTTTACAAGATTATAATCAATACGTTCTACAATTCTAGGTGTACCATAACCACCGCAAGCACATATAATACCTTTCACTTCATCATCTTCTAACATGTCATGCAAACTATCTAATCGTTCATCATCCGTTCCCGCTAAATGACCATGAACGCGGTCTATATTTTTCGCTAGTTTAAACCGAATACCATATTTCTCTTCTAAAAGTTTCAACCCGTTCTTTAAATGCTTTTGGTTTGGCGGACTCGCTAATGCTACAACACCCACCACATCTCCTCTATTTAATCCCTTTGCTTTCATTAAGACACGACCTTTTATCAGAATATTCTTATATTATAGCAAAGTTGTTATCCATTTGTGAAAACAAAAGAAATTGTCATAAACGCATGAGTATATGAGGTTGGACATATGCGCGAGTTAGGTTGGAGTTAGGTTGGAGTTTGGTTGGAGTTTGGTTGGAGTTTGGTTGGAATAACTGTCATTATTCTGAATTGTGGTAATTAGAATGCTGTAACTTCCATTATTCCGAATTGTGGTAGTTAGAGTGCGCTAACTTCCATTTTTCTGAATTCTGGTAGTTAGAATCCGCTAACTTCCATTATTCTGAATTCTGGTAGTTAGAACTCGTATCCTTAGAGACATTTCTCGGAATTCTGTCCCTAACGACACCTCTTATGGACATTTCTCGGAATTCTGTCCCTAACGACACTTCTTACGGACATTTCTCAGAATTCTGTCCCTAACAGCACCCCTTACGGACATTTCTCGGAATTCTGTCCCTAACAACGCCTCTTAGAGACATTTCTCGGAATTCTGTCCCTAACAGCACCCCTTATATCTATATCCCCTATATTCCACCCTACAACTCAATCTCCACTCCGCGCCCAATTCCGCATCCAATATAATATTTTTTCACAACAAAAAACACTGCCCACAAAAGCGGACAGTGTTCTTTATATATATAGTCTTGGATATTTTAAAAATAATGGCGGAGGAAGAGGGATTCGAACCCCCGCGAGCCGTTAAGCCCCTGTCGGTTTTCAAGACCGATCCCTTCAGCCGGACTTGGGTATTCCTCCAAATAAGACATTATTTATCTTATAACATGCCATTACTGATGTCAACAAAAATCACAAAAATTAAATTGTAATTTTTTTCTTTAAGGATTCATCTACAGCTTTTGCGACTGCACGCCCTTCTTTTATTGCCCAAACGACTAAACTTTGACCTTTTCTTGCATCTCCAGCTACAAATACTTTATCTTGATTTGTTCTGAAGTCTTTTTCATTTGCTACGATTTTATTTCGTTCTGTCTTTAAGTTGAATGAATGTGGTACTAAATGTTCTGTACCTTCAAAACCGATTGATAATAGGACTAAATCTGCTGGCCAATGACGTTCTGTACCTTCGACAATCACCATGCCGTCTTCAGTTTCTTCTAATACTTGCGTATAAAGACCGCGAATATTACCATTTTCATCAACATCGTAACGCATTGTTTGAATACCATATGCTCTTGGTTCGAATCCGAATTTTTCACGATATTCTTTATGCGCATAGTCTAACTTGAAAATTGGCATTGGTAATGGCCAAGCTGTATTTTGTTCCATTTTATCTGTTAGTCTTACATATTTATTAAATTGGACGACTGATTTACAGTCATCTCTTAATGCTGTTGCTACGCAGTCAGCACCTGTATCACCCGCACCGATTACAATCACATTTTTACCTTTTGCTGTTATAGTTGGTTCGTCAATTTCTCCCATTTGTAATTGTGTTTGCTCTGTTAAATATTCCATCGCAAAATGTATACCGAAGCTCATGCGTCCTTCTAATGGTAGGTCTCGTCCTTTTTGTGAGCCTGTACAAACAATAATTGCATCATACTGTTCATCTAGTTCCTCTTTCGTGATGTCTTTCCCCACATTAACATCTGTTTTAAAGACGATACCCGCTTCTTCCATTAGTTTCACACGGCGTTCGATAACTTCTTTATCTAATTTCATACTTGGTATGCCGTACATAAGCAAACCACCTGGACGATGGTTACGCTCATATACAGTCACATTATAGCCAAGTAAATTTAATTCTTCTGCAGCTGTTAAGCCTGCTGGACCACTACCGATAATGGCTACTTTTTCTTCTAAGCGATGCTCAGGAAACTTAGGTTTCACAAGTCCCATATCATACGCTTCATCTATTATTGTACGTTCTATCCCTTTGATTGCGACTGAATCATTATTAATCGCTAAGACACATGAAGATTCACATGGCGCAGGACATACTCGACCTGTAAATTCAGGAAAGTTATTTGTTTCTGATAATCTTGCATATGCTTCTTCATAATCTTTGCGATACACTAAGTCGTTCCACTCTGGTATATAGTTACCTATTGGACAACCTATTGTATCTCTACCGAATGATGAGCCTGTTTGACAAAATGGTGTTCCGCAATCCATACAACGCGCACCTTGTGTAGCTGCATCTTCTTTAGTAAAACGTTGTTGGAATGCGTCATATCCTTTAATTCTATCTTTTAACGGCAACTCATCAAGTTGTTGCTTAGGATACTTCATAAAACCTTTAAATTCACCCATAATATGCCCTCCTTCTTAATATACCGAAGCCAGTTCTTCTTCATCACCAATAGATTTTCGATCATCAAAGAATGCATTTAACAGTGCATCTTCTTCGTTTTCTAATTTGTGTAGTGAAATCTTCTGCATCATAAGTTTGTAGTCTTTCGGAATCACTTTAACCACTTTATCTACAATTGTGTCAAATGACGCAAGCACTGCTTTTGCTTTTTTACTATTTGTATATCGAACATGTTCTTCTAACATGTGTCTTAAATTCGCAATTTCATCTGGATCTTTTAATGTTTCAAACTCTAAAGTGTCAAGTTCATTATCTTTTTTGAATGCTTCAACATCTGTTGGCAATGCGTAACATACGCCACCACTCATACCTTGACCGAAGTTACGTCCTACATCACCTAAAATGACGACACGTCCACCAGTCATGTATTCTAATCCGTGGTCGCCAACACCTTCAACAACGACGTTAACGCCACTATTTCTTACACAGAAACGTTCACCAGCTCTACCGTTAATATAAGATGTTCCACTTGTCGCACCGTAGAAACAAACATTACCGACGATAATATTGTCTTCTCTATCTTCGTTAGGTGCGTTTAAGATTAATTTACCTCCGGATAAACCTTTACCAAAGTAATCGTTAGCGTCACCAGTATGATGTAACGTCATACCTTTAGGCGTGAATGCACCATAACTTTGTCCAGCATGTTTAAACGTCTTAACACTTATTGTATCTTCTGGTAAACCAGGTTCACCGTGCACTTCTGTAATATAACTACCTGTAATAACACCAACATCTCTTTCAGTATTTCGAACGTTATAACTACCAACAAATTTTTCACCATGATCGATTGATGCTTTTGCATCTTCATATAATTTCGTTAAATCGAATCCGACATCAAGGTGATGATTTTGATTCATAGAGCGGTATCTTTCACCTTCATTTACAAATAAAAGTGCCTCTAAATCAAGTTCTCTCGCTTTAGGATGAGCGTAATATCTGTTTGATACTGATAACAAGTCCGTTCTACCTACAAGTTCGTCCATCGTTTTTAAGCCTAATGAAGCTAAAATCTCTCTTATTTCCTCGGCAATAAAATACATGAAGTTTACAATGTGATCTGCTTTACCTGTATATAATTTTCGTAAGTCGCCATTTTGAGTTGCAATACCAACTGGGCATGTATCTTTATGACATACTCTCATCATAATACAGCCAAGCACGACTAAAGGTGCTGTCGCAAATGCAAACTCTTCTGCACCTAACGCACAAGCGAGTGCAACGTCACGACCAGTCATTAATTTACCGTCAGTTTCTAACGTTACACGTGAACGAAGACCGTTTAACATAAGCGTTTGATGTGTTTCAGATAAACCAATCTCCCACGGTAATCCGGCATGTTGAATACTTGTCTTAGGTGATGCACCTGTACCGCCGTCATATCCACTGATGACAATTTTGTCGGCAAAAGCTTTAGCAACACCTGCTGCAATTGTACCTACGCCAGATTTAGAAACGAGCTTAACACTGATGTCTGCTTTTCTATTTGCATTCTTTAAGTCATGAATCAGTTGTGCTAAGTCCTCAATAGAATATATATCATGGTGAGGTGGTGGTGAAATTAATCCTACACCCGGTGTTGAACCACGTACTTCAGCTACCCACGGATAAACTTTTGTACCAGGTAATTGTCCACCTTCACCAGGTTTAGCACCTTGTGCGACTTTAATTTGAATTTCTTTAGCATGTTGTAAGTAATCGCTCGTTACACCAAAGCGACCTGATGCGACTTGTTTAATAGCACTCATATAATTAGTGCCATCCGGCTTAATAATAAAGCGTTCTGGATTTTCTCCACCTTCACCGCTATTACTACGTCCACCAATTCTATTCATTGCTTCTGCTAAAGTTTGATGCGCTTCTTGAGAAATAGAACCGAAGCTCATTGCACCTGTCTTAAAGCGTTTCACAATTTGGTCAGCAGATTCTACGTCTTTTAAATCAATTGCGCGATCTGATTTAAAATCAAGTAAGTTTCTTAAGTGACTCATACGTTCACTATCTGCAGCTTCAGAATACTCTTTAAACATTTCAAAATTATTATCTCTACATGCATGTTGTAATAAATGAATTGTTTTAGGATTGAATGCATGATATTCACCTTGTTGACGCCATTGGAAAGTACTACCTGAATTTAAATATTTAATCTGTTCAGATTGTCTCGCTTTATTCTCTTTATCAATCGTATCAATTGATATACCAGAAAGTTTAGACGGAGTACCTGTAAAGTATTGATCGATAACATCTTTGCCTAACCCAATTGCTTCAAAGATTTGTGCACCTTGATAACTTTGAACAGTTGAAATACCCATTTTAGCCATTACTTTAATCACACCAGCTGATAACGTTTGACTAAACGTATCAATATTCTGTTCAACTGTACCTTCAAGACGTCCCGCAGCAGTTAAATCTTCAATCGTATAATGTGCTAAGTAAGGCACAACAGCATTCGCACCATATCCTATTAATGTAGCTAAATGATGCACTTCACGACACTCTCCAGAATATGCCACAATACTTGTATCTAAACGTTGACCCGTTCTAATCAAGTGTTGATGAATGTGACTAACCGCTAATAATATCGGCATTGCAAACGCCGCTTCTAAATCTTCAACAGACTCATCTTCTAAGACAATAATCTCAGCACCATTTTTAACGGCTTTCGATACAGTTTGCCCTAAGTCATCTAAAGCTTCTTTAAGTGAACCTGTGTAAGTCGTCGGAATCACCGCAACGTTAAATTCACTATCTTGAATTTGCTCAAGTTGCGCTTTCGATAATACTGGATGATTTAATTGAATTCTTCTCGTATTATCTTGATGTGGTTGTAGCAAGTTACCTTCTTTACCTAAGTAAACCAATTCACTTGTAACAATTTTCTCTCTATATGAGTCAATTGGTGGGTTCGTAACTTGTGCAAAATGTTGTTTAAAGTAGTTAAACAACGATTCTGGTCTCGTACTCAACACAGCGACTGGCGTATCAAAGCCCATCGCACCAATTGGATCTTTCTTCTCACTCACAAGTTCTGACATATATTTATTAATTTCTTCTTTTGTATATCCGAAACGACGTTGTAATTGGAATAATTTCTCTTCTTCAACATGTGAAGGTGTCGCCACTGTATCATTTACGTTTAACGCTTTATGACTTACCCACTCATCATATGGATATTCACTTGCGATACGTTGCTTTAATTCATCATTTTCGATAACTTTATTCTCTTTAAAATCCACTAATAAAAGTTTACCCGGGTTGAGTTGCCCTTTATAAACAACATGTTCTTCTTCAACGTCAATAACGCCTACTTCTGAAGAAAATATAATTTCATTAGAATCTGTAATTGTGTAACGACCGGGTCTTAAACCATTACGGTCTGTTAATGCACCAAGTTTATCTCCATCACAGAAACTAATCATTGTCGGACCATCCCAAGGCTCCATTAAATAACTGTAATATTCATAGAAGGCTCTAATTTTAGGATCTTGTGTTTCATTATATAACCACGGTTCAGGTATCAATAACATTGCTGCTTGTTCTGGAGGAATACTTAAACTTAAGAACTCTAGTGCATTATCAACGATTGATGAGTCACTTCCTGATTCATCTAGCACTGTTCCAATCTTATCTTTTACATCACCAAAAATCGTTTCAATTAATCTATCTTGTCTTGCACGCATCCAGTTAACATTACCTTTAATCGTGTTAATTTCACCATTATGCATTAATAATCTATTGGGATGCGCTCTTTTCCAACTTGGAAATGTATTCGTACTAAATCTCGAATGTACAGAACCAAATTTAGAAACATAATCTTCATCTAACAAATCAATATATAAACCTTTAATTTGGTCTGAACGCAACCAACCTTTATATACGATTGTGCGTCTAGATAAACTTGCAAAGTATAAATCTAAATCTTGTTCATCGCCATATCTTTCAATTTGTTTACGTGCAATGAATAATGAACGATCAAAGTGTTCACTTGAATGATTTTCAACAAACACTTGTTGAATACAAGGCATTGTCGCTTCGACATGTTCTGCCAATACTGATGTATCTAATGGAACATCTCTGTATCCAATAACTTTTAATCCTTCTTCTTCAAAGTACGCATTAAACTTCTTTTCATGTTCACTGCCAGCTATTTTTTCATCAGTGAAGAACATACCTACTGCGTAATGTTCTTCTTCAGGTAAATTTAATTTTAATTTTTGTTTAAAATAGAGGTGAGGGACTTCTGTCATAATACCAGCGCCATCACCAGTAATTCCGTCAGCTCCAACTCCACCTCTATGATCTAACCTACAAAGCATTTCAATTGATTTTAGTACAATTTCATGTGACCTTTTGTTGTCCATATTGGCGTAAAAGCCAATCCCGCAAGCATCATGCTCGTCCATCGAATCATATAGGCCAAGTTGTCTTCTATCTTTCTTAAATGACATACGACATCACCTCAACAATAAATTTCAGAATCTTCAATAATTGATAGTCTATATCATACTTTACAAGGACTTATCTTAACAATATATAAAATAGATGAAATATATCTAAAAATTAGATAATATAAATAATGAGGTGTTGAATATGGAGATAAAACAATTAATTTATTTTAGAGAAGTTGCTTTAAGAGAGCATATTTCAGAGGCTGCGCTCGAGCTAGAGATTGCCCAGTCCGCGGTCAGTAGACAAATTGCGAATTTAGAAAAAGAATTAAACACGACGTTATTTTTAAGAGAAGGTAGAAATGTAAAATTAACGGACAGTGGCGAACTCTTACTTACACAGACAAATAGAATTTTAAACTTAATAGAAGAAACGAAAGATTTATTTATACACCAAGAACATTCAGATCGTCGTTCTATTAAACTCGCTTATACAGAAAGTTATGTATCACAAGCATTACCGGCTATTATTAAGACTTACGAGCGAGATTTCAAAATAGAAGTTAGACCTATGATGATGACACCCTTAGAAATTGAAGAAGGCTTATTATCTCACCAAATAGATGTCGCGTTATGCGAACTTACACCGAAACTTACAAACAATAAACATACTATTAAACATACACTATTCGAAGAAACATATAATTTATACGTTCATAATAACAACGATTTATCAATGAACCCTAAACCGCCTTTATCACAATTGAGCCAGCAATACATTTACCATTTCAACACATTACCTGATCAAATATCACAATTAATACGTAAACATGCATCACAGAAGACTTACCCGATTTCAAATTTTGCATTATTACGACAAACATTACTATCTGAAAAAGGCGTACTCATAGTGCCAGATTATTTAAGTAATGGTATTGAAAATGAACAACTCACAAAAATCCCGTTAACACATACCGAACTTAAAAGAACGATTAACATTGTTTATCAAGACAATAATCAAAACAGTAAATTAAAGACTTTTATTGAACATACACGTTCTTTATTGCAAAGACAAGCAACGTATCATTAAGGAGGATATTTTCAAAATGGATTTTATCAATAGAACGACTGAAGAAATTGCTGCTGACTTACTTGGCGTCAAAATCATTCACGAAACAGACGATATCGTATATACAGGTTATATCGTTGAAACGGAAGCTTATATTGGTAAACACGATCAAGCAGCACATTCATTCAATGGCAGAAATACTAAAAGCGTGAAATCTTTGTATTGCGAGGGTGGAACGATCTATGCACACTCTATGCACAAACAACTACTGATTAACTTTGTTACGCAAGTTGAAGGTGAACCTCAAGGTGTCTTAATTAGAGCGATAGAACCTGAACATGGTATTGAACAAATGTCTCTGAACCGTAACGGCAAAACAGGTATAGAATTAACTAATGGACCTGGCAAATTCACGCAAGCGATGCAAATATCTAAAGCATTAGACGGCACTAAACTTAATGCCAATTGCTTAAAAATCGATACAACAAATAGAAGATACCCTAAACAAATCGAACGTTCAGCAAGAATTGGCGTACCAAATAAGGGCATATGGACTGACAAACCTTTACGTTTCACGGTAGCAGGACATCCTTATGTCTCAAAAGCTAGAAAACGCGATTCACTACCTTGCGCTGAAACATGGAAATAATTGAAGTACACCACTTATGTACGTATACTATAGTATGTTCAAATTAAAGAAAAATGATGGTGGCAAAACATGAATGACAAAATCAAACAACAATTAACGAAACCATTTAATGTTGCGATACTCATATTTATTGTATGCGTCGTAGTAGCCTATATATTCACCCAACACAATGCGCAATATTACAAAACACCGATTGGTCAAATTACGGATATTACACATCAATCTTCACAAACAACGATTGACCAAAATAAAAATAAAGATACGTTACATAAAGAACAAATCCATTTAGAGATTCAGAATGGCCAGCATAAAGGAGACCGCATTACGATTCCTCATAAATACACGGATTCTTTAACGGATTCTGAGAAATACCATGTAAACGACCAAGTTCTCTTATCCTATAAAGGTAAAGAAGACACCGCTATTATAAAAGGCTTAAAACGAGATGGCGCTGTCACGTTAATGACTGGTTTATTCTTATTAACTTTACTTATCGTCGGTAGAAAATCAGGACTATATTCCATTATTTCACTCATTATTAATGTCACAGTTCTACTATTGATGATTGATTATTTCATGAAACATAATAATCATCACTTCTTTATATTAATGACGGCAACAGTTATATTCTCAACGATCGTATCCTTATTGCTCGTTAGTGGCTTTAAGCGGAGAACTTTTGTTGCGATAATTTCAACTTTATTAGGTACATTTTTAAGTATTGGTATCGCTCAACTTGTCATGATGTTTACGAATGGTGACGGTGTTAAATATGAAACGATGAGTTTCTTAACGATTCAACCGACACAAATATTCCTTGCGTCTGTGCTCATAGGTTCACTTGGTGCGGTTATGGATGTTGCTATTACGTTAACAAGTTCCTTATATGAGATTAAAGCACAACATCCCGAAATTTCATTGAAACAATTGCGTCAATCTGGCACAAACATTGGTAAAGATATTATGGGCACAATGACGAATATTTTATTCTTTGCTTATTTATCTGGTAGCATTCCGATGATTATTCTTTACTTTAAAAATAGCAATACAATCACGTATACCTTATCCATGAATTGGTCATTAGAAATTACGAGAGCACTCATGGGTGGCATTGGTATTGTGATTACGATACCTATCACAATATTTGTTGCAATGATGTTCATGCAAAGAGAGGAGGCTAAATAATGACGACATTTATTTTAGCCAGTATATTACTCATTCTTATGATCATCGTTGGTGGTAAGAAAGGATTTAGATCGTTTGTAACGTTATTTTTAAACTTGCTGACGTTGTTTATTGCGTTATTACTCATCATTTATAAAGCGCCTATATTCATCGTATTAATCATCTTCTGTTTAATTATTACGTGTATTAACTTGTTCTATATTAATGCTTATAATACTAAGACAGTTGCTGCCTTTTTCGCGACCATTATATCTACGCTTATCTTAATAGGATTAATCTATTTCATTGTAGATATTTCAATGTTGCAAGGGTTCACTGAAGAAGAACAAGATGAAACGTATATATTTTCAATGAATGTAGGTATAAACTATGCCGAACTCATGGTATTTACAGTTGTATTAGCCGTAATCGCAGCAGTGATTGATTTAACAATATCCATTAGTTCTCCAATGTACGAACTATATGAAGCCCATCCAAAAATATCATTGCAACAACTATTCAAGTCTGGCTTAACAATAGGAAGAGACATCCTATCAACAACAACCAATACAATTTATTTCGCCTATATAGGCGGACAAATCACGTTATTTTTCTGGTTTGGTAAATTAAATTACACCTTTGGCGAAATAATCAATGCTAAAATATTTGCAGCTGAAATCATAACCATATTATTAGGCGGTATCGCTGTAAGTATCGCCATTCCAATCACCTCGTTTATCACAGTGAGATTAATAAAGAAGCAACAACGTAAAATATAGAAGAAAGCACCTTTTGACCGAGTCAAAAGGTGCTTTTGTTTGTATATATGAAGGGCTAACGATCTTGTTTGCGTTTCTTGAGCGTTAGAATTTCTAACGATCTTGTTTTTCACTCTTGAGCGTTAGCGCCAGGTTTTCTCTCATTTTTTTAATTTTTTTGCCCGCTAACGATCTTGTCTGTGTTTCTTGAGCGTTAGAATTTCTAACGATCTTGTTTTTCACTCTTGAGCGTTAGAACCCGACATTCTTCTATTAAATAGGTTCTAAATTACTTTCAATTTCTGCTCTTCTTGATTCTAAAAATCCTGGTAAGTCTAGCTGTTGTCCTAGTTGTGACACATCATCATATGGCATACCTGGTCCTTCTGTCGCAAATTCGATTAATATATGTGAGTGTCTATAATATAAGCTTTTAAAGAAATCTCTATCTACTATTCCAGAATGTACAACGCCTTTTTCATCTAATAATTCTTTCACTTTATTTAATTCTTCATCGTTTGCAACGGATAATGCAAGATGGTGAATACTTCCTTTACCAGGTCTTTCTCTTTCACCTTCTACTTCCTTCAATATAATATCGCTATACAATCCTTCAAAATCAATCGTATATAATAATTCACTTTCAGAATCTACTAACTCAAAATGCAAATCATTTTCCAGGAAATTTTTCATTTCTGAAACATCATCAATTTTAAATTCAACAGGACCCATACCCATAATTTGATGTTCTTCTGGTACATCTGTGTATCTGTTATGACGCCAACTTTGCGGCACTTTACGTTCACCATTAGGTAATAACACCATTTCCAATCCTTCATGATCTCTAAAATGTAAAGCTGTCATACCGTTATAAATACCAATAGCGTCATGGTCAACATCAAGCTTTTCAAAACGATCTTTCCAATAATTTAAGCTTTCTTCACTTGGTACTAACAAGCCAATTCTTGAAATCGAATTCGTACCTTTATAAGTTTGTCCCATCGGTTTAAGTTCGAAAAATGTTAAAGAAGTACCAGGCGAACCAACCTCATCACCATAGAACAAATGATACATAGAAGGGTCATCTTGATTCACTGTTTTTAAATATAAACGTAGCCCTAATTTTTCTACATAAAAATCTTTATTTAACTTAGCATCTTTCGTAAGCATCGAAATATGATGGTGCCCTAAAATTTCTATCATAATCGTACCTCCCATTAATTTAACTACATTATACGCGCATCAGAATCATCTTTTCAAAAATTATACTCACATGTAAATATATAGACACCAGTCATAGTGACGTCACTATGACTGGTGTCTAATTATGCATATTTTTTATATAAATAGTCATATATTTTTTCGAATCCTTCAACCCAATATTCCTCAACCATGTCTTTAATATAGTCTTGGTAAAGATTCATATATTGAGTAACCGCTTCTCTATGCTTTATAGAATTATTACAATCATTTATATGATTTAACTTTGAATAAATATCAGAAGGCAGATGATGAGCAGCTTTTTTACCTAGTACTGCTTTCTCAGGATAATATTTATATAACAACACTTTAATTGCATGATTAAGTGCATTATCAATCATTTGAGTCGTCCATAAATATTGTCCTCTCCCAACTATATGATCATATTGAAAGATAAACCAACAACTATCTAATGCTGAATCTATAAATACTTCTTCAGTTATACTTAAGTCTTTTTTAACATATTCCTTCAATTTACCATTAGGGTCATATATCACTTTTATATCATCTGTTTGAGGATAATCATGTTCATGAACAATATAACAATCTATATGTAACATATCTGCAAATACACCAACAATTTGAGGACAAATAATTTCCACTAATTCTTTATATAAAAGCGGTTGATATTGCTCAAGTGCATCTACAATACTGTCATATACTTCTTCAACTTGTACCTCGCGTTCTAACATGACATAAATATCTAAATCAGAATATGCATCATTTTCCCCTCTAGCAATAGACCCCTTTAAGAATATTGATAACACTCCATTCACCTTTTTCAAAGCAGGTACAATTTTCTCTAAAGCTATTTCGTATCTCATATTCCCACCCCTTACTTAAAAATTCAGATTATTATAATATATCACAATTACAATTGAATAATATATGCATATTTTTCGAAAAATGATTTTTTTAGCGTTATGATTATTGTTGTAGGGAGAGATACAATATGACAAGTGAACAGAAAAAGAGATCTATTTCATTATTATTAGCAGGATTCATCATTTTTTCTAGCCTTTATGTTACGCAACCAATATTTAATGGGCTAAGTCAATATTTTAACGTGTCGCTATCTGATATCAGTTTAACTTTATCCGTTTCTACTTTTATGCTTGGTATTGGTTTAATTTTAGTGCCGATGCTCAACAATATTGAGAAGAAACGTATGATGTCTATTTCTGTATTACTTGTAAGTGTATTATCTATCATCAGTGTATTCGTAACGAACTTCCATTTATTTCTCGTCATTCGTGGTCTGATGGGATTAGCTTTAAGTGGTGTGCCTTCTATCGCAATGGCATATATAGCTGATGAAGTACATAAAGATAGAGTCAGTAAAGTAATGGGTTTATATGTAGCTGGAACGACCTTTGGAGGTATGTCTGGTCGTGTAGTTGTTGGTATTCTAACAGACATCGCGAATTGGCAAGTTGCGATTGCGTCACTCAGTATTCTTAATTTAATACTCGCAATATTAATGGTTATTTTATTACCAACTTCAACAGTTCAAACACCACAATGGGTATCACCGAAACAACATTTCATTAAATACGGAAAGCTGTTAAAGAACCCAGCCGTTTTAAAAACAATGTCACTAGCATTCTTATTAATGGGTACCTTTGTCACAATATACAGTTATATAACGGTACGTTTCGAACATCCACCATTTTCACTTAGTGAGTCTACGATTGCCTTTATATTTATTTTATATTTAATAGGTACGTATAGCTCCATTAACTTTGGAAAACTCAGTTATAAACTTGGTATAAAAAAAGCATATGCAATCGCCATAACAATCATGATTGTAGGTATTATTCTTACATTCATAACATACTTACCACTTGATATATTAGGAATCGCCGCAATGACATTCGGATTCTTTGGCGCACATTCCATTCAAAGTAGTTATATCGCCACATTAACCGAATCAAGCAAATCACACGCCTCAACTTTATATTTATTAGGTTATTATGTAGGATCAAGTTTATTAACCATATTAGGCGGATACGTATTCGTACAATACGCATGGATAGGTATCGGTATCTTAACACTATTATTAACAGTAATAGCCGCAATAATTAGTAGATCATTATTTAAAAGTGTCGCTTAATAAATCGAAAAAACGCTTAGCTCGCAGATGAGCTAAGCGTTTTTCTATTCTAATCCTAATTTCTCTAATCCTAATGATTCTACTGTTAAACCTTCTGTATAGAAATCTCGCTCTAATATTGTTGAAGCGATTACGATTATGGCATCTATGTTTGGTGTTGGTACGCCGATTACTTTTCCTAAGCTTGACCAGAGTACTAAACCATATGCGATATCTTCTGTTAAGTATCTATTTTCTACTTCGTTTGGTCCATTGATTTGTGAAAATACTGGACTTGTATTGAATAATTTATTAAGTGGTTCGTCTTCATCATCATTTGATAGGTAACCGCGTTCTATTCGTGCACCTTTTGCTGTATTAAGTTCGAAACCTAATTTTCTACCTAGTGACAATCTTTCCAATTCGACTGCATGCAATAACTTCACAGTATGAGGTGTAATACCTTCTTTATATAAGGCAAATTCATCTGCATAGTCTATTCTACCTACGTTTAATAATGTTGGACCTGGATGTACTTCTGGATTCCCGTTTTCTAAGTTTGTCTTCCAAAGACTTTCTTCTTTAACGATATAAGGATATAGTTCTTTAATCGTTTTAAAGCTTTCTGTTAAATAGCTTTTATCATATGTTGAGAAGTGTACTTTCTGAACGTTAAGAGATAAATTCACTTCTGCTTTATCATAATCCACACGTGTCCCGTACGTTAATGTATTCAATTCAGCAAACTTCGGCATTGTTTCAATATGTTTTTTCTCTAACACATTGATAAACCTAATTGATCCCATAGCTGCTGCGATATTGAATAAGATCAGTTGATCATTGTTAATAAGAGGCGCCATCGTTTTCGCATAATGTTCGATGAATGATGAAGGGATAATCATTTGTATCACTTCTGCATCTTTTAATACATACGACATATCATCACTTATGTCAGTAAACTTAACAAATGTCTTGTCACCTTCATTTATAAAATCAAAGCCACCTCGTTCAAAAGCTTTATCAAATTTATGAATAGATTGATTACGACAATATAATTTTACTTCATGCCCTTTAGATATCATGTCTAGAGCAGCGGTTACGGCACCATTACCTGAACCTACTATTGCTATTTTCATATTATCCTTCCCTTCATTGAAAAATGAGTGTATATAAATATATACCCAGGAAATTTTAACATAAAAGAAAAGTGAGTAAGACATCGATTTATGCCTTACTCACTTTATATATAAATTCTATGATTGATATTGTTTTGATTTTTCTTCTATTGTTTGTGTAATGACATTAACAATAGTATCAATGTCTTGTTCTTCAATAACGAGTGGTGGTGCTAAACGTATAATATTGCCTTGTGTTTCTTTACATAAGACACCTTGTTCATTAATATTTGATACGATTGATTGTGCTTGCTCATTAAGTTCAATACCGATAAACAACCCACGTCCTCTCACTTCTTTTATAATTGGACTATCTATTTTTTTCAAACCATTTAATAATTTTTCACCAAGTTGTTGCGAACGTTCAGGAAGCGACTCATCTATAAGTACATCCAAAGCTGCAATTGAAACAGCACATGCTAAAGGATTTCCGCCAAATGTTGAACCATGTGTACCTGGCGTCAATACTTGCATGACATCATCATTCGCTACGACCGCAGAAATAGGATAGAGACCGCCGCCTAAAGCTTTTCCTAATAAATAAATATCAGGTTCAACGCCTTCCCATTCCATCGCAAACATCTTACCTGTTCGACCTAATCCTACTTGAATTTCGTCTGCAATCAATAGAATCTGATGTTGCTCACACAAAGTTTTAACATCTTTAATGAAATTTTCAGGTGGGATATGAACGCCACCTTCTCCTTGAATGGGTTCTAAGATGATCGCTGTTGTATTTGGTGTGATAAGAGAAGCAATTTCTTCAGCATTGCCAAATTCACTGTATTTAATATTACCTGCTAGTACACCAAAGCCTTCTTTATAACTATCGTTTGATGATAAGGATAGCGAACCAATTGTTCGACCATGAAAATTACCTTCCATCGCAATAATTTCAGCATCAAGCGCATTAATACCTTTGATATCTTGACCCCATTTCGTTGCTACTTTGATGGCAGTCTCTACCGCTTCAGTTCCAGTATTCATAGGTAAAACTTTATTTTTATTGGCTAACTTACAAATTTTCTCTTCCCAAGTGCCTAAATTATCACTATACAAAGCTCTAGAAGTCATTGTAATCTTTTGACTTTGATCTAAAAATGCTTGAATAATTTTAGGATGACCATGCCCTTGGTTTAGAACCGAGAATCCAGAAACACAATCAATATATGTATTGCCATCTGAATCTTTGACATGTGCACCTTTACCTTCAGTCAAAACTATATCTAATGGACTATAATTATTCGGGCTATACTTTTCTGTTAATGCGATAAACTGATTCATTGAGTACCCACCTTTATAATAAATATACTATAATTCGTATTAATATTCATTATCATACATTTGTTTTGTATATAAGTCAAAAGAAAAAGAGAAGTTTTTCACTTCTCTTCTATAATTAATATTTATTTTAATAAATGACTAATGGCATCATCTATATATGGATACTCAAATTCAAAGTTCTGTTCTTGCAACTTTTTAGGGAATACTTTTTGTACATCTAGAATAACGGTAGACTGCTCTCCCAATAACAAGCGCAATGCAAATTTGGGTACTGGCAATAAATGTGGTCTATGAATTGCTTTCCCAATAGATTTGCCCAATTCATCCTGTTGAACTGGATGAGGACTACATAAGTTATAAACACCTTTAAATTGTTCATTTTGAATGAGCGTAGTGATACCTTTTACTAAATCATCAATATGAATCCAACTCATCCATTGCTTACCTGAACCAAGTGGACCGCCAACAAAGAATTGATACGGTTTAACCATTGTAGGTAGTGCACCACCCTCACTGGATAATATAACACCGAATCGACCTATAACGACTCTCGTCCCTAATTTATCAAATAGCCATGCTGTTTGTTCCCATCTTTCTACGACAGTCGATAGAAAATCATGTGATAGAAACTGATCATACTCATCGTAAGAAACAACTTTAGACGGCGGGTAGTATCCAACTGCACTCGCATTAAATAATACTTTCGGTGCATAATTTTGCTTTTCAAAATAGTCATATAGTCGCTTAGTCGATTCAATACGACTCTTCATAATGGCTTCTTTATGCTCTGCTGTCCAACGGTTGTTGAGACTTGCACCTGCAAGATTTATCACGATATCAATTTGAGGTAAATACTCTTCCCAACCATCTTCAGACCAATTAATATAATGCACAAACGGTTCATCTGACGTTCTATCACTTCTTGTTAATATATAAATTTCACTATCTGTATTTAAGTAATGTGCTACTAAAGCTGATCCAACTAAACCTGTTCCACCTGTCATTAATATTTTTTTCATTTTATCCCCACTTTAATTTAAGTTGTTGTATAAAATCATCTATAATAATATATACCCATTTATATAGATATTAAGGAGGTTAAATATGTTTATTAGACAAGCAACCATTTCAGATTTAAGTGAATTAGTCGAATTACGCAAAGCGCAATTAATTGATGAAGGTTCTAACCCAACACCTAATATAGATGTTGAACTTGAACAATTTTTCACGGACATGTTAACGAACAAATCTCTTTATCAATTATTAGCCATTGTTGACGATAAAATTATCGCAAGTGGTGCGATTATCTATTACCCATTTCCACCATCGTTCACAAACCCTTCAGGTGAAAGAGCATACGTTACTAATATTTATACACACCCAGATTTTAGAGGACGAGGCATCGCCCAAAAAATCATTACTGAACTCATTCAAGATGTTGAATCAAGAAATATCAAAAAAATCTTCCTCGCCGCTTCTACTTTAGGTAAACCAGTATACAAAAAGCTTGGTTTCAAAGAAGTCAACGAATGGATGGAAATCAATTATGATTTATAAGCTATTAAATATTAACTGATTAACTTCAAACCTATCGTGCTTGCTAGAATAATGCCGATAAATAATATACGTTTAAATTCTTTAGACTCCCCGTAGAATATAATACCTAATAACGCACCGCCGACAGCACCGATACCAGTCCATATTGCATAGCTCGTGCTCATAGGTATTGTATTCATTGCGATGGATAAACAAATAAAGCTTAATACAAAGAATAACCCTAGTCCTAATAACGATGGAATATTATTTCGTTTTGCATAAATGTTCATAAACAATACGCCTAACATTTCAAATAAACCTGCCAAAATCAATACAATCCATGCCATGTTATGCACCCTCCTCTTCACGTGTTACAAGTTTCAAGCCAATGACACCTATAATTAACGTCACGATTAAAATAACTTTTCCGATAACAACAGGTTCACCAAATAATGCGAAATCTACAATGGTTACCCCGGTTGCACCTAATCCAACATATACAGCATACGAAGTGCCTACTGGTAAATATTTAGATGCATTAATTAATAAATAGAAACTTACGACAATCGCGATAACTGTTAGAATCCATTCAAATGTATTATTTGCATGTGTTAAGCCGACTACCCAACCAACTTCAAATATTGCGCCAATGATAATTTTTATCCAGTTCATTTAAATTTTCCTCCTTAAATTAAAAAGCCCAGGAAACTTATTTAATAAGTCTCCCAGGCTTTTATCCCTCCGTGTCACAAGTATCAACTTGCGGCTTTCTCTCGGTCCAGACTAACCGCTCAGTTACGGAACCCTAGAAAGCTTTTATTCGATTAGTTCGAATTATAGCAAATGAATTTTTATTGGTCAATAAAGTATCATTCGTATCTGAAAATTACAAATCACAACTTAAATCAGATATAATAGAATTAATAGATCATCATTTGAAGTGATTGAGGTGAAAGCATTGAATCAAACAGGATATCGAATTAAACAAAGAAGAGAAGAACTCGGATTTAGCACGTATAAATTAGCTAAACTGATTAACGTCAATCAGTCGACCATTTCCAGATATGAAACAGGTCAAACATCTAAATTAACACCATCAGTAGTTGAAAAATTATCAATCGCACTGTCTACAACACCCGCTTATATTATGGGCTGGGTAAACGTACCAGAAGCATACGAAGATGAAGAAGATTCACAAATTATTAATGATGCCATTCAATTATTACGTGGTTTAAACAAAGAGAAAAAAAGACAAGCACTAGCATATATACAAGAAATATCTCAAAAATCATAACGTTTAAATTAAACAAAACGCTAACGAGCTCGACTCGTTAGCGTTTTGTTATTAATCTATTTGAACAGAACCAACATCGGTTCTAATTTTGACTACATTTTCTCCTGAACCTACTTTTTTGTTCTTTAATTCAGTGCGGTTAATTTGTGTATTACCTACATCTTGTTCAATATCTAGTAACGTATTTTTCAACGTTTTATTATAAACCAATGTCACAGACCCTGTATCCGTTTCAATGTCTAATGGTGTATCAGCTGGTGCATCATTTAATCTAACGGTACCTGTATCACTTTGAATTTTACCATTCTTAAAGTTTGTCTTATTAGTTAAAATTTTTCCTGTATCTGAATATGCTTCAAAATTCCCTAAATCCGAACCATCAATGTTTATCATGCCCGTATCTACAACTAATGAAGTGTTATCAGCTTTAATATCGTGCATATTAATTTTAGCTGTGTCTGTCTTTATATCCAGTTGTTCAAGATTTTTAGGTACTGTAATTTCAATTTCATTATATGCATTCTTAAAGAAATTAAAATTAATCATCAAATTTTGTTCTTTTAAATTGACGTTTAATGTTTCGTCTTCTACTTTAGAAGTTATATCAAATTCATCTTTATTCCCTACAGATGTCACTTTAAATTGATCGCCTTTTTTGATTGTTACAGCAGCATCTGATGCGTTAACATTTATATGTTTAATTTTTTCTTGATAAGTCTTATTTAAGATTGTTTCTCGTTTCATATTATCTGCTTCTTTTTTCCCGACAGCAAATGTCAATGTACCAAATACTATAAATAGAATAAGTCCTACACTAAATAATATCCATAATAATTTCTTCATGATTTAGCACTCCCTTTCACGATAGAAATATTCCAACGTAAATATTTAACCGTTAATTGATATGACCATTTTGTTAATAAGTAAGTAACCACAAATAGCACGAGCCCTAAACCAAAGCTGGCTAACACAATATATACATCTAATTGATGGACTGCATCAAAGCCATTATAAACTCCCTTTACAACCAACATCGCTGGCGTAACGAGTAAAGATAGTGTTGTCGCCATAAAACTAAATAGCACCGAAATCATAATGACAAAAGGAATTAAAATAACAAAGAAATTCAATAAACCTAGTCCCATTACAGATATAATCGCTTGCCACACGTTACCTACTTTATGATGAGATTCTGCTCTATCTATCGCTAAAGTTGCATTTATTTCCTTGGCAATATCTCTCGGATGACCAAGTTCTTTAGCAATATTCTCTTCTGTTTGTCCATCTTCAACACCACTTATAAAGTGCGTTTCATATTCAGCTAGAATATCTTGTTTATCTTCTTCAGATATATTCTTTAAATACTTATTTAACAAATTTAAGTATTCTTTCTTACTCATTACTTTCACTCTCCTCTAAAAACAAATTCACCGCTTCTGTGAAACTTTGCCATTCTTTTAACAACTGCTCTAATCGCTCATTACCTGAATCTGTGATCTTATAATACTTTCTAGCTGGTCCTTCAGTAGATGGCTCATAATATGTTGTTAAATATGCTTCTTTTACGAGACGTCTTAACAAAGGATAAACCGTTCCTTCAGAAATCGTGATTCTAGGTGTGATTTTTTGAATTAATGAATAACCGTATTGATCTTCGCCTTTAATAATAAGCAATACAATAAATTCGAGTGCGCCTTTTTTAAATTGTATATTCATATTTTTTCCTCCACTTAACCCAGTACTATACAATGTATAATAGCTCTTGATGAAAATATAACACACACTATTATACATTGCAAGGTACTAAATTATACTATGCTATAAATTTTTTTATATTTAGCTAAATTATTGGTATATTAAGTACAACTAACAATAAGGGGGATTAGAATGAACGTAAATTACAGAACTGACGAAACGCACGCTCATCAAACGATTGATATATCCATACATTCTCATAAGTCACATGTATTCAAACTTTTAGGAACGACTGAAGGTATTAAACAGTGGTTTCCTGAATTATCTTTTGAAGAAGAACGAGCAGGTAGTCAATTAATCTTCGACCTCGGTAATAATGAATATGAATATGCGAAGATTACAGAGTATCATCCAAACGATCATATTGGATATGACTGGGACCAAGGTCATGTAGATTTTTCATTAGAAGAAAATGGGGACACTGTAACGTTAACATTTAAAGAATCTTTACCATTCACTTTTGAAACCATTGCGAATGATTTTACAGGCTGGTATTTTCAAATACAAAGTGTAAAAAAATTAGCCGAAACAGGACAACCATTATCAAAAGATGCATTTGATTTTAAATCAAAGACCGATGAAATAGAACAAACTTTAAACTTAAATTAGTAAAAAAAAGCCAAACCACATGAGCAACATGTGATTTGGCATTATTTTTGACTAATCTATTAATTTCATTCCATAATAAGCAACTATAAATGCGATAAGCGCGAATATAATTGGCGTTACAATAGCAACGACTCTATCTTTAAATTTATCTTTCTTTGTTCTTTCACGAATTGTTTTTACATCTTTACCATTCATATAGTCCATAATTTGACTATATGCTTTAATATTATGGACTTCTTTAAATTTATCTACTTTATAAGCAAAGTACATACCGATTAACCAAAGAACAAAAGGTACAACCAATCCATACATGCCCATTAACATCATACTCGGTATAAGTAGAATAGCAGCAAGTCCCATAAAGATCATCATTAACCACGACCACTTATCAAATACTTTTCTATCCATTTCTCTTTTCATCATGTTTACATCTCCTTTTACTAAATGATCTAAGGAGACATCAAATATATTACTTAGTAGCAATAAAGATTCAATATCGGGGTAACTCTTACCCCTTTCCCAATTAGAAATAGACTGTCTACTCACAAAGACTTTTTCAGCTAGATCTTCTTGAGATAAGTTATATTCTTTTCTTAAATGAATAATTTGCTTACTTAAATTCATATCGATGTCCTCCTTGTCATCACCTTAATAAAAGATTCAAAAACAGTGTATCAAACATCGTTGTCATTGCATTAAAAATCCAGAAAAAACTTTGCCAAAGATATTTTGCATCGTTGATATGAAGGGATTTATAAAAAGAAGCTTACACTTTAAAAAACTGTGTAAGCTTCTTTAACATATTATGTTATCTACTGTTCATGGAGCTTTGAATACCTTCTATAAATCCAGCAATAAAATCTGATAATGCATGCATAAATATTCCAAATACAACCATAAAAAATAAGCTCTTAGCATTAACAGGAACTTTCTTCTTATACATATACAGACCAACTATTAATGCAGCGATTAATGTGATTACAAATTGCATGTTGATCGCCCCTTTCACATAACGATAATGTTAATATTTGTAATTATTATAAAATATTGTAACAATTTTGACAATATCCCACCTCCAAATTGTTATTTTACACGCGCGTTGTTATAATTTATCTAAAATGAGGTGAACTTCATTGTCTAATTCGTCAGTTGCCGAAAGTTTTTCTACAGGACATTTTGATAAATGTAATGCTTATTTAGATCAAGATATTGAATGGCATATTGTTGGCGATACAGTATTGAAAGGTTATGAAGAAGTTGCAAATTATTGCACACAAGTCTCACATTATTTTGAAACCGTAACAACGCAATTTGAAATTCACGATACTATTAAAAGTGACCACCAAATTGTCGTTATAGGTACTGGTTATTTTTATAAAGAAGGTATTCAAATAAACAAGATAGATGCATGTGACATATACATATTTAGAGAAGATAAAATTATAAAAATACAGTCATATTGTATAGAGAATAAATAAGTATTACAGAGTCTTCGTGCGATATGCCCTGATTTTATACCCTTGCGCACGATATCTCGAAGTCTTCGTGCGTTACACCCTGATTTTATGCCCTTGCGCACGATATCTCAAAGTCTTCGTGCGATATGCCCTGATTTTATGCCTTAGCGCACGATATCTCAAAGTCTTCGTGCGCCTACACTTGATTTATTCCACAAAAAAGAACCAGCAAAGATTCACAAATCGCTTGTGATTTTTGCTGGTTTTATTATTCACTCATAATATTCTTTCAACATATTTAAATACTTTTTCTTTCTTCTTGGTGAAACATGAAACTTAAATTGACCTTCGTTTTCTGTTAATTCATAGTTTGTTAATCTTGTTATTTGAAACAATTTCTCTTTCGAAATATTATGCTTCTTAATTATTTCATTAAGTTCTTTATCTAAGTTTTTTGACATAGTATTAAAGATAAATACCCATTGTGGTATCACTACTATACTAAATTTTAATACTGTTGATTTTGTGTTTGGCTCATCCCACAGTATGATCACTAGCAATAACCATGGAATAAGAATGCAAAGGAAAACTTGAAATGGTTTTTCTACAAAAATTTTAGTGAATATGTCCATAAATATCAACCCTCAAATATAATTTTCAATGTTAATTATATTATATGGTTATACATATCATATTTCAAACACTTCTAATATTAATGATTCCTTATTTTGCTCAATTCTATTTTTGTAATTGCTTTTCTATATATCCGCGCTTCTCTTCTAAATGTTCTGGTAAGTATAACGGGATGTCTTGAAATGCTTTGTCTTCAAAGGTAATTTCTTTCATATTAAGCTTTAAAGTCGCAACTTCAAATAGCAGTTGATTCGGATCTCTATAGTAAATGGATTTAAAGAATCCTCGATTTTTAATTGGTGAATGGACCATATTTAATTTATCTAAAGCTGTTTCAATTTCTTGCAATTCACTTTCGTCTTCAGCTGAAATAGCAACGTGATGTATTCCACCAAACCCTTGATCTTCAAGTGGATTAAATGTGTCATAAATAAAATGTATTTCATGATACATATCTTGATTACGATTATGCAAAATCTCTACATTTAAATCTGTATCAAAGAATGTCTGCTGACCTGCTGATGTCCAATTATATAATGATTGGAAATGTTCTATACTTGCTTTAGGATATCTGACACGTGCATGTATAGAATCTAGACCAAGTATTTGATACTCTACTGGCACGGTACTTTGTTCATCTGTATTAAATTGATGGACATCTTCTTGATCAGAAATAACGATTAAACCGAGTGGCGTATTATCCGGTCCTTCAAAGCGAATTAGACTGCGGTCAGTGTAAACTTCAATGCCGTAATGGCATACTTCATATTCATCAAACCGTGCTTCCCAATATTTCAACGATTCTACAGAAGGCACTTTAAAAAGTAATCGATCAAATGCATTAGCACCAAACTGATTATCTTTACCTTCTTTCATTTCAAAAAGTGTCACTTCTGTACCTGGTCGCCCATATTTATCCGCAAAGAAAACATGATACATTTCATAGTTCTCTTGATTAACAGTCTTCATTAGTAAATTAAGACCTAATATATTACGATAAAAATTAAATGATTCTTCTGCATCATGATTTATAATAGATACATGATGTATAATCGAATTGTGATTCATAAACAACAGCCCTTTCACATTTATGGAGGAGATAGAATGGAATATTTCTTACAAGAAAATCCCAATAACAATACTTTAATTGTACTTTTTCATGGAACAGGTGGCAATCAATACCAACTTCTTCCTTTTTCAAGTATATTAAACCCTGAAGCTAACATTTTAGGCTTACAAGGTAGTGTTGGCGAAGGACAAGAAAGACGTTTCTTTGCACCGCTTCATAACAACACATTAGACCGACATGACTTCGAAGAACAAGCCAAATCTTTTATAGATTTTTGGAATACATTTATCGAAGAACACGATTATGAAAAAGTCATATTTTTAGGTTATTCAAACGGTGCGAATTTCATATTAGGATTACTGGAACAACACCTTATTAAAGTTGACCAAATCTTATTGCTGCACCCATCAGACCTCGACTATCATATTACGGAAACTTATAAAGAAACATCCGTCATTATCACGACAGGTTCAAATGATTATTTAACAATACCCGGTAAAGTAAAAGCACTATCAGAACAACTCAAACCATTATTTAAAAACGTTCAATTCGAACTACTCGACGGCGCCCACGAACTAGAAGAACCAGAAATTGAACATATTAAAACAATCCTCTAAACCAAAAGTTTAGAGGATTGTCTATTCTTTATATATAATCAGTCACATCATCAAACACTATTGGCCAATACGGATATGTGTTAAATAACCATCTTTATCAAAGTAGGCTTTATAAGCGCCGTTATTTGTATTATAAGGTATGAATGTACCACCATCTTCGGATTTTCCTTCTGCTGTACTATCATTTGATGCGTGCGCTTTTTTAAACTGTGCTTTAGTGACTGCGTGTGGTTTAGTATTGAATTCCATTTGGATAACTTGATCTTTCTCATTAAAATCTATTTGAGAACCATAAGAATCTAATGTATAAGCATGATTTTGGTTAGCTTTTGGATTTGCTTTATAGCCATTGAGCGTAAAATTATCATATTTCATTGCGCGAACAAAATTATAATCTAATGTAAATGTTGGATCATATGTTGTATAGCCTTCATAGTTATACCATGGTATTTGTGATTGTGTATTTGAAGTACTTTCTGTACTAACACCACTTCCACCTTCACCATGACCCCATTCTTGAACTTTTTCTGCTGCTTGAACATCTGAACTACTATTTGTGATAGGCACCGCTGAAGACCCTACTACAAGAGTTGATAAGACGACCGTTGCTGAAAGTACTTTACTTACTTTACGCATAATCAATCACTCCTTAAATTTTGAGTACTTACTTGCGATAACTTCTCGTTTAAACATTCAATCTACGCAAATATGACAATTTCCAAACCCTAGCTTTATAATTATCACCCCCTCAAATTTATATTAAAATTCCTCGAGTGTAATTATTCACTTTCATGATACAACACACATATATAATTTCAAGTGATAATATAATCTAACAAATTTCACTGAATATATTCTCTTAAATATTTCCCATACAGCCCGACTTCTCCATTTGCCAATACGTGGCTGTAATGTTTTAAGACAACCCTCTTTGTTTCCCAACCTTCTTGAGCGTAGAATGCTTCCCCTTCTTTACTTGTAACGAAAGCATCAAATGGGTCATCTTCAGTTTTTCCACCTACGTGATCATTTTCTCCAACAATCCATGTTAACGGAAATGATCCTTTAACATGTTGTGACTTTTCCAGATGAGAGACAATTCCTTCTTTCTTTGGAGAGCCTCCTCCTCCAAACATTATTGCGCCACCTGATTGAACATTTAGTTCTGGTAATTTATCTAACATCCAATATGCTGTTGTTTCTGCACCGCCCGAAAAGCTACCTATCCATAGTTTTTCATGATTTGGTAAAGAAGCAATCAATTCAACTAAATATTGCACATTGGCTTCTCCATTCTTCCACCATTGCTCTTCATCGTTAACAGACTTCGGTACAACTAAAGTTAACCCTTTTTCTTTAGCAACTTGTCGGATGCCATTTTTACCAGCTAAATAGACTTCTGAATCAGGATGATGAAACTCATAAGCACCATCACCATGTAACCACACTAATATCCCCTTAGCGTTCTTAACAGGATAAATTAAATATTCACCTTCTGTTCCATTTTTAGAAATGAAATTCCGAACATCATGATCACTATCAGTTCTATTTGATATAAACAACATCACACAGACCACAACTACGATAAATATACATAATAATACTAGTAACTTTTTAATCGCCACTCCCTCCTAATAAACGGTTCAAATTATAACTTAGGAATGTATTTATATATACTTAAGTTCTCTTTTATTATACAAAAATTCCCAGTAAAAATGTGGTAAAAATTCATTTTAATTCTTTAAACAGCCTATATTTGTACACTCCTATGTGTAGAAATTGTTCTTTTATGAAAGCGTATTAATTTATAAAATATCCATAAAGATATATAGAACTAAAAATTTATAATATGGAGGTTAAATATGGATTTTATTCTAACAATACTAAATTGGTTTTCTCAAAACATCTTACAAAAGCCAGCTTTCTTCGTTGGTTTATTAGTAATGCTTGGATATGCATTACTTAAAAAACCTTACTATGATGTTTTTGCTGGATTTGTAAAAGCAACAGTTGGTTACATGATTTTAGACGTTGCTGCTGGAGGATTAGTTACAACTTTCCGTCCTATCTTAACAGCGCTTAACTTCAAATTTAACATTGGTGCTGCTGTTATCGATCCATACTTTGGATTAACTGCAGCTAATGACAAAATCGCTAACGACTTTCCAGAGTTTGTAGGTATCGCAACATCTGCACTTTTAGTAGGATTTTTTGTAAATATCTTTTTAGTAGCATTACGTAAAATTACAAAAGTCAGAACGTTATTTATTACCGGACATATCATGGTTCAACAAGCTGCAACAATTACGGTAATGATTTTATTAATCCCAACATTCCGTGAAAATCCATTACTTGCTACTTTTGGTATTGGTACAATATGTGGTTTGTATTGGGCAGTAAGTTCAAATTTAACGGTTGAACCTACTCAACGTTTAACAAACAATGGTGGGTTTGCAATTGGTCACCAACAACAATTTGCTATCTGGTTTACAGATAAAGTCGCACCAAAACTTGGTAATAAAGATGAAAATTTAGACAACTTAAAATTGCCTACATTTTTAAATATCTTCCATGACACTGTCGTTGCATCAGCAACTTTAATGTTAATTTTCTTCGGTGCTATTTTATTCATTTTAGGTCCAGATATTTTATCAAACGCTAAAGTTATCACAAGTGGTAATTTATATGTTCCAGAAAAACAATCATTCTTTATGTTCGTTATTCAAACAGCATTCACGTTCTCTGTTTACTTATTTATGTTAATGCAAGGTGTAAGAATGTTCGTTGGAGAATTAACAAATGCCTTCCAAGGTATTTCTAACAAATTGCTTCCAGGTTCATTCCCTGCAGTTGACGTAGCAGCTTCATTTGGTTTTGGTTCTCCAAATGCTGTTTTATTCGGTTTCGTGAGTGGTTTAATCGGACAATTAATTACGATCGTATTATTAATCGTATTCAAAAACCCAGTACTTATTATTACTGGATTCGTGCCTGTGTTCTTCGATAACGCTGCTATAGCTGTGTTCGCAGACAAACGTGGTGGTTGGAGAGCAGCAATGATCTTAGCATTCATTTCAGGGGTCATACAAGTTACGGTTGGCGCTGTAGCAGTATTATTACTCAGCCTTTCAGGTGGATATCATGGAAACATCGACTTAGAAATTCCATGGGTACCATTTGCATATTTATTTAAATACTTAGGCATAATTGGTTACATTTTAGTTTGTTTATTCTTCTTGCTTATCCCTCAATTACAGTTCAGACGCGCTAAAAATAAAGAAGCTTATTATTTAGGTGTTCATCAAGATTAATAAATAATAATTGATTATTAACATTTCATTTATATTAGGAGGAATTTTTTATGGTTAAAGTACTTACAGCATGTGGAAACGGAATGGGTTCTTCAATGGTTATCAAAATGAAAGTTGAAAATGCATTAAGACAATTAAATGTACCTAATGTTGAATCTGCATCTTGCTCAGTTGGAGAAGCTAAAGGTATAGCTAGAAATTATGATATCGTCATTGTTTCTAATCATTTGATTAAAGAAATGGAAGGTTGTACAAACGGGAAACTCATCGGTTTAGATAATTTAATGGATGATAACGAAATCAAAGCTAAATTAGAACAGGCCTTAAAATAATTTTTAGTTAGGAGAACAAAACTTATGAATTTAAAACAAGCTTTAATCGATAACGATTCAATTCAGTTAGGTTTGATTGCTAAAGATTGGAAAGAAGCAGTGCAACTATCAGTTCAACCATTGATTGATAGTGGCGCTGTTAAACCTGAATATTACGATGCCATTATTGAGTCAACAGAGCAATATGGTCCATATTATATTTTAATGCCCGGAATGGCTATGCCTCATGCACGTCCTGAAGCAGGTGTATTAAGAGATTCATTCTCATTAATCACCCTTAAAGAACCCGTACAATTTTCAGACGGAAAAGAAGTCAGCATTCTTGTGACATTAGCTGCAACAAGTTCTAAAATTCATAATTCAGTTGCGATACCACAAATTGTTGCACTTTTCGATTTGAAAGATTCAATAACGCGTTTAAATTCTTGCAAAACTAAAGATGATGTCCTTTCTCTGATTGATGAAACTAAAGACAGTCCTTACCTTGAGGGACTCGAACTTTAAAATCTATTGATTCTAAACAATATTATTTTAAGTAGAAAGTAGGATAATAAATGACAAATAGACTACCTAAATTACAAGTAGCATTAGATCATTCAACGATGTCTGATGCAGTTAAAGCCGCTTCACTCGTTGGAAATGAAGTCGACATCATTGAAGCAGGAACGGTTTGCCTTTTACAAGTAGGAAGTGAACTAGTAGAAATACTAAGCAAACTATTTCCAAACAAAACTATTGTAGCTGACACTAAATGTGCAGATGCAGGGGGTACAGTAGCAGCGAATAATGCTTCAAAAGGCGCTGATTGGATGACTTGTATATGTTCAGCAACTATCCCGACAATGAAAGCTGCACTTAAAGCTATTAAAGAAGAACGTGGTGAAACAGGAGAAATACAAGTTGAATTATATGGTGATTGGACTTTTGAACAAGCACAACAATGGCTGGACATTGGTATTTCCCAGGCAATATATCATCAATCACGTGACGCACTTTTAGATGGGGAAAGTTGGGGAGAAAAAGACCTCACGAAAGTAAAAAAACTAATCGATATGGGCTTCCGCGTTTCTGTTACAGGTGGCTTATCAGTAGAAACACTTAAACTCTTTAAAGGTATAGATGTTTATGTATTTATTGCTGGTCGTGGTATTACAGAGGCAGATAATCCTGAATCAGCTGCACGTGAATTCAAAGATGAAATCAAGCGTATTTGGGGGTAAGCATATGTCTCGTCCAATTGGTATTTATGAAAAGGCATTGCCTAAACATTACACATGGTTAGAGAAACTTACATTCGCTAAAGACCTCGGTTTTGATTTTGTCGAACTATCAATTGATGAATCTGATGCTCGATTAGCAAGGTTAGATTGGTCTAAAGAACAAAGACTGGAACTTGTAAATGCCATTTTCGAAACTGGTATGCGTATACCTACTATTACTTTCAGTGGTCATAGACGTTTTCCAATGGGTTCGAATGATCCACACACTGAAGAAAAATCTATGGATTTAATGAAAAAGTGTATAGAATTTGCACAAGATATTGGTATACGAAATATTCAATTAGCTGGATATGATGTTTATTATGAGGAGAAATCTACAGATACGCATAAACGTTTTATAAAGAACCTTCGACAAGCTTGCACGTGGGCAGAAGAAGCACAAGTCATTCTCTCAATCGAAACAATGGATGATCCATACATTAATTCAATAGAAAAATACTTAGCTATTGAGCAAGAAATTAAATCACCATTTTTATATGTTTATCCAGACATAGGTAATATATCTGCATGGAATAATAACATTTCAGATGAATTTTATAATGGGCGACAATCTATTGCTTCTATACACTTAAAAGACACTTATGCCGTAACTGAACAGTCAAGTGGACAGTTCAGAGATGTGCCATTCGGAGAAGGTTGTGTAGAATGGGAAAAATTCTTTAAAATATTAAAGGATATTCATTATAACGGACCATTCTTAATTGAAATGTGGTCAGAAAATTGTAAAACAGTAGAAGAAACACAACATGCTATAAAGACTGCACAATCTTTTCTCTATCCATTAATTGAGAAAGCGGGGTTAAAATAGTATGTCAGAAAAATTAACACAAATGCGTGAAAATGTATATCAAGCGAATATACAACTCCCTAAATATAACCTTGTTAAATTCACATGGGGGAATGCATCAGAAATTAACCGTGATTTGGGAATTGTCGTCATTAAACCTTCTGGCGTTGATTACGACAAACTCACACCAGAAAATATGGTCGTAACAGATCTTGATGGGAATGTCTTGGAAGGAACATTAAATCCTTCTTCTGACCTTCAAACACATCTTGAATTATATAAAGCATGGCCAGAAATTGGTGGGATTGTTCATACACATTCAACAGAAGCAGTTGGATGGGCACAATCTGGTTTAGACATCCCCTTCTTAGGCACAACTCATGCAGATTATTTTTATGGTCCTATACCATGCACGCGCTCATTGACATACAATGAAGTTGCAGATGCCTATGAAAAAGAAACTGGGAAAGTCATTATCGAAACTTTTAAAGAGCGACAATTAGACCCAACGTCTATCCCTGGAGTTATCGTAAGTAACCATGGTCCTTTTACATGGGGCAAAGACGCTTCACAAGCTATCTATCATTCTGTAGTCCTTGAAGAAGTCGCTAAGATGAATAGATATACTAAACAAATTAACCCATCAGTAGAAAATGCACCTAGTTACATTATGGATAAACACTATTTAAGAAAACATGGCGCTAACGCTTATTATGGACAACGATAGAATACAAAATAATCAATAAATGAAGGTGATAGTTTATGATGCTTAATCTAGATAAAACAAGTTGTGATTTGCTAGACTACTTAATTCAAATAGAACAACCCAAAACAATCACAGAAATATCAAAACATCTTTCTCAATCTAGACGTAAAATATACTATCACCTTAAAAAAATAAATCATGCATTACCAGATGATACAAAGAAAATTATCAATTACCCGCGTATAGGCATTTTATTGAATGATGATCAAAAGCGTGCCTGTATACAATTACTAAATAAATCCGATACAACACATTACGTTATGAGTATAGAAGAACGTAAATGGTTAATCATTATATACATTTGTATTTCTAGTGAATTCATCACGATTAACAAGCTTATGAAACTTGTTGATGTATCACGAAATACAATTCTTAACGATCTCAATAATATTCGAGAACTTATAGAAATTGAACAATTTAATATTCATTTACGTGTGACAAAATCTGAAGGGTATTACATTGAATGCCATCCGTTATCTAAAATTCAATTTATATATAAAATACTGTACCAAATTCATAAATCATCATCAGAAGCTTATAAATCTTTGATTCACGAGAAACTTTTATCTCATACAAGCTTTAGCCATTACTATTCTTTAGAAAAGACAAATTTTTTAAAGACATTATTAAAAGAAATGAGCCATGATTTAGGCAAAATACTTAACCAAAAAGATCGTGAATTCATGTTACAAACACTACCCTATTTGTTGCTGAGTTCTCATAACAGTAAAATAACTGCTTATAATTATGAAGCGATACAAAAAGATTTTTTACTTGTCCAAGAACGAATCGAATATGAAGTATCTGAAAAACTTGTTTCTTTTTTAGAATCTGAATTCAATGTTTCGTTTGATCAAATGGCCAAAAATATTATAGCGCTTTTACTTTTATCTTTTCGTAAAGATAGCGATATTCATAACGCTAGTCATGACTATGATGATATGCGCAAGACTTTAGATTTATTCTTATCACTTTTTGAACATGAGTATCATATAAAGTTTTCAAATCGTAATACATTGCTTGATCAACTCTTAACACACTGTAAATCTTTACTGTACCAGAAGACTTACGACATACCTTCAGATACACAATTCACAAATAATATTAAAGAAACATTCAACCATTTATTCATGATTACAAAACGCTGTATTCCATTACTTGAACAAGCTTGGTTAATACACATGACGGATGATGATATCGCTTATATAGCTGTACATCTTGGTGGTGCAATTCATAATAATCGTAGTACTGAAACACCTATTAAAAAAATCACGCTTATATGTGATGAAGGCATTGGTATTAGAAAGTTTTTCTTAAAACAATGCCAATCCTATATTTCTAATGCATACATTGATACCGTATTTACACTAGAAGAATTCGATAGCATCAAAGAAATTTTAAATTCAAATATGATCATTTCTACAAGTGATGCCATCGAAACGGATATTCCTGTAATATTCGTAAATCCAATACTCACAAATGAAGATATTATACGTATCGTTTCTTATTTACATTCAAGTAATGAAAAAGATTTATATAACTTTTCTAATCAACTTGATTTAATATTGAAGCACTATATAACAGACGAAAATGAGCAATATAACTTACGAAATCAAATTGAAAAATTATTTCTCAAAGAATTAATACAATACCTAGATACTAAAAACTTCTAAATTTTAACTTACGCAAAAAAGAATAAATTTATAAGGAGATTTAATAATGAAGCATGTTAAAGATATAACAAGAGAGTCATGGATTCTATCTACCTTTCCAGAATGGGGAACTTGGCTAAATGAAGAAATAGAAAACGAAGTCGTTAAAGAAGGCAATTTTGCGATGTGGTGGTTAGGCAACTGTGGTGTCTGGATCAAAACGCCAGAAGGTGCAAATATCGTCATGGATTTATGGTCTAGCCGAGGAAAATCTACCAAGAAAGTTAAAGATATGGTTTGGGGACATCAAATGGCAAATATGGCAGGCGTTCGTAAATTACAACCAAACCTTCGTGTACAACCAATGGTCATTGATCCATTTGCGATAAATGAATTAGATTACTACTTAGTTTCTCATTTCCACAGTGACCATATTGATATTAATACAGCAGCAGCAATCGTCAATAATCCGAAATTAGACCATGTTAAATTTGTAGGTCCACATGAATGTGCTCGTATTTGGAAAGAATGGGGCGTTGCTGAAGACCGTATTATTACAATCAAACCAGGTGAAAGCTTCGAATTTAAAGATGTTAAAGTAACAGCGGTAGAATCTTTCGATAGAACTTGTCTTGTTACGTTGCCAGTTGAAGGAAGCGAAGAGAATGATAACAATTTAAAAGGACTTCCTGTAACTGATGAAGAAATGGCTCGTAAAGCAGTCAACTATGTATTTGAAACACCAGGTGGCACAATTTATCATGGCGCTGACTCACACTTTTCAAATTACTTCGCAAAGCATGGTAAAGACTTTAAAATTGATGTTGCACTCAATAACTATGGTGACAATCCAGTAGGCATCCAAGATAAAATGACATCTATCGATCTATTACGTATGGCAGAAAACTTAAACGCAAAAGTTATTATTCCAGTACACTATGATATTTGGTCTAATTTCATGGCATCTACAGATGAAATTTTAGAACTTTGGAAGATGCGCAAAGATCGTTTACAATATCAATTCCATCCTTTCATATGGGAAGTTGGCGGTAAATATACTTACCCACAAGATAAAGATAAATTACAATACCATCACCCACGCGGCTTTGATGATGCTTTTGAAGAACCATCCAATATTCAATTCAAGGCTTTATTATAATTAAATAAAATCACGAGTGACTAAAGGTACATCCACCTAAAATCACTCGTGATTTTTATTTTATAAAGCTCATTAAAATAACTTACTTATTAATCTACAAGTTCGTATTTTTTAATTTGCTTTTCGATTTTTGAAACTTTCGCTTCTTCGTTTTCTTTCTTTTCTTTACTCATGTTTTTATGTTCTTCAACATGAGAAGGTCTAGAAATCCAAGCTTGAAAATCTTTCTTATCATTCCATTTAGAAACAATCGCGTACTCTAACTTGCTTCCCGTTTCAGACTTCCAAACTTGTGCATCAATAAAGCCCTCAAAGCCTTCAAAATCTTGTTTAGCATGACTAGCTTTATTATCTAATATAGCCTTAGATGCCTCATCTTTAGTAGAAAAAATTGCTTGTGCAACGAACATTCATAACGCCTCCTTGTCTATATATTCCAATATATCAAAAATAAAAATTACAAACATATGAAATGCTTTATAAACTTTGATAATTGACTCTAAATAGTTAAGGTGCTAAACTATTTTACATAAAATGATTAAGGAGCTTAAATATGTATAACTTTAGAAATGTTCAATTAGATGATTTAGATGAAATTTTAAAAATCGAAAATAAAGGTTTCACGCCTGAAGAAGCAGCAACAAAAAACGCTCTAATAGACAGAATAGATAACATTCCCGATACTTTTATCATTGCTGAACATAACAATGAAATTGCTGGATATATAAACGGACCTGTTATCAATAATATGTATATCACGGATGATTTATTCGATAAAAACCAACCGAATCCAACTTCTGGTGGTTATGTAGCCATACTAGGACTTGTAGTTTCTGAGAACTATAGAAACCAAGGGTTAGCTGGTAAATTGCTTAATCAACTTGAACAAACGGCTCAATCTCATAACCGTAAAGGTATTACATTAACTTGCAAAGAATCTTTAATTTCTTTTTATGAGCATTACGGTTATACCAATCACGGACTTTCTGACTCAGAACATGGCGGTCTAGAATGGTTTAATTTAGTTAAAGTTTTTGAGTAAGTTCAAATTCTACTTTTCTTTATCTAATAAGTGCGTGATATTATCATTAACTAAAGATAAAAAGTGTGTGATATTTTCGAAATCTTGAGCACTATACGCATCCAATTTATTCAGATATGAGCGATATTCTTTGTCGTCTAAATTTTTATGATACTGGAAAATTTCATATCCTTTTTTGGTAAGTACTATGTTTATTTCTCGAGAACTATGCACACTTTTATATTTTTCGACGATACCCTTTTTTACTAACCTCGTAATATTTTGAGATGCTGAACTCTTCGTTCTATTCATTTCCCGAGCAATATCCGTTATATTCGCTACCTTCTTTTCACCAATAAGGTTTATGACGTGCGCTTCTACCATATACAGCTCATCTTCAGTTCCATATTTTCTTGGTCTACTTTCATACTCATTTAACAATCTAGATGTTTTATATAATTGATCAATTGCCTCTAAAAAGGAATCTTCTTTAGTCATAATATCTCTCCTATAATATTGAAATATATATTAAATCAAACATTTATTTAATAGTCATTTATCCATACAATTATATCAAATGAATAACACGAAAGAAGTGTTTTGGATAATTTATTGCACCATACTATCTAAACAGCTCTATAATATGATAATCAAAAAGGCTAGAAACACCAAATTTACGGTGTTTCTAGCCTTAATATTTACTATTATCCTATTCCCACTCGATTGTGCTTGGGGGCTTAGATGTAATGTCATAGACCACTCTGTTTACGTGGTCTACTTCGTTTACGATACGGCTTGATACTTTTTGTAAGACTTCCCAGTCAATTCTTGCGAAGTCACTTGTCATGCCGTCTATTGATGTTACTGCGCGTACGCCGACTGTGTAGTCATATGTACGGTAGTCTCCCATAACACCTACTGAACGGATATCTGGTAATACTGTGAAGTATTGCCAAATGTCTCTTTCTAGACCTTCTTCACGCACGACTTCTCTTAGAATTGCGTCTGATTCTCTTACGATTTCTAATTTTTCTTCAGTAATTTCACCTAATACACGAATTCCTAAACCTGGGCCTGGGAATGGTTGGCGCCATACTAAATGTTCTGGTATGCCTAATTCGATTCCTAGTGCTCGTACTTCGTCTTTAAATAGTGTATTAATTGGTTCGATTAATTGGAACTGCATGTCTTCTGGTAATCCACCTACGTTATGGTGTGATTTAATTGTTTGTGCAGTTTTTGTACCTGATTCAATGATATCTGTATACAGCGTACCTTGTGCAAGGAAATCTACGCCTTCTAATTTTGATGCTTCGTCATCAAATACGTATACAAATTCATTACCGATAATTTTACGTTTTTTCTCAGGATCTGAAACGCCAGCTAATTTACTCATGAAACGATCTTTGGCATCTACTCTAATGATGTTCATATTGAATCCTTCACCAAAGTTCTCCATTACCATGTCGCCTTCACCTTTTCTAAGCAAACCATGGTCTACGAAGATACAAGTTAATTGATCGCCAATTGCTTTATGAAGTAATACCGCTACGACTGATGAATCAACGCCACCACTCATCGCACATAATACTTTACGATCGCCAACTTGTTCTCTAATTTTTTCTACTTCGATTTCAACAAAGTTCTCCATAGTCCAGTTTCCTGTACATTCACAAACACGACGAATGAAGTTTCTTAATAAGTCATTTCCGTATTCAGTGTGTCTTACTTCTGGATGGAATTGTACACCGTATAATTTTCTTGATTTATCTTCAATTGCTGCATTTTGACAGCTTGGGCTGTCTGCAATGATTTCAAAGTTCTCAGGAATATCGATTACTTTGTCACTGTGACTCATCCAAACTGTTTGACTATTAGGTAAGCTGAAGAATAACTCGTCATCTGATTTAACGTTTAATGTTGCTTTACCGTATTCACGTTCGTTAGCTCTTTCTACAGAACCACCTAATAATTTAGTCATTAATTGCATACCGTAACAAATACCTAAAACAGGAATACCTAGTTCAAAGATTTCAGGATCAACTGTGAATGATCCTTCTTCGTATACTGAATTTGGTCCACCTGAAAGTATAATACCTTTAGGATTCATTTTTTTAATTTCTTCGATTGAGATTTCATGGTCGTGTAACTCACTATATACGCCCATTTCTCTTATACGACGTGTAATCAATTGGTTATATTGACTACCAAAATCCAATACAAGAATTAACTCTTGTTCAAAAGCCATTTCCATAATTGTAGTTCTCCTTTAATTAAAATGAGTAGTTTGGTGCTTCTTTAGTAATTTGAACATCATGTGGATGTGATTCTTTAAGGCCTGCGCCAGTCATTCTAATAAACTGAGCTTCTTCTCTTAATTGTTCTAGGTTAGCTGATCCTGTGTAACCCATACCGCTCTTAATACCGCCAATTAATTGATAAATTGTATCTTGTAATGGGCCTTTAAAGTCAATTCTACCTTCAATGCCTTCTGGTACAAATTTCTTAGCTGCAGTATCTTCTTGGAAGTAACGGTCTTTAGAACCTTGTTCCATTGCACCAAGTGATCCCATACCACGATAAACTTTATATTGACGCCCTTGGAAGATTTCTGTTTGTCCAGGGCTTTCTTCTGTACCAGCAAGTAAGCTACCTAACATAACTGCGTTTCCGCCTGCTGCTAAAGCTTTCGCGATATCACCAGAGAATTTAATACCACCGTCAGCAATAATTGCTTTACCATAGTTACGTGCTTCTGTTGCACAATCATAAATAGCTGTAATTTGAGGTACACCTACACCTGCAACGACACGAGTTGTACAGATTGAACCAGGTCCAATACCAACTTTAACGACGTCTGCTCCCGCTTCAAACAATGCTTTAGTACCTTCACCTGTAGCAACGTTACCTGCGATAATTGTAACTTCTGGGTATGATTCACTAATATGTTTAACGACATCTAATACACCTTTAGAGTGACCATGTGCAGTATCAATAACAAGTGCATCTGCGCCAGCTTCTACTAATTTTTGAGCACGAATTGGTGTATCTTTAGCAATACCTAATGCTGCTGCAACAAGTAGACGTCCTTCACTGTCTTTTGCTGCATATGGGAATTCGATTACTTTTTCAATATCTTTAATTGTAATTAATCCTTTAAGTTTACCCTCTTCAGAAATTAATGGAAGTTTTTCGATTTTATATTTTTGTAAAATTTCTTCTGCTTGTTCTAACGTTGTGCCGACTGGTGCTGTTACTAAATCTTCTTTAGTCATAACATCAGAAATTTTAATTGAGAAGTTTTCGATAAATCTTAAGTCACGGTTTGTAATAATACCGACAAGTTCCATATCTTCTTCGTTATTAACGATTGGAACACCAGAAATACGGTATTTACTCATCAATGCTTCTGCTGCGTACACTTGCTCATCAGGTGTTAAGAAGAATGGGTTTGTAATAACGCCATTTTCTGAACGTTTAACTTTTTGTACTTCATCTGCTTGATGTTCTATAGACATGTTCTTATGAATAACACCTAAGCCACCTTGTCTTGCCATAGCAATAGCCATTTTAGCTTCAGTAACTGTATCCATACCAGCTGAAATGATTGGAATATTTAACTTAATATTTTTTGAAAGAGATACGCTTAAGTCTACATCACTTGGTAATACCTCTGATTTTGCTGGTACTAATAATACATCATCGAACGTTAAGCCTTCTTTTTGAAATTTGTTTTCCCACATGAATATAACCTCCACTAATTTATTTTCATATTTATTATTTCACATTTTCACTGTTTTGTTGATTGTTTAATCCATTAAAACATAAATTTAATATAATAGCTGAGAAAGTACCTAATACGATACCGTTTTGTGTTAACCAAGCATACTCTTCTCCAAATGTTTCAAGCGCTTGAGGTACCGCTGTAATACCTGCACCAATCCCGACTGATACGGCAATCACGAGTAAATTGTTTTGTTTGTTAAAGTCTATGCCACCAAGCATTTTCACACCGTATGCCATAACCATTCCAAACATTGCAATCATCGCACCACCTAATACTGGAAATGGAATCATGCTTGCTAATGCACCAAGTTTAGGTATCGAACCACAAACGATCAATAATGCAACCATCATATACATGATTTGATTCTTTTTAGCGCCAGACAATGACACAAGTCCAACGTTTTGAGAATAAGCTGTGTATGGAAATGCATTAAAGATTGAACCAATTATAATCGCAATCCCTTCAGCTCTATAACCTTTTGATAGGTCTTTTCTTGATATAGGTTGTTTCGTAATTTCACTTAAAGCATGGTACACGCCTGTTGATTCAATCAAACTAACGATTGCAATAATGACAAAGACGATCGTTGTACCAAATTCAAATTCAAACCCGCTAAATCTAAATGGTCTAGGTAGTTCCAACCAATTCGACGTTCTTAAATTCGATGTATCCACTAATCCATAGAAGGAAGCGACGGTTGTACCTATTAATAAACCGAGTAATATCGCTATAGATTTAATGAACCCTTTAGATAATCTTTGTATTAATAAGATGATCACTAATGTAAATAAACCTAAGAATATATTTTTACTGTCTCCGTAGTTCTTTTCACCTTGACCACCTGCTAAATAATTCATGGCAACTGGCATTAACGTAATACCGATTATTGTAACAACACTTCCTGTAACAACAGGTGGAAATAATTTTACTAAATACGAGAAAAATGGAGAAATTAAGACTACAATAATCCCTGAAAGAAATATAGAACCATATAGCACACCGATACCATGTGTATTACCAACTAGAATCATTGGTGCTACAGCTGTAAATGTACATCCCAAGACTACCGGCAGTCCAATTCCTATTCCTTTATATACTTGTAAAAATGTTGCTACACCACACATAAAGATATCAATTGCGACTAAGTAAGCCACTTCTTCAGGTGTGAATTTTAAAGCAGATCCGACGATAATAGGTACCATTATGGCACCCGCATACATAGCAAGTAAATGTTGAACACTTAAGATGAAATTTTTCATGTTATTCTCCTACCAGTTTGACTGTATTTCCTAATAATGAAGCAACTTGGCATAGAGATAAGACTTCTAGTCCTTCAGATTCCAACTTCTCTCTACCCGGTTGGAAACTTTTTTCTATAACAATTCCAATTCCAGATGTTGTTGCGTTTGCTGCTTGAACTAAACGATGTAATCCTAATGATGCTTCGCCATTCGCTAAGAAGTCATCAATAATTAATACATGGTCGTCTTCATTTAAAAATTGTTTCGCAATAACCACTGTACTCGTTGTATTTTTCGTAAATGAGTGAATATCTGTTTGATAAAACTCAGATGTCATTGTAGATGGTTTTGCTTTTTTCGCAAATAAACATGGCACGTCTAAATGTAAAGATGCCATTATTGCAGGTGCGATACCTGACGCTTCAATCGTAAGTACTTTCGTGATTTTCTTGTCTTTAAAATGTTCCGTAATAACTTGACCAACTTCATACATTAACTTTGCATCAATTTGATGATTTAAAAATGAATCAACCTTGAGAATCTTTTCATCGATGACTACACCATCTTCTTTAACCCTATCTTGTAGTGTCCTCACACTACTCGCCTCCTCATTTAGATTAAAAAAAACACACCTTAATCCTAAAAAATAGGTAAGATGAGTAAAAAATAATATAAAACCACACCATTTTGGATAGTCTGATTCCAGTGTTATTCATTTACTCATAGTCGTGTCGTTTAAGGCAACACGGTAGAAACTTCCAAAGCCATATTCTTCAGATTATATGAGTTTTTAGTAATAAATTATTCATTGATAATAACAAAATATCAGTACTTTTACAATAGGCAAAACCTTATGTTAACGCTATTTTAAGAGGTTTTAAATAAACTGAAAAATCTAAATAATTAGAAAGTTGATTGAATTTTGTTTGATTCTCCTCCACAAGGGTATTTGAGAATTATATTGTATTAACGTAGACAATATTTATTAAGTATGTAAACACCTAGAGCATAATCACTGTTGATAAGATTTTTACACATTACAAATTTATGGAGGTTTTAGTATGGGTAAAATAGAAAAGTTTAGTAACGAAAGTGATTTACTGCAACGTATTGATCAATTGAAAGAAGAAGGTGTCGGAGAAAGTGACTTACAAGTTATTTCCGAAGACAAGTTAGATGATAACTCATTAGACTACACGGATGTTAAAGTGAAGAACTCTAGAGGTTCATTTAGCGACAAGATTACTGCACTATTCTCAGGTGAAAGTGCTGAAGAACGTGTATTATCTAGTTTAAATGTGCCAGAAGAAGAATTAGATAGCTATAAACAAGAACTTAATAACGGAAAAATACTATTATATGTTGATAATGATAATATAAGTGATACTGAAAACTATGATTCAGATCACCCTAAAGACTCTCAAACAGGAAATGAGCATTACGATAATACGAAACCATTTTCTAGTGATGAGAGTGAAGAAAGTGGCGTATCTAAAGGTACAGCTGCTGGTGCTGGATTAGGTGCAGGTGCTGCAGGCGCTGGTGCCGCTGCTGCGCATTCATCTTCAGATCAAGAGGAAGATGTGAATGAAACATCTGATTTTGATAAAGCTGAAAGAGAAGATGAATTTAATCAGCAGGATGAAGTATCTGAAAATGATTTAACTCAAGATGTGGATAATGCAGATACAGAAAAAACAGATGCATCATCATTTGATAACGAAGCTGAAACGAATCGAGATGTAAATACAAATCGATATGGCAATAATATTAATGAAGAAGATGTAGCGCACGATGATGTGGATGATTCAAACATCGACCATCAAGAAACATCAACTTCAGCTAATTTAGCAGGTGCTTCTGGTCTTGGCGCAGCTGGATATGCGAATGAACATAGAGAACAACAAGAAACAGAAGATGACGTACAGGACGATAGAAGAGTCTACTCTAGCGATAATGAAAGAGACTTAGAAGACTTAAATAATCGTGAAACGACAAATACGACTGCTCAATATGGTGAAACAGATAATGTTAAAGATCAACAAGATTTAACAAGAGAAGATGAATCATCATTCTCAAGAGTGCATGATGACGATGTAGAAAGAGAACGTTCAAGCTTAAACTACGATAAACCAAATGAAAGTGTTGAACCACCAACATCAGATGAAACAACAACACGTGAATCTAACTTCTCTACTAGCCAAGATGAACAAGATACAAATGTTCACACTTCTGAGCAGTCTTATAACAACAACACACAAAATAATAATGTAGGTGAAACATCTTACACTAACGACACACAAGATAACAATGTAGATGAAGAGTCTGTTCAACTTCATGAAGAACGTCTAAATGTAGACAAAGAGAATGTTGAAACAGGTGAAGCATCTGTAGATAAACATGTTGTTGAAGAAGAACAAGAATTTGATGTACCGGTTGAGCGTGAAGAAGTAACAATCGAACGTAGACCAGTTAATGAGAAAGTAGACGAAGACTTTAACGCTAATGATGATGATTCTGTACACATTCCATTACACGAAGAACGTGTAAAAGTAGAAAAAGAAAATGTCGTATCTGAAGAAATCGTCATTAAGAAAAATAAAGTTCAAGATACTGAACATGTTTCTGAAAAAGTGAGACATGAAGAAGCAGATATCAATAACCCTACAGATGATAACCCTAAATAAGACAATATAATAACTTAAGAGGCTAGGACATAATGTAATGTCCTGGTCTCTCTTTTTATTTCCTCAATACGATAGTACTACCATTAAAATCTTATGTTATAATATTATAAAATATTGATTATGAGGGGTTCATAACTATGAATTTTGAAGTTGTCACATCTATCGATGATCCATTATTCAAAAAAGCATTAGAAATGTATGAAGATATTTTCAAAGCAGAGGTGCGAGAAGACCGCCACGTCTTCATCCATTCGCTTACATCTGAGTACATAAAGAAACATTATATATTTTTAGTTGGTTTAATTGATGACACGGTCGTAAGTTTGTCTACAGGTCATTATGAACCTACAACAAATTCAGCTTTTATTATTTATTTAATGACGCATCCTGAATACCGCAATCAGCGTGTTGGCGGACAAACGTTGGAAAGAATTGAAGCAGAACTGCATAAACATGCTCAAGATGTTCATGGAAGAGATGCTAACATGATTATGTTGGAATCGTTTGGAGAAGAATCATACGAGAACAACAGTGGTAAAGAAGAAGCGATTTTGCGTAAGAACTTCTTTAATAGACATGGTTATGAAGTTCAACAAGACATCCCTTATATACAACCAAATCCACAAAAATCATTAGCACCTACGCCAATAGATTTATATATTAAGCAATACTTGCCGCTTCAAAAAGACGTTATCTCACCGAGCATTCGTTCTTGTTACATCAACAAGTACATACACGGAAATGAAAACGATCGTGAATTTGTATATGAATTATTAGAATCTATGGATTTATAAGTTAGAAAAGCTGACATCGATTGCGATGTCAGCTTTTTATTGCTTTATGATATCTTTCCATTAATTCCTGGACACTTTCATCTTTAGCACCTTCTGGATTTGTACCACACCATAAATTCATATAATCTGGATTATTTAACTTTTTAGACTGCCCTCTTAAAGGTTGTGTTAATATATTTTGAATCGGATACGGACAAATATCCTCTTTAAATTGTTCCATATACTGTATAAACGGATTTATAATACCATTTGCATAACGACCACTAAACGTATTCGTTAATATAATATCATCAGGATGTGCTTTTAATATATGCGCTTTATGCACATCTGGTGCACCACTTTCATGTGTCGTTAAGAATGCTGTCCCAAGTTGAACTGCATGAGCACCTTTTTGAATATAACGTTTCGCTAATTCTGGTGTCGTGATACCGCCCGCTACTATTAATGGCACGTTAATCAAAGGATACGTTTGATTAAACAATTGTTCAGTTGTAAGACGATTTTCTGGCAATGATTGGTCAAATGATCCTCTATGACCACCCGCTTCACTACCTTGAATCACTATCGCATCTATACTTATGGATTCCAAAGCTTGAGCTTCATTTAAATCTGTTGCTGTTCCTATTACGTTAATATGATGGCCATGTAATGTGCGAACGAGACTTTCTGAAGGCTTACCAAATGTAAAGCTTACATATTCAACATGTTTATCTATAATCACGTTTAACATGTCCTCAAAATTCACATCTATTGAAACATCTTGTATTTGTTTGCTGTTTAATTTTTCAGTTATGGGATGTAATATTTTATTCATAAAATCAACTTTTTCATGATCAATAGCTGGATACTCTGGCACGAATAGATTGATGCCAAACGGTTCAGTTGTCATTTGTCTAATTTGGTCTATATCTTTAGCTAAAGCATCAGGCGTCATATATCCAGCACCGATTTGTCCAAAGCCGCCTTCATTACAAACTGAAGCCACTAAGTCAGGTGTTGTAATACCTCCAGCCATACCCGCTAGAAAAATCGGTTTATCCAGTTCTGAGATTAATTTTTTCGATTCCAATGACAATCCCTCCTAAAAAAATTTAATTCGTAAGCTAATCATTTTATTTTTTTAGTTAATTGGTGCATTATAATGACATCATACTAAAAGGAGAAATAAAATGACACACTCAAAGCTTTCATTAACTGAAATTATTAATAAAAGAAAATCAGTTAAAGAATTCGATCCAAACTTCAAAATTCCAAGAGAAGAAATTAAAGAAATGATAGCACTTGCTACTAAAGCACCTTCATCAATCAACTTACAACCATGGCGCTTTGTTATCATCGATTCTGAAGAAACAAAACAAAAATTAGACCATCTTGTACAGTTCAACCAAAGACAATTACATTCATCAAGTGCAATTATTCTAGTACTTGCAGATTTAAAACACGCTGAATACGTGAGCGATATTTACGAGAAGAATGTTGAACTTGGTTATATGGATGAAAATTCAAAAGATTACTTTATTGAAACAATTTCAAATTTGATTAGCAGTGCTGACGAAAGTTACTTTAATGCACAAGGTTTAATGGATGCAAACTTAGCTTCTATGCAATTAATGCTTATTGCGACTGATCACGGTTATGATACTAACCCTATCGGCGGATTCGATAAAACAGCTGTATTAGAAGCATTAAACATTGATACTTCTAGATATGTACCAGCTCATTTAATTGCTATTGGTAAAGGTGTTAAACCACCACATGATTCAAGTAGATTACCAGTAGATAGAATCATCGCTTGGAATGATGAAAGTAACGGTTCAATCGGCGAATAAGTAATTTATTCGTTCTAATAATTATAATACCCTATCGGCAACTAACTTATGTTGCCGATATTTTTTAATATTGCATTATCCAAAAATATAGTGTAGAATTCATTGCTGTGAGTTTTATTTTTTTACTTAAAAGCTTTACCGCTTTAAAGTGAATATCAAATTAAAAGAAGGAATATATATGAAAAATTTATCTCAATGGTCGTCCAGTATCGGCTTCGTTCTCGCAAGCGCCGGGTCAGCTATAGGAATTGGTGCTGTATGGAAATTCCCATACATGGCTGGAACATACGGTGGTGGCGCATTTTTATTAATATTTATTATTTTCACATTGCTTGTCGGCTTACCACTACTTTTAAGTGATTTTGTATTGGGACGCTACGGTAGAACGTATTCTACTAACATCTTCAAAAAAGTATCTGGTAAATCATCTTGGAATTTAGTAGGCTGGCTTGGAAATCTAACAGTCTTTGTACTATTTTCATTCTATAGTGTTATCGGTGGTTGGATCATTCTATATATTATACGTACACTTTTAGACAGCCTTGGATTAACGCAATCACATAATTACGGGAACATCTTTAATGATTATATATCTAACCCATTTTATTCATTAGCGAGTCAGTTTGCTTTTATACTTTTCACTGTAGTCATTGTCAGTAAAGGTGTAGAAAAAGGTATCGAGAAAGCTTCAAAAGTCATGATGCCACTGTTATTTATATCGTTCGTAATTGTCATTATTAGATCGATCACTTTAGACGGTGCTTTAGACGGAATTCAATATTTCCTACAACCAAAAGTATCAGATTTAAGTGCTGAAGGTATACTATACGCCTTAGGACAATCGTTCTTCGCATTATCACTGGGTACATGCGGTATGATGACATACGCTTCATATTTAGATCGTAAAACAAATATCGTCAAAAGTGCGAATGCCATAGTATGGATGAACATAGCTGTATCAATAGCAGCCGGTTTAGCCATCTTCCCAGCTATTTTCGCATTTGGATTAGAACCTAACCAAGGACCAGGATTATTATTTATCGTCCTTCCACAAGTATTTGATCAAATGTTTGTCGGGCAATTGTTCTATTTACTATTTTTAATATTATTTTTATTCGCAGCCATTACATCTTCAATTTCGTTATTAGAATTGAACATCTCAAACATTACTAAAAATAATAATGATAATAGAAAAAAATGGTCATATATCATTGGTATATTAGTCTTTATATTCGGGATACCATCAGCACTTTCAAACGGATTACTCCAAGACTTTACATTCGGTGTCGGTACATTCTTTGATAATATGGATTACTTAGTCGCGAACATCTTAATGCCAATAGGTGCATTAGGCGTAACCATCTTCGTTGGTCATATATTCAATAAAGAAATCATTATGAAAGAATTAAATATGAGCGATACTAAAAAAGGAAGACTCTTTGTGAATACATGGTATTTTTTAGTTAAATTTGTACTTCCAATTATCATCATCGCCGTATTTATCGGACAATTAATTTAAATAGAGAAAAGAAGAAGCCGTTCAATTTTTTGGGAATTGAACGGCTTTTTTATAGTCTTGTGGGTTAACTTGGCCTTTAACTCACATCTTTTGCGATCTCGTGAGTTTACTTCGCCTTTAACTCACATGTTTTACGATCTCGTGAGTTTACTTCCTCTTTAACTCACATCTTTTACAATCTCGTGAGTTTATTCTGCCTTTAACTCACATCTTTTTCAATCTCGTGGGTTTACTTCCTCTTTAACTCACATCTTTTGCGATCTCGTGGGTTTACTTCCTCTTTAACTCACATCTTTTACAATCTCGTGAGTTTATTCTGCCTTTAACTCACATCTTTTGCGATCTCGTGAGTTTATTCTGCCTTTAACTCACATCTTTTACAATCTCGTGAGTTTATTCTGCCTTTAACTCACATCTTCTCCTCTATATCAATCCTATCCACTTCCAATATGTCATGCTGAACAAAATAATTAATAAGTATCCAATGACTGTGAGTGGTACGCCTGTTTTTATAAAGTCTTTAACTGTAAATGTTTCTGTACCGTAAGCCAGCATATTTTGTGGTGAACTAACTGGCAATAAGAAACCGAAGCTAATCACGAATTGTTGTATAAGTACAAAGCCGATAGATTGATCTCCTAAATTTAATGTTTGTGTTAAGGCTATAAATACAGGGATTAATGCTGAAGATAAACTCGTTGCACTCGCAAATCCTAAATGTATTAAAATATTAAAAATTGAAATGAGTGCAATGGTTGCGATTAATGGCATATGATTAAGTCCCATCAATCCAAATGTTTTATCACTTAACCATTGTGCCGCTGTTGTTTCCAACAATACTGTTCCTAGTGAGATACCAATTCCAAAAACAATAACTGTACCCCAAGGAATTTTCTTCTCAACATCTTCCCAAGTAAAGACACCGATTTTAGGTGTTAACATAATTGCTAATGCGATGATTGTTATTGAAGATGAATCAATCGGATGGAGCACTTTTTCGGTAGACCAGAAAAATAATAATAAGACAGAAATCGTAATGAGTCTCCACTCTCTTGCTGAAACTGGTCCTAATTCTTTTAATTGTGCTTTAACTAATTCATTTCCACCTTCTATTTCTTTCTCTTCAGGTTTAATGACCGTAATCATTACAAAGTATAAGACGACTGACATGATAATCGCCCATGGTGCTGCATATAAGAACCATTCACCCCAAGAAACATCTTGCCCCATTGATTTATTAATAAATCCTATCGCCACGATATTTTGAGCGGCGGCAGTCTTAATACCTATATTCCATATTGAGACGGCATGCACGGCTGTAATAATCAATAATGCTGCTAATTTACTGTTCTTAGATGTATTAAATGCAGCAATCATTCCTAATAATATAGGTACAACAGCTCCTGCTCTAGCTGTAGCTGAAGGTACAAAGAATGCTAAAATAATAGAAACTACAATTGCACCGATAACAATTCTATTTGTTTTGTTTCCTACAATAGAAAGTACTTGTAATGCTAAACGTTTATGTAAATTGGTTACTTGCATCGCTGTAGCTAAGAATAATGCTGCTGCAACGAGTGCCACTGCAGATCCTGAAAATCCACTTAAAGCCATTTTTAATGCATTGCCTGTACCTAGTAATGCATCTCCTTCTAAAGCTTTTCCATTTGCTGACGGATTACCTAAAGCATCTCCTAAATTTTGAACTGGACTAAATCCAATGAGTACAACGATCAGGCCAACAATCATGACCGCTGATACAGGATAAGTTACTGCTTCTGTTACCCACATAATAACTGCAAAAGCTAAAATCGCTAGCGCACATTTTGCCATAACAGGTAAATCATTTGAAGTCGGTAATAACAATATTCCAATTAATACAACAAAACTAACAATAATCCAAATTGGTTTAAAAGCTTTTTTCTCAGTATTATTAGACATATCTAACAGCTCCAATATTAATTTTTATTGTTCTAATCTCCTAAATAATAACATATTTCTTTTTTGCATATAATACTTTTCACAATTAATACAATAAATACTTGAACTTTCTGTTATTAACATGTAATGTATAAAGGGAAGTGTGACGGTTGTCTGCCGATAGACAACCCTACCTATTAAATTACTGTCAAATAAAGGATGATTTATAATATGTTAACTAAAGAATTCGCAACTAAAGTAGGTCTTAGTGAAAAGCAAGTTAGAAAAATTGTACAGCACTTAGAAGACAGAGGATATCAACTTTCTAAGACAGAATATCGTGGAAGAGAAGCGACAGACTTCCAAGAAGAAGATATTGAACTTTTCCAAGAAATAGCGGAAAAGGTTAAAGAAACAAATAGTTATGACCAAGCATTCGAAACACTAGAACAAGAGAAAGACTTTTTACAAGTTCTTGTTAAAAACGAACCTGCTAATCAAACACCTGAACTACAACATTTAATTGAAGAATTAAGATTAGAAGTTCAACATATGCGTAGAGAAAGACAAATGCTTGGTGAAATGTTGCAACAAGTACATATTCAACAACAGAAACTAGAACAAACTTTAGCATTACAAGCACCTCAACAATCAGAGGCTACTGCTCAAGAGAATGATACTAAAGTTGAAACGAAACAAGCTGAACAATCACAAAGTTCTAAAGCAGTTTCAGAAGATAAGACTTCTAGTGAATCAGTTGAAACGAACAAACAAGAAGAAAAAGAAGAAACAAAAGTTGCTGTAGCTGAAGAGCCAGCTAAATCAGAAACTCAAGCTGATGTGAAATCAGAAGATAAAGAAACTGCTGTTAAACCAGAAACGACTACTGATAAAGCAGCAGAAACGAAAGAAGCAGATGCAACTACATCTAAAGAAGAAACGACTGACAAAGCAGCATCTACTGAAGAAAAAGCACCTGAAACGACATTAGAACAAACTTCAACGCCTTCAGAAAACAAAGAAGAAGAAGTAAAAGAAGAAATCAAATCAGAAACTGAAGAAGAACCTAAGAAAAAAGGATTCTTCCAAAGATTATTCAATATTTAATCCCTTTAAGAAGAGGTTGGGCATGATGCCTAGCCTCTTTTTTGTTAAGTTTTTGTAAATTTCCACTATATAATTGTTAATTGCTAGAGTACTTTGTTATATTGAATTTTATATTAAGTATTTGTAATGAATATTAACCATTAGGAGTGTTTCACATCATGGAAACATTAAATTACGAAGATTTGAACAATGACCTTTTATGGGCGCATAATCATCAAGTTGTGAAAATCATGAAAGATGATTTAGACATCTATATCAAATTAAATCTTAAAGAAGATAATCATAAATTAGTTGTATTTTCGAATGGCGCGATTGATCCGTCTAAAAGTAAACCGCCTGTCTTTATGAGAAGTAAATGGCATGAAGATTTCAATGCAAATTGTCTTTATATAGATGACAGAACTGTCCATTATAAACAATTACGTATAGGTTGGGGTGTAGGAAGAGAAGAACGTCATTTCTTAAAAGACTATTCTGAGATTGCGCAACAAGTCACACAAGCACTCCAAATAGAATCTCAAAATGTCGTCTATTGTGGCTCATCAGCAGGTGGCTTTATGTCTATGTATTTAGCAACATTGCATAAAGGCTCGACTGCTGTAGTGAACAATCCACAATGTTACGTAGATCGTTACGATAAAGTGAACGTCGAAAAATTATACACTAAAATATTTCCCAACCGTTCACGCGATTATATCAAAAAACAATACGCACTTAGACTGTCGATCACAAGCTTATTCCGCAAACAAAAATATGTGCCTAAAATTTACTACATCCAAAACAGATTATGTGAGACTGATATGACTAGACACTTCGATCCATTTTGTAGTTTCTTAGATAAATACGAAATAAACAGTTCAAACATAAAGTTCATATTATACAACAATAAAAAGCTCGGACATAACCCTATATCAAGAGAAGCAACCGTAAACTTTGTAAACCAAGTCCTTGAAGGCAAACTTGTCATAGCAGAATTTTAAATGTCTTACCTTATATAAGAATTTTTCTAAATTAATAAAGCACTTTCATGACTATTTATGTTACCCTATACGAGTACTGTAAAAAGTGAAAAATTCTTAAGTAAAGGAACTCATTATGAAATTCACAAAAGAAGAATGGCAAAACACAAATTTTAAATTAGATATGGATACAAGTCATTTAAACTTAGAAGAAATTATCAGTTTAAATGATAACTTAACAAATTCAGAAATTAATGAACTCTATTTGCCACTCATTAATTTTTTGACAAACAAAGTTAAGTTCCATAAAGATTATTCATCTAACATTAACAACAAATTACATAACAAAAATAATACACCACCTTTTATTATTGGAATATCAGGAGGGGTTTCTGTAGGAAAAAGCACTGTCTCAAGACTGCTTTTAAACTTACTGCAAGAATATAACGCGGACTGGAAAGTTGATCTGATTACGACTGATGGTTATATCATGCCTAAACAAGAACTCATCGATAAAGACTTACTTTCTAAAAAAGGATTTCCTGAAAGTTATGATACAAAAACATTAATCAGTCACTTAAAACAAATTAAAAACAACGAGCCTAACATTCCAACATACACGTATTCACATATCACATACGACCGTCTTAAAGACCAGTATCACAACATAAACTGTCCGGACATACTAATTATAGAAGGCGTGAACATCTTCCAAGTAAGTCCACATGAAGAAGAACTCGTAAGTGATTATATTGATTACAAAATATATTTACACACAACAATAGAAAATATGAAGAAATGGTATCTTAACCGCTTCTTACTACTTCAAGAAGAAGCCTTCCAGAAGCCAGACTCACATTTCTATAAATATCGAGACATCCCAAAAGACGAAGCCTTAAAAATAGCAACAGATCTATGGGACAATATCAACGAAGTCAACTTAATCAAAAACATCTTGCCAACTAAAAACAGAGCAGATCTCGTACTATATAAAAATCACGACCATGTTATAGAAAAACTGAAATTTAATAAATTTTAAGGTATACATTAAACCCTCTCTAGTCCTTGTCTAGAGAGGTTTTTAGTGTTCCGGCAGTCTAAATGATAACAAATCTATTATTTCCCAAAACTACCTGCTACATAAAATTTTATCCTCATTTTTATTCTCCTTGTTGTGTTAATTCTAAGTATAACTTATTAAGGATTTCTTCTATTTTATCTTGGGTTACCTGACATTTTTGATTAAATTTTAGTCTAAAATACAATGTCTTCAAGAAATCTTTTATATTTTTCCTTATTCTAAAATAACTTAAATATGTTTCTTCAGATTGATTTAAATCTGTTTGATTAACTGTCACGAATAACTCGCTTACCCAATTACTCAATTCTTGATCTGTAAGTCCTTTTTCAAGTAATGCTTCAATGATAAATGCTTGTCGCTCATCTTCATCATCTATATAGCAAGATAAATCAGTATTTAACTGATAAGGTTTTTTAGCGATGACCTTTAAGATCACTTTATTACATTCACTTGAATAATATTTAGATCTAACACATGTTGCGAGTAAATCTGATCCATGTGCAACACTATGCATCCATCCTGTCCCTTGTACATATCCTCTAACATCATATTCCTTATACATGTAATCAATCGCTAAGTTTATAATCTTCTCGTAAACATGCTGAGGTAACTGATTACGTTCTTCTAAATATTCAACAATGATTCCGATAATAAGCGCACTGAAACTTCTATCCAGCACAAGATGTTCAGTATCACTTTGGTTAACACTACCTAAAATAAATTCACAATGCTCAAGTAACTGTAGCATTTGATAATCTTCCAATTTCCCACTTATAATTAAACGCGCAATTAAATCAAAATTATCTTCACGAACATTGGAAGTAGGATTTCCAATATTGGATATCATTAATTCGAATTCTTCTTCTGTTACTTGTTTGTCAGGCAATTCATTTTTATATCTTTCAATTAATCCTTCGATAGTCATTAAGAACACATCCTTTAGACTCTATTACTCATTATTATATTGTATTTTTACAATGAATGAAATGAGACATATTTATTTCAATTGCATAGTATAATAAACTGTACTTACTAACCTTACATTTTTGGAGTGATTATATGGAAATATTTCAAGAGTTTAAAAAGCAATTTATTAACTTTTTAAATAGCGATAATCGAATAGTATTAACGAAAGGTATGTTTCATGAGATAAAATTATTATCTATTTTAGCTGCAATAGAAACTCAATCCCAATATTCAAAAGGAACATTAAATGCTCATTCTAAAGAAGTTTTCAAAGATCTGACAGAACAAGGCATGCTTACAAAAGAGATACCATTAAACACAACTTTCACATTAAATGATTTATCATTACAATTAAATTTATATACCGCAAATACTCCTAATTTTGGCGAATTTGCAATATATTATTCAGTGAATCCAAAAGTAATAAAAGGAAAAAACATTGAAATATTAGTTGATCATATAAAAGATAATCCAGCTTCAAAAGTATTTATTATCACAGCAAATGACTGGGAGTTTAATAGCAAAGTGTCTAAAACATTAGAAGAAATGTCCGACATAGTTGTAGGAGAAGATTTAAAACAGGGAGTCCAGGAAATATTTAATTCTGGTTTTAATAATGGTAATTAAAGTTCCTCAATAATATTGATAATTATCTATATATAGATTAAAATTATAATCAAATTGCGGTACATATCTGCGGAGTGTACTTGAGGTTGACTGTTACTGACGGTCGCCTCTTTTTTTATGCTCAATTTTCTAGAATTATTCACACTCTGCGGATTTTTTATAAAAATGAACACAAAAATAACCCTCTAGCCTGATTGCTAGAGGGTTATGTTATACGCTAACTCTTATTGTTCCTCTTTAACGTATGGTAATAAAGCCATGTGACGTGCACGTTTGATAGCTACAGTAAGCATACGTTGGTATTTTGCTGAAGTACCTGTTACACGACGTGGTAAGATTTTACCTCTTTCTGAGATAAACTTTTTAAGTAAATCTGTATCTTTGTAGTCGATATGTGTAATACCGTTTGCTGTGAAGTAACAAACTTTTTTACGACGACGACCACCTCTTCTTGGTCCACCTGCCATGATTGTGTTCCTCCCTTCTCGTTAAATCTTTATCAATTTATATTCGTTTCAATCAACTATTAGAACGGCAAATCATCATCACTGATATCAATTGGGCCATTAGCGTTTGCAAATGGATTACTTGATTGTTGATTATTTGACTGTTGATTTGAAGGTGCTTTTTGTCCTTGTTGTTGGTTACCACCAAAGTCTTGTCCATAATTTTGGAATTCGTTATTATTTTGGTTATATGATTGATTATCATTACCAGATTGACGTTGGTTTGCGCCTTTTGGTTCAAGGAATTGAACACTGTCACAAACAACTTCAGTTACATAAACACGACGACCTTCTTGGTTCTCGTAGCTACGAGATTGTAGACGACCTTCAACTCCTGCCAGACTACCTTTAGATAAGTAATTGTTTACATTCTCTGCGGGACGTCTAAATACAACACAGTTGATAAAGTCAGCTTCTCTTTCACCTTGCTGATTCGTATAAGTACGATTAATAGCTAAAGTAAAAGTAGCAACTTGAACGCCTGAGGGTGTTACTCTGTATTCCGGATCTTTAGTTAATCGACCGACTAATACAACACGATTAATCATTTAATCTCCCCCATTTTATAAGTTAAATTATTTTTCTTCTTCGCGTACTACGATGTGACGAATGATATCATCAGAGATTTTTGCTAAACGATCAAATTCACTGATAGCTTCGTCATTTTCAGACTTAACTCTAACGATGTTGTAGAAACCTTCTGTGAAGTCTTGGATTTCATAAGCTAAACGACGTTTACCCCAATCCTTTTCTTCGATGATTTCTGAACCGTTTGAAGATAAGATTCCTTTAAAACGCTCAACGACAGCTTTTCTAGCTTCGTCTTCGATATTTGGACGTACTACGTACATTACTTCATATGTTCTCATCAATTTACACCTCCTTGTGGTCTATGCGGCCTAATAACTCAGTATTAAGCAAGGAATAATTTTCATTACTCACAATCAAGAATTATAGCATAGAGTATTACTTTTTACAATCTTTTTCTCATTGATATCAAAGAAAAAGCCAATAGTGCATAAACACTACTGGCCTTTATCTTACACATTAAATCTAAAGTGTACAACGTCTCCGTCTTTCATTAGGTATTCTTTACCTTCTAATCTTACTTTACCCGCTTCTTTAGCACCGTTCATGCCATTATTTGCTAATAAATCGTCATAACTAACGGTTTCTGCTCTTATAAAGCCTCTTTCGAAGTCTGTATGGATAATTCCGGCACATTGTGGTGCAGTCATGCCTTCTTTGAATGTCCATGCTCTTACTTCTTGTTCACCTGCTGTAAAGTATGTTGCTAATCCTAATAAGTTATATGATGCGCGGATTAATTTGTCTAATCCTGCTTCTTCTACGCCTAAATCTTCTAAAAACATTTCGCGGTCTTCGTCATCTAATGTTGCTAATTCTTCTTCAATTTTCGCTGAAATCACGATAACTTGTGAACCTTCGTTACTTGCGTATTCTTCAATTTTTTGTACGAATTCGTTATTTTCTGGGCTTGCTACTTCATCTTCTGCTACGTTTGCTACATATAACATTGGTTTAGAAGTGAGTAAGCTTAAATGTTTCACGATTGCTTTTTCTTCTGGTGTGAATTCTAAACTTCTTACTGGGTTATTGTTTTCTAAAGTTTCTTTAATTTTTGCTAATACTTTTTCTTCTGCTACGGCATCTTTATCTTTTTGTTTTGCCATTTTTGCTACTCTTTCATAGCGTTTTTCTACTGATTCTAAGTCTGCTAATACTAATTCCATATTAATAACTTCAATATCATCGATTGGATCTACTTTTCCTGATACGTGTGTAACATTTTCATCAACAAATGCACGTACGACTTGGCAAATCGCATCTACTTCACGGATATGTGATAAGAATTTATTTCCTAATCCTTCACCTTTAGATGCACCTTTAACGATACCTGCAATATCTGTAAATTCGAATGCTGTTGGTACAGTTTTCTTAGGTTTTACTAATTTCGTTAATTCTTGTAAACGGTGGTCTGGTACTTCTACAATCCCTACGTTAGGATCGATTGTTGCGAAAGGATAGTTCGCTGCAAGTGCTCCTGCTTTCGTAATTGCGTTAAATAATGTTGATTTACCTACGTTTGGTAATCCTACTATGCCAGCTGTTAATGCCATATTTTATTCACCTTGTCCTTTTACTAATATTTTTTTAATTTTTTTATTAAACTCTTGTCTTGGTAGCATGATACTACGAGAACATTCTTCACACTTTATTCTAACATCTGCACCGAGTCTTATAATTTTAAATCTATTATACCCACATGCGTGTTGTTTTTTCATTTCAACGATATCATTTAACTCATATGATTTGATCATATTTTTGCCTCCCGATTAGATGATTATTGAATGTTATTTGGATTATAAGAAACCATTGTTGGAATTGGCGCTTGAATACCTTCTTTATCAAAGAAAGATTTCACTTCTCTTCTCAAGATTCTAGCACCTGATGCATGTTCATTTGGTTCTGTTTCACCTGCTATTTTAATCGTTGCTTCACCTGCTGTCACAGTCTCTACACCTAAAATTTCAGGATCTTTAATGAATATTTCATATCTTTCTTTAACTGTCGGTAAAAATTCATTTAACTTGCTTTCAACTTCATCTAAATCTTCTTTAATAGATACAGGGATTTCTACGATAGCCATACCGTTATGAATTGAGAAGTTTACAATCTCATTCATTGTACCATTAGGAAGTATCGTTAAATCACCTGCAAACGATAATATTCTTGTAGATCTCATTCCTATTGATTGTACAGTACCTTCCGCAACAGTGGTACCTGTTGTATTAATTTTTACGTAATCGCCAACATCAAATTGATTTTCGAAAATAATAAAGAAGCCTGTGATGACATCTTTTACTAAGGTTTGTGCGCCGAAACCAATTGCTAACCCTACAACACCGGCACCAGCAATAATACTTTCAACTCTTATGCCTAAATTGCTTAAAATGGTTGTCGCAACTATAAACCATACGACATAGGAAATAACATTTTGTAGTAAGTTAACCATTGTTTTAGCGCGCTTGTTAGACTTCCCTACCCTCTTAGTTCCGTATTTCGTAGTAAAGAATTTCTCTACCACTTTATGAAGCACTTTAATAATGACGTAAGCTAATACAATGTAGAATATGCCGATTAATATTTGTTCTATCCACTTTTGCCAATTTTCTGGATCCATAAATGGGTCAATCAATTTATGAATGATGTTCATAATCTTATTCACTTTTTACACCTCTTATTCTTCTAACAATAATTCTAATATTCTCTTATATTCTTCTTCAGAATTAAATTCAAGAGAAATTTTACCTGCTTTTTTAGTCTTAGAAATATCAATATTCGTTCCAAATTTTTCTTTTAATTGATATTCATGTTTAACTAAGAAATTAGGTTTCAGTTGTTTCGTTTTCTTTTTCTTGTCTTGGCCTTGAGCATTTAACTGTTTAATATATTCTTCTAATGCTCTAACACTCATATGTTCTTTTACAACTTTTTTAGCCACTTGATCTAATTGATGTTTCTTATCTAAACCAAGTAATGTTCTACCGTGTGCACTTGATATTTTTTCTTCGTTGATTAGTTTTTTTACACTTGGTGGCAACTTCAGCAACCTTAAGACATTTGCAATGTATGATCTTGATTTCCCTAATCTATCTGCTACGTCTTGTTGTTTTAAATTTAGTTCTTCCATCATCGTTGCATAACTCTTTGCTTCTTCTAGAGGTTTTAAATTTTCACGTTGAAGATTCTCTATAATAGCAAGTTCTAACATTTCTTCATCGGTTAAATTTTTAATGATTGCCGGTACTGAATCTTTGTTAGCTAATTGACTCGCTCTAAATCTTCTTTCACCTACAACGATGTCGTAACCTTTTATCGTTTCTCTTACGACGATAGGTTGCAACACACCATGTTGTGAAATCGACTGCGTTAAATCTCTCAAAGCTTCTTCATCAAAATAATCTCTCGGTTGATATGGATTCCTTCTTAATTTTTCTAAAGGAAGTTCAACAATTTTATCATGACTATGGTTATAAGAAATCTTATCTGTTAATGCTTGATTTCTTTCTTTCATTTCATCACCACGTTATTTATTCTCGTATGTTTCACGTAAAACATCCAAATTAGATTATAACAATTTTGAAAGGGATATGCACAAAAGAAAAGTTGAGCGATAAATTAAAATATTCAGAAAAGTTGTTGACAAAAAAATATACGCATAGTATTGTGTAATATATCAACAACGAAAACAAATAAAATCACGATAAAAAGGAAAGTAAATCTTACACTGCAATCATCAGAGAGTTCCCATTTGCTGAAAGGGAACATTGAAAGAAAGATTGAAAATGGCCTTGGAGTGGTGGCATCGATATTGAGGTGTCAACGGGATCGCCCGTTATAGCGATACAGTATTAAAGTCTCTTTAGTGATGATGGCGTACTGGAATTTGTTCACCAATTTTACTGCCATTATATCTTATTGTAAGAGACTCGTACTTATAGAGGTAATGTCAGTAATGTCATTGCGAACAAAGGTGGTACCGCGAGCTAAGCTTTCGTCCTTTACATCCGATTTATTTCGGGTTTAAAGGACGGAAGCTTTTTTTATTTTTATTTTTAAATTCATTAGGGAGGAAGGCTACTATGAAATCTACTCAACTCGCTCAAATTTCATTAACTAAAGACCATACCGGGGCAACGACAAACCCAATTTATCTTTCAACAGCCTATCAACATGAAAAATTAGGTTGTTCAACTGGCTTTGATTATACAAGAACGAAAAATCCAACTCGCTCAAACTTTGAAGAGGCATTTGCCAAACTTGAAGGTGGTAAATACTCATTTGCAACTTCAAGCGGTATGGCTAGTATCCAATTAGTTTGTAACTTATTTAAACCAAATGATGAAATCTTAGTGTCATTCGACTTATATGGCGGCACATTTAGACTATTTGAATTTTACGAAAAGCAATACAACATCAAATTTAAGTACATTGATTTTTCAAATATTGATGAAGTAAACGCATCGATTAATGAACATACACGTGCATTCTTTATTGAACCTATTTCAAATCCGTTAATGTTCTCAGTAGATTTAAATCCTTTATATGAAATTGCACAAGCAAGAAATATATTAACGATTATAGATAACACGTTCTTAACACCATACTTATCAACACCATTAAAAGACGGTGCTGACATCGTCTTACATTCTGCTACAAAGTACATAAGTGGTCATAATGATGTGTTAGCTGGCATTGTCACTGTATCAGATGACTACTTAGGTGAAGTGCTTGGCCAATTTCATAATATGATCGGTGCAACACTTTCACCATTCGATAGTTATTTATTACTGAGAGGCTTAAAGACATTACATTTACGACTTGATCGTTCTACTGAAAATGCTCAAAAGTTAGCGCAATCACTACAATCTGTTGAAAGCATTGATGAAGTTCTTTACTCAGGTCAAACCGGAATGTTAAGTATTCGTTTAAACAATGCATATAGCGTTGATAGCTTCTTACAAAATATTAAATTATGTATTTTTGCTGAAAGTCTTGGCGGTACTGAAACATTTATCACATTCCCATATACACAAACACATGTAGATATGGCAGATGAAGAAAAAGATAAACGCGGTATAGATGAATATTTACTCCGTTTATCTATTGGAATAGAAGATTATGAAGATATTTACGAAGACATACTACAAGCCTTAAAAAATTCAAGAAAAGAAGGAGTGTCAATATGAGCTATTCAAAAGAAACGTCTTTAATATTGGATTCCACTAGAGGTAACGAGCACTTATCAAGCAATCAACCATTATATTATTCATCCACTTATCATCAAGAAACTTTAGGTGGCAATCAAGAATTTGACTATGCACGCAGTGGTAACCCTAATAGAAAGTTACTTGAAGAAAAGTTAGCAGATTTAGAAGGCGGTAATTACGGATTTGCATTTAGTTCAGGAATTGCTGCAATAACAGCTGTCTTCTTAACATTGAAACCAGGAGACCACGTGATTCTTCCAGATGATGTTTACGGCGGAACGTTCAGACTAACAGAGCAAATTCTTAAGAAATTTGAAATAGAATTTACAACTGTCGATCAAACAGACTTACAAAATATCAAAGAAGCTGTTCAAGAAAATACGAAACTAATCTATGTTGAAACACCTTCTAACCCACTCTTTAAAGTGACAGATATTGATGGTGTTAGCCAAATTGCACGTAAACACGACGCACTATTAGCTGTCGATAATACATTTATGACACCGTTAGGACAATCACCATTGAAGCTAGGTGCTGACATCGTCGTTCATTCAGCTACGAAATTCTTAGGCGGTCACAGTGACCTCATAGCAGGCGCAGTAGTCGTGAATGATCCAGAGCTTAAAAATGAAATTTACCTTATTCAAAATGGTACAGGTTCAGGATTAAGCGTTTATGATTCTTGGACACTTGCTAAACATTTGAAGACATTACCAATTAGATTTAAACAATCTGTTTATAACACAGAACAAATTTATAGATATTTAATCGATAATGAAGCAATTGAAACAGTCTATTATCCAATCACAAATGACACACATTTAAGACAAGCTAAAAATGGCGGTGCCGTGCTCGGATTCAGACTTAAAGATGAATCAAAAGCACAAGCATTTGTTGACCATCTTAATATCCCTCTTGTATCTGTAAGCTTAGGTGGTGTAGAAACGATTCTTTCTCACCCAGCTACAATGAGTCACGCAGCTATTCCTGAAGAAGTGAGAGCTGAACGTGGTATCACTAACGGATTATTTAGATTGTCAGTCGGCTTAGAAGATGTCAAAGAATTGATCACAGATATCGATTGGGCATTAAAGGAGGCTACATATGAGTCTAAAAGAAGCGTTAAAGAACCAAATTTTAGTAGCTGACGGAGCAATTGGAACCATCCTCTACTCTGAAGGATTGGATACTTGTCCAGAAAGTTATAATTTGACACACCCTAACAAGATAGAACAAATTCACCGTTCTTATATTGAAGCTGGTGCAGATATTATTCAAACAAACACGTATGGTGCAAATTTTGAGAAGCTTCAAGATTTTAATTTAGAACATCGCGTAAAAGAAATTCATCGTGAAGCTGTACAAATCGCTAAAAGAGCGAGCAACGATCATACGTTTATTCTAGGTACGGTAGGCGGTTTTCGTAATATCAAAAAGAGTAACTTATCAATTGAAGCCATTCAATATCATACAGAGATTCAAATTGAAACACTTGTTAATGAAGGTGTAGATGGTATTTTATTTGAAACATACTACGATTTAGAAGAATTACTTGCTGTCTTAAAAGATACAAAAGCAAGATACGACATTCCGATTATTGCTCAACTAACAGCTAGTAATACAAATTATTTGAGAAATGGCACACCTATACCAGATGCATTAGAAACATTAGTGAAAGCCGGTGCAGATGTCGTTGGTTTAAATTGTCATCATGGTCCATACCATATGATTAAGACATTTAAACATATTGACTTACCTGATCATGCTTACCTTTCATGTTATCCAAATGCAAGTTTGCTGGATTTAGAAGACAACGACTTGAAATACAATAACAACTCAGATTACTTTTCAGATGCAGCGAAAGAGCTCGTTAATCAAGGCGTCAGATTAATAGGTGGATGTTGTGGTACAACACCAGAACATATTAAAAAAATAAAGAATGTCGTCAAAGATTTAAAGCCTATCAAGCACAAAAATGTTATACCAATCGAAACAAAACAGTACAAAAAGCAAAATAAAGAAGAACCTAGTATTAAAGAGCTCGTTCAACAAAGACCAACCGTTATTGTTGAATTAGATACACCTAAACATTTAGATACGAATAAATTTTTCGATGGCATACAAGCCCTAGAAGATGCAGGTGTAGATGCAGTCACACTTGCTGACAATTCCCTAGCAAGCGTGAGAATTTCTAACATTGCCGCAGCAAGTATCATTAAACAAAAGTATAAAATTAGACCACTCGTACACTTAGCTTGCCGTGATAGAAACTTAATCGGCTTGCAATCTCATCTAATGGGACTTTCGTTACTTGGCATTAATGACATATTAACGATTACGGGTGACCCTTCTAAAGTGGGTAACTTCCCAGGCGCAACAAGTGTATTCGACGTTAATTCTAGCGGATTAGCTGAAATCATTACACAGTTCAATCAAGGTATAAACGCCGATGGAGATACATTGAGAAGCAATACCAACTTCTCTGTTGCAGGTGCATTCAATCCAAACGTAAGACGACTAGAACCAGCAGTCAAAAGATTAGAAAAAAAGATTGAATCTGGCATGGAATACTTTATTACACAACCGATTTATGAACCTGAAAGAGTTAAAGAAATATATGAAGCAACTAAACATATAGACGCCCCGATTTTCATTGGTATTATGCCAATTACGAATTACAATAACGCACTCTTCTTACACAACGAAGTACCTGGTATTAAACTATCAGATACGGTGCTAAACGCCTTTGAAAAAGTCAAAGACGACAGAGATGCTACAAGAGAACTCAGTATTAATTTGAGTAAACAATTGATTGATGCAGTACACCAATATTTTAATGGCCTGTACTTAGTTACACCATTTTTAAAATATGATTTAACAGTTGAATTAGCAAATTATTCACAACTAAAAACTGGAACACAAACCAAGGAGGCAATATTATGACAATTAAAACATCAAATTTAGGATTCCCAAGACTAGGTAAGAAAAGAGAATGGAAAAAAGCCATCGAAAGTTACTGGGCTAAAAAAATAGATAAAGCCGAATTAGATCAAACGTTGCAGGATTTACACAAAGAAATTTTAACAATTCAGAAAGACCATCACGTTGATCATATCCCTACTGGTGACTTCTCACTATATGACCACGTGTTAGATACATCATTACTATTTAACATTATTCCAGAACGTTTCCAAGGACGTCCTGTAGATGATGATTTACTATTCGATATTGCACGTGGTAACAAAGAGCATGTTGCAAGTGCGTTAATTAAATGGTTCAACACAAACTACCACTACATCGTACCTGAATGGGATAACGTGTCACCTCAATTAAATAACAATGTGTTACTTGAGAAATTCAATTTCTCTAAAGAAGTTGGTGTAACATCTCATCCAGTAATTCTTGGTCCTGTTACATACGTAGCATTATCTAAAGGTGGAGACCAAAGTTTCGATGAAAAAGTAAGAACACTTTTACCATTATATAAAGAAGTATTCGAGCAATTAACTGAAGCAGGCGCTGAATACATCCAAGTAGATGAGCCAATTCTCGTAACAGACGGTGCAACTGATCTTCAAGATATTACGAAAGAAGCATATGAATTCTTTAACGAAGCGGCACCAGCTGCGAAACTTGTCTTACAAACATATTTCGAACGCGTAGATTTAAACTTTGTTGGTCAATTACCAGTCTATGGATTCGGTTTAGACTTTGTACATGACAATGGCTTTAACTTACAACAAATCAAAGATGGCTTATTCCCTAAAGAAAAAGCATTATTCGCTGGTATCGTTGATGGTAGAAACGTTTGGTCTACTAATATTGAAGAGAAGAAAGCTTTAATCGAAACATTACAATCTTATACAGATGAATTAGTGATTCAACCATCTTCTTCATTATTACATGTACCAGTTACTTTAGAAGAAGAAACATTAGACGACTCAGTTCGTGAAGGTTTAAGCTTTGCGACTGAAAAATTAGACGAACTATATGCTTTAAAACAATTATTTAACGAAAATGATGACACTTTATATAACGAATTAAAAGCACAATATGAACGCTTTGAAAGTCAATCATTCAAACAATTAGAATATGACTATGATTCAGTTAAATCAGAACGTACTACACCATTTAAAGAAAGAAAAGTCTTACAAGATCAAGTATTAAATTTACCAGACTTACCAACAACAACGATTGGTTCATTCCCTCAATCAAGAGAAGTACGTAAATACCGTGCTGATTGGAAAAACAATCGTATTTCAGATGAAAAATACGAAGAATTCGTACAAAATGAAATTAAACGTTGGATTGAAATTCAAGAAGAAATTGGATTAGACGTATTAGTACACGGTGAATTCGAACGTAATGACATGGTTGAATTCTTCGGTGAAAAGCTAAACGGATTCTTAGTAACTAAGTTTGGTTGGGTTCAATCATATGGTTCTCGTGCCGTTAAGCCACCAATCATTTACGGAGATGTTAAATGGACAGCACCATTAACAGTTAAAGAGACATTATATGCGCAAAGTTTAACTGACAAACCTGTTAAAGGTATGCTTACAGGTCCAGTTACAATCTTAAACTGGTCATTCGAACGTGTGGATATCCCACGTAGCGAAGTTCAAGATCAAATCGCATTAGCAATTAATGAAGAAGTTCTCGCACTTGAAGAAGCGGGTATTAAAGTCATCCAAGTAGACGAACCTGCATTGCGCGAAGGCTTACCTTTACGTTCTGAATACCATGAAGATTATTTAAATAAAGCTGTACATTCATTTAGATTATCAACTTCTTCAGTACAAGATTCAACACAAATTCATACACATATGTGCTACTCACAATTTGGTCAAATCATCCATGCGATCAAATCATTAGATGCTGATGTTATCTCAATCGAAACTTCAAGAAGTCATGGTGACTTAATCAAAGACTTTGAAGATATCACATATGACTTAGGTATCGGTTTAGGAGTATATGATATTCATAGCCCTCGTATACCTACAGAAGAAGAGATTACAGTTGCAATCGATAGAGCACTTCAAGAAATTGACCGTTCTCTATTCTGGGTAAACCCTGACTGCGGATTGAAGACAAGACAAGAAGAAGAAGTAAAACAAGCTTTAACTGTATTAGTTAATTCAGTAGAAAAATTACGTCAAGACAATACAGTTAAACAACCTAACTAATAAATGAGGTGATGTTATGTCATATCCATTATGGAACACGCTAAATCAACTGAAAGAATATAAATGGGTAGATTTAACGCATACATTTGATTCAGAATCTCCACATTTTTCAGCTTTTGAAAATGCAGAAACAAAAACATTGTATAAAGTTAAAGACGACGGTTTCTTTGCCCAATCATGGCAATTTCCTACACAATATGGAACGCATATAGATGCACCTATACATTTTGTAGAGCATAAGCGATATTTACATGAACTCGGTTTACAAGAAACAGTCTTACCTTTAATCGTGTTAGATTTTTCAAAAGAAGTAGCCCAAGATTCAGATTTCAGACTAACTAAAGAACACATTCTTCAATGGGAATCTGAAAATGGACCAATTGAAAGTGGAACGTTTGTCGCATTTAGAAGTGACTGGTCAAAGAAATGGCCAGATAAAGAGCAATTTGAGAATAAAGACAAAGATGGTCATGAACATCTCCCAGGATGGTCATTAGACGCACTTAAATACTTATTTGAAGAGAGAAAGATCAAGTCAATCGGACATGAAACATTTGATACTGATGCTTCAGTAGACATCCGTAAAAACAATGACATTGTCGGTGAACGATACGTACTTGGTTTAGATACTTTTCAAATAGAACTGTTAACCGGATTAGATGAACTACCAACACGTGGTTCAGTTATATTAGCCATTAGCCCTAAACCTAAAAATGCACCCGGATTCCCTGTCCGAGCATTTGCTATTACCCCTAAATAATAGCACTGCCATATGATATTTTTGAGCGAGTATCATATGGCAGACTACCTTCCCTATATTAAATATATAAAAAGCACCTTTCGATCTCCATCGAAAGGTGCTTTACTGTTTAATATTTAGATACGGGTGATCCTCCGATTTGATAATCTATTTCTATCGCATTTTCACTATTTTTACGATATAAATAATAGAAATACATAGACCATAAAATCGTCAAACCAGCTGATAACCAATAACTAAGTGATAAATCCATTCCAAATCCTATTGGTTGGCTTAATATATACGTGAATATATTCCATGTCATGAATAAAGCAGGTATTAAAGCGACATAGAAATTCTTTTTAGATAGTAATAAATACATAGCACCTATCCATAGTGCAATAACAGCTGTTGTTTGGTTTGCCCAAGAGAAGTATCTCCAAAGTATTGTGAAGTCTACTCTCGTTAAAATAAAACTAATAACAAACATCGGTATCGCAATTGCGAATCGATTCATTACTTTTTTCTGACCGAAATTAAAGTAGTCAGCCAAAATCATTCTCGCACTTCTAAATGAAGTATCACCACTTGTTATTGGTAATACAATAACACCTAGAATCGCTAATGTTCCAAATACAGAACCTAATAACATAGTAGAAGCCTCACTCACTACAAGCGCCGCTTCACCTTTCGCTAACACTTCTTGTAGACCACCATAGCCACCAAATAAACTCATAGCAGCTGCAGCCCAAATCATCGCAATAATACCTTCAGCAATCATCATGCCGTAGAATATTTTACGACCATTTTTCTCATTATTCGTCGTTCTAGAAATAATCGGCGATTGTGTCGCATGGAAACCAGATAAAGCACCACAAGTAATCGTAAAGAATAATAAAGGAAAAATTGGCGCCGAATCAGGATGCATATTTTTCAATGTTAATTCTGGTATTTCCGCACCAGTCATAATTAATCGTACAAAGATTCCTATTGCAGAAATCATCAAGATAAATCCAAATATCGGATAAACTTTACCAATAATTTTGTCGATAGGTAACACTGTAGATAAGAAATAATATAAGAAAATAACAAAAATAATAATACCTAAAGCTACTCTACCATCCATTAAAGAATGTAATAATAATGCCGGACTCGTAACAAATACAGTACCTGTCAATAACAATAGTAATAGTGTAAAGACGTTTACAAGATGTCTCATCACATTACCTAAGAACTTACCAGCTAATTCAGGTAAATGAGCTCCCTTATTACGTATAGAAATCATACCTGTTAAATAATCATGAACAGCACCAGCAAATATAGACCCTAATACAATCCAAATAAACGCAACTGGTCCATATAAAGCACCCATAATCGGTCCAAATATCGGTCCAACCCCTGCAATATTTAACAATTGAATCAATGAGTTCTTATTTGTCGACATCGGAACAAAATCAATATTATCCCTTTGATCATGAGCAGGCGTCGGACGTTCATCCTTAACACCAAACATTTTTTCAATATACTTGCCATATGTAAAATAACCTATAACTAATAAAACGATAGAAACTAAAAATGTAATCATTAAAATCCCCCTTTTTAAATGAAAACGTTTACAGAAAAGTATAAATGACTTTTTTACAAATAACAATAATATCTCGGAAATTTACAGAAATTCTGTATGTAAACATAAAAAAAGAGTTCAGGATATTGTTTAATATCCCAAACTCTATATTTTATTTCTTCTTATAAACTTTAATTGTAATTTCATAGAAGTCTTTATGTTCTTCATCAATTCGCTTGATTTTAATACCCTCTTTTTCAACATTTTTAATGCTTTGTCCGAGTGTATCAAGTGCTTCTGTGATGTCTCGTTCGAATTGAAATTGTTTTGCTTTTACTTTTTCAGAGCCGCGTATTTTCTTAACGCGATCTTCTGTTTGTTTAACGTTTAAGTTCTGAGATTGTATGGATGTTAAGACTTCTTGCTGCCCTTCATCATCTAAACCTAACAATGCTCTTGCATGTCTTTCTGTTATTTCACCTTTTTGTAATGAAATAATAATAGGTTCTGATAATTTGAGCAGTCTTAATTTATTGGCTATAAATGATTGGCTCTTACCCATACTAACTGCTAAGTCATGTTGTGTAATGTCTTCTAAATCCAGCAATTTCTTATAGGCTTCCGCTTCTTCTATAGCTGATAAATTTTCTCTTTGTATATTTTCAATCAGTGCAACGGCTGCTGTTTCTTTGTCATTTAATGGCTTAATAATAACTTCAGTTTCTGGTAAATCGTTATATTTCATTGCACGAAATCTTCGCTCACCTGCTATGATTTCATACATACCTTCTTCAATTGGACGAACAACAATAGGTTGTAATAATCCATGTTCTTTTATAGATTGTGCGAGTTCTTTAATTTTAGATTCATCGAATACTTTTCTCGGTTGATAACGGTTTGGCACTATTCTTTCTGTTGATACGACTGCCACATTACCTTCAGCTCGTGCTTCTTCTATGTGTTCTAATTCTTTGTCTTTAAGTCCAAATAATTTAGAAAAAGGCTTTTTCATCTCAATATACCTACTTTCGTTCATACATATTTCCCAGGAATTATTTTGTTAAAGGTTCTTTGTTTGGTGTTCCTGGCTTTCTTGGATACTTCTTAGGTGTTTGTCTTAATTTATCTATCGTAATAATCTGTCTCATACTTTCTTCAAGAGGTAGCGTAAATTCATGTACTGTTTTTACTTCTCCACCCAATACAGAAATTGCAAATTGTGCATCTTCTAACTCTTCATTACCTTGTGAGCCTTTTAATGCGACAAATTGACCGCCCTTTTTCACTAAAGGTAGACATAATTCACTTAATACAGATAATCGTGCTACTGCTCTTGCAGTCACAAGATCAAAGCTTTCACGATACTGTTGTGATTTACCGAATGTTTCTGCTCTATCATGTACAAAGTTTACTTGATCTAAGTCTAATGATGCAGCTAATTCATTTAAAAATTTAATTCTTTTATTTAGTGAATCTACTATCGTAATTTGTAAGTGTGGATATACGATTTTTAAAGGGATGCTCGGAAATCCAGCACCTGCCCCTACATCACAGATCGTTTCAATTTCATTAAAATCTATATAAAAGCTTGGTGTCACCGAATCGAAGAAGTGCTTCAAGTACACTTCTTCTTTTTCAGTAACGGCTGTTAAGTTAATTTTCTCGTTCCACTCTACTAACATCTCAAAGTATGTTTCGAATTGCTTAATTTGTTTATCTGTTAATGTTATACCAGATTCTTTTAACGTATCAATAAAAGTTTGTTCATTCATGTTAGTTCACCTTCTGAATTTTACCTTGTTCAATGTACACAAGTAAAATTGAAATATCTGCAGGGTTAACACCTGAAATACGAGAAGCTTGTGCAATATCAAGTGGTTTAACTTCTTTAAGTTTTTGACGTGCTTCAGTCGCTAAACTATTGATTGCATCATAATCGATATTTTCAGGAATTTTTTTATCTTCCATACGTTTCATTTTTTCAACTTGTGCTAATGATTTTTGGATATAACCTTCGTATTTCGTTTGAATTTCTACTTGTTCTTGTACGTCTTCATCTACTGGTGAAGTTTCTTGTAAGATTTCCATAATAGCTGCGTAATCCATTTCTGGTCTACGTAATAAATCTAAAGCTAATATGCCATCTTTAAGCGCTGTTCCACCGCGACTTTCGATAACACTTTGTGTATGTGCATTCGGTTTAATACGAATACCTCTTAATCGTTCTTGTTCAGCTGAAATTGCTTCACGTTTTTGATTAAATTTAGCGTAACGTTCTTCAGAAATCATACCAATTTCATAACCGATATCTGTCAGTCTTAAATCTGCATTATCATGTCTTAATAATAGACGATGTTCTGCTCTAGAAGTTAATAAACGGTATGGTTCGTTTGTACCTTTTGTTACTAAATCATCAATTAACACACCAATATAAGCATCTGAACGACGTAATATAACGTCTTCTTTACCTAATACTTTACCAGCAGCGTTGATACCTGCCATTAAACCTTGTCCAGCCGCTTCTTCATATCCTGAAGTACCATTGATTTGACCAGCAGTAAATAAGTTTTTAACGACTTTCGTTTCAAGTGTTGGCCATAATTGTGTTGGTACAATTGCATCATATTCAATTGCGTAACCTGCACGCATCATGTCTGCTTTTTCAAGACCTGGGATTGTTTCTAACATTTTACGTTGAACATGTTCAGGTAAACTTGTTGATAAACCTTGTACGTATACTTCTTGTGTCTTACGTCCTTCTGGCTCTAAGAACAATTGGTGTCTTGGTTTATCATTGAATCTTACAAATTTGTCTTCAATTGAAGGACAATATCTTGGACCTGTACCTTTAATCATACCTGAGTACATAGCAGATAAATGTAAATTGTCATCGATTACTTTATGCGTTTGTTCATTTGTATATGTTAACCAACAAGGTAATTGATCTAAAATGTATTCTGTCGTTTCATAACTGAACGCACGCCCTACTTCATCACCTGGTTGAATTTCTGTTTTGCTGTAATCTATTGTATTACCATTTACACGTGGAGGTGTACCAGTCTTGAATCTCACGATATCAAAGCCTAATTCTTTCAAGTGTTCAGCTAATTTAATAGATGGCATTTGGTGGTTTGGACCACTTGAATATTTCAAGTTACCTAAAATAATTTCACCACGTAAAAATGTACCTGTCGTTAATACAACAGCATCTGCTTCATAAGTTGAGCCGATTACCATTTCTACACCTTTAACTTTATTATCTTCTATAATTAAACGTTCAACCATACCTTGCATAATATCAAGATTTGGTTCGTCTTCAATTACACGTTTCATTTCTTCTTGATACAATACTTTATCCGCTTGTGCACGTAATGCTCTTACAGCTGGACCTTTACCAGTGTTTAACATACGCATTTGAATGTGTGTCTTATCGATTGTCTTAGCCATTTGACCACCAAGCGCATCGATTTCTCTTACAACAATTCCTTTAGCTGGACCACCAACTGATGGATTACATGGCATAAATGCTACACTATCAAGGTTAATTGTAAGCATTAAAGTTTTTGCACCACGTCTTGCAGAAGCTAAACCAGCTTCTACACCTGCATGTCCAGCGCCGACAACAATAACGTCATATTTTTGTGTCAAAATTTTTCCTCCTTTTTATTTTCCGAGACAGAATTGACTAAACAGCTGGTCAATTAGTGAATCACTTGCTTCTTCACCAATTACTTCACCGAGCAATTCCCAAGTTTTGATTAAATCTATTTGTACGATATCTATAGGTACACCGTCTTCAGCAGATTGAATTGCATCATTTATAGATGTCTTAGCGTCTTTTAATAATGCAATATGTCTTGAATTTGAGACATATGTCATATCTTGTGCTTGTACTTGTCCACCAAAGAATAACTCTGAAATCTTCTGTTCAAGTTCTTCGATACCTTGTTGTTCAACCATAGAAGTTTGAACTAAAGGATGGTCACCTATCATTGCTTTTAATTCATCAATATCTAACTTCTGTTCTAAGTCCATTTTGTTTATAATTACAATCACATCTTCATCTTTAATGACATCAAATAGCTGATAGTCATTTTCCGTTAATGCTTCATTATAATTAAGAACAAATAAAATTAAATCCGCTTCTGATAAAGCTTTTCTCGATCTTTCTACACCTATTTTTTCTACGATGTCTTCTGTTTCACGAATACCTGCAGTATCCACTAATCTTAATGGTACGCCACGAACATTGACGTATTCTTCTAATACATCTCTTGTTGTACCAGCTACTTCAGTAACAATCGCTTTATTATCTTGAATCAAGTTGTTAAGCATAGAACTTTTACCTACGTTCGGTTTCCCAACAATGACTGTTGATAGACCTTCTCGCATAATTTTACCTTGCTGGCCAGTTCTTAATAATTGATCGATTTCATTTTCAATATGCCTTGATTCTTTTAATAAGAATTTAGTCGTCGCTTCTTCTACATCATCGTATTCAGGATAATCAATATTCACTTCTACTTGAGCAAGTATTTCTAATATGGACTGTCTTAAGCCTTTAATAAGACTGCTTAGACGTCCTTCCATCTGACCTAAGGCTACCTTCGATGCGCGTTCCGTCTTAGAACGGATGAAATCCATAACCGCTTCTGCTTGAGACAAGTCAATACGTCCGTGTAAGAATGCTCGTTTCGTAAACTCACCTGGTTCTGCCATTCTAGCACCGTTAGATAACGTTAACTCAAGTACGCGATTAACCGTTACTAAACCACCATGACAATTTATTTCAACGATGTCTTCTCTCGTAAAAGTCTTTGGTGCTTTCATGACAGCTACCATAACTTCTTCTACGACTTCATCAGTCTCAGGATCAATAATGTGACCATAATTAATTGTATGTGATGCTACTTCAGTAATTTGTTTCTTACCTTTATATATACGATTAGCAATATTTAAGGCATCCGGACCACTTAATCGTACGATTGCTATTGCACCTTCACCCATAGGCGTTGAGATACTTGTAATTGTATCTAAATCCATGATATTCTCCTCCACCATTAATAACTATTCTATTGATTGTAAATGGTTTTGTAATATTTTTCGAATATATTGTTCGAAAAAATGCGGAGCGAGATGACTCACTCCGACTATTTTTATTTATTCTTAATGACTAAATATCGATGTGGTTCTCTTCCTTCAGAGTATGTTTCGATATTTTCAATTTTACTGACTGCTTGATGCATAATTTTACGTTCAAAGTTTGGCATAGGTTCCAATTTAACTGGTCTCTTTGTTTGAGTTGCTTTCTTAGCCATATTAAATGCCAATTTTTCTAACGTTTCTTTACGCTTTTCTCGATATGATTCGATATCTAATATAAGCGTATAATAACCTTTAACAAATTGATGCATATAATTTTGACCTACTATTTGTAATGCGTTCAAAATTTGACCACGCTTACCTATTATATAAGCAGCATTGTTGGAAGTCATATTAATATAAATTGTATTAGACTTAATCTCATATGAACCATCTACATCAATATTCATTTCTCTTATGATATTAAGTACATAATCTAAAGTGTTTTGTGCCACTTCATTTAATGAATCTTTTTTCTGATTGCGATCTTCACGTATACCTGTTTCTGACTGAATATCTTTTTCTTCTATTATTGTGTCTTCTTGATGTGTCACTTCATCTGTTATTGAGCTATTATCCTCTTCGACCGACGCGTGACGATTTTTTAATGCTTCAATTGATTCAAACTGTTTAAGTTCTGGATCGATTACAGTTAGTTCAATTTGTGCATCTTGTTTCATAAATCCAAAAATACCTTTTTTACCTTCATTAATAACATCAATTCTTACTTGTTGTTCTTGAACATTCAAATCTTCTAAACCTTGTTGTAGTGCTTGTTCTACTGATTGTCCTTCATAGCGCGATTTAAGCATGCTGCAACCTCCTAGTAATATATCAATACTTAGGGAATACGTTTATTAAAAACTTTAGCAATCTTCAATACATGCTCTAAACTCTTCTGTGTTTCAATGACTTTTAAATCAACAGCTTGGTTTCGAGCGATAACAATGATGTCTTTAGGAATAATATTTTCTTTATGATTCTTAAAACATTCTCTAATGGACCTTTTAATTCTATTTCTTGTAACAGCATTACCCATTTTCTTTGAAACACTTATACCTAATCTAAAGTGATCAAGATCATTTTCAGCTGTGTAAATAACAAATTGTCTATTAGCGACTGACTTACCTTTTTTATAAATTCTTTGAAAATCATTATTTTTCTTTATTCGATAAGCCTTTTCCACAAACATCCACTCCACAATACATCACTTAATTATTGTTTATTATACAAAACAATTCCTTCAATTAAAACAAAAAAAAGACCACTGCTCTTCAGTGATCTTAAGCTGATAATACTTTTCTACCTTTACGACGACGGCGAGCTAATACTTTACGGCCGTTTTTAGAACTCATACGTGCACGGAAACCGTGTACTTTACTATGTTTACGTTTATTTGGTTGATACGTACGTTTTACCATTTAAGAACACCTCCATTAATTATTCTTAACATCTAATTCTACATTAGATTATCATTTGTATGATATTCATTTATATATATCAGAAGATTAGTTTCAAAATTATTTATACCATACGTGTGATTTGTCACAATTTCAATAACTACTAAACTATAACAAATCAGATTTTAAAAATCAAGAAGAAATTTACAACTTCTATTTATTAAGTTATCCACTTATTCACAATGCATAACCAACTTTTTGTGGATAAATTGATTAAGATTTATTCTTATTCACAAAATAATCTCATCAAACTGCACATATTCACAGGTATTTGACAACTCGATTTGTTTAAAAGTATAATTGTGTGGATAAGTTATACAAAGCATTGATATTACTGTGATTATTTCATAAATATTTACGTGTAAAGATTGTGGACAAGAGAATTATAAAGTGTAGTTATCCACCGTTTGTGTGTAAGTTGTGGATAATAATTCACAGCCTGTGATTTTCTTTATCAACAATCTTATTTTATGTGTATAACTCAATAAATTTAAATGAGAAAGAGGACTTTTATGAATTCAAAAGAAGAAATTTGGGAGCAAGTGTTATCTATTGCTGAAGATCAAATCGCTTCTGCTGGTTATAATACATGGTTCAAAGGGACTTACTTACATCAAATTGATAGTAAGCGCGCAATAGTTGTTGCACAAAGTCCTTTTGTTGCTGAGTGGTTAACCAATAAATATCATGAACACGTCACAAACTTTATCTATGAAGTGATTGGAGACAAAGTTCAAGTTAAATTTATATCAGAAGAAGATTTACAAAGTGAAGATTTCACTGAACAGCCAGAAAAACCTAAAGAAACTGAAGCATATGAAGAAGTGACTAATAGTCAGCTGAACAGTAATAACACTTTTGATACATTCGTTATTGGACCTGGTAACCAGTTCCCGCACGCTGCTTCACTAGCAGTTGCTGAAGAACCAGCCAATGCTTATAATCCGCTTTTCATATATGGAGGCGTCGGTTTAGGAAAGACACATTTAATGCATGCAATTGGTCATTATGTGCTTGAACAAAATCCAAATGCGAACGTTCTATATACATCTAGCGAAAAATTCACAAATGAATTTATTAAGTCTATACGTATGAACGATACGGAAAGCTTTAGAGACAAGTATCGAAACATCGATGTGCTCTTAATAGATGACATTCAATTCATTCAAAAGAAAGAACAAACGCAAGAAGAATTCTTCCATACTTTTAATGATTTACATCAAAATAAAAAGCAAATTGTCATCTCAAGTGACCGTCCTCCTAAAGAAATTCCAACTTTAGAAGATCGTTTAAGAACACGTTTCGAATGGGGATTAATAGTAGATATTACGCCTCCTGACTTTGAGACGAGAATGGCTATTTTACAAAAGAAAATCGAAGAAGAAAATTTAGATATACCTGTTGAAGCTTTAACTTATATCGCTAATTCTATTCAATCCAATATACGTGAATTAGAAGGTGCTTTAACGAGAGTATTAGCATACTCCAAACTTAGAAATAAGCCGATCAACACAGATTTAGTAGCAGAAGCGCTTAAAGATATTATTTCATCACCAAGATCAACTAAAATCACGATTCAAGACATTCAACAAGCCGTTAGTAAAATGTATAACGTTAGAATCGAAGACTTTGCTGCTAAGAAACGTACAAAATCAATTGCATATCCGAGACAAATCGCTATGTATCTATCAAGAGAACTTACTGATTTTTCATTACCTAAAATTGGTGAAGAATTTGGTGGACGAGATCATACAACTGTCATCCATGCACATGATAAAATTAAAAAAGATTTAGAAAATAATCCAGAACTCAAAAATGATTTAGAACAACTAGAAAAACAAATCCGTGGATAATGTGGATAAGTTGTGCACAGTCATACACAGTTTATCAACATGTGAATAACTTTTATATCGCTATTTAAAGCGGGTTATCCACCAATCCACAGCCCCTATGACTATTACTATGATTTTAAAAGATATATAATTAAATATATAACGACTGGAAGGAGTTTTATAAGTTATGAAATTTACAATTCAACGAGATTACTTTCTTAATCAATTGAATGATACATTAAAAGCAATTTCACCAAGAACTACATTACCGATACTTACAGGAATCAAGATAGATGCGACAGATAAAGGCATCATCTTAACAGGATCAGACTCTGAAATATCGATAGAAATAACAATAAATCAAAATATTGATGGTGAAAAAATTGTAGATATTGAAGAAAAAGGTTCTGTAGTACTTCCAGGACGTTTCTTTGTAGATATCGTTAAAAAATTACCAGGTAAAACTGTTAATTTATCAACGAATGATCAATTTAAAACACTTATCACATCAGGACATTCTGAATTTAACGTAAGTGGTTTAGATCCAGATCAATATCCGTTATTACCACAAGTATCTGAAGACGATGCGATTAAATTACCAATCAAAGTATTAAAGAACATTATCGCACAAACGAACTTTGCAGTGTCCACGTCAGAAACACGTCCAGTATTAACAGGTGTTAACTGGCTTATTCAAAACAATGAACTGATCTGTACTGCAACAGATTCACACAGACTTGCATTAAGAAAATTAAAATTAGAAGACGAAGAAATCGATGATAAAAATGTGATTATCCCAGGTAAAGCTTTATCTGAATTAAACAAAATCGTTTCTGATTCTGAAGAAGACATCAATATCTTCTTTGCAAGTAACCAAGTATTATTTAAAGTTGGTCACATTAACTTTATTTCAAGATTACTTGAAGGGAACTATCCAGATACAACAAGATTATTCCCAGAGAACTATGAAACTAAAATCATCTTAGATAACAGTGAATTCTATCATGCAATAGATCGTGCATCATTATTAGCACGTGAGGGTGGTAACAACGTCATTAAATTATCTACGGATGTTGATAAAGTTGAATTATCATCTACTTCACCAGAAATCGGTACAGTTAAAGAAGATGTATCTACAGACAATGTTGAAGGTGAATCATTAAAAATCTCATTCAACTCTAAATACATGATGGATGCATTAAAAGCTATCGATAACGATGAAGTACAAGTAGAATTCTTTGGTACAATGAGACCATTTATTCTTAAACCTAAAGACGACGAAACAGTCGTACAACTTATCTTACCGATCAGAACATATTAATCAGCATGTAGTAGCTGGGACTCAAATTGGGTCTCAGCTTTTTTTGTGTCAAGTTTACTTGACATAGTGTAAAAATTCATATAATGTAAAGTTAACTTGACAGGAAGTGATGAATTGAAAAACAAAGTTTATGAATATCGTACACAGAAAAATATGACGCAAAGTGAACTCTCACGATTGGTTAAAGTGTCTAGACAAACCATCAATTCTATTGAGCGTTACAAATTCAATCCCACGTTAGTATTAGCACATAAGCTTTCTCAAGTGTTCGAAGTATCTATTGATGAATTATTTATTTTTGAAGAAGACGAGAATATAGATATTTCAGAATTAGAATCCAAAGAAAAGGAGTAAACATTATGACATTACTAATTAAAGATGTTTCCAAGAAATTCAATGACTTTACGGCAGTACATGATGTTAATTTGGAAGTTCCTAAAGGTACGATGTATGGATTTTTAGGTGGAAACGGTGCAGGTAAAACGACGACATTTCGTATGATTTTAGGTTTATTACCAAAGACAACAGGTGTTGTGACGTTTAACGATAAGCCAATTGACTATAATATGACGAATACGATTGGTTATTTACCTGAAGAAAGAGGCTTACATCCAAAATTAAAAGTTTGGGAGCAAGTGCAATATTTAGCTGAGCTAAAAGGCATGAAAAGAAAAGATATTTCAGAAGCATTAGATTATTGGTTAAAACGATTTGATGCATTTGAAAATAAAGAAAAAAAGATCGAAGCATTATCGAAAGGTAATCAACAAAAAGTTCAACTGATTGCAGCAATCATTCATAAACCCGAATTATTAATTCTTGATGAACCATTCAGTGGACTTGATCCAGTCAATGTTGAATTGCTTAAAGCTGCTGTTAAAGATTTAAAAGAACAAGGCACAACGATTATATTCAGCTCGCATAGAATGGAACACGTAGAAGAACTTTGTGACTATATTTGCATTATGAATAAAGGTAAAGCAGTCGTTGCTGGTTCTCTTGATCAAGTTAAAGACGACTTTGGTAAGAAAGATGTATTTATCGAAGGCGACTATGATTTAGGATTCTTAAAAGACTTTGAAGGTGTAGAAGCATTTAAAACGACTAAAAAAGGCGTTAAAATCACAATTTCTGATGAAAAATATGCAGAAAATATTTATCAAAATGTGACGAAGTTAGGTTACCTCAAACGATTCCAAGTTGCTGAACCATCTCTAAACGATATCTTTATAGCTAAGGTAGGTGATAAGCATGAATAAATTCTGGCCGACATTTAATTTAACGTATATGCAAAAAGTGAAAAGTAAATCATTTATCATCATGACTGCAATTTTTATGATTTTAATCTTTGCATTAAGTAACATCGACAAAATTATTGATTTCTTTGATAACGATAGTAAAGTTGTCGCGATACAAACAGATAACGACATGATTTATAAAGTATTAGAAAAGCAATATAAACAAAACGATGATATTGAAAAAGTAGAAAAAGTTTCACTCGAAAAAGGTAAAAAAGGTGTTAAAGACGAAAAGTATAAACGTTTAATTCAAGTAAACGTGAACGGTGAAAAAGTAGATGGCACAATTTATGAAAAAGGCAATGTCAGTGAAAGTGAGAAAATGACCTTACAATCAACGCTTAGCCAAATGCAATCATCATTAACAGCTCAAAAATTAAATCTATCAGAAAAAGATTTAAAAACATTAAATACACCAAGTGATGTGAAGACAGAAGAAATTAAATCGAATGATGAAAAACAATCTAGTGATGTTGATCCGAAAGTTCAAGCATTAAACTCAGCTGTTGTTTACATCATCATTTTCTTATCGTTCTTTATCACAATCAATTACGCTAACCAAATTGGTTCAGAAATTGCGACTGAAAAAACAACACGTGTGATTGAAATGATTGTTACAAGTGTTAAACCGTCGATTCATGTGTCAGCGAAAATTCTCGCAATCATCGCAGTTGCATTTACACAAATATTCTTTATCATACTGGCAATTGTAATTAGTATATTCGCATTTGATTTGAAAGGACTATTTGAGTCAGCTGGCGTTGAGTATGGCCCTGAGACGACGAGAATCATTATTTATGGCGCAGTTTACTTAATTTTGGGTGTTGTATCCTATATTTCATTAGCGGCTATTCTAGGGGCATTAACGAGCCGTATAGAAGATCTTGCTCAATCTATGATGCCAGTTACATTTATTTCATTAGCGGCATTCTATATTGCGATATTTAGTATTTCAAACCCAGATACGATGCTTGTAAAAGTGACAAGCTTCATTCCGATGTTATCGCCAATGGTCATGTTATTAAGAACTACATCAGAATCAACACCTGAATGGCATTTACTTTTAGGAATTGTCATTTCAATCGTTACATGTATCATTCTACTGGTGTTTGCAGCGAAAACATATCGTGGTAGCGTGCTCACTTATGAAAAAGGCGTTATCAAAAATTTAAAAAATGCATTAAATATTACTAAATAATTTTTACGAAAATATTAATCACCATTTTGTCACAAAACCTTAATGAATTTTTAGTGAATGATATAGAATTTCTTTAAGTGATAGTATAAAATTTATATTATCAACAAAAGAGATTGAGGGATTAATATGGCGAATAAAAATAGTAACAGTAATATTATGTTTTTAATGATAGCAATACTTGTTGTTGTCGTAGGTATCGTATTGCTTGTTGTGTTTGGTGGAAGCGGAAGTGACAACAAAGAAGATAGTCTATTTGATAGAACTGTTAAAGCCACAGACTTATCAAAAGATACAAAAGATAATCCAACACATAAAAAAGACAAAGCTAAAGTTCAAATAGTTGAATTTGGAGATTTTAAATGTCCAGCATGTAAAGCATTTGAAACGAATTACATGGATCAAATTGAAAAAGATTATATCGATAAAGACAAAGTGGAATATAGATTTGTGAACGCACCATTCCACGGTGAAGGATCTGAAATTGGTGGTGCATCAGCACATGCTGTTTATAAAATCGCACCTGATGCATATTGGGATTTCCACAGAGCATTATTTGAAGCTCAACCAGATGACCATAATGCAGAAACAGACGACGAATGGTTAGATCTTAAAGTAGTCCAAAAAGCAGTAGATGGATTAGATATTGATAAATCTAAAAAAGATCAAATCATGAAATTAGTGAAAGATAGAAATTCAGAGTCTTATAAACAAATGAAAAATGATTCAGATTTAACAAATAAATACGATGTAGACGTTACACCTACAATTGTGGTAGATGGTAAAGTATTATCAGATCCAATGGATTACGACAAAGTTTCTAAAGCAATCGATCAAGCTATAGAAAAGAAAAATAAATAAAAATAGGTGATATATTTGAAGCAACAATATGCACTATTTATTTCCTGGGTAATAGCTTTAGTAGCTATGTTAGGTAGTTTATATTTTAGTGAGATACGACAATTTGTTCCTTGTACAATGTGCTGGTATCAAAGAATCTGTATGTATCCACTCGTGTTAATACTCGGAATAGGCTCATTCCAAAATGATTTTAATGTTAAAAAAATAGCACTACCGTTATCAATCATCGGACTATTGATATCGACATGGCATTACTTAGAGCAAAAAGTACCAGGATTTGCTGAAATCAAACCATGTACACAAGGTGTTCCATGTTCATCAGAATATATCAATGTATTTGGATTCATCACAATTCCATTTTTAGCAGGAACAGCATTCCTGTTAATCAGTTTGATTTTAATTTTTACAAAGAAAGATAAAGCAATATAATATTCGAAAAGCTGAGACAAAGATCTATGTCTCAGCTTTTTTGTGTGAAAGTGTAAGGACAGGGCGCCATAGTATCTCACTATGTTCGTTAGCTATACTTTTTTGATTTTATTATGAAAATAATGTTTAAGTTCCGGACTTAATTTTTCACTTAGAATATAAATATTTTGAAGATTAATTTATCTTAAAATGAATTGTGCGTAAAAGCATGATTTTTTGGTGAAAAAAAGGTATAATATAGAGATGACTAATTAAGATTGGAGTGAAGATAGTGGTACAAGATATCTCAGTAAAAGACGATATTACTTTAGGTCAATTCCTAAAAAATGAAGGCGTCATTGGAACGGGTGGTCAGGCTAAATGGTTCCTCCAAGATGAAGAAGTATTAATAAATGGTGAACGTGAAACTCGTCGTGGCAAAAAATTACATGATGGTGATTTAGTCGAAATTCCTTCTGAAGGTCAATTTCGTATTAACCATCTCAGTGAATAGATTATGATATTACAGAAACTTACTTTAACTCATTATAGAAATTATGATAAATGTACACTTGAATTTAATTCCAATGTTAATATATTAATTGGTGAGAACGCGCAAGGTAAGACGAATTTATTAGAATCTATCTATACTTTAGCACTGGCTAAAAGTCATAGGACTTCGAATGATAAAGAACTCATACAGTTTGGTGAAGAGTATGGTAAAATAGAAGGTGAACTAAGTTATCGCCATGGCTCAATGCCTATTTCTTTAATCATTACGAAAAAAGGCAAAAAGGCGAGAGTTAATCATCTAGAACAGAGTCGATTAACGCAGTATATTGGTCACTTAAATGTGGTGTTGTTCGCACCAGAAGATTTAAATATTGTAAAAGGTAGCCCGCAAATCAGACGACGTTTTATTGATATGGAACTCGGTCAGATGTCTGCGGTCTATTTAAATCATTTATCTAATTATCAAAGATTACTTAAACAAAAAAATCATTACCTCAAACAATTACAAATTGGGAAAATGAAAGATCGAACGATGTTAGAAGTATTCAATGAGCAATTTTCAGAAGCGGCAGCCAATGTGACTTTGAAACGTGCGCACTTTATTCGTGAATTAGAAAAGATTGCCGAAGTGATCCATCAAGGCATTACGAGCGAAAAAGAAAGTTTAAAGGTTCAATACGAGCCGAATATTAAACTGTCAGAAACATATCAAGATGTAACTGAACTGAAAGAGGCTTTTTGTTCGTTGCTTAATGATTCAATGGATAAAGAAATCGAACGTGGAAGTGCACGCTTTGGACCGCATAGAGACGACATTAGTTTTCATGTTAATGATATGAATGTACAAACTTATGGTTCTCAAGGACAGCAACGTACGACAGCATTATCTATAAAGCTTGCTGAGATTGAGTTGATTAATCAAGTTGTTGGTGAATATCCAATTCTACTGTTAGACGATGTGCTAAGTGAACTTGATGATAATCGACAAACCCATTTATTAAGTACAATTCAAGAGAAGGTACAAACGTTTGTAACAACAACATCTGTTGATGGAATAGAACATGAGATTATGAAAGATGCCAAGGTATTTAATGTATCTAAAGGCAATATTATTGAGTAGATGAAAGTGAAGGTGGAAATACGTGTCAGAACAAAATAACGCTTCAAGTTATGGTGCAGATCAGATACAAGTATTAGAAGGTTTAGAGGCAGTCCGTAAACGCCCTGGTATGTATATAGGTTCTACATCTGTAAGAGGATTACATCATCTCGTTTGGGAAATTGTAGATAACAGTATCGATGAAGCATTAGCTGGATATGCAGATCATGTTGAACTTGTAATAGAAAAGGACAATTGGATTAAAGTAACAGATAACGGTAGAGGTATACCTGTTGATATTCAAGAGAAAATGGGACGTCCTGCTGTAGAAGTTATCTTAACAGTACTTCATGCCGGTGGTAAATTTGGCGGTGGCGGATACAAAGTATCTGGTGGTTTACATGGCGTAGGTTCATCTGTCGTAAATGCGCTATCTTCTAATTTAGAAGTTTACGTTCACCTTAACAATAAAATTTATCATCAAGCGTATGAAAGAGGTGTACCAGCATTTGATTTGAAAGTCATTGGTGATACAGATCATACAGGTACAACAATACGCTTTAAAGCTGACGGTGAAATCTTTACTGAAACAACTGAATATGACTATGAAACATTACAAAAACGTATTCGTGAATTAGCGTTCTTAAATAAAGGTATCCAAATTTCATTGAGAGATGAAAGAGATGATGAAAACATTCAAGAAGATTCATACCACTATGAAGGCGGTATTAAATCTTATGTTGAAATGTTAAATAAATCTAAAGAAGTACTATATGATGAGCCAATTTATATTCACGATACTAAAGATGACGTAGAAGTTGAGATTGCCATTCAATATAACAATGGTTTTGCGACGAATTTATTAACTTATGCGAACAACATTCATACTTATGAAGGTGGTACGCATGAGGATGGATTTAAACGTGCATTAACGCGTGTTATTAACAGCTATGGTATTAAGAACAAGCTTCTTAAAGAAGGCGAAGAAAAGCTATCTGGTGAAGACGTACGTGAAGGTATGACAGCTGTTGTATCTGTTAAACACGGTGATCCTCAATTCGAAGGTCAAACAAAGACTAAATTAGGTAACTCAGAAGTACGTCAAATCGTTGATAAATTATTCTCTGAACTCTTTGAACGATTCTTATTAGAGAATCCAAACGTGGCAAGAATCATTGTAGATAAAGGTGTGATGGCTTCTAGAGCACGTCTTGCCGCTAAAAAAGCGAGAGAAGTTACAAGACGTAAATCAGCATTAGAAGTATCAAGCTTACCTGGTAAACTTGCAGATTGTTCAAGTAAGAAACCTGAAGAATGTGAATTATACATCGTTGAGGGTGACTCTGCCGGGGGGTCTGCTAAATTAGGTCGTGACTCTAAGACACAAGCGATTCTACCGTTACGTGGTAAGATTTTAAACGTTGAAAAAGCACGTTTAGATAGAATTTTAGGTAATAACGAAATTCGTGCCATGATTACAGGTCTAGGAACAGGTATTGGTGGAGAGTTTGATATTAGTAAAGCGAGATATCATAAATTAGTGATCATGACAGATGCCGATGTCGATGGTGCACATATTAGAACGTTATTATTAACATTCTTCTATAGATTTATGAGACCACTTATTGAAGCGGGTTATGTATACATTGCACAACCACCTTTATACAAAGTAGAACAAGGTAAGAAAAAATATTATGTATTTAACGATAGAGAATTAGATAAATTAAAAGAAGAACTTAGCTCAACACCGAAATTGTCTATAGCACGTTATAAAGGTCTTGGAGAGATGAATGCTGATCAATTGTGGGAAACAACAATGAATCCTGAACATCGTTCAATGCTTCAAGTAACACTAACAGATGCGATAGAAGCTGACGAAACTTTTGAAATGCTTATGGGAGATGTTGTTGAGTTTCGTCGTCAATTTATTGAAGAAAATGCCGAATACGCAACGTTAGATATATAAAGCATCATTTACGATTTAAGGAGGATATGATTAATGGCTGAAATACCACAATCAAGAGTTAGTGAACGTAACATCAGTAAAGAAATGAAAGAATCATTCTTAGACTATGCAATGAGTGTAATTGTATCTCGTGCATTACCCGATGTTAGAGACGGTTTAAAACCAGTTCATAGACGTATTTTATATGGTATGAATGATCAAGGTATGACTTCAGACAAACCTTACAAGAAGTCTGCACGTATTGTTGGTGACGTAATGGGTAAATATCACCCACACGGTGACTCATCTATTTATGAAGCAATGGTACGTATGGCACAAGACTTTAGTTATAGATATCCATTAGTAGATGGCCAAGGGAACTTTGGTTCTATGGATGGTGATGGTGCTGCTGCAATGCGTTATACAGAAGCACGTATGGCTAAAATTACAAGTGAATTATTAAGAGATATCAATAAAGATACGATTGATTTCCAAGACAACTACGATGGTAACGAAAGAGAGCCGGTAGTCTTACCTGCTAGATTCCCTAATTTATTGGTGAATGGTACATCAGGTATCGCAGTTGGTATGGCAACAAATATTCCACCTCATAACTTAAATGAAGTTATAGACGGCGTATTAGCGCTTAGTCATAACCCAGAAATTACGACAAATGAGTTAATGGATATCGTTCATGGTCCTGACTTCCCAACAGCTGGTTTAATTATGGGTAGAAGTGGCATTAGACGTGCATACGAAACTGGTCGTGGATCAATCTTAATGAGAGCACGTTCTGAAATCGAAGTTATGAAAAATGGTAAAGAACGTATCGTCATTTCTGAAATACCTTATCAAGTTAATAAAGCGAGATTAATCGAGAAAATTGCTGAATTAGCACGCGATAAGAAAATTGAAGGTATTACAGACTTAAGAGATGAAACAAGCTTAAAAGTCGGTGTACGTATTGTTATAGAAGTTAGAAAAGATGCGAATGCTAATGTTATTCTTAACAATCTATACAAACAAACACCATTACAAACATCATTTGGTGTGAATATGATTGCATTAGTCGACGGTAAACCTAAATTATTAGGCTTACGTGCAGTTCTATATCATTATTTAGAACACCAAAAAGATGTCGTAACAAGACGTACGAAATATAACTTGAAAAAAGCTCAAGATAGAGCGCATATTCTAGAAGGATTAAGAATCGCGTTAGATCATATCGATGAAATCATTACATTAATTCGAGAATCACAAAGTGACTCAGAAGCGATGGAAGGTTTACAAAATCGTTTCAACTTATCTGAAAGACAAGCGCAAGCGATTTTAGATATGCGTTTACGTCGTTTAACTGGTTTAGAACGCGACAAAATTGAAAAAGAATATCAAGATTTACTTAAACTTATTGAAGAATTAAAAGAGATTTTACGTGATGAAGAAAAATTACTAGAAATCATTCGAGAAGAAATTACTGAAATAAGAGATAAATATGGTGATGAGCGTCGTACAGAAATTACGGCAGCAGGTCTTGATCAAATTGAAGATGAAGACTTAATCCCAGAAGAACAAATCGTTATTTCATTAAGTCATAACAACTATATTAAACGATTACCAGTATCTACATATCGTTCACAAAATAGAGGTGGACGTGGTGTACAAGGTATGAATACGATAGAAGATGACTTTGTTAGCCAACTCGTAACATTAAGTACACATGATAACGTCTTATTCTTTACGAATAAAGGTCGTGTCTACAAACTTAAAGGTTACGAAATTCCTGAAATGTCTAGACAATCTAAAGGCTTGCCAATCGTTAATGCTTTAGAAATTGAAAAAGATGAAATGATTAGTACAATGATAGCTGTTAAAGACTTATCAAGTGAAGAAGATTACTTAGTCTTTGCTACTAAACATGGTACAGTTAAACGTTCTAAATTATCTAATTTCTCACGTATTAACAAAAATGGTAAAATCGCGATCAACTTTAAAGAAGGCGACGAGCTTATTGCGGTTAGACTGACGGATGGTACGAAAGAAATCATTATTGGTACGAAACATGCATCATTAATACGCTTTGATGAATCTAAATTACGCCCATTAGGAAGAACAGCTGCGGGTGTGAAAGGTATTACATTAAGAGAAGATGATGAAGTTATTGGATTAGATGTTACAGATGAAAATCAACAAGATGAAATACTTATCGTAACTGAAAAAGGTTATGGTAAACGTACGTCAGCTGATCAATATCGTATCTCTAATAGAGGTGGTAAAGGTATTAAGACTGCCACTCTAACTGAGAAGAATGGTAACCTTGTTTGTATCACAACGGTCAACGGTGACGAAGACTTGATGATTGTTACAAATTCAGGTGTCATCATTAGATTACACGTAGCAGATATCTCTCAAAATGGTAGAAGTGCTCAAGGTGTAAGATTAATCCGTTTAGGTGAAAATCAACATGTTGCAACAGTAGCTAAAGTTGAGCCAGACGAAGATGAAATTGCAGAATCACCTGTTGAAGGTGTGTTAGAAGAAACAACAGAAACTGATGCTGTTGAAACTGACGCACAAGAAGGTAAAGAAGATTTAAGAGAAGACTTCATGGAACGTGTGAATGAAGATATCGAAGAACAAGATAATGACGAAGAATAATATATAAAAAGAAGCATATCACGAACTTACTGATCAACATCAGTAGCGTGATATGCTTTTTTATTTTGAATATTTAAGCTTCGAATGATTTCATAGCATATGGAATTTCATCTATAAGTTTGGATGGTGGTACGATATACATATCTTTAGAAAGCTTTTCACCAATATAACTGTGAATATACGTTGCGTTAATAACCGCTTCTTCTAAATCAAATTGTCCAACGAAACTTGTGATCATGCCTGCTAACGTATCTCCCATTCCACCTGTTGCCATAGCGGGTGTACCGATAGATAATTTATATTCATGATCTTTAAAGAATAATTCAGTACCATGTTTTTTCAATACGACTGTTGCATTTAACGCATCAACCGCTTCTTTATTGTTTTCATAAGTTTGTTCTTCTATCGGGATATTACTCAGTCTTTCCCATTCTTTTTGGTGAGGTGTAAAGATAATCTCACATTCAGGTAAAGTATGCTTTAACTTACTTAAAATCGTAATAGCATCTCCATCAATAATTAATGTTTGGTGTGGCTGAATATTTTGGAATAGAAATGTTAATGTGTTATTCCCTTTAAAATCTAAACCGAGACCTGGACCTATTAAAATACAATCCGATTGCTTAATTAATTTAGAAAGCTTTTTTAAATCCGTGATATCTGAAACCATTGCTTCAGGACATCTTGAATGTAATGCAGCAAAATTGGATGAATGTGTAGAAACAGTTATAAGTCCACTACCACTAAATACACAAGCCCTAGCTGCTAAAATAATTGCGCCACCTAAATTAGCGTTACCTCCGATTAATAATATCCTACCATAATCCCCTTTATGAGATTCTTGTTCTCTTTTTGGAATTGTGACAGATGAAATAGTCTTCATATTAACCCACCTTCAAATAATTGTACGATTTATTATGCCACTTAAAGTTGAAATTGAACAGAGAATTTTCCAAAACGTAACAAATAAATTACTTTAACAGGCTAATATATTAATCAATCACTGAGTTATGGATGTGCTAAAAAGTATTGTCAGAAAATTTTTGAAAGCGTATACTTAATATAAATATAGACATTAGTTATTAGATGAGATAGGAGCTTTCACATGACTGAACAAATATCAATTGGGAAGTACGCTACGTTATTAACGATCACAGATGAGCAAACGGCAAAGCAATTAATGCCTCAATGTCATGATATGCAATTTATTGTAGGCAAAATTGGCACAATGTCATTAAATAAAATCATCGCATCTGTTGAAACAGCGGCTAGAAGACAAGGGATTATTTCGGAAAGTCAGTATAGAGAAACACACGCGTTATACCATGCGATTTTAGAAGCGGTGAATGGTATTACAAGAGGTGAATTATCTATTGGTGAAATTATGCGAACGGTTGGCTTAAAGTTTTCAATAGTTAGAGGTTATCCTTATCAAGATAAAGCAGAAGGTGAATGGATAGCTGTGAGTTTGTACGGTACAATCGGAGCGCCTATAAAAGGTAAAGAACATGAAACAATTGGGTTAGGTATCAATCATATATAAGACATAGAAACACCTACTAGATATTAGATATAAGAAAGGTGCAACAAATTTTGATTTGTTGTATTTTTTTGTGTCCTAAAAAGGAGTGTTTTCAGTGAACTTAGTATTGAATGGTAAAGATTTAACAATTCAAGACATTAAACAATTCTTGAAAGAAGATGGTCAAATATCTATTTCGGAAGAAGCGTTAGTTAATGTCAGAAAAAGTCGAGAAACAGTAGAGAAAATCATTAAAAATAAAGAAACGATTTATGGTATTACGACAGGTTTCGGATTATTTAGTGATGTATTAATAGAAAAAGAAAAATATAACGATTTACAAGTCAATTTAATCCGTTCTCATTCATGTGGTACGGGTAAACCTTTTCCAGATAATGTGTCATTAATCATGATGGTCTTAAGGTTAAATACGATGTTAAAAGGCCATTCAGGTGTAACAGAAAAACTTGTTTCATTATTAGTAGAATTTATTAATAGAAGAATTATTCCTGTCATACCTGAGCAAGGATCATTAGGTGCTTCAGGAGATTTAGCACCATTATCTCACTTAGCTTTAGCGTTAATTGGTGAAGGAGATGTCCATTATAAAGGTGAAACAAGAAATGCGAAAGAAGTCTTACACGAAGTAGGATTGGAACCACATTCGTTACAAGCGAAAGAAGGATTAGCCCTTATAAATGGTACACAAGCGATGACATCTCAAGGTGTAATTGCATATATTGAAGCTGAAAATATTGCATATCATGCAGAGTGGATTGCTGCATTAACACATCAAGCACTGAACGGTATCGTAGACGCATATGATGAGCACGTGCATATCGTTAGAAACTTTAATGAACAAGTTGAAGTAGCAGAGCGTATGAGAAATTGGTTAGAAGGATCTAAATTAACAACTAGACAAGGTGAAGTACGTGTACAAGATGCATACACATTGAGATGTATACCACAAATACACGGCGCAAGCTTCCAAGTATTAAATTATGTAAAAGAAAAATTAGAATTAGAAATGAACGCAGCAAATGATAATCCATTAATATTTGATAACGATGACGAAACACTCGTAATCTCAGGCGGTAACTTCCACGGACAACCAATAGCATTTGCCGTAGATTTCTTAAAAATTGGTGTCGCTGAATTAGCGAATGTATCAGAAAGAAGACTTGAAAGATTAGTTAATCCACAACTCAATGGCGGATTACCAGCATTCTTAAGTCCAGAACCAGGCTTACAAAGCGGTGCAATGATCATGCAATATGCAGCAGCATCACTCGTATCAGAGAATAAGACATTAGCACATCCAGCAAGCGTGGATTCAATACCATCTTCTGCAAACCAAGAAGACCATGTATCAATGGGAACAATTGGCGCAAGACATGCATATCAAATTATACAGAACGTACGAAGAGTTATTTCTATAGAATGTATTATCGCGTTGCAAGCAGTAGAAATAAAAGGTGTAGACAAACTATCACCGAAGACAAAAGCAAAATACGAAGAATTAAGATCAATCGTACCTTCAATCACACAAGATAGAGTATTCCATCATGATATAGAGAAAGTTTGTGAATATTTGAGATAGTTAACTAAATACCTATAAAGTTCAATTCTATTTAAGCATTTAATTTTTTAGTAAAGGGGAAATGAAATATGTCTAGAGCGATTAAAGCGAAAAAAGGTTTGGAAATTGAGTGTAAAGGTTGGGAGCAAGAAGCGGTTCTAAGAATGTTATACAACAACCTTGATCCTGAGGTTGCGGAACATCCTGAGAAGTTAGTTGTATATGGTGGTATTGGTAAAGCTGCGCGTAACTGGGAAAGTTTCGACGCGATTGTTGATACGTTAAGAAGATTAGAAAATGATGAAACGATGCTTGTTCAATCTGGTAAGCCTGTCGCTGTTTTCAAAACGCATGAAGAAGCACCGCGTGTATTATTATCAAACTCTGTATTAGTACCTAAATGGGCTAACTGGGAACATTTCCATGAATTAGATAAAAAAGGGCTTATGATGTACGGTCAAATGACTGCTGGTAGCTGGATCTATATTGGTTCTCAAGGTATTGTTCAAGGGACTTACGAGACGTTTGCTGAATGTGCGAACCAACATTTTGGGGGATCATTAGAAGGAACGATTACATTAACAGCTGGATTAGGCGGTATGGGTGGTGCTCAACCATTAGCTGTAACGATGAATGGTGGGGTTGCTATCTGTGTAGACGTCGATCCGTCTAGAATTGAAAAACGTATCGAAACAAGATATTGTGATGTTATGACTGATTCATTAGATGAAGCTTTAGAAAAAGCAGAAGAAGCTAAAAAAGCGGGTAAACCTTTATCAATAGGTTTAGTAGGTAATGCTGCTGAAATTCATCATGAAATCTTAAATAGAGGATTTAAAATTGATATCGTAACTGACCAAACTTCTGCGCATGATCCATTAAACGGTTATGTTCCTGAAGGATATTCACTTGAAGAAGCAGATAAACTTCGTGAAAGTGACCCTAAAAAATATGTAGAATTATCTTCAGCATCTATGAAAAAACATGTAGAAGCAATGTTATTATTCCAAAAAAATGGTGCTGTTGCATTCGACTATGGTAATAATATTAGACAAGTAGCATTTGATGAAGGTTTAGAAAATGCATTTGATTTCCCAGGATTCGTACCTGCATATATCCGTCCATTGTTCTGTGAAGGTAAAGGACCATTTAGATTTGCTGCTTTAAGTGGTGACCCTAAAGATATTGAAAGAGCAGACGAATTAATGCGTGAACTCTTCCCTGAAGATGAAAAATTAATGCGTTGGTTAGATATGGCAAGTGAAAAAATTGCTTTCCAAGGATTACCTTCAAGAATTGCATGGCTTGGATATGGCGAACGTGCAAAAATGGGATTAGCATTAAATGAACTTGTTAGAAAAGGTGAAATATCAGCACCAATCGTTATTGGACGTGACCACTTAGATTCAGGTTCAGTAGCATCACCAAACAGAGAAACAGAATCTATGAAAGACGGATCAGATGCTGTAGGTGACTGGGCAATCTTAAACGCACTTGTAAATACAGCTGCAGGTGGTTCTTGGATTTCAGTTCACCATGGTGGCGGTGTAGGTATGGGATACTCATTACACGCTGGTATGGTCGTTGTAGCAGACGGTAGTGAACGTGCAGATAGAAGATTAGGTAGAGTATTAACAACTGACCCAGGTATGGGTGTAGCAAGACATGCTGATGCAGGGTATGACATTGCAATTGATACTGCAAAAGAAAGAAACGTAGATATTCCAATGTTAAAGGAGAAAGATAACCATGAATGATATCATCATCCAACATATAGGTGAATTAATTTTGCCAAAGAAGACTGACGGACCTCTTAAAGGGAAAGCTTTAAATGAATTAAATATTATTAAGAATGGTACAGTTGTTATAAATGAAGGTAAAGTCGTTTATGCAGGTGAACATACTGAAGAATTTGAAGCTAAAGAAGTCATTGATGCCACTCATAAAGTTGTATCACCAGGTTTAGTAGACGCACATACACACTTAGTGTTTGGCGGGTCTAGAGAACATGAAATGGCACTTAAACAACAAGGGGTAAGTTATCTTGATATCTTAAAACAAGGTGGCGGAATTTTAAGTACGGTTGAAGCGACTCGTGAATCAAGCGAAGAAACACTATACGAAAAATCTAAAAAAGAAATTATTAGAATGATTCAATTCGGTACGACAACTGTAGAAGCTAAAAGTGGTTATGGGTTAGATAAAGCAACTGAATTAAAACAATTAAATGTGGCACATCAATTAGCGCAAGACTTACCGATTCGAATGAAACATACATTTTTAGGACCACACGCAGTGCCTAAAGATGCGAAAGACAATGCAACATTCTTACAAGAAATGATTGATTTATTAGATGATGTGAAAGATAAAGCTGATTTCGCGGATATCTTCTGTGAAACAGGTGTGTTTACAATTGATGAATCAAGACGTTATATGCAAGCAGCAAAAGATAAAGGTTTAAAAGTTAAAATTCATGCTGATGAAATCGATCCACTTGGTGGACTAGGGTTAGCGATAGATGAAGGTGCAATATCTGCAGACCATCTCGTAGCTTCTAGTGAGGAAGATAAGAAAGCGTTAAAAGACAGCGACACTGTAGCTGTATTATTGCCAGGCACAACGTTCTATTTAGGTAAAGATCAATATGCAGATGCAAGAGGTATGATTGATAACAACGGTGCAGTAGCAATTGCGACTGACTTCAATCCAGGTAGCTGTGTGACAGACAACCTTCAACTTGTAATGAGCATTGCGGCATTAAAGCTTAAACTGACGCCTAATGAAATTTGGAATGCTGTTACAGTTAATGCATCTAAAGCAATTGATGCAGAAGCAGGTACACTTGAAGTTGGGGATCAAGCTGACGTAGTTGTATGGGATATTCCAAACCATGAATATTTACCATATCATTACGGTGTAAACCATGCCGAAACAGTGATTATTAACGGTAAAAAAGTCTATGAAAATACGGGTCTCTTGACTGAATCTTAAGTATAGCTTGAAAATATGATATCAATTTGATATATTTATGTTAATTTAATAACTATATTGTTTAGGAATAAGTAATTTAAGCGTACATGTATAGAGAGCTTGTGGTTGGTGTAAACAAGTCATGAAACTTAAACGAATCTATCCTTTTAAGAAGAACAATCGGTAGAAACCGTTATATGACTTAGAGTGCAGTTTTTAATAACTGTTAAATAGGGTGGCAACGCGTAAGCACCACGTCCCTTGTGTAACAACGAGGAACGTGGTGCTTTTTTCTTAAACAATTATAGTATAAAAGGGAGGAAATATTATGTTAGACATTAGATTAATTAGGTCTGAACCGGAATTTGTTAAAGATAAAGTAGCCAAAAGAGGTGACGATCCAAAGGTCATCGATGAAATTTTAGAATTAGACAAAAAGCGCCGTGAACTCATCGCTCAAACAGAAGAACTTAAATCACGTCGTAATAAAGTAAGCGGGGAAATTGCGCAGAAGAAACGCAATAAAGAAAATGCAGACGATGTTATTTTAGAAATGCGTCAAGTTGGCGATCAAATTAAAGAAATCGACCAAAATTTAAATCAATTAAATGAAGATGTTACGTACAGATTAGTAAGAATTCCTAATTTAATTAGTGATGAAACACCAGTTGGTAAAGATGAAGATGATAATGTAGAAGTACGTAAATGGGGTACACCACGTCAATTTGATTTTGAATCTAAAGCGCACTGGGACTTAGTTGAAAGTCTTAAAATGGCAGACTTTGAAAGAGCTGCTAAAGTATCAGGTGCACGCTTCGTATTCTTAACAGGACAAGGTGCACAACTTGAAAGAGCACTCATGAACTTCATGGTAACAATGCATACAACGCAACATGGTTATACTGAAATGATGGTGCCTCAACTTGTAAACGCAGATTCTATGTTTGGTACAAGCCAATTACCTAAATTTGAAGAAGATTTATTCAAAGTAGAAAAAGAAGGCTTATATACAATTCCAACAGCTGAAGTACCTTTAACAAACTTCTATCGTGATGAAGTGTTACAAGATGAACAATTCCCAATTAAATTTACAGGGCAATCTGCATGTTTCAGAAGTGAAGCTGGATCAGCAGGTAGAGATACAAGAGGTTTAATTAGATTACACCAATTTAACAAAGTTGAAATGGTGAGATATGAAAGACCTGAAGATTCATTTAAAGCGCTAGAAGAATTAACACAACACGCTGAAAATATTTTACAAGCTTTAGAATTACCATACAGAACTGTGAACTTATGTACAGGAGATATTGGATTTGGAAGCTCTAAAACATATGATATAGAAGTATGGCTACCAAGTTACAATGATTATAAAGAAATCAGCTCATGTTCAAATATGACAGATTTCCAAGCACGAAGAGCAAATATTAGATTTAAACGAAATAAAGATGCGAAACCAGAATACGTACACACACTAAACGGAAGTGGTTTAGCTGTAGGTCGTACATTTGCTGCAATCGTTGAAAACTACCAAAACGAAGACGGTACAATCACTGTACCTGAAGTGTTAGTACCATTTATGGGCGGCTTAAAAACAATTAAATTATAAATGAGTTAAATTTCTCAAAAAGGGTAATCATATATTGGTTACTCTTTTTTTTGATTTAATGCTTGAATATACTTTTTATATTTGATATACTAAGTATACAAAATAAATAAAGGGAGTTTTGACACATGACAAATTTCAATTTTGACAAAGCACACAGTAGTTTAGAATTTACAGTAAAACATTTAATGGTATCTCGCGTTAAAGGTACTTTTGAAGATTATAACGTAGAAGTATCAGGAGATATCAATGACCTTTCTACATTAAAAGCAACAGTTACAATAAAAGCAGATTCAATTAACACTAAAAATGCTGACCGTGACGCACACTTAAAATCAGCTGACTTCTTTAGTGCAGATGAAAACCCAAATATTACATTTGAAACAAAATCAATCAGTGAAGATTCAATTACAGGTGATTTAACAATCGCTGGCGTAACACACGAAGAAACATTTGACGTTGATTTCAACGGCGTAAGTAAAAACCCATTAAACGGTGAAACAGTAACAGGTTTTGCAGTAACTGGTAAAATCGACCGTGAAAAATACGGCGTATCATTTAACCAAGCATTAGAAACTGGTGGCGTAATGATCGGTAGAGATGTTAAATTCGAAGCAAGTGCAGAATTCGGTTTAAGTGAATAATTTAGATAGATAATCAAACAACAGAAATTCATTCAATTGAATTTCTGTTGTTTTTTATTTAATTATTTTCCGAATATTTAATCAAGTGTTATTGATAAAGTAATATAGGTATGATAAAACTAATACATATTAAAATTCTTTAGAGGTAAGTAAGACTGAGGTTAGACAAACGTTAGACTTACCTCTAACTATAGATTGGAGGCATCGTTGTGACAAGTACGAGTATTACGAATAAAGGTTTGTTTCTTCAAGGTGTGAAAGACTGTATACCTACTATGCTTGGGTACTTTAGTGTTGCTTTAGCATTTGGTATTGTCGGTATTTCATCTGGTTTATCTATTTTAGAAATTGCGTTGTTGTCTATTTTTGTCTATGCGGGTGCTGCTCAATTTATTATATGTGCGTTGGTCGCCATCCACTCCCCTATTTCAGCAATTCTATTGACGGTATTTTTTGTTAACTCAAGAATGTTTCTTCAAAGTTTAGCTTTAGTCCCAGCATTTAAAGGTAATGGTTTCTGGTCGAATGTAGGAATAGGTACACTTGTAACGGATGAGTCATTTGGTGTTGCGATTACGAAATATGCGAAAGAGAAATCGCTCAATGCGACTTGGATGCATGGTTTAAATATTTCAGCTTATTTATTATGGATTGTCACATCAATAATTGGTGGTTTAGTTGGTAACTTAATACCTAAACCTGAAATGTTTGGTCTCGATTATGCTTTAACAGCGATGTTTATATTTTTGTTGATTGCTCAGTTTGAAACGATACATAAAAGCAAAGTCTTAGTATATCTTTATTTAATTTTATTAACGATTGTATGCATGCTTATTCTGACATTATTTATGCCAACTTATTTATCTATTATTGTGTCGACAATTATTGCTTCTGTCGTAGGGGTGGTGTTTGATAAATGAGTATATCGATGTATTTAATTTTAATTACGTTAAGTTGTTTTGTTTTAACTTGGATTATCCGTGTTTCTCCATTTGTATTGTTATCAAAAGCGGATTTACCTGAAAGTGTGATCAAGTGGTTACAATATGTGCCGGTATGTCTCTTTACGGCATTAATATTAGAAGGCATGTTGAATCAAGAAGGCAATGCTGGATTTACGCTTAATTTTGAGAGCATTATTGTCGCGATACCAACGATTCTAATAGCGCTCATATTTAGAAGTTTAACGATTACAGTTATAGCCGGTATGTTTATTATGGCGATTGTGAGATTAGTCTTTTAATTTCATTCGTTAACTTATTGAAAGAAATGCTCATTTCTAGTATTCTTAATATAAATTACATAGCAAAGCTTATTCAGAGAAGTTGAGGGAATTGGCCCGACGACACTTCAGCAACCGGTCATAACAGATACGGTGCTACTACCAACGAGTATACTCGCATAATAAGGATGATGAGGACTTCTTACTTCTTTGACGAGTAAGAAGTCTTTCAATTTAAATAAGAGGGGGTTTTAATGTGATTATTTCTCGAGAAACAGGCATAGTAGATCTTGGACATTTTGAAACAGAATCTGGTGAAGTGATTGATAACTTGAAACTTCAATATGAGTATGTGGGTTATAAAGGCCAGCCACTCGTTGTAGTTTGTCATGCGTTAACTGGCAACCATTTAACATATGGTGATGATGAGCATGCAGGTTGGTGGCGTGAAATTATAGATGGCGGTTACCTTTCAATTAATGATTATCAATTTATAACATTTAATGTAATTGGCAGTCCTTATGGATCAAGTTCAAGATTGAATACACCTAATTTCCCGGAACATTTGACGATGAGAGATGTTGCGAGAGCAAATATATTAGGTTTGAAACAATTTGGTTACGAAAAAATAGACGTATTAATTGGTGGCTCTTTAGGTGGAATGCAAACGTTAGAAATGCTTTATGACGGTTCGTTTGAAGTGAAAAAAGCAGTCATATTAGCTGCGACAGAGAAGACGTCATCATATAGTAGAGCATTTAATGAAATTGCTAGACAAGTTATTCATATGAACGGACAAGATGGTTTAAGTATCGCAAGACAACTTGGCTTTTTAACGTATCGTTCAAGTAAAGATTACGAATCAAGATTCTCTGCAGATGATGTTGTAAGCTACCAAAAATATCAAGGCAATAAATTTAAAGAAGCATTCGATAAAGACTGCTATTTAACATTGTTAGATGTATTAGACAGTCATGACATATTTAGAGGACGAGATGATGTTGAAGAGCGTCTACGTCAATTAGAAACGAAAGTATTAACGTTAGGATTTGCTGATGATTTATTATATCCAGATGACCAAGTAAGAGCTTTAGGTCGATTCTTTAAATATCACAGACATTTCTATGTACAAGACAACGTTGGCCATGATGGATTTTTATTAAATTTTGGAGATTGGGCGCCTAACGTTTATCATTTCTTGAAATTATATAAATTTAAAGCACGCTGATATCAACTTAAAAGTCACCTACATTGTTTTAAAGGATAAAAATCTGTAAAATAGAGAAAGATGTTTAATTTAGATTGGGAAGTGAAAAATTTGTCTTTTAAAGTCGATATAAAAGCGACAATCATAGCAACACTTGTACTAGTTCTAAGTGTCGCTATTATAAACTTTGTACCATTATTAGCAATATTGATCATACCATTTATTACGATACCAGGAACGATTCTTTGGTATCGCTCTAAACCGTCCTTTTTTGTGACGGTTGTCATAACGTTATGTGCAACTGTTTTATTTAATCATGTATTCTTATTAACTGCCATGACACTTGTTATTTTTATGAGTGTATTTATTGGGCAGTTACTTATTGAGCGTACATCTAAAGAACGTATGTTGTACTTAGTGACAACATTTATGAGTATTTTGACGATAGGTAGTGTGTTAATTTTACAAATTACGGGAAACTTACCTTTAACAAGCAAGTTCTTTAGCCAGTACCATGATGTATTACTGTCATATTTCCAAATGGGTGGCAATATAACAACTGAAATCGAAGAATCATTACAAGTTTCATTAGAAATATTACAAGCGAGCATTCCTGGGTATATAGTATTATGGGTATTCTTATTAGTGCTTGTGAATTTAGTTGTGACGTTTCCGATTTTAAGAAAATTCAAAGTCGCAACACCAGTGTTCAGACCATTATTTATGTGGCAAATCAATAGAAGCGTAGCATTTGTTTTTGTGATTACAGTGCTCGTGAGTTTGTTTGTCACACAAGACAATGTCGTCGCGTATGGCATAGTCACTAACTTACAATTTGTGTTAGAATGGGTTATATTTATACAAGCATTATCGTTGTTCCATTTATTTGTAAAAGTAAAAAAATTACCAATTATAGTAGGTGTCATCATCTTTGTAATGGCATTTATATTTAAACCGTTTGCGTACTTATTCGGATTAATGGACATTTGGTTTAACTTGAAACAACGTATAAAAAAGTAAATTGAGGTGAGTTTATGAACCGTCAATCTGTTAAAAAAGCCCTAATATTTCCGTACATTATTATGATGATATTAGCTTTGGTGCTAGTCGTATTCAGTTTTTTTAATTCAATATTTTGGGCGATTATTTCGACGGTTGCTACGATAATTCTAATTGCAGTAAGCATATTTTTTGTTAGACAGAGCTTTTTGAAATTAGATTTATATATTGGGAGTTTAGCCGGTAGAATTACGAAAAGTAAAACAAGTGCAGTCAGTGACTTACCAATAGGCGTCATATTATTAGACAAAAATGATCATATCGAATGGATTAATAATTTTGCTAATAAACGATTAGAACGAGACGTTTTAGACGAACCAATTAACGAAGTGTTTCCGAATATCTTAAAAAGATTAGAAAATACTTCAGAAGTAGAGATTGAAGAAGGATCATACAAATATAAAGTCACTTATACTGAAGATGAACAGTCCATTTATCTGTTTGATATTACTGAATCTTCCCGTGTATATGAATTATATGAAAATGAAAAACCAATCATAGCAACTATTTTCTTAGATAACTTTGATGAAATTACGCAGAACATGAATGACTCTCAACGTTCAGAAATCAATAGTCTGATTACAAGCGTTATAGATGACTGGTCATCACGTTATCAATTGTTTATTAAACGTTATAGTGCTGATCAATTTATCGCGTTATTAAACAAGAGTATATTAGAAGATATCGAAACGTTGAAATTCAACTTATTAGATGATTTAAGAGATAAGACAAGAGAAATCGGTCACCAATTAACACTGAGTATCGGAATTGGTGAAGGTAGTGAGAACTTAATTGAGCTAGGTGAACTATCACAATCAAGTTTAGACTTAGCGCTCGGCCGTGGTGGCGACCAAGTAGCCATTAAAAATAGTAACGGTAACGTGAGATTCTACGGCGGTAAGACTGACCCGATGGAAAAAAGAACGAGAGTACGTGCACGTGTGATATCTCATGCGTTGCGAGATATCTTAATTGAAGGTGACAAAGTGATCATTATGGGTCATAAATCACCAGATATGGACGCAATCGGTGCAGCAATCGGTGTATCACGTATTGCGAAGATGAACAACCTTGAATCATATATTGTATTAAACGATTCGGATATTGATAGTACATTAGAACGTGTGATGGCTGAAATAGACGAGAAGCCTGATTTGAAAGAAAGATTTATTACATCAGAAGAAGCTTGGCATGAAATGACACCACGTACAACACTTGTTGTCGTAGATACACATAAACCTGAACTTGTAATTGATGAGAACTTGCTTAATAAAGCAAACAGAAAAGTCGTTATTGACCACCATCGTCGAGGCGAAAGTATTATCTCAAGTCCATTACTTGTTTATATGGAACCTTATGCAAGTTCGACAGCTGAGCTTGTTACAGAGTTGTTAGAATATCAACCAACAGAACATCGTTTAACGAGAATCGAATCAACGATTATGTTAGCCGGTATTATTGTGGATACACGTAACTTTACATTAAGAACAGGATCAAGAACATTTGATGCTGCGAGCTTTTTAAGAAGTCATGGTGCAGATACGATTCTATGTCAGCACTTCTTAAAAGACGATATTGATACGTATATTAAACGTTCAGACTTAATTAAGACAGTTAAATTATTCCGCGGTGGTGTCGCAATTGCGCATGGTGAAGACCATGAAACATATCACCCTGTTACAGTTGCACAAGCTGCAGATGAATTGCTTGGCTTAGAAGGTGTAGAAGCATCTTATGTAGTAGCACGAAGATCAGAAGACACAATTGGTATTTCTGCCCGTTCGTTAGGAGAAGTAAACGTACAATTAACGATGGAAGCACTCGGTGGAGGCGGCCACTTATCCAATGCTGCAACACAAATTAAAAATACAACAGTAGAAAAAGCAATCGAAGCATTAGTTGAGGTTGTTGAATCAGATGATAAAGGAGTGGAAGAATAATGAAAGTTATTTTCACACAAGATGTTAAAGGTAAAGGTAAAAAAGGTGAAGTGAAAGACGTACCAGTAGGATATGGTCAAAACTATTTAATCAAAAATAATTATGCTGTAGAAGCAACACCTGGAAACCTCAAACAATTAGAACAACAAAACAAACGTCAAGAAGAATTAAAACAACAAGAAATAGAAGATGCTAAAGCACTTGCGGAAAAACTTAAAGAATTAGAAGTTAAAATTCCAGCTAAAACAGGTGAAGGCGGTAAATTATTCGGATCAGTAAGTACGAAACAAATTACGCAAGCATTAGATAAACAACACAAAATCAAAGTTGATAAACGTAAAATGGACTTACCAAATGGTATTCACAGTTTAGGTTATACAAATGTACCAATTAAACTACACAACAAAGTTTCTGGTACATTAAAAGTACATGTTGTTGAAGAATAAAGGCATCAATAAAATGGTCGGTATTTGATTTACCGACCTATTTTAATGCGTTATAATAAAAATTATTAAAAATGGAAAGGAGTAATCAGTATGGATGGTATGGATAATATGATGAACCCAAAACAAATGCCCCATAGTATAGAGGCTGAACAATCTGTTATCGGTGCAATCTTGATTGATCCTGAACTGATTAACTCAACAGGTGAAACATTAATACCTGAAGCTTTCTATCGTGCAAATCATCAACACATATTTAGAGCGATGTTAATGCTAAATGAACAGAATAAAGAAATTGACTCTGTTACATTGATGGACCAGTTGGCTGCAGAATCATTATTAGAAGAAGCGGGCGGTCCAGCCTATTTAGCAGAATTAGCAAATAATGTCCCAACAACAAGAAACATACATTTCTACATAGATATTGTGTTTAAACATGCAGTGAAACGCCAACTCATTCGTGTGGCGGATAGTATTGCTGAAGATGGGTATAATCCTGAACTTGATTTAGAATCATTGTTAGGAGATGCAGAAAAGAGAATTTTAGAGATTTCTGCTTCAAGAGGTACGGAAGGCTTCAAAGATATTAAAGATGTATTAAGTATTGTGTTTGATAATGCTGAACAGCTCGATCAAAATAACGGACAAACACCAGGTATACCAACTGGTTATCGAGATTTAGACCAAATGACAGCAGGATTTAACCGAAATGATTTAATCATTATTGCGGCACGTCCATCAGTAGGTAAGACTGCCTTCGCATTAAATATCGCACAACAAGTTGCAACGCATCAAGACTTGTATTCAGTTGGGATTTTCTCTTTAGAGATGGGTGCCGATCAACTTGCTACACGTATGATATGTAGTACGGGAAATGTCGATTCAAATAGATTGCGTACAGGTTCAATGACTGAGGAAGACTGGAGCAGATTTACAGTTGCAGTAGGTAAACTATCAAGAACGAAAATATTTATCGATGATACACCAGGTATTCGAATTACGGATATTCGTGCTAAATGTCGTAGGCTCAAACAAGAACATGGATTAGATATGATCATGATTGACTACTTACAATTAATTCAAGGTAGTGGATCTCGTAGTTCAGATAATAGACAACAAGAAGTATCAGAAATCTCTCGTATGCTTAAAGCAATCGCAAGAGAATTAGAATGTCCCGTTATTGCGTTAAGTCAGTTATCTCGTGGTGTTGAACAACGACAAGATAAGAGACCAATGATGAGTGATATTCGTGAATCAGGTTCGATTGAGCAAGATGCGGATATTGTTGCCTTCTTATATAGAGATGACTATTACTCAAGAGGCGGCGAAGATGAAGACGGAGAAGCGGTCGATGCGGGTGCACAAGACGAGAATGGTGAAATTGAAATCATTATCGCTAAACAACGTAACGGCCCAACAGGAACCGTTAAACTACACTTCATGAAACAATATAACAAATTCACCGATATTGACTATCAACATGCCGGAATGGAATTTGGATAAAAAAGTTTTTAAGCCAAAAGACGTACGTTTATTGTATATTATGCAAAAATGTACGTCTTTTGTTTTGTGTAAAGTAACACTTATGTGCTTAAGTTTGTGTTTTTGAAAATGAATAAAATGGTTGTAATCCTTTTAAATACTGTGGTTAAGGTGTTTTTTAGCAATTATTGCGTGAATAAGAATTGTAATTTGACACTCGTAATTAATGTTCGTTTTTAGTTTGCAATTTAAGGATAGTACTGATAGAATACTTAATGGTTAATGAGAAAAAGCGGAGGTGCTCACATGTCATCAATCGTAGTCGTTGGGACGCAATGGGGAGACGAAGGTAAAGGTAAAATTACAGATTTCTTAGCAGAGGATGCAAACGTTATTGCACGTTTTTCAGGTGGTAACAATGCAGGTCACACAATTAAATTTGATGGAGAAACTTACAAATTGCATTTAGTACCATCAGGTATTTTTTATCAAGAGAAATCAAGTGTTATCGGTAACGGTGTAGTTGTTGATCCAGTAGCTTTATTGAAAGAATTAGATGCTTTAAATGAACGCGGAGTTGCAACAGACAATTTAAGAATTTCAAACCGTGCGCAAGTCATCTTACCATATCATCTTAAACAAGATGAATTAGAAGAAGAAAAACGCGGTGACAACAAAATTGGTACAACTAAAAAAGGTATCGGTCCAGCTTATGTAGATAAAGCACAACGTATCGGTATCCGTATGGCTGATTTATTAGATAAAGAAACTTTTGAAAAACGCTTAAAAGAAAATCTTGAATATAAAAATGAATTATTCGAAAAAATGTTCAACGCTGAAGGTTTCACTTTTGAAGAAATTTTTGAAACTTACTATGCAGCTGGACAACGTTTGAAAGAATATGTAACAGACACAGCTAAATTATTAGATGATGCTTTCGTAAACAATGAAAAAGTATTATTCGAAGGTGCTCAAGGTGTGATGTTAGATATCGACCACGGTACATATCCATTCGTTACTTCAAGTAATCCAATTGCAGGTAACGTTACAGTAGGTGGCGGTGTTGGTCCAACATACGTATCTAAAGTAATTGGTGTATGTAAAGCTTATACATCTCGTGTAGGAGACGGTCCATTCCCAACAGAATTATTTGATGAAGATGGTCACCATATCCGTGAAGTAGGTCGTGAATACGGTACAACAACTGGAAGACCACGTCGTGTAGGTTGGTTTGACTCAGTAGTTCTACGTCACTCACGCCGTGTAAGTGGTATTACAGATTTATCAATCAACTCAATTGACGTATTAACAGGATTAAAAACAGTTAAAATCTGTACAGCATACGAAATTGACGGTGTTGAAATCACTGAATACCCAGCAAACTTAAACGAATTAGAACGTTGTAAACCAATTTTTGAAGAACTACCAGGTTGGGAAGAAGACATCACAGGATGCCGTTCATTAGAAGAATTACCAGATAACGCACGCCGTTATTTAGAACGCATCTCTGAATTATGTAACGTTAAAATTTCTATCTTCTCAGTAGGACCAGATAGAAACCAAACAAACCTATTAGAAAACTTATGGGACTAATAAAATAAAGAGAAACCAGCAGATACGTAGCGTATCTGCTGGTTTTTTCATATTGGGGGAAGGTGTTGTGTGGTTTGGAGTGAGTTGGGGTGATGAGTTGTTGGGGGTTGTGCGTTGATATAAGGTGTGATGAGGGGTGAGTTGGGTTGGGATGGACAGGATTGTTTAGAGTTGGGTTGGGAAAGCGGACGAGATTGTGGACGAGATCGGCGAAGATGTGAGTTAAAGAGGTGGTAAACACACGAGATTGCTGAAAATGTGAGTTAAAGAGGTGGTAAACTCACGAGATTGGCGAAGATGTGAGTTAAAGAGGTAGTAAACACACGAGATTGGTGAACATGTGAGTTAAAGGCGGAATAAACTCACGAGATTGGTGAACATGTGAGTTAAAGGAGTAGTAAACTCACGAGATTGAAGAAGATGTGAGTTAAAGAGGTAGTAAACTCACAAGATTGAAGAAGATGTGAGTTAAAGAGGCAGTAAACTCACGAGATTGCTGAACATGTGAGTTAAAGTCGGAGTAAACTCACAAGATTGGAGAAGATGTGAGTTAAAGTCGGAATAAACTCACGAGATTGAAAAAGATGTGAGTTAAAGGAGTAGTAAACTCACAAGATCGTAAAAATTTTAGAAGTAAAAAGTAGAAATACTGTTTATACTAGCGAATTTAAAGTATCTGTTTTAAAATTTAGACAAGATCATAAACAAAAGGAGGATCTCAAACTATGACTAAAAAACGATCTACATCAGATAATAAAAATTTACCTTTAAATGAAAATGAACGCGAAGAACTTGAAAGACTGAGAAAAGAAAATGAGACATTAAAGGCAGGTATAGCTTATCAAAAGAAATTACAGGCATTGACCGATATATATGGAAGCAACAATCAGAAAAAATAAAGGTCATTAAGGGCTACATGAAACATATAATATACTCATTAAGGTTTATATTTTTGAGTTCTGTTCAAAGTCATGGCTTAAGTCCTGAATAAAGCCAAGAGATGCCTCAAATCGTGGCTTAATGTCCTAATAAAGCCAAGAGATCGCCTAAGTCGTAGCTTAAGTCCTGAATAAAGCCAAGAGATGTCCCAAGTCATGGCTTAAGTACCAAATAAAGCCAAGAGATGCCTCAAGTCGTAGCTTAACTTCCCAATAAAGCCAAGAGATCGCCCAAGTCTTAGCTTAACGTCTGAATAAAGCCAAGAGATGCCTCAAGTCTTAGCTTAACGTCTGAATAAAGCCAAGAGATGCCTCAAGTCGTGGCTTAACTTCTGAATAAAGCCAAGAGATAGCCCGAGTCTTTGCTTAACTACCAAATAAAGCCAAGAGATGTCCCAAGTCGTGGCTTAACTTTCCAATAAAGCCAAGAGATAGCGCAAGTCATGGCTTAAGTCCTGAATAAAGCCAAGAGATAGCCCGAGTCTTTGCTTAACTACCAAATAAAGCCAAGAGATAGTCCAAGTCTTAGCTTAAGTCCTGAATAAAGCCAAGAGATCGCCCAAGTCGTAGCTTAACTCCTGAATAAAGCCAAGAGATAGTCCAAGTCATGGCTTAAGTCCTGAATAAAGCCAAGAGATGTCCCAAGTCATGGCTTAAGTCCTGAATAAAGCCAAGAGATCACCTATCAACCCCATCTTGAACCCGATCCTCACCCCCATACATCGCCGACCATCCTCAACAATCCTCACCCCCATACATCGCCGACCATCCTCAACCACATACATCAAACTCACACCATCCCAACCACACCCCAACAAAAAAAGCATAAAAACTTATCATTTCAAGGTTGTCTACCAACTGCGCTCTAGACACTAACTTAATCAGTCTACCTAATTAAGACTGTCCGCAATCATAGACGTCTATCTATACTTTGAAATCATAAATTCTTATGCATGTTACTGTGATTGATTAATGTATTTCTCTTTTCTTAAAGCGTCCGCCTTTTACTTCGCTCACGTCACCGATGGATAGGAATGCGGTGTTATCTATTTCTGTTACGATATCTTTTAGTTTGGATTCTTCTAATCGTGTGATGACACAGAATACGACTTTTTTATCTTCTCCTGTATATGCGCCTTCTCCATTCAGATATGTCACACCTCTACCGAGTCGGTCATTGATGGCTTCTCCGATATCTCTATATGTATCGCTAATGATCCATACAGCTTTTGATTCATCAAATCCTTGAACGGTTACGTCAATCATCTTAGCAGCTATAAAATATGCAATAACGGAAAACATCGCTGATTCCCAATTGAATACAAATCCTGCAGCTGTAAATATGAAGAAGTTAATCAACATGACGATTTCGCCTACTGAAAATGGTGCTTTACTACTGATTAAGATAGCACTGATTTCAGAACCGTCTAAAGATCCGCCATATCGTATTACGAGACCTACGCCTAAACCAATAATTGCGCCTCCAAAGATCGTTACTAAAAATGCTTCTTTAATAAAAGGATCAAAATGATGTAAGTAGGCTGTTGTAATAGATAATATTGTAATTGCGTAAATTGTAGAAATCGTGAATGTCTTACCAATCTGCTTGTATCCTAAAAAGAAAAACGGAATATTTAGTAGAAAGATAAATAATCCAAGCTTTAAATTGGTGAGATGACTCAAAATAATTGCGATACCGACAATGCCACCATCTAGTAAATTGTTAGGAACTAAAAATAATTCTAACCCTACCCCCATTAATATACTGCCGATGGTGATAAATATGAATCGTTTGAGGATTTCTCCTTTACGTAATTTACGATGTCCTTTTCTAATAACTTGTGCTTGTTCCATATTATCATCCCTTTTTAGTACTTCTATATTTATTATATAAAAAATTTAAAATAAAATCTTGTCTTCTGTATATTAGTCATGCTATAATCAATCTTGTGTTAAACAGAGGCCCCTTGGTCAAGCGGTTAAGACACCGCCCTTTCACGGCGGTAACACGGGTTCGAATCCCGTAGGGGTCACCATCTCAATTTTATACATAAGGTCCCGTGGTGTAGCGGTTAACATGCCTGCCTGTCACGCAGGAGATCGCGGGTTCGATTCCCGTCGGGACCGCTTTTAATGCTTATCGTAATAACGATAAGCATTTTTTTGTTGTTCAATCATAGATTAACGTCAAACAATAGAATTAATAGACAAATAGTGTTAAATTATAGTATAGGATATCATGCACAATTGTGTGCTTAGAGATACTTATTTTCAAAAAGAAATGAGGTAAATGTATGGCTAGAAAAATAGTAGTCGTTGATGATGAAAAACCAATTGCAGATATACTTGAATTTAATTTAAAAAAAGAAGGTTATGATGTTTATTGCGCATATGACGGTAATGACGCAGTAGATTTGATATATGCAGAAGAACCAGACATCGTATTATTAGATATTATGCTACCTGGTAGAGATGGTATGGAAGTATGTAGAGAGGTTCGTAAGAAATTTGAAATGCCAATCATTATGTTAACAGCTAAAGACTCAGAAATTGATAAAGTTCTAGGGTTAGAGTTAGGTGCAGATGATTATGTGACGAAGCCTTTTTCAACACGTGAATTAATCGCGCGTGTGAAAGCAAACTTACGTAGACATTATTCTCAACCAACACAAACAGAAGACGAAGAAACAAATGAAATCGTCATTAAAGATATTACGGTATACCCTGATGCATATTCAATTAAAAAACGTGGTGTCGATATCGAATTGACACACCGTGAATTTGAATTGTTTCATTATTTAGCAAAACATATTGGACAAGTTATGACGCGTGAACACTTACTCCAAACTGTATGGGGTTATGATTATTTTGGAGATGTACGTACAGTCGATGTTACGATACGTCGTCTACGTGAGAAAATCGAAGACGATGCATCACACCCAGAATATATTGTGACGCGTAGAGGTGTGGGTTATTTCCTACAAACACAAGAGTAGGCTGATATTATGAATTGGCTAAAGAAGTTTCAGTCCTTACACATTAAACTTGTCGTTATTTATGTTTTATTAATCATTATTGGTATGCAAATTATTGGATTATATTTTACAAACAGTCTTGAGAAAGAGCTGACACGTAACTTCAAGACAAATATTGAACAACACGTGAAACAGATTAATTACAACATAAAGAAAACGTACAACTCAGAAGACCCAAATCGGAACTTCCAAAAAGAAATACAAAATATATTAGATGATTATGCCAATAGAACTGAAATTGATGAGATTAAGTTTATTGATCAAGATCAAATTATTGTGGCGACATCTAAAGCTACGAATCAAAATACCGTCAATCAAAAAGTAAACGATAGCTCTGTACAAAAGGCGTTATCATTAGGAAAAGCTAATGATAAAATCGTATTAAAAAATGATTCATCCGATAGTAATAGAGTATGGATCAAAAATAAACCTGTTGAATACGAAGGTGAAGTTGTCGGAGATATATATGTTGAATCAGATATTGATTCTGTTTACGAACAGTTAAACAACATTAACCAAATCTTCATCATCGGTACAGCAATCTCATTATTGATCACAATCGTGCTCGGTTTCTTCATTGCGAGAACGATTACGAAACCTATATCAGACATGCGTAACCAAACGTTAGAGATGTCTAAAGGTAACTATACGCAGCGCGTTAAGATATACGGAAATGACGAAATCGGTGAACTTGCGCTGTCATTTAATAACTTATCTAAACGTGTACAAGAAGCACAAGCGAATACGGAAAGTGAAAAGCGTCGTCTAGACTCGGTTATCACGCATATGAGCGATGGTGTCCTTGCCACGGATAGACGCGGTCGCGTACGTATTATTAATGAAATGGCACTTAAAATGTTAGGTTTAGAACGTGCTGATGTAGAAGCGAAACATATATTAGATATTCTAAATATTGATGATGATTATTCATTAGATGACTTACAAGAGAATAATGATAGTTTCATTATTGATATTAATAGTGAAGAAGGCATTATTGCGCGTGTTAACTTCAGTACAATTATTCAAGATACAGGCTTTATCAATGGTTATATTGCCGTATTACATGACGTTACAGAGCAGCACATTTTAGAAAATGAACGTCGCGAATTCGTTGCGAATGTTTCACATGAATTGCGTACACCATTAACATCTATGAGAAGTTATATAGAAGCATTAGAAGAAGGTGCTTGGCGTGATCCTGAAGTTGCACCGACATTCTTAAATGTTACACGTGAAGAAACAGATCGTATGATTCGTCTTGTGAATGACTTATTACAACTTTCTAAAATGGACAGTTCAAGTGATCAAATGAACTCTGAATTGATTGATTTTAATATGTTTATTAACAAAATCATTAACAGACACGAAATGTCGCAAGGTAAGAACGTGACATTCATTAGAGATATACCTGTTAAAGGTTTATTCGTTGAAATTGATCCAGATAAGATGACGCAAGTGTTTGATAACGTCATTACAAATGCGATTAAATACTCACAAGAATCTCATAAACGTGTAGAGTTTCATGTGAAACAAAATACTTTATATAACCGAATGACGATACAAATTAAAGATAATGGTATCGGTATTCCAGTGAATAAAGTAGATAAAATCTTTGATCGTTTCTACAGAGTAGATAAAGCGAGAGCACGTAAAATGGGTGGTACAGGTTTAGGTTTAGCCATCACTAAAGAAATCGTAGAAGCACATAAAGGTAGAATATGGGCGAGCAGTAAAGAAGGTCAAGGTACATCCATCTATATAACATTGCCATGTGAAGTCATGGAAGATGAGTTTGGTGATTGGGATGCGTAATAGAGAACTGATTAAATCTGCTATCCTCATAATCCTTGTGCTTATCAGTGTGTTTATGACATACCGCGTATGGACATTTACACCTGAACTGACAGATTTAGAAACAGATGTGAATACAGAAACACCTTCTATTGGACCTAAAATTAGTAAGCCTATTGATAGTGTGATTATGCCGTTTAGAATGATTAATCGAAATGGCACGGACGTGAAAGGGACGTCTAACGTGAAAGACATCAAGAAGATTACTGACCAATTGTTGAGTAAAGAAGTGAAGAAAGTTGATATTCTAAGCAGTGAGTCAGTCGTTCAACTTGAAGATTTATCTGAACGATATACGATTTTAGATTTCCCTGATAGCATCCCGAGTGAAATGTACTTAAACCAAGTATTAGGTATGAATATGAACTATTATCCTAATATTAATTTTGATCGAATTCTTGTAGATACGAAATCAACGAAAGAAGCTGTTGTGTATCTTTTAAGTGAGAATAAGCAAAAGGCTGTTAAACTACAGACCAATATTAAAAGCACGCAATTTGATAAGGTGAATAAAGAAGCAGCACCAGATTTGAAACCTTATACAGGCATGATTACAAATGAAACGACTACGAATGAAATTTACCAAATTTATGCACCAGAGAATGCAGATAATATGAATATTTACCGTTACGTTTCTAACAAAATATCCGTATCTGAATTAAATGACGTAATTCTCGGGGATTCGGTGATTGCGCGTAGTAATGAACATAACGTTTCGACGTATAACAACAATACGGGGATTTCTACCGTGAACGAAGCGAAACAAACATATCGTTATACGAATTTATCAGAAGATGAAAATCGTCAAAAAGATATGGCAAAATCAATTACAAATTCATTTAAATTTATTAATGAACATGCAGGTTATACAGATGAATTCCGTCTGTTTAGTACAGATCAAAAATCTGGTAAAATAGACTATCAAATGTTCTTAAATAATTACCCAGTGTTTAATGATGATAAGTTATCATCTATAGAAGCGGTGTGGGGTAGAGATACGATTAATGAATACAATCGCGGTCTTATTACAACAGGAGTAGCCGTACCGTCTAAAAAAGAAGCGGATAAATTACCTTCATCAGAAGAAGTCAGATTTAGCCTAGCTTCTAATGGTTCGATTGATTTTAACAAAGTTACGAATATAGCAATTGGCTATGATTTATCATTACCAAAAGACGAAATTAATAACTTACAAGACACGATTGAATTTACACCGAAATGGTATGTGAAATATGACGGTGAATGGAAACGGTACGAGAATGGAGGGCTTTCTTAATGGATTGGAAACATGCTAAGTCACTCTTCATCATTGTGTTTATTCTCATTAATATAGGATTGGTCGTTGTCTACTTTAATAAAGTAAATAATTCTATCGTTCAAGAATCAAACGCACAATCAGACGTTAATTTTGCTAAAGAAGGCATAGACATCCCGCAGTTACCAGAATATCGAGATAAGAAGATGCAAGCCATTACAGGTAGTAGTAAATCGTTCGATTCAGATGAGCTTGAAGGTGTTTATTCATTAAGTGAAAAAGACACGAAAATCAATAAAGATATTGATGCAGATTTAGATAAAGATAGTAAACAGTCATCATTTAAGAGCTTCATTAACAAAGATGCTTTTAAAGGTAAAGATTATGAATATAAAAAGAACAACACAGATAAAAACAAAGTCGTCTATGAACAAAACTATGAAGGTTTACCAATACTCAACAACAACAAAGGACAAATTGTCATAGATATGGATAATGGTAAAGCTAAGTCGTATACACAAACGTATTTAGACAAACTTAAACCAGGTAATGGCGACAACAACAATAAACGTACGATAGCAGATGCTAAGACAGCTTTAGAGACATTGTATTACAACACGTACCTTAAAAAAGGTGATAAAGTAGAGTCTGTAAGGTTAGGCTATTACAGTGTCGTTAAAGAAATAGGCGGACAAGTACTTGTACCGTCATGGGAAGTTAAAATAAAATCCGAAAAAGATGGTAAAACAGAAACGAAGACATTGTATATCGATGCCATTAAACCAGAATCTACCGTCTTAGAAGAATCGTAAGAGAAGCAGTAATTAAAGGAGATGAACACTTGTGATCGCAATGAGCGTACTCGCAAGTGGCAGTACAGGAAATGCCACTTATATAGAATCAGATAAAGGAAGCCTACTTGTCGATGCTGGCTTAACAGGAAAGAAAATAGAAGGTCTCTTTCAACAAATTGACCGTAACATCAGCGACTTAGAAGGTATCTTAGTAACCCACGAACATATCGATCACATAAAAGGGTTAGGTGTACTCGCAAGAAAGTATAAACTACCTATCTATGCGAACAAAAAGACATGGCAAATGATAGAAGCTAAAGATAAAAACATACCACTAGATCAAAAGTTCCATTTCGAACCATATGAAACAAAGACTTTGGCAGGTATGGATATCGAATCATTTAGTGTGTCACATGACGCAATAGACCCACAGTTCTATATCTTTAACAACGACTATAAAAAGTTAACGATGATTACAGATACAGGCTACGTGTCAGACCGCATGAAAGGTATGATACACGGAAGTGATGCCTTTGTATTCGAAAGTAATCACGATGTGGATATGTTAAGAATGGGCAAATATCCATGGAAGACGAAACAACGTATATTAAGCGACATGGGTCACGTATCTAACGAAGATGCAGCACATGCAATGTGTGATGTAATAACAGGTAGCACGAAACGTATCTATCTGTCACACTTAAGCCAAGATAACAACATGAAAGATTTAGCAAGAATGAGCGTTGGGCAAGTATTAAACGAACATGATATTGATACAAATAAAGAAGTCATTTTATGTGATACAGATAAAGAAAAAGCAACACCCATATACTACATTTAAAAAAGATATCCCCAATTATAGAGTTGGGGATATCTTTTTAGTTTGTGCACATATATACCCACAGTTATACACAAATGTCCACAAACTGTGAATAATATAGGTAGTTATCCACGGATTTATCCACAATGTATATAAATCCGTGGATAAATCATAATAAAATGTATAAAAATAAACGACTTAATATTTAGAAAACGTACAAAAAATTAAAATTGTTGATATAATAATAAAGAAAAATGTGCATAAGTTAATAACATGTGGATAACTTTTAACAAGATGAATAAAGGTGGATAAAAATGAAGATAACAATCATAACGGTAGGTAAACTAAAAGAGAAATACTGGAAACAAGCCGTAGATGAATATAATAAGCGCTTAGGTGCATATACAAAGACAGAACTCATCGAAGTAGCAGACGAAAAAGCACCCGATAATATGAGCGATAAAGATATAGAGATAGTGAAAGAAAAAGAAGCAGACAGAATCATGTCTAAAATCAAACAAGACAGTTACGTCATTACCCTGGAAATACAAGGGAAGATGTTAACAAGCGAAGGACTCAGTAAAGAAATCGATAACCTCATGACAAGAGGCAATTCACACATCACATTTATCATCGGCGGATCAAACGGCCTGCATCAAAAAGTATTACAACGCAGCAACTACGCCCTATCATTCAGCAAAATGACCTTCCCACACCAAATGATGAAAGTCATCCTGATGGAACAAGTGTATCGCGCGTTTAAAATCATGCGTGGGGAAGCATATCATAAATGATGCGGTTTTTTCAGCCGCTTCATAAAGGGATTTTGAATGTATCAGAACATATGAGGTTTATGTGAATTGCTGTTATGTTTTTAAGAAGCTTATCATAAGTAATGAGGTTCATGATTTTTGACATAGTTAGCCTCCGCAGTCTTTCATTTCAAGTAAATAATAGCGAAATATTCTTTATACTGAATACTTATAGTGAAGCAAAGTTCTAGCTTTGAGAAAATTCTTTCTGCAACTAAATATAGTAAATTACGGTAAAATATAAATAAGTACATATTGAAGAAAATGAGACATAATATATTTTATAATAGGAGGGAATTTCAAATGATAGACAACTTTATGCAGGTCCTTAAATTAATTAAAGAGAAACGTACCAATAATGTAGTTAAAAAATCTGATTGGGATAAAGGTGATCTATATAAAACTTTAGTCCATGATAAGTTACCCAAGCAGTTAAAAGTGCATATAAAAGAAGATAAATATTCAGTTGTAGGGAAGGTTGCTACTGGGAACTATAGTAAAGTTCCTTGGATTTCAATATATGATGAGAATATAACAAAAGAAACAAAGGATGGATATTATTTGGTATATCTTTTTCATCCGGAAGGAGAAGGCATATACTTATCTTTGAATCAAGGATGGTCAAAGATAAGTGATATGTTTCCGCGGGATAAAAATGCTGCAAAACAAAGAGCATTAACTTTATCTTCCGAACTCAATAAATATATTACATCAAATGAATTTAATACTGGAAGATTTTATTACGCAGAAAATAAAGATTCATCTTATGATTTAAAAAATGATTATCCATCAGGATATTCTCATGGATCAATAAGATTCAAATATTATGATTTGAATGAAGGATTCACAGAAGAAGATATGCTAGAGGATTTAAAGAAATTTTTAGAACTATTTAATGAATTAGCTTCAAAAGTTACAAAAACATCCTATGATAGCTTGGTCAATAGCATAGACGAAATACAGGAAGACAGCGAAATTGAAGAAATTAGAACAGCACAAAAAGATAAGACACTCAAGGAAGTGGAAGCACCTAAAGGAATAATTCCAAAATATAAAAAAGGTGTATCAAAGACTACTAAAAATGATTCAGAAATTGAAAAATCAAATAAAGAGAATAAATTAACCGGTAAAGTTGGAGAAAAATTAGCGCTAAATTACTTTAATGAGCTAATTGATAATAAAATAGACGAAGATAAGAAAGAACAGTTTAGGAATATTTTAAATGATAATCCAGGCTCTCAACACGGTCATGGCTATGATTTAGTAGCTTTTGATCCAACAAATACAGATAAAGCTGTAGAAAAATTTATTGAAATTAAAACATCTACATCTTCTAGTATTGAGGAACCATTTTTTATGTCGCTAAATGAAATGTTTGCTATGAAAGAATATAAGCAGAAATATTTAATATTAAGAATATTTAATGTTTCCGGTAAAGAACCACAATTTTATTTTATAGATCCATATGCAAATTATTCTGAATTTAAAGATGTAGATGATCTCATTGACAAAGTATTTAATGTAGAAGCTATTCAGTATAAAGTTTTTGGCGAAAAATGATTACTTGAACAAGAGCTAAAATAAAATTGTGATCTAATAAAAATAGAAACTGTAATTTAAATAAAACTTTCTAAATAAGCTAACTGATAAAAAATCAGTTTGTCCACAGTCTGAAACAAGATTCCTATATTCTTTAGGAATCTTGTTTTTTCTATTTTTATGGTGATAAAGAGCAGATAAGATAATGTGTAATAATCACAAAAAAGTTAAATATTTTAAGGCTTGTTTAATTATTAATGATTTTATATATAAAGAGCAGTATAATAAAGTTGTTAATATATTATGAATAATATTCAAGTAATTTTATTGTTTTTTAATTTGTCGATATTTAAGTTGAGTTAAATTTAAAGGGTGTAATTTGTTTTACAATGATGAAGATAATTAGTCTATCAAAATAAAGGGGTTGGGACTGTTATGAGTGATAATTTGTCATTATTCATTGACTATATCAATGATAATATAATCTATGGTAGTGAAATCAAACGGGAGAAATTAGAGAATTTATTTAATCAATTTGCTATAAAAAATGTTGAAAAGAACATTGTCTATGATGAACTGAAATCTTTAGATATTACAATCATTGAGTCACAGGATTCATATAAAAATAAATTGAAGAGATTATTTTCGGTTCTGTTGCAAAGTAAAAAAATATAGCTAACCACTAATTTATCATGTCAGTGTTCGCTTAACTTGCTAGCATGATGCTAATTTCGTGGCATGGCGAAAATCCGTAGATCTGAAGAGACCTGCGGTTCTTTTTATATAGAGCGTAAATACATTCAATACCTTTTAAAGTATTCTTTGCTGTATTGATACTTTGATACCTTGTCTTTCTTACTTTAATATGACGGTGATCTTGCTCAATGAGGTTATTCAGATATTTCGATGTACAATGACAGTCAGGTTTAAGTTTAAAAGCTTTAATTACTTTAGCCATTGCTACCTTCGTTGAAGGTGCCTGATCTGTAATTACCTTTTGAGGTTTACCAAATTGTTTAATGAGACGTTTGATAAACGCATATGCTGAATGATTATCTCGTTGCTTACGCAACCAAATATCTAATGTATGTCCCTCTGCATCAATGGCACGATATAAATAGCTCCATTTTCCTTTTATTTTGATGTACGTCTCATCAATACGCCATTTGTAATAAGCTTTTTTATGCTTTTTCTTCCAAATTTGATACAAAATTGGGGCATATTCTTGAACCCAACGGTAGACCGTTGAATGATGAACGTTTACACCACGTTCCCTTAATATTTCAGATATATCACGATAACTCAATGTATATCTTAGATAGTAGCCAACGGCTACAGTGATAACATCCTTGTTAAATTGTTTATATCTGAAATAGTTCATACAGAAGACTCCTTTTTGTTAAAATTATACTATAAATTCAACTTTGCAACAGAACCGTATTATGGAATAGAGATGTTGGTAACATTTATACAGGATCATTATACTTAAGTTTAATTTCGTTATTACAGAACCACACATTCCAACCAGAAGAGAAAGTATGTCTATTTAGTTATGGTTCAGGAGCAGTAGGAGAAATCTTTAGTGGTTCAATCGTTAAAGGATATGACAAAGCATTAGATAAAGAGAAACACTTAAATATGCTAGAATCTAGAGAGCAATTATCAGTCGAAGAATACGAAACATTCTTTAACAGATTTGATAATCAAGAATTTGATTTCGAACGTGAATTGACACAAGATCCATATTCAAAAGTATACTTATACAGTATAGAAGACCATATCAGAACATATAAGATAGAGAAATAAACTAGTGGCCGATTGTGCTTGATGAGCTTGGGACATAAATCCTAACTCGAAATAAATAAGCATATCACTAAACTGATTTTTTAAAGTTTACAGTGATATGCTTATTTTTTTATCTTACGATTTTGTACGTGCATGCTTGCCTAGGGGTATGGCTCGAGCCATTAGTCTCTCGCACATACTATTCCCTCAGGCGTCAGCACTTACAAAATCGGTTGTAATTTTCATTTTTATACGCATTCTTACTGAGATTATACTAATAAGAGGAATAGTAAAAGCAATTCTAAGTAAAATTGCAGATAAGAGGTTTGTTAAAAGCAGTTCTAAGTAAAATTGCAGATAAGAGGTTTGTTAAAAGCAGTTCTCAGTAAAATTACAGATAAGAGGTACGTTAAAAGCAGTTCTAAGTAAAATTGCAGATAAGAGGTTTGTTAAAAGCAGTTCTAAGTAAAATTGCAGATAAGAGGTACGTTAAAAGCAATTCCATGCAAAATTGCTGATAAGGGGTAAGTTAAAAGCAGTTCTCAGTAAAATTGCAGATAAGAGGTACGTTAAAAGCAGTTCTAGGCAAAATTGCAGATAAGAGGTGCGTTAAAAGCAGTTCTCAGTAAAATTGCAGATAAGGGGTAAGTTAAAAGCAATCCTAAGTAAAATTGCAGATAAGAGGTAAGTTAAAAGCAATCCTAAGTAAAATTGCAGATAAGGGGTACAGAAAAACTAGACTTGATTACAAAATGGAGCTTGGGACATAAATGATTTTTTAAAAATGAGATGAGACGTAGATTAACTCCATAATCAATACGAATCTATCGACTTCTTTATTTATGATATTCATCTCTTTTTAATGGAAATAAAAGTGCGATTAATGTGATAATACAGTTACGTTAATTAAAAAAATAAAAATGCAAGGAGAGGTAATATGCTAACTGTATATGGACATAGAGGATTACCTAGTAAAGCTCCGGAAAATACAATTGCATCATTTAAAGCTGCTTCAGAAGTAGAAGGTATAAACTGGTTGGAGTTAGATGTTGCAATTACAAAAGATGAACAACTGATTATCATTCATGATGATTATTTAGAACGGACTACAAATATGTCCGGGGAAATAACTGAATTGAATTATGATGAAATTAAAGATGCTTCTGCAGGATCTTGGTTTGGTGAAAAATTCAAAGATGAACATTTGCCAACTTTCGATGATGTAGTAAAAATAGCAAATGAATATAATATGAATTTAAATGTAGAATTAAAAGGTATTACTGGACCGAATGGACTAGCACTTTCTAAAAGTATGGTTAAGCAAGTGGAAGAACAATTAACAAACTTAAATCAGAATCAAGAAGTGCTCATTTCAAGCTTTAATGTTGTGCTTGTTAAACTTGCAGAAGAAATCATGCCACAATATAACAGAGCAGTTATATTCCATACAACTTCGTTTCGTGAAGACTGGAGAACACTTTTAGATTACTGTAATGCTAAAATAGTAAACACTGAAGATGCCAAACTTACTAAAGCAAAAGTAAAAATGGTAAAAGAAGCGGGTTATGAATTGAACGTATGGACTGTAAACAAACCAGCACGTGCAAACCAACTTGCTAATTGGGGAGTTGATGGTATCTTTACAGACAATGCAGATAAAATGGTGCATTTGTCTCAATAGAAAGTTAGAGGTGAGTCTTACGTTTCAGTGACGGTAGACTTACCTTTAACATGTTACATACTAAAAAATTAATTTGAATAAGAAAGAGAGACATATATGAAATACGATGATTTTATAGTAGGAGAAACATTCAAAACAAAAAGCCTTCATATTACAGAAGAAGAAATTATCCAATTTGCAACAACTTTTGATCCTCAATATATGCATATAGATAAAGAAAAAGCAGAACAAAGTAGATTTAAAGGTATCATTGCATCTGGCATGCATACACTTTCAATATCATTTAAATTATGGGTAGAAGAAGGTAAATACGGAGTGGGAATAGTTGTAGGAGAGCTAGAAATCCTCTTATACCAAGGGTTTCTGGCTCTTCTTATCTTTTTACTGCACTTTTATTGCACTTTTTTCATTTCTTTGTTTCGCAAGTAGTCTACAGTAAATTGATTCTTTGGTGAAGTATCATAATTTTGTTTTGCTTCTTTAAAGGAAATGGCTCCATTTAATTTGTTAGCTACCTCGAAATTACTGTTAGGATAAAGATGTCCATACGTTCCTAAAGTCGTCTCAATATCTTCGTGTCCTAGACGATCTTTAATGATAAGTGGATTTTCTCCCATACTGATTAACAAGGAAGCATGAGAATGCCGTAACCCATGGATTCTGATTCGATGGATACCAGCCAGCTTAGCATAGCGTTCAATAGCATATGATAGTGTATGTTTTTGGGTAGGAATACCGTTATAGCTCATTACAAAGTCTGTCTGAATTAGATTTTGTTGTACTTCCTTCCATTCGGATAAATAAGTTAATGTGCATTTATCTAATACAATATGACGAACGCTCGCCTTTGTTTTTGGTTCAACAAATCTATAATTCGATTGATTCTTGTAATAGAGTGTTTTGTTGATGGTTAGTACTCCTGAGTCAAAATCAATATCTTCCCATTGAATGGCAGTAGCTTCACCAATTCGCATTCCAGTCATAAATAAAAACCACAGAGAGATAAATAAAAAGTGTTGATAGTAATCTTCTTTGTAAATTAGAGAGATTACTTTTTCAAATTCTTCTTTTGTCCAAAATTCAATTTTAGACTTTTGCTTTTTCACATTGCCAATAATCTTAGATGGATTTGTGGTGGTTATCCCAAGGACAATTGCTCGATCCATAGCAACTGAAAATAGTCCTTGAACAGCTCTTACATAAGAAGACTTACACTTCTTTGATAATTTTAGTTGCCAATTTTGCACATCAATAGGCTCAATATCGGAAACAGCCATTTTATCAAAATAAGAGAAATGCTTCTTAATAGTTGGTAAGCGATTTTCATATGTTCTGAGCTTTACCTGTGTCTTATACCATGGAAGGAAAATTTCAAAGATATAATGTTTAAACGTCATTTTATCCTTATTCTCACTTAATTCTTCTGGTTTCATCAATAGCAGTTTCGAATATTCTTCTCTTGCTTCTTTTTTAGTAGTGAATCCACTACGATATTTTTGAATTTTTTTCCCTTTAGAATCATAACCTAGATTTGCACGAAAATAATAGGTTCCATTCTTTGCTTTTTTTATTGGGTCTTTAACCATAGTTTTTACTCCTTACTGTGCAAAAACTACTCAGACCTGTTTTCATTTGAAAACCGAATTCCTAGAATTTCTTCAACAGCTTCACGAGGGACTCTATCTAGCTTTCGAGATTGATAGTAGATATGCCCTTTTGTAATCATCAATTCTTTTGCTTTTTTTATGATGTCTGCTGAAAAAGAAGTTCCATATCCTAGCTCAACTAAATCCTTTTTTGTGACCGTTATCATTATTACTCCTTTCCCAATTATAGGCTAGGAAAACTCCAATATTCACCTATAATTATATCAAATAGTTTTATAATAATACACTGACAAGAGAAGAATATCTTAGCAATCGAACAGCTCTAGCAAAGCTCACAGGAATTTCACTTCTGCATGGTTCTCATGTAGCCGTACCCATTGCCTGTGACGCTTCTAACGCTCGGACTATGGCTATACGGGAGTATCATTATCACGATAAGAAAGTCATGGCAGCAATCCTGCTAAAGATTACTTTCGAATTACTAACATGAATCGCTCACTAATTTTGTAGGTCATGGCGTGTTAGTTCATCAGCTCTTTTCTTACCGAAACGTATTCGATTGCCTTTATTTGGTTGTCAAAGAACGTTTGGCTTGTTAGCCTATCAAAACCTACTGAACACACAATATGCTTTGATGGAATAACAAACCTCCCAAATCGGGAAGCGTGGATACGATTCGACACGCTTCCACGAAAAAATGGGACTATTTAATTTCGAACGATAAAATCTTAGAGATGAGTTTCGTTTCCATTCTGCCACGTAGGGTTTCATCAATAACCATATGAGAATTTCCATATTCGTCTGTCATGCGACGTAATGAACGTTTTGAGGTATACCCTCGATAATGTTTAACAATCTGATTAATTGCTTCCACGTCGCCATCTGTCGCCTTTACAATGAGGGGGAAGGGAACCCTTGGATAAGCTGTTTTCATTCTTTACACTCCTTCATGAATTCTTTAATCATGGCTAGTCCACTTATTCGATGACGATAAACAGTCGAACGATTCAAATTTAGTAACTCCGCAATCTCCACATCACTCATATCCATAAAGTAATGAAGTAAAATAATGTTCCGTTTTTTCTCTGAAAGATGACGCAGGGCTTCACTTAATAAATCACTTTCAACATTGATTCTTAATCCAAATAATTTAAATAGTTGGAAATCAGTGACGTACGTATCAACAGTAGAAAAAGAGTTGACAAGGTAGTTATCTATATCAGAAAACGAGACTTCTTTTGCTGATAGTCTGTCTAGATGTTTGAAGTAATCTTTTCGTTCATCTTCAATAACTTGTTTGCAGATATAGTCAAACTGATTTTCTATGGTTTCTTGAAAAGAAGATGGTTTCATGCTTTTCACCCCCTTTCTGTCGTGAAAGGGAGTGGCATGTGCTTCTTTATCTCCCTTCATACTAAACCCCGACACGAAAGGGGGATTTGTTGCATAAATGAAGAGAAATCCTAAAAGATATTTATTAAGTGACCAAAAAAGCACATAAACAGATTGTTTTCTCTGTTCATATGCTTTGATTTTTCTATCTATGTAATCTGCAAAACCACATTGATGGTCATATCTATCCAGTACAGGTGGATAAGTTTTTTTGATAAGAACTTAATTAAGAGAACTAGATGACAGATTATCTTTCTCATGGCGACTTTTCCCTCCATTAAGTCGCCAATTTTATCTACTTTCTAGGAGTATGACTAAATTTTATAAAGTTGTATAGGTAAATAAAATCAGCGACCTTTCTATTTGAAATTGGATTCATCGCATTAATAAATTCCACAGTGTTCTATAGGAACTCATAAACTATATAACATGTTTTTCTATACCTGTTTATGGTTATATAGGAACAGTAAAATGTATAGAGGTGATTTAGTATGCGTAAAAAAGAAGATAAATACGATTTTAGAGCCGTTGGTTTAGCGATTAAAGAGGCTCGAATGAAACGGGGTCTCACTCGTGAACAAGTGGGAACAATGATTGAAATTGACCCACGTTATTTAACAAATATAGAAAACAAAGGACAACACCCAAGTACACAAGTGCTGTATGATCTTGTATCATTACTCCATGTATCTATTGATGAATTTTTCTTACCTACAGATAATTTGATTAAAAGCACTCGAAGGTTACAGGTAGAAAAATACATGGATAGCTTTACAGACAAAGAACTATCCTTAATGGAAGCACTAGCAAAAGGTATCAATGAAGCAAGAAATATTGAAGGCTAGTCAGTAAAATTCAGATAAACAAAAAGAGCCGATAAGATGAGAGTTTCATTTCTCAAATTATCGGCTCTGCGTCTTGGCGTCTGGCTCTTTGATTGTTATTATATTCATTTTTTGAACATTAATTAAAGTTTCGTTCTTACATTTGGGGCAGTATAAAGGGAAATTTTTAAGTATAGTATCCACTCGTATTCGTAGTCTTGTTTTATTTCCACAAATAGGACACAATATCCACTTGTAGTTTATAATAACAATCTCCTCCTTTCCACTTTAATTCAAATCTATATTAAAGAATATTTCATCTTATTTAATAAGAAACCATATTTATATAACAACATAAAACGCACTAAGTTATTTTATTGAACATATATCTTACTTTATCTATCCGACTATTTAGACGACGGGTCTGGCAAACAGGTTCGCCAGTGGTAACCTGATATCCTTTTAGCTCTGCTAAACAAACACTAAGCCCATTTGTAAAAAAAGTTAAATCATTGCGATAATCTTGAATACATCGAGCAGGAATTTCTCCAATAATAATGACCTCATTATTTTTCAGTTGAGTATTTACGATATTTGCACAATATTTGGGAGCATCGTTATATGCCCGTGAAAGATATTCCTGTGGTGCATAAACTTTAAAACTAAGATATGGCTCTAACAATTCTGTTCCAGCTTTTCTAAAGGCTTGCTCCAGTACAATAGGAGTAAGCATCCGAAAATCTGCTGGAGTACTAACAGGGCTATAGTATAAACCGTACTTAAAACAGATTTTACAATCCGTCACATTCCAACCATATAATCCTTGTTCGCAACCATAGCGTATCCCTTCCATAACTGCATTTTGAAATGATTGATTTAAGTATCCAAGAGAAACCGAGCTCTCATACTGCATTCCACTTCCCAACGGAAGCGGTGATACAGATAAACCAATGGAAGCCCAGAAAGGATTTGGCGGCACTTCGATGTGAATGGTATATTCTGCATTTTTTAACGGTCTCTCCATATAAATGACTGTAGGCTCTTTTAGTTCTATCTCCACATGATACTTTTCTTGCAACAGTGCACTAATCACTTCCATTTGTACTTTCCCTAAGAAAGAAAGTATAATTTCATGTGTCGTAGAATCCACGTAATATCGTAGAAGCGGATCACTATCTGAGATTTCCAAAAGGGCATCAAGCAACATTTCTCTCTGTTCAGGTTTACTCGGTTCAACAGTTGTTTGTAGTAGAGGGTGCGGATTTTCAATCTTTTTTCTCTGTGGCAATAGTTTTGTATCTCCAAGAACACTATTTAACTTCAAAAACTCATTTTGCAAAATAACAATTTCTCCAGAATAAGCTCTATCAATCTTACATAATTCACCATTTATTGAAGTATACATTTCTGTAACTTTTATTTTTTCTTTTTCTGATACTCTAACCGAATCTCGTAAATGTAGTACTCCACTATAAAGGCGTATATATGCAAGACGTTGTCTTTTTTTTGTATATTCAATTTTGAAAACATTTCCGCAAAGTTCAGACGGACCTCGATGTGTTGATGAATAAAATTTATTAGTAATAACTTCTATAAGGTTATCAATCCCTATATTACTTTTTGCACTTCCATGATAAAGAGGGAACAGAGAACAATTCTGAAATCTTATGCTTTCCTCTTGTTCGAGTTCCAATGCTTCTAATGATTTACCGGACATATATTTCTCTAAAAGGTCATCGTTTCCCTCTATTACCGTATCCCATTGTTCAGATTCGGTAAAGTTCGTCACACACATATTAGGATACAGTTCTACCTTCTGTTTGATTACAATTTCGGCAGAAAGTTTCTCTTTAATATCCTGATAAACCGTTGATAAATCAATTCCATTTTGGTCAATCTTATTGATAAAAAAGATTGTGGGAATCCCCATTTTCCTAAGTGCATGAAATAATATACGAGTTTGTGCTTGTACGCCATCTTTTGCAGAAATCAGTAGAATTGCCCCATCTAAAACTGATAATGAACGATATACTTCTGCTAAGAAATCCATATGTCCTGGCGTGTCTATGATGTTCACCTTCGTATTTTCCCACTGAAAAGAGGTTATTCCTGTCTGAATTGTAATTCCTCTCTGACGTTCTAAAAGCGTATTATCCGTCCTCGTTGTACCTTTGTCCACGCTTCCTAATTCTGTAATCGCTCCACTGTTATATAATAAGCTTTCTGTTAAGGTAGTTTTTCCTGCATCAACATGAGCTAAAACTCCAATATTAATAATTTTCATGTGATTTTCCTCCATTCAAAAACCCAAAAGGGCATAAAAATCCCAGTGATAAATACTTTTATCACTGGGATTTTTATGCATAACCATAGGTATACAAAGCATACAGATATTCTCTGGATACTTTAGAATCACATGATAAAGGTATTCTTAAACTGGGTACAAAAAACTAAGCCCTCCTAAAAAAGGACATCTAATTATTTGTTCCCGCTATCAAATTGACAGTTTATTTAAGAATACCTTGCCGCATATTTATTAACTCCTTTTAAATAGTCACTTAAATAATAGCACGTAAGAGCATATTTGTAAAGGAATCTCCAATTTTTTATCAAAAAGAGTACATGATTACAAAGTATCTGTAATCATGTACCAATATTTGTTATTTTACAATCTTCCAATTATCTTGTTTTTCTAATATCAACTCAAATTGCGAGATTTGGGTTGCCTTTGTTTCTTGATCTAAATATTTCACAGCGACATTCACGATTACTTGGTTATCTTTTCTGGTAAAGATAGGATTCACCAATTCCTCGAAAACATATTCCTTGTTAATCATAGGTAACACATGATTACTTACATAGTAAGTCAATTCTTTTTCTGTGGCGGTAGGATAGAGCTGGAAGAACGTTTCTAAAAAGCTAGTGATTTCGTCCATCGTTTCTGTATCTACTGTATGGTCACTTTCTAGCTGTTTGGGTTGGTAGTCCGATTTTTGAGGTTTCTTACTCATTGTCGGATTTTTGATAATAACCATATTATCTGATTCATCTATATGGACAACCACATGAAAGCTAGACGATATAGTTTCCTTGTCTTTGTCTTCGGTAATAACTTGTTCAACAGAAAACAGTACCTCAAAGGTGTTCTCATTCACTTGAGAAACCTGCCACACCTGTATATCGTTCACACTAGAACTAGTAGGAATATCCTTACGAATCATTTCTTCATTTAATACCTGCAATTCTTCCGTCAAATAATGGGTCAATTTTTCATTTCGTTTATCAATGGCTTCTTGGGATTGTTGCCACGAAAAGTAGTCTTTCGCAAAGGATTTCACAAAACTTTCTACTTGGTTGGTATCGACAATCTGCTGTTTAATGATTTCTGTTTCACGGACAGTATGAGTGTCAATGGCAGTAAAATTTTTATAGATTCCAAATCCGACACTACCAATCAATAAAACCCATAAAACAAAGGTTAATTTCTTATGCGTGCCAACTTTAATCATCGGAACTTTTCTTTGCTTGCTCGGTTTTTTAGATTTCTTTGGTTTCTCCTTCTTTTCTTTTCGCTCGATTTTTATAATCATTTGATTCATTCCTTTCTTAGTTATGAATAACACGTCTAGCCCCAATCAGATGGTCTTGCCAATAACGACTGCTTAAGTCGCCATAACCGATTGGGTCGCCTGCATGATAAAAGCGATTTCCCTCTAAATATATCGCCACATGAGTCACATATGTGCCTGCATTATAGGTTGAATGAAAGAAGATAAGGTCGCCTGCTTGGGCTTCTTCCATAGAGATTTCTTGCGTAGCGTCATACTGATCTTGGGCGACACGAGGGAGAGAAATGCCAGCTTTGTCATACACCCATTGTATTAAGCCACTACAATCAAAAGAGGTGGTAGGCGACGCCCCTCCAAAGACATAGGGAAACCCTTCGTATTTCAAGGCTTCGTCCATAATGACTTGCACGGTTTCATCATCAAATTCTGTTGGGGAAGTGTCGGTTAGGTATTGTGAAACCAACTGAACATAAAACTGATTTCCATAGTTATATCGCCAACCACCATTCACAGGTATGGCTATAGGATTGGGATAGTCTGCTTTTTGACCACCCGACTTCTCTTTAGAAAACTGTTCGGCTAATTCATAGGTATATTTTTTCCCATGACTCCTCACATAATTTAAAAAGCCACCGCCATAATTATAAGATTGGATAACAGAATCTATATCCACTCCTTGTTGTTCTGCACTGGTTAATAATTCACTGAAATATTTAACCCCTTGTTTGATGGACTCTTCGGTACTCAAACTGTTGGGCGGTAAACCCAAAGATTCGGAACTTTGCATAACATCTTCTGCTGTACCGCCCGATTCCACTTGCATAATGGCTAAGATATAAGAAACATAGTCTTCAATCCCATATTCCTTACCATATTTTTCAATCAACGGACGGTGTGCCAACACTTCTGGTGAAACGGTCACACCGCCTTGTGGAATAGAAGAATCCTTGTTGTTTTCGCCACTGTCCGTATCATCTGCAAAGAAAATGACTAGGAATAATAAGAGAAAAAAGAAGAGAGAGAAGACCACACTACAAATCACTGTTATTTTTAGCTTCATGTTTGTTGTCCTCGCTTATCCGTTCTTTTATTTAGCTTCCTCTGATTGAATTGCTTCGGTGGTGTCTTTTGTTTTTGCTCTTTTTTCAATGGTCGCTGATGATTTTCACGTTTAGTGTTTTGTGACAAAACAGGCGTGACGGTTTGCTGACGCTTGCGAACATGCTGCTGGTTATTCTGAACAGGAGATGATGGGTTTTCTTTTCGTCTTTTTTCTTTTGCTTTATCCAGCTCCAAACGCTTTTGAGCAATGTTCTTTCGTTTTTGCTCCTGCTGGTTCATACGCTGTTGTTTGCGTTGAGCTTTGGTATCTGCCATAGATTGTTTAAAGTCTGTTACATTATGAGTGACATTCTCTTTTCCTTGATGAAGGGCATATTTGACATGGGTTGGTGTCGCCTGTATCTGTTGTTTTGCCTGCTTTCTTTTATTGACTAGACGATTTTTCGTGTCCAATACATGGGCTGTCTTTTCACCTAATCGTTGCCCGATACCGCCTTGTTGCTTTTTCACATTGGAAAGTGCTGTTTCTTTCTTTGGTGTAGTCCGTTCATTTTGACGAGTATGGTTAGCTTTATTGGTTTGATTCTGCTTTGTTGTCATTGTCTTTTGCTTCGTTGACCCTGCTTTTCCACGAAAAATCTTACTCATACTGCGTTGAAATCTTCTGGTTTGTCGATTCATCATTTGACGAGGTCTGCGAAACACTTGTCTGCCCATGTTTTGAGAGTCGTTGCTTTGTAAAGTGAATAGGCTCATTAAATCGCCCAGTTTAAAATAAATCCCTGCAAAGGTCACAATTTGTAAAAACATAATCATGAAAAAGGGAGAACTTGCTGACAGCGAATAAAGCATAGTGGAAATACTAAAGGCAACGGTAATAATCAAGGTAATACCAGCCCTTGTCATAATCACATTAAATAACTTGGTAATGGCATGCCTGCCCATGCCATCAAAACTCGGCAACATACTTAATAGGAAACTGATTGGCAAAAACATAGCGAAAATAATAAATAGCACTTGCGAAAAAATCATGATTCCTGTTAGAAGGAAAACAAAAATCGAGATACCAATATTGAATACAAACAAAAAGAAGACTGTTCCTAATCTGGAAATCGTCTTCGGTAGGGTTAAATAGGTATTGTCATGATCTTCAATTTCTTCAATCACTACATTTTCTCTATCTTCACCATTGTTTGTATCTGGACTGGTAGACAATAAACTTTCCACACGTTCTTCCCCTAACGCTTCTACATCAGTGGAGCCATATTGAAGCAATAGCCATGGTTGCTTTACTTGAACAGAGAATAAGCTGTCACGTATCATGTCCACACTGTCTTTCCCTTGACTATCCGTGTTAGGAAGAACAATTTTTGTCCCAATATTCAGACTGGCGGTACTGACATCTTTGGAAAAATCATTGATTTTCGCAATATAATCGGGTGCATACGCAATAAAGGAAGCCGATAGAATAAACACCACGACAAAGTTTAAAACAGCTCGTATCACTTTCGTCGTTTCTCGCTTAACCAATCCTGTATAGGCAACATAGATTCCAACAATGAGAATAAAAAGAAGGAGGAAACCGACATAAAACCCTGAACTGGAAAAGCCATTCGGTGTAATGCCTGCAATCGTCTGCATGTTTTCGCCAATTGCTTGGGATGTTTGACTAATGAAATCTAAGGCATAGGCTTCTTTCACCAAATAACCTGTGGCGTTCGATAGATAAAGAGAAATTGTCCAAATAAAATTAGTAATGGCATACAATCCATACATCACCGATTGTCCTATGCCATCACTCCAATTCCATGGAAGCCAGCCCCAGCTATTGTCCACATAATAATCAAGCTGATATTGATTCAAACCATACTTGGAGTATTCATTGCTTGTATCAATGGTTTCATCAACTAAGCCTGTCGCTTGTACTGCATTGCCCAGCGTGCCTAATAAAAGTAAAATAACGCCCACACAAAGGAGCGTTATCCAACTATAGTGAAGAAATTTCTTTTGTTTTTGTGTCATTCTTCCACCTCATTTCGCACAGGCGGTCTGGTATCAAAGGCATGAAGCAACTCTTCAAAAATCGGGTGAAACTGCATAACCCCTACACGACCATAGATGTCTGAAACTAAACATTGTCCATTTTCTAATTCACGTAAGCGTTTCTGATTGTTTTCATCTTCCTTGTCCACACCAAAAAATTCTAAGGTCTTTTTGATTTCCACTAGGTCAGTGGAACGAAAGGCAAATTTCAAGCCAATATTATTCTTCATCTTTTCATCTAGTAAATCGTCCGCGTTTTGAGTAACGAAATAGACCCCTGCATTCATGGCACGTCCTGCTCGAACCAATCGCATAGATAGAGCTTTTCCTTGTGCCACTTGTAAAAAACTCCAAGCCTCATCAAGGTCAACAATTTTAAAAATGGAACGGTCAGAGTGGATAAAGTCTAAAGCAAAGGTACTAATGACAATCAGCATTGCCACACTTAATAATTCCATGGTAGTGTATTCTTCAAAAGAGCTATTGGAATCGGGTAAGACCAAATCTGCCACTTGAATAATATTGAGTTGTTTTTCCAAGCTAATGGATTGGGTGACACTGCCATCACTGAATAACAGATGGGCAAAATCATAATCGACAAAGCTTTCGATATGGTCAGCAATACTATTGCTGATGGGCGTATCTTCTTTTCGCAATTCATCAATCACCAATAACAACCCTCGTTGTTTGCTTTGAGTTACACTCCGAATAGCTTTACGCAGGACAGGAAACTTCTCGCTATCTCGGCTGGAAATACCTGTTAAGAACGTGAGAATATCAATGGCAAGGCTTTCTGAATCTTTCGGGAGTTTTAAAATCACATAAGGGTCAAGTAACCCTTTATTGTCGTTCTCACTCGTGAGATTAACAATATTGATTTCATGGGCAATATCAGGTAAGGTTTCTTTCCATTCACCACGTTCAGCTTTTGGGTCAACAATGGTTGCCTGTCCGCCAAAGAGTACTGAATAATAGACCAGCATATTGTTAGAGAATGATTTTCCGCCACCTAATGAACCAATAAAAGCGGACGCTAATGCATTTGTTACAGAGCCTTTAATTCCTTGACTTGCAAGGCTAGGTTGGAGATAAATATTTCTGCCTGTATCGAGATTGTAACCGACGTAAATACCAGAATTTTCACCAATCATTTGTGTAGCACCGAAACCAAGACCAGCCAAAAAATCCGACGTGACATATTGAATATAGTCATTGATATATCGCTTGCTTGAGGGAATAAATTCATTATGCAAGCCTAGCATATCGCCAAAAGGTCGTACTAATTTGATAGACAGATCATCATAAAAATCTTTTACTTCATCACAACGTTGTTTCAGCTCGTCCAAATTCTTTGCTGATACCCGTACCACATAGCTTAGTTTGTACATAGATTCTTTGGTTTGGTCTAAATTACTTTCTAATTCATCGACAGATTCTAAAGCGTCCACCACATTAGTACTGGTTTCGTTGTCGCTTTCCCATGCGTGGCTATCTAAATCTTTCAGTTCTTTCTTTTTATTGCGAACGGTAGATAAGGCTTTTTTATTGGCGACAATTTCAACATTCATACTGGTATCAACGGGGAAAGTAAACTGCTGTTGCTGGTAATAAAAAATTTCACTATTAGGGAAATCCAATTCACCAACAATACTATTAATTGTAAAATACGCCACATAAGTAGTGGTATCTTCCTGTTCAATCCGTAAATAGCGTTGATTTTCTTCGATTAAACAGCGAGTGGGTTTGAGAATATCGTATTTCTTTACCAACACTTTTTTATCTTCGTATCGTTTCGGTAAATGGTAGTCGTAGTCATCAAAAGGGACACCTGTTTGCCCGTAAAGATGTTCAATAATATAACCAAAATCATCTTTCTCCAATTTACGAATCTGAAAGCGTCTGGATAATTTACTTTCTAACAACTGTTCCATCTTAGAAAAGCGTTCGATTTCCGCCATAGGCATAGAAACAAAATCGCCCATTAATTTGTGATTCACACCATGAAAGAATTCCGCAAATGCTTTTTGAATTTCTTTCCCAACATTTTTTACGGATACTTCCTGTTCATTGAGGTAGAGTTTAAAACCAATAAAAAAGCGATAGTCTACTTGATTGTCACCAATCATAGAAATTAACGCTTCGGTCTGTTCATCTATTTTTTCGTAAGCTATCTCTTTTAATCGTCCAGTGATTTCTTTTTTCGATTGTTCCTGTGTGGCTCGAATACTTGATTCGGTTGCTAGTTGCAGAGCATGAATCTTGCCATCACGATTTTGGGCAATCAATTGACAGAAATTATCATGAACTTGAATTTTTTCATCGGAACTTAAAAAACTGTAATTATAGGGAATTAATTCATAATAAGCGAATACTTCGCCATCATGATTAAATACGAGATTATCTTCCATATATTTAATCGGATATGCCATCTAGTTGTTCACTCCTTACAATCGTAATCGATTCATTCATTGTTTCTTTTTTTAATCGTATTTGTTTGCCAGCGTAGGTTACTTTAGGGCGTAGAGCATAGGTAATGATAGACTTTAGAAATCCATAGGGTTTCTTTCCGTCAAAGGTCTTTTGGCACATGAACCCAGTGAGAACAATGGGAATCCCTAAGTATTTGAGTAGTGCTCCGTCAATCAGAGAAAGTGGTGGTAAACTGCCAAAGAGTATGACGACAAACAAAGAAACGATAAACCATGTCATTTGCGTAAAGGTAATTGGGAAAGGGAGTTGTAAATCATTAATCGCATAAATCACTTTTTCTACTGACCAAATACTGGTGTAACTTCTTATTTTTTTCATGTCTTCACGTCCTTTCCGTAAAAATAGAAAAAGAACAATCAAAATAGGTGATTGCTCTTTCAATGCTTTAACTATTCAATTTTATTTTTTGTCCATTTTGCAATAATACCTTCATCAGTTTCTTCATCATCTGGATTCATTGAATATCTGAAACTTAAATTGGTATCTGACCCTAATCGTTCATATAAGCTGGGTCTATACAATCTCGTTTTATTGTCATTAAAAGGACTTCGTTTTCCCAGCTCACCATTTCCCTTTAAAGGATTTCTTCTAACTGAAAAACAATATTTTTTTCTGGGATCTTCTGAATCACTTTGACTTAATGAGAAACACATGGCTTCTTTTTGGTCTTCATTTTTCTTCTCACTAACTTCTGTCGGAATAAATCGAGCAAGAGTTTGGCTAAATTGAAATAAAACATCTCCCAAGTTACTACTGTATTCGATACCAAAATATTCTCTTATTGTTTTCGTGTCTGTATATAATTTTACCGAATTAGCATAGACAGCTAGCATATCTGAAAAATCGTTTTCCTTTAAAAATTCTAGTTTTAACAGAGCATATTCTGGAACTTTTTCCTCTTTTTCAAATAGCTTAACAAGTACAATATAATTTTGCTGTTTGTAACGAAAGTAAAAGGAATCTATCACCCAGCCTTTATCTTTCATGTCTAGTTTTAATAGTTTAAGATTTTCAAATACATTTACCATAATTTATACCTCTCCGTGCTATTTATTAATTTAATTATAACACGGATTGTTAAACTTACTGACAATATTCAAATACCCCATGAGAGGTAACTAGGTAATTACCCTCTATTTCCATATCACGTCCCAAAGATTGGTAGTCAATATAATTTTGTAAATTGGAAGGGACTTCACCAAGCTGTCCTGTTTCTTCCACGTAATAACGGGCGACATCTTCCATCGAATCACAATCACTATAACAATGAATATCCTCTTTGTTTTCCAGTAATTCTTCCAAGCTACTAAACCACATGCCTTGAATTTCTTTGAGTTCATTATAAATAGGTGTACCTTCGATTTCTTGAATGGCTTCACATAGACGGTTGATTTCACTAATCGGCGTGTATTCGTCCACATCAAAAGGAAGCTCAAAATCATGTATTGCATATTCTTCGTAGTCCTCATTTAAACCGATTCTTTCTGCCATTTCTTCCTCATCAATTGGTGGAGTAAACCATGCTCCGACTAATTCACCTTCATTATACCGTCCTAAATTTGCCACATAGACTTTCATTTCCAATTCTTATCACATCCTTTTTATAAAAATAGTCATAAAAAAAGTAGCAATCAGTTAATGACGCTACTTATCAAGGTATCCGCTAATATAATCTGTAACTGTACTTGAAATACCTATTATTAGTTTTGCTTCTCTCTTTCCAATAATATTTGTATTAGGGTGTGCAAGTGAATGCCTATTTCTTGCTTCATTAAGAGAGCTAATCATTCCATTTGATGACCTTATCGTTGTCTTCACTATATCAGCAAGTTCAGTAGGTTGAATTTCTTTTTCAATTAATTGTTGTATCCTACTATATAATTTAGATAGATTTTCGTCTCTAGGAACTGTAATTTCATATTTTTTTAGTATTTCAATTAAATATCCATGAAAAGCAGTGTGAACTCTGTCAAAGGCACGTTGATATTCACCATTACTCATAAAAGACTCAGCGTCTTCAATAGCTTGTGAAACCACATCACTAATTTTCAACTGACTAAAGTTAATTACTTCGTAATTCTCTGGAAGTGGTACTAAAATAGTATCCACTAATACATTATCACCTTGTTTATCATATATGGAGCTTGCTGTCTGGGTAATCAAATCTTTATGACTTTCAAAAAAGTCTAAATCATCAAAAGGAACTCTTATTTTAAGATATGTGCAAAGCGTATTCCAGCCCTTTTTATATCCTTTATAATAAGTAAAATCGTCAGTCTCATCTAAAGTTACCTCTGATATTTTCATTTTAGAAACAATCTCGTTACCTCCTTCATAATAATTTGAAGAGCTCTTTCTTTCTAATGTTTTAATTAAAAGAGATTTAAATTGATCATTTGTAAACATATTCATAAATCCTTTCATAACAAAATATATACTTCCTATTTTATCATGAAAAATATCTGTTAAGCACCAATGATTCGGTTAAATAAGTTTAATAACACATCTTTCACGCCAGCTGCATTGAACACAAGTCCGACGGCGATTAGAGCAATAATCAAGAAGCCAATGAGTTTTGAAAATTCTCGTTTAAAACCTAAAAACAGTCCAATGACAACAATCGCTAACAATACCAATGACTGTGCATTATCCAAGAACCAGTTGTACAAATTCTGCCCAAAATTCATGTGATTGTCCTCCTTTCCTTAAGATATTTTTCTCGATAATAGATATAGCTTTTTACACGCCTTAATAATTGAAAAGGGGTTAAATGCTCTCCATAGACGGTTACTCGATTGGTATAATTATTATAAAATCTCACCTTGTAAAAATCATAGGTATAGATGGTATCACCAGCTTGCCGTTTTCCCTCAATAATGAGAGACGTATATTTCCCTGTATTTTGTATATACGCTTGAAACTCAATGCCACACTGAAACCCTAACTTCTTTAATTCTTTTGTTAAAAGGCTCATGTAATCAAATCCTCCATGGCTAGATGTTGTTGTTCAATTAATTTCTCATGTTTTTCTGTCAGTTTGGCTTCCTGAATCATGGTGGAGATAATGGTTGTACCGTTGAGAACATCTAAAATGCTTGCGATTTTTAATGTAGGGGCGACTTGATGATGTAACCAGTTCAATGTTCGTTCAAAAGAATAAGGCTCTGGCTGTGTGGTTAGGCGTAATGCTCCACGATTTTTACCGATAAACCATTCCCAACGTTCATTAGTTTTCCAATCACTCCGACGTTTAGTGTCGTCTTTATCTGCAAAGCGGATATAGCGATTGATAATTTCAAAGGCTGTTTTTTCCGCCTGTTGATGTGCCAATAAATCTTTCATGGCTTGGGTGGCTCGGTCATTTTTTAACCGAATTTCAAACCGATTCTTTACTTCTGCGTCTTCTAAGGGAACATCATTTTTCACGTATTGCTCATAATCTTTCTCATATATACAGAAATAGACTTCACTTTTTAATGAGCCAATATAAAGTGTGTTTCCCATGTATGGTTTTTCATCACGGTGAACCAATTCACCACTGCGATAATTTTTAAAGCTTCGAAAGACGGAAATGCATTCTTCCTGTTTACATTTCTTTGCCAAATCTGGAATATTCAAAATCCCTGTTTTATCGTTGATAGCTAAATCCAAGCGTTTGAAAATACCTTTATGTTCCATGCAATCTTGAAAGAAATCATACCAGCTCCGATGTTGAGCCAATAGAAAGTTTTCAAATTGCCGACAGCCTTTTCCTTTCAGTTCTAATAAAACACCTTTACTTACATCATGAGAGACTAGGACAACAATATCACCGAAACGATAGTGTTCGGGATAAGAATAATAGCCAAAGTCTTCGTGTAGCATATAATCCATATTCAAACGTAAAACCTCACCGATAATTTGAGCCACATCATTGGTAGGGAATCGAATCCGTACATAGTCGAATAACATCTCCAATGGGTTATCGGGATTGAAGCGTTCCAAAGCGTTCAGTAAATCTTCTTTCACCTGTTGAGTAGGGACTGCCTTGCCTGTTTCAATATCCGATAGGTAAGGTCTGGTAATATGAGAAGCAACCGCCAGTTTATTTTGAGAAACGCCATAAGCCAGTCGCTTTTCTTTCAATTCCTTAATCCAAATTTTTTCGTTTTCCATTCGCAAACCTCCAATCTAAAAAAGATGTAAACTATGACCCTTGAGTTTACACCTTTCATATTTTCCGCAATCCTTTGTACCATCAACATTGGTTGATGAGAATTGCCTGTTTTCAGTTGTATTTGTGCCCCCCTGTTAGATAGAGGGGGCTAAAGGATTGGCGTGGCTAACGCCACACCAATCAAAGCAAGTCTGAACCTGTACCTTTCACTTCGTGCGGTACAGGCTCAGATTGCTTTTTTTGAATGACTTTTCCTATTTCTCCTAAGAAATCGTACCTTTTTGGTACAAGGGGTGTATAAAACTCACTAATCACACTTTTTCCTGTATCCACGTAACCTCTTCCCTTGATGGGTTTTAAGAAAAATTGTTTTTGTGTATCGCTTCCGAACATCATACCAAAGCCCATTTCAGACATACGACCCAAAGCCACACGGAAGTTAAAGTTGTCCCGAATCCCATCACTAAAATATTTTGCGTCTGGACGTTGACAGGCAAGAATTAAAAAGAAGCCTGCTTGTCGTCCTAACATTACAATTTGTTTGAGTTTATGAATAACGGTGGTACTTTCACGACCTAGCATATCCATCATTGCCACATATTCATCAAAAATAAGAAAATTGGCAGACAAACCAAGATAAGCATAATTTTCTCCTGTTTTATAGTTAGGGTGTTGTTTCATGGTTTCACTGCGATCAATCATATCTTCGTAAAATTGATTGATACATGCCAACATATCTTCTTTACGGTAATAGACATTATTCATGACCGCCCCTAAGTCTGCCAAATCAGCATTTTTAGGGTCAAGAATATAAAGCTTTGCATTTGTATGCAGGAGAGATTCAATCAATGTGAGAATAAAATAGGATTTTCCACTACCAGTGCCCCCAGCAATTAACATGTGAGGGAGAGAATCGAACTCCCAATAGACCGATTCCATCAATTTGACACGTCCATCTTGAGCTACCACGTCTTCAATGCCAATTCGATTGCCAATAGTATCATAAAGTAGGACATACTCTACATAAGAATCTTTCAACGTTTTTTCCACTAATTCACAATACAATCCTGTTTCTAGTTTGTTTTCTAGGTGCAAAAGCTGATCTTGATATTTCCCTAAGGTGATTTCTACATGAATATGGATTAGTCCATCTTTCATTCGATAATATATTTTAGGAAAATGGCGGATTCGTTGTTTGGTTTTCTTGCTGGGTAAATCTTTAAAGAATCCCTCTGATTGAGTTTCTTCGGCTTCATACCAATGATTTTCTAAAATCATACGAGCTAACTTTTGACGGTGCTCTAACTGTTTTATAGAATCTATACGATAGTGATAATAAAGCCAGCTGATAAGTCCGCATACAAAAAGAGCAGTGAGAATACTGCTCCAAAAGTATGGCGTATGAAGTTGATAGAAAAATGTATCTAACTGAACTGCTTGCCAGTTCACCGATTGTAACGCTCTCCAATGAAAAGGGAGTAGGACGACTAGAAAAACTACCAGCAATGAAATTAGTACAAAATGATAGACCAAGTGCTTATCGTTGGCTTTGATTCGCTCTCCTCTGTCATGAAGCAATGGCATAAAAATCCTCCTTTCCACCTATCAAAATAATTGTGTATTGTAGATACGAGCCTGTTTATCAAAAGTTGGTTGAGAAATGGCTTCATATTTCTGATAAGCGATTCGCTTTTCAAAGCGTAAATTTTTTTCTTTCGGATAATAATGACGTCGATAGAGAGTGTGTCCTAACAGTTTTTTCGCTTCTTTTGTCAACGGATAGAGATAGCGAAACATGCGTCCATTGATTTTCTCAATCCCTTTGTATTCGCAAAATGCCTGGGAAAGCCAATGCTTTTTCTCTACCTGTTCAAAGCGAGCATTTTCCTCTAATAAAAGGCGAGCACTTCGAGGGTGTATCTTTTCCCATGACTGCTTATCACGATAGACACTTGTCTTGAAATACCCGCAGTAAAAGAAGTTGGACGCTTGATAGACATAGCCACATTTTCCCTCAATTCCATCTGCCAGTGTATATAAAAAATGACAGTCCGTATGTTCTTTCAACCACTTAATTAGAGCTGAAAGAGCTTGACTGCCAAAATAATTGGTTTGATTCATTTCTGGAAGAAAACACATCTTTCCAATTTCTAAATAATCTGTGGTTTGAAGGGAACTGTCGGGAAAGAGTTTGCGTATGGTTTGTAGGGGTTGCGTACCCCAGCCTAATTCCACAACGCCTAATAATTTTTCTTCTGAAAAAATCCCTAGAAAGTATTTACACAATCTAGGGAGTATCTTTGAATAATGGTATTGCCGAATAAAAGAAATGGCTTCATCCTTCGGAATTTCTTTCAAAATCAATGGTGTGTTTGTCATAAGCAACACCTATTTTTCACTTTCGGACGCTTCTTTTTTATATTTCTGATGAGGTTTTGTCTGTCCTTTTAATACAAGATCGTCTGCTTTCACGTACCAATCAACGTCTGCCCCTCGAAAAGTAGCCGTCGCTACGGTATCTGCCACAGGATTGATTAATTCCACTTCTGCGTTGTAGTCAAATTCTTTCAAAGGAACAGAAGCGGGGATACTGACTTGTATCATGCGTCCTTGTCCTTTTGATTTTAAGTCATAGGTACGTTCTTTAATTTCTTCGGAAACCGTACCATCTTCATTCTGGATACGAACCTCACGACGCAAGGCGGAAAATTTCAATGTGCCAAATGTCTGGTCTTTTTCAATCACAATACCTTCTGCTAATCTCATATTTTTTCACCTTTCCTTTCTTATGCTTTCACCATATCGTCTGCGTGCATAATGTAATTGGTAAATCCTCGATTGCCAATTTTATAACCTTCTGCGGTAATATGTGGGTTGATGAGTTTGACTTTTTCGTCGGATTCAAAATGTTTCTCGCCAGCTTCGGAGGGAAGAATGACAACAATATCATCTGCTCGTTGAATCGTTGAGTATAAATTGTAACTACGAGAGAGAATGGTTGGTCTGCCATTTATTCGACGTTGTTCAATGTTCCCTTCACCAGCATATTCTAATTGTCCAAATGTTTTTTCCATATTGGGAATGACATATTTAAGTTCCATATTTTTACCTATCCTTTCTGTTTTTATGTTTGAATGAATCTTATTTGTGTGATGGTTTTAAAGGGGGGAGAGCGACCTTTTGATTCTTGATTTTTTATTTTCATAAGTTCACTTCCTTTCAAAATTGGGTAAAAAAATAGACGCTCCGTACTGAGCGTCCGATTCCTACTATATTTAAAACAACGACTACCTAGGTATTTTAAATATTATAATCAAATTCTATTTTATCTAATAATTGAGTGGGATAAAGCAAGTCTCCTTTACTCGTAAAATAACCCACCTCTGAGAAAAGAAATAAATTATTTTTTGCTCTTGAACAAATTACGTATAGTAGTTTTCTCGCTGAACTAATTCCTTTATCAGAAACATTAAAAATTTCATTCCAATGAGGAATTTTCCCGTTTAGAAGATTAATAGCGATAACAGTATCATACTCATTTCCTTTAACTTTATGTGCTGTAGTAAGTGTGATACCATCTCGAGATTTAAACATCTTCTTAAAACTAGATACACTACTAGATAATGAATTATTTTTTATCCGATCTTCTACTTCGTTAATAAAAAATAGATAGTGCTTAAAAATAGACGGGTAATTTTTCTCGTCAATATTAAGATTAACAAATATATGTTTGGTAACAAATTTGTATAAATCAACACCGTTGTCGTCTCCACTATACATTCTTTTCACACTGTTTATTAGCTGTAATAAATCTAAGTCAATAAAATAATCTTTAACTTCTATTCCAAATTCATTTTTTAATATAATTAAAATATCGTTTGCAATTAGCTTTCTTCTTCGAACCTTTTCACCTGATTCAGTAAAGTACAAAATTGCTAACTTGAAAAATAAACTATGATTATTTACCTTAATTGGTGATATATTTATAGCATCAAAATTGCAATACGGTAATTCTTTCTTTAAATACTCACCCAGTGAAAACAGAGGATAGTGTTGAGGAGCAAGTACACAAATATCTTTTTCATGAATGCCGCTTTCAATCTTTTCCTTTATTATATTTTTTATTATGTTGGGTAAATCCTCCTTAGTAACTTTGCAATCATAACTTATAAAACCACGGTCGTTTTTATTATTCCCTCTGCTTTCAATCTCGTAAGGACAACTCTGAAAATTAGAGTAGAAGTCTACTAATCTCTGATTAGACCTGTAACAGCCATGTAGCGTCTTTGATTGAAAAGTGTGACTAGTTAGCATTTCTAGTTCTTCAACTGATTTAGCTATACCATCTAATGATCCATAAATTGCTTGGTCAATATCTCCAACAAACATTGACTGAATTTGAGGGTTGTTTTGAAGTAATTTAGCTATTACATTGTATTGTAATTCTCTAGTATCTTGAAATTCATCCACATAAATCGCCCTTATATTACTAGCAATATTACGTGCAACGTTACTGTTTACAGTTAAAATTTTATACGCTACTAGTAAAATCATATCAAAATCAATTTCTTTATTTTTTTCCAACATAGTGTGATACATTTCAGAAACTTGAGTATACTGAACTTCATTAATTTTAAAATCATGAGAAAGTGACAAATCAATTTTGTTCAGTTCATACGTTTTGAGATTTAAATTCAGCATATTATTAATTTGGCTGACGTAAGCTCTTTGAGTATAATCATCAATAATTGTAAATCCTTTTGATACTCTTGAGAGATTCATTTTAAAAGGATAAATAATAAATTCAAGACAAAACTGATGTATTGTCCCCACCCAAATATTAATATCATCATCTATACTAAGTAAACTTAGGCGTTCCTTAATTTCTTCAGCAGCTCTATTAGTGTATGTGATAGCAATTATTCTTTTTAGTGATCCATCGTGTTTAATTGCTTGGTAAGCAATTTTCCTTGTAAGTACCCTTGTTTTCCCACTCCCAGGACATGCATTTACATAAAGGTTATCTTCACTTTCCACAACATCTTTTTGTTCTAAATTTAAATCATTTACGATTTTTTCGAAGATATTTGTCATTTTGAAACCTCAGCATAAAGTATTTTTGTGTAATTTTCTATCTGATTGATTAGATACACAACATCCTCATCTTTACCAAAGTACTCTAATAAAGAAATTATTGCTATATTCAAATCAGCTGTATCACTTGTTTTTAAACTAGCTGATAAAGCTGACAATTCTGTAGTTTCCTCGTACAAGTCGATTGTATGGAGTAGAATTTTTTTATAAATTGAGAGATCTACTATTTCCTGACATGCAAAAGCAATAGCATTAAGAATATACTTAGGAATTTTGATTAAAAAGTCAATTTTTTCACCTAACTCAATTGCAAACCACCCCTTACCAACATGATTGGCTAGTTTTAACATCGCTAAATTTCTTTCTAAATATTGTTCACTTTGTATTTCTTCTTTATAAGCAGTTATTGTTTTTTTATCTTTGAATGCGTCATCTATAATTGGACTGACATAAGTTAGAATATTTTCTTTATTCACATCTAAAAACTCAATTTCAAATGTTGTATTAGCATAAAAACAATTAACCCAATTGTTTTCATTAAAAAGGGAGGATAATTTTTCTTTTCTTGCTTGACCTTTCTCTTGTGCAGTGCTTTTATACAATCGATGTTCTGATGGGATTGCCTGTTCATCTAAATCAGTTACAATAGCACACTTTCTCTGTATTCTATCATCGTCAAACAAGCTAGCGATATATTCAAACGAAGTACTACCAACATTAATCAAACCTATTCCAAGTTCGTCTAAGTTTATACCAAATAATTTTTTTACTATTTGAGGAATAAGTATTTCTTCAGCATCTCCTTCAACTAAGATAACACCTTTAGAAAAAAGCAATCCATTTCTTTTAACATCTAAATATCTCTCTACTGCGTTTATTAGATTTAGATTGTTCTTTTTTAACTTTTCTTTAGCAAATGAGTTCAGATTATTTGCTGGATTCATAACGATAGATTTGCCATTAAACGATTTTAATACATTCATCCGAGATATTTCAGACACTTCAGCTAAATGTACAGAATGTGTGGTCATGAGAATCTGAGTATAGTTTTTTTGAAGATTTAATCCTTCGAACAGAGTTTTTTGAATATGATGATGAATATGAGCTTCTGGTTCTTCAATCAACATAATATTAAGTAGTTCTCTTGAACGACACGCTTCAAATTCGACTATTTTCAAAGCTAAATAAATCATATTTAGATGTCCTAACCCTAGTAAGTCTAAGTCGATATTTTGTTCTGGCTTCATTGAAAGAAATTTTGCTAAAGAACCCATATCATCTGACATAGTTGAGGAAAGAAGAAGATTAGGAGAATACACTGAACCAATTATGCTATTTAGTTGCCGATTAATATTTTCGCCAATTTTCCTAATTTCAGGAACACTGGTAATAGTCTCATTTAATTGCTGTATAATTGTTTTTAATGACTCAACATTATCTGATGATATTTTTGATTCAATTGTTTCCATGATTCTTTTGACTGGGTTTCGATTGTTTTTCATTTCTCTAAGAACATCTCGAAGAGCGTCAACATAAACAACCGAAATATGCTTGAAAATATCTGACATGTCAATTCTTGAGCCCAACAGAGCTTCATCGTCTTCTTCAGGATTACTAGCTATATTGTCATTGAGTCTTCCTACCAATTTATCATAATTTTCATTGATACAGAAATTTAGATTTGATTTAGATGTGTAGTAAAATTCATAGTCGGATAGACGAATAGAATTTCTAAATTCGTTAAATTGATGAGAGTCTAATTCAGTGGAAATATCAAATAATTGCTTTCTAATAGCTTTGTTAGGTCTAATAAATAGAGAAATACTACCTACACCTTTATCTGCATTTGAAATCAATTCTTCTAAGATTGTTTGACTTTCAGAATTTAAAGAAATGGAAGCACAAATCTCATTGTCAAATTCTTCTTCGCTGATTCCTTCAAATGTCGCAGAGATAATAATCCAATGCCCTTGCCACCCATTTTGAATTCCATGAAAAAAATCTGATTCTTTTAGTGTTTTACTACTATAGTAATAACTATCATCTAATAAGATTCTCAATGCAGTAAGAGCATTGGTTTTCCCTGAATCATTCTCACCTATAATAGTATTTGTCTCATTATCGAATCGAAAGATTTCGGATTCATAATTTCTAAAATTTCGAATTTGAAGAGTAGATATAAACATAAGCAGATCTCCTAACTATTTAATTAATATGATTATATAGTAAGTTTATCATAAATTATGTTAGTAAAAGTTCTCATTATAAGGGAGCGTCAATAATTTTGTGTAAATGATTCTTCCCTACTGCAGATTGTTTCTAATTCTCAATCAGTTGGCTTAGCATTTGTTCGAGCTCGCCTTCGGCCTGTTGGAAACCTTTATGACTGCGACCTAGGAATTTTTGGTTGTAAGTATCAAAAGACGAGACTAAGAAACGTTCCATCGACTCTTCATTTTGGAACTGTTCCTTGCGGTGGCTGTATTTCTTGATTTGTTTATTAAAGGATTCAATCAAGTTCGTAGAATAAATACTCTTGCGTATGGCCAAGGGGAAATCATAGAAAGTGAGCAAGTGATCGTTCGAAAGAATCGATTCAACCACTTTTGGATAGCTGGTTTTCCATTTTTCCGCAAAAGTACCACGTGCTTCCAACGCCACCTCTTTAGATGAGGCTTGATACACCATTTTAAAATCATCACAGACTTCCTTACGATCATCGACACGCACTTTATGACTGATATTACGGGAAACGTGTACACAACAATGTTGAAAACGAGCTTTGGGATAGAACCGACTAATCGCTCCTACCATCCCCTTTAAGCCATCCGTGATGAACAGGAGGACATTTTTCAAACCGCGCTCTTGAAGGTCCAATAAAATTTCCTCCCAAATCGTGATGGATTCAGTCGGTGCAATCGCATAGCTCAATACTTCCTTTGATCCGTCCGGGCGAATGCCAACTGCGATATGAATAGCTTCCTTGGCGACGGTTTTCCGCTTTAACGGAATATACGTTGCGTCCATATAAATAGCAGCATAACGGTCATGAAGCTCCCGCCCATTAAACGCCGTTACCTCTTCTGTAAATGATTTTGTTATATTGGACATGGTTTGGGGCGTGTAGTAATGCCCATACATTTTCTCAATCAAGTCTGCGATTTCCGACATGGTAATACCTTTTCGGAAGAGGTGAATGACGGTCTCCTCTAACGTGTCATTCGTCCGTCTATAAGCAGGAACAGTCTGTTGCTTGAACTCACCATTGCGGTCGCGCGGAATCTGGAGATGAAGTTCCCCATACTCGGTCTTGACCGTACGGTCATAGGAGCCGTTACGAGAATTACCCGTGTTAAAACCAATGCGATCATACTTTTCGTAATCTAGGAAAGCCGTTAACTCCGTTTTGAGAAGCGTATTGACTGCTTTCTCCAAATGGACACGGAATAATTCATTCAAATCGCCTTTGTTCGCTAGAGTCTTTAGAATTTCTGTAGTAAAATCGTTCATAGGGAAGTCCTCTCTTCTGTGAATGTGTTGTGGTAACTCTATTCTACAGAAGGGACTTCCTTTTTTCTATTTACACAAAATATTTTACACTCTCCATTATAACAATTGGGTTAAAAAGAAAATAGATAGTATTCTACCTCATATTTATTTGAAAGTAATATATAAAAGACGTTCAAATTCGAACGCCTCTCGTTAACCAAATATTGGATTCAGAATCTAGTTTTCATATATAAACAGAGTATGATTAGGTGCAAAAATTGCACTTTTATTGCACTTTTATTTTTATTTATAGTGTTTTACTGTTCTGTATATTGTTTTAACTCCCTTGATAGTATCGCATTCTGTTTTATACACTTTACGTTGAAAACAGAGAAGAAGTTGTAGCAGGAACACAAATGAATAACGTTAAATTTATTAAACCTGTATACCCAGGTAATACATTGTACGTTATCGCTGAAATTACAAATAAGAAATCCATAAAAAAAGAAAATGGACTCGTTACAGTGTCACTTTCAACATACAATGAAAATGAAGAAATTGTATTTAAGGGAGAAGTAACAGCACTTATTAATAATTCATAATAAAACAGTGAAGCAACCATCGTTACGGATTGCTTCACTGTTTTGTTATTCATCTATATCGTATTTTTTATTACCGTTCTCATATAGCTCATCATACACTTTACCTGAGATTTTGGCATTGTAGCTAGCCATTCCTTTATCTTGTACATCTTTAACATTAATAGCCATCATCATGTTTGGATTATCTTTATCATATGATATAAACCACCCAATTTGTCTGCCAGTTTCTCCTTGTTTCATTTTGAGTTCTGCAGTACCGGATTTGCCAATTAAGTTTGCATAAGATCTATAAATATCTTCTTTATGTGTTTTATTTACGACTTGTTGCATACCATCAGTTAATAGATTGATATTTTCTTTGGAAATAATATTTTTCTTCCAAACTTTGTTTTTCGTGTCTTTTAATAAGTGAGGTGCGTTAATATTGCCATTATTTTCTAATGCGCTATAGATTGAAAGGATCTGTACTGGGTTAATCAGTATTTCACCTTGTCCGTAACCTGAATCAGCTAATAATATTTCATTATCTAAATTTTTGTTTGAAATTTGAGCATTATAAAATGGATAATCACTTGGTATATCTTCACCAACACCTAGTTTTTTCATGCCTTTTTCAAATTTCTTACTGCCTAATTCGAGTGCTACTCTAGCAAAGAAAATGTTATCTGATGATTCTATTGCTTGTTTTAAGTCGATATTACCATTTACCACTTCATATCTTGTAACGTTGTAACCACCCCAAGATTTATCTTTTTGCCAACCTTTACCATCGATTTTATAACTTGTTTTATCGTCTAATGTTTTGTTATTTAACCCAATCATTGCTGTTAATATTTTTTGAGTTGAACCTGGTGAAGTTGTAATCTGGAACTTGTTGAGCAGAGGTTCTTTTTTATCTTCGGTTAATTTATTATATTCTTCGTTACTCATGCCATACATAAATGGATAGACGTCATATGAAGGTGTGCTTACAAGTGCTAATAATTCACCTGTTTGAGGGTGGATAGCAGTACCTGAGCCATAATCATTTTTCATGTTGTTATAAATACTCTTTTGAACTTTAGCATCAATAGTTAGTTGAATATCTTTGCCATCTTTTTTCTTTTTCTCTATTAATGTATGTGCGATTGTATTGCTATTATCGTCAACGATTGTGACACGATAGCCATCTTCATGTTGGAGCTTTTTATCGTAAAGTTTTTCGAGTCCCTTTTTACCAATAACTGCATCATCTTTATAGCCTTTATATTCTTTTTGTTTTAATTCTTCAGAGTTAATGGGACCAACATAACCTAATAGATGTGAAGTCGCTTTTTCTAGAGGATAGTTACGACTTTCTGTTTCATTAGTTGTAAGATGAAATTTTTTTGCGAAATCACTTAAATATTCATCCATTTTTTTAACGGTTTTAAGTGGAACGAAGGTATCATCTTGTACCCAATTTTGATCCATTTGTTGTTTGATATAGTCTTCAGAAATACTTAGTTCTTTAGCGATTGCTTTATAATCTTTTTTAGATACATTCTTTGGAACGATGCCTATCTCATATGCTGTTCCTGTATTGGCCAATTCCACATTGTTTCGGTCTAAAATTTTACCACGTTCTGATTTTAAATTTTCAATATGTATGCTTTGGTCTTTCTGCATTCCTGGAATAATGACGCTATGATCCCAATCTAACTTCCACATACCATCTTCTTTAACAAAATTAAATTGAACGTTGCGATCAATGTTACCGTAGTTTGTTTTAATTTTATATTGAGCATCTACTCGTTTTTTATTTTTAGATACTTTTTTTATTTTACGATCCTGAATGTTTATATCTTTAACGCCTAAACTATTATATATTTTTATCGGACGTTCAGTCATTTCTACTTCACCATTATCGCTTTTAGAAATATAACTGCTATCTTTATAAACTTGTTTGAAATTTTTATCTTCAATTGCATCAATAGTATTATTAATTTCTTTATCTTTTGAAGCATAAAAATATATACCAAACCCGACAACTACAACTATTAAAATAAGTGGAACAATTTTTATCTTTTTCATCAATATCCTCCTTATATAAGACTACATTTGTAGTATATTACAAATGTAGTATTTATGTCAAAATAATGTTATAATTTTTGTGATATGGAGGTGTAGAAGGTGTTATCATCTTTTTTAATGTTAAGTATAATCAGTTCATTGCTCACGATATGTGTAATTTTTTTAGTGAGAATGCTCTATATAAAATATACTCAAAATATTATGTCACATAAGATTTGGTTATTAGTGCTCGTCTCCACGTTAATTCCATTAATACCATTTTACAAAATATCGAATTTTACATTTTCAAAAGATATGATGAATCGAAATGTATCTGACACGACTTCTTCGGTTAGTCATATGTTAGATGGTCAACAATCATCTGTTACGAAAGACTTAGCAATTAATGTTAATCAGTTTGAGACCTCAAATATAACGTATATGATTCTTTTGATATGGGTATTTGGTAGTTTGTTGTGCTTATTTTATATGATTAAGGCATTCCGACAAATTGATGTTATTAAAAGTTCGTCATTGGAATCGTCATATCTTAATGAACGACTTAAAGTATGTCAAAGTAAGATGCAGTTCTACAAAAAGCATATAACAATTAGTTATAGTTCAAACATTGATAATCCGATGGTATTTGGTTTAGTGAAATCCCAAATTGTACTACCAACTGTCGTAGTCGAAACCATGAATGACAAAGAAATTGAATATATTATTCTACATGAACTATCACATGTGAAAAGTCATGACTTAATATTCAACCAGCTTTATGTTGTTTTTAAAATGATATTCTGGTTTAATCCTGCACTATATATAAGTAAAACAATGATGGACAATGACTGTGAAAAAGTATGTGATAGAAACGTTTTAAAAATTTTGAATCGCCATGAACATATACGTTATGGTGAATCGATATTAAAATGCTCTATTTTAAAATCTCAGCACATAAATAATGTGGCAGCACAATATTTACTAGGTTTTAATTCAAATATTAAAGAACGTGTTAAGTATATTGCACTTTATGATTCAATGCCTAAACCTAATCGAAACAAGCGTATTGTTGCGTATATTGTATGTAGTATATCGCTTTTAATACAAGCACCGTTACTATCTGCACATGTTCAACAAGACAAATATGAAACAAATGTATCATATAAAAAATTAAATCAACTAGCTCCGTATTTCAAAGGATTTGATGGAAGTTTTGTGCTTTATAATGAACGGGAGCAAGCTTATTCTATTTATAATGAACCAGAAAGTAAACAACGATATTCACCTAATTCTACTTACAAAATTTATTTAGCGTTAATGGCATTCGACCAAAATTTACTCTCATTAAATCATACTGAACAACAATGGGATAAACATCAATATCCATTTAAAGAATGGAACCAAGATCAAAATTTAAATTCTTCAATGAAATATTCAGTAAATTGGTATTACGAAAATTTAAACAAACATTTAAGACAAGATGAGGTTAAATCTTATTTAGATCTAATTGAATATGGTAATGAAGAAATATCAGGGAATGAAAATTATTGGAATGAATCTTCATTAAAAATTTCTGCAATAGAACAGGTTAATTTGTTGAAAAATATGAAACAACATAACATGCATTTTGATAATAAGGCTATTGAAAAAGTTGAAAATAGTATGACTTTGAAACAAAAAGATACTTATAAATATGTAGGTAAAACTGGAACAGGAATCGTGAATCACAAAGAAGCAAATGGATGGTTCGTAGGTTATGTTGAAACGAAAGATAATACGTATTATTTTGCTACACATTTAAAAGGCGAAGACAATGCGAATGGCGAAAAAGCACAACAAATTTCTGAGCGTATTTTAAAAGAAATGGAGTTAATATAATGGATAATAAAACGTATGAAATATCATCTGCAGAATGGGAAGTTATGAATATCATTTGGATGAAAAAATATGCAAGTGCGAATAATATAATAGAAGAAATACAAATGCAAAAGGACTGGAGTCCAAAAACCATTCGTACACTTATAACGAGATTGTATAAAAAGGGATTTATAGATCGTAAAAAAGACAATAAAATTTTTCAATATTACTCTCTTGTAGAAGAAAGTGATATAAAATATAAAACATCTAAAAACTTTATCAATAAAGTATACAAAGGCGGTTTCAATTCACTTGTCTTAAACTTTGTAGAAAAAGAAGATCTATCACAAGATGAAATAGAAGAATTGAGAAATATATTGAATAAAAAATAAAATTGTTGTGTTTACAACAATACATAGAAAACAGAGGAAACAATCAAGTCGTTGAATATTTCCTCTGTTTTTTAGTTGAAAAAATTAACCGAAAGCCTGAATGCAAGTCTTGATTAAATCAATAATGCTTGTAATAACACCAGTGAAATCCATATGCATACCCTCTTTCTATTTAAGATACATTAAGTATAATATCAAACAAATAAAAAATGTTAAAAATTCCCTAATTGGCTATTTAGATTGCATAAATGTCAAAAATTTGAAAAACATACAACGACTTTGCATAAAAAATCGTCATATTGGAAATACGTAATTTATTGAAATAATAAAAAAAATAAAAGAACGAAGATGATAACCTAAGTGAGGTTTTAAGTTGTTCTAAGGTTTAATTTAATTTATGTTAAAATAGTTGGTATAAAAATACATGATAAACTATAAACTAAATTCAAAATAACTTATGGGGTAGGCAATTATGGAAAATATTTTAAATATAAATGATAATGAAAAAAGAGTGCTAAGGGAAATTTATAACCATCATAATATTTCGCGTACTCAAATATCTAAAAATCTTGAGATTAATAAGGCAACGATTTCTAGTATTTTGAATAAGTTAAAGTATAAATCTCTTGTTAATGAGGTTGGTGAGGGTGATAGCACGAAGAGTGGTGGTAGAAAACCTATTCTTCTGAAGGTTAATCATCTTTATGGTTATTTTATTTCTTTGGATTTAACTTATAGTTCTGTTGAAGTGATGTACAATTATTTTGATGGTAATGTCATTAAGCATGAATCTTATGATTTACCTGATGAAAAGGTTAGTAGTATATTAAGCATAATAAAAAAACATATTGATATTCAGGAGAAACTTGATACTTATAACGGACTATTAGGTGTGTCTGTTTCTATACATGGAGTTGTGGATAATGAGCAGCATGTGACATATTTACCATTCCATGAAACTGAAGGAATTTCAATTGCTAAGAAAATAAAAGAAATTACTAATGTTCCAGTCGTAGTTGAAAATGAAGCGAATCTTTCAGCGTTATATGAACGTAATTTTAATCATAATTTATCCTACAATAATCTTATTGCTTTAAGTATACATAAAGGTATTGGTGCTGGGCTTATTATTAATAATCAATTGTATCGTGGTGCAAATGGGGAAGCGGGTGAAATTGGAAAAACACTTGTCTCAAAAGTTAGCGATAATGTGGAGATCTTTCATAAGATTGAAGATATTTTTTCACAAGAAGCTTTACTGCATAATTTAAGTAATCAACTAAATGAGAAGATGACGCTTAGCAAATTAATTCAATTTTATAATGAAAAAAATCCAGTCGTAGTTGAAGAAATGGAACAATTTATAAATAAAATTGCTGTTTTAATACATAATTTAAACACCCAGTTTAATCCGAATGCAATTTACATTAACTGTCCATTGTTCAATGAAATGCCTGAAATATTAGAAGCAATTAAGAACCAGTTCAAACAATATTCACGTAACGAAATTCAAATAAAGTTAACATCTAATGTCAAATTTGCAACTTTGCTAGGTGGTACATTAGCAATTATCCAAAAAGTACTACAGATTAATGATATTTACTTAGATATAAAAGCATAAAAAACTAATTCAAATGAATAATCAAAGTTCGTAATTGTCTTTATAAAAAAATCCCTCAATCCGAATTGAATTTTCGGATTGAGGGATTTTTATAGTTCTATTGCAGAAGAAAACTATTTTAAAAATGCTGGTAAATGTTGATAGCCACCTCTAACGTTAACAATATTCGTAAATCCTTTATATTCTAATATTCCTACCGCTATTGAACTTCTAACACCTGATTGACAATGTACATAAATTAGGTCATTTTTATCGAAAGGTATATCTTCATTTAAAAGTTTACCGTGAGGAATATGAATTGCTTGTTTTAAATGACCTTTACGCCATTCATCATCATTACGAACATCTAATACATTATGTTCTTCACCAGTCATTTCAGAACTATGAATAGATGATGTGACGATATTTGTTTGTGGCAAACGGTAACTTTTTACATTTTCAAAACCAATTAATTGTAAAGCATGAATAGCTTGTTGAACGGTAGATTTATCGCCAATTAATTCAATATCTTAGTCATAATCTAAATACCAACCAATTTGATTTATAAAAGTTTTATTAAAAGGAATATTGATAGTTCCATGCATATGACCACCATGGAATGCTTCTTTACTTCGAAGATCAAAAGCAGTTTGTGTATTGCTTGAACTAGGGTAAACATTATATGGTTGGTACATTTGCATACCAAATTGATTTATTTTTTTCATTTGTGAAAAATGGTGTGGTGGAGCTGGCTGATTGAGTGTTAAAGTTTCGATAAATGAAGTTTCATCTTTAACATTAAAAGCCCAGTTGTTTATTTTCTCATAACCCAAAGTAGTTGTAGGTAATGAACCTAGCGCTTTACCACAAGGACTCCCTGCACCATGACCTGGCCAAATTTGAATATAGTCTGGTAATGTTGCAGCAAATTGTATGGACTGATACATTTGTTTTGCTCCGATTTTTGTAGAACCTTCAACATTTACAGCTTTTTCTAATAGATCTGGTCTACCTACATCACCAACAAAGATGAAGTCACCGCTAAATAATCCCATTGGTATACTGGAACCCCCACCTTCGTCAGTAAGTAAAAAACTAATACTCTCAGGGGGATGGCCTGGAGTGTGTAAGACTTCTAATTTAATCTTTCCTAAATAGATAATATCTTGATGCTTAACGAAATGTGTTTGTTTAGGCATATTTTTATAATTAAATTCATCTTTACCTTCATCAGATACGTATATACTTGCATTCAATTTATTTGCCACATCTCTAATACCTGAAGCAAAATCAGCATGAATATGTGTTTCTGCAGCTTTAGTAATTGTGAATCCTTCTTTATCTGCAACTTTTAAATATTTTGTTAAATCTCGTATAGGGTCAATAATCATTGCTTCTCCTGTACGTTGACATCCAATTAAATAAGATGCTTGTGAAAAATTGTCTTCATAAAATTGTTTGAAAAACAAAAAAAACTCCTTTTTAAAATAGATTTTATTGATTAGATAAATAAGTTATGATTTGCTTGCTCAGTATGTCCAATATAAGTACCTACGCCACCATAATCGACTTCATCTCTTAATTCTTCTTTTGAAATTCCCATAACATCCATACTCATGGTACAAGCAATTAACTTTATATCTTGATCGATTGCTTGATCGATAAGTGAGTATAAAGAATCAACATTTTTCTTGTTCATTACATAACGCATCATAATATTACCTAGTCCAAACATATTCATTTTTGATAATGGCATATGTATTGGATCCTTAGGTAACATAAGGTCAAACATTTTGGAAATACCTTTCTTTTTAACGCGAGTTGATTGCGCTTTTTTTAATGCGTTGAGGCCCCAAAAAGTAAAGAAAATAGTTACATCTTTACCTGCTGCTTTAGCGCCATTTGCGATGATCATTGCTGCTACTGCCTTATCTAACTCACCGCTAAATAAAACAATTGTTGTACCTGTAGCAGTGTCATTGATTTCAAATTCTTTTGGCTTTTCTTTTTGAATAATTGCATTAATTACATTTGCTTCTTCAGTAAGATTTACAAGGGTATTCCCTGTTTGTTTCGCCCAACTTTTAATATCACTATTGAAACCAGGATCTGTAACTGTTACCTCGATTTGCTCACCCGTTGAAATATTGTTAATTTCTTTACTGATATTAACAATAGGTCCAGGGCACTGAAGACCTCTAAAATCAAATTGTTTACGATTCTCTTTGATTTCAATATCTTTTTCTATTAAAGGAGCACTATTGAAGTTCTTTGCTTCATAATCTTTATATCCACCCTTTAAATTCACGACATCATAACCTTGTTTGGCTAAATAATCGCAAGCTTTAGTGCTTCGGTTACCGCTTTTACAATGTATATAATACGTTTTGTTGCTATTCTTATTGAATGATTTAATCTCTTCTACTGGGTGTAAAGTTGAACCGTTAATGTGTCCTAATTCATATTCTTCTTTTGTTCTAACATCAATCAATTGACCCATTTTTGCCAATTTTTCTAATTCTTCTTTGTTTAATGAATTAATGTGTACTTCTTTGTATTGTTCCATACTTACCTCCTATAAATACCTATGAGGGTATAATAAAACGGATAGAATCATTTGCCAAATACCTATAGGGGTATTTGACAATTTTGTTTTAATTTATTATTATTAACTTAATCAATTTATGTGGAGGAAATGAATATGACTTATGATAAAAAAATGATTAATCGTATAAATAGAATACAAGGTCAATTAAATGGTGTCGTAAAAATGATGGAAGAAGAAAAAGATTGCAAAGATATAATTACGCAACTTAGTGCATCTAAAGGTTCTATACAACGTTTAATGGGGATTATAATTAGTGAAAATTTAATAGAATGCGTTAAAACAGCAGAAGAAAATAATGAAAGTTCTCAAGAATTAATTAATGAAGCAGTTAATTTATTAGTTAAAAGTAAATAATGGATATAGCAAATATGACTATTATGCTGCTAATTGGCGTACTGGGTGGATTTATATCTGGATTAATAGGTATTGGGGGCGCAATTATTATTTACCCAGCTATTCTTATATTGCCACCATTAATAGGTATACCTGCGTATAGTGCATATATTGCTTCGGGACTTACCTCTAGTCAAGTATTTTTCAGTACACTTAGTGGATCATTAAATGCAAGAAAACAACCAGCTTTCTCTCCTAAACTTGTTATATATATGGGAGGGGGTATGTTGATTGGAAGCATGTTAGGGGCAATTTTAGCTAGTTTGTTTAATGCTACTTTTGTAAATACGGTATATGTAATAATCGCCATACTTGCTTTAATATTGATGTTTATTAAAGTTAAACCTACTACACAAGAGACGAAATCTAAACCTTTGCTATTTATTATAGTTGGATTTGGAATTGGTGTAATTTCGGGAATTGTGGGTGCAGGTGGAGCATTTATCATCATTCCTGTATTATTAGCATTATTTAAATTACCAATGAATACGGTAGTGAACAATAGCATAGCAATTGCTTTTATATCTTCAGTAGGGGCATTTTTTATAAAATTAATGCAAGGATATATACCAGTAGAAAGTGCAATTTTTTTGATAATTGAATGATGATCATTTTCTGAAAATATTATGTGGTCATATAATATAATGCCCATCATTTCACTAATCTCTTTTATTCTCTGAGTTATTTTGATATCTCCTGGAGAAGGTGTCGGATCTTATCAAGAGTAAATTATGAAAAAAATGGTTTAAATCAATGTTCTTACTTTAAGTACATGTGTTTAACGTAAATGATAATTAGTTAAATATAAAAAGGTTATCCCAATCAATAGGATAACCTCTTTATACTTTACTTTATGGTTTGGATTCGCCACTTCAAAGAAGAAATGAAATCAGAGCATTGAATGTTCCATTTTCAAACAATATATAAATACCTAGCCCAATGAATACAATTGGTACAATCCAACGTTCATATTTCTCAATTGTTTCCGATATAAAATCGAAGGAAGCTAGACGGTAACTGACATAGCACAAAACTCCAACCATAATTAGAAAGACAATAGTGACAATAAAGATTTCAGACATACTTAAGGTCGTGAAGTACGGTATATAAATGGAAAAGTCATCCGCACTGGAAGCCAATACGATGAAAATCATCGTCAAAAATAACTGATTAAATTTTCCAGAGGAGAATAAAGATAAAATGCTACTTTCATCTTCATCCTCTTCTCCTTTAATCCATATTTTCACGCCTAGGTAAAGTGGTAAAAGTCCAAGTAGTCCGATAACCCATTGCTGAGGAATTAAATTTACAACCCCCTGTGCAACTAAAAGACTTGCTCCTATCACAATTGCAGTCCCTATATATTGTCCTATCCAAATATGTTTTACCTGACCTTTTTTTACTTGCGAAAACAAAAGAATTAATATGACGAGATAATCAATTCCTGTTGCTACATATACCGCAGTAGCCGTCAGTATCGTCGCGATCATTTTATCATCTCCAAATATTTTAGGGATAGGACTTTTCTTCAAAATGAAAAGTCCTTCCGTAAATTGCACACATATAGTACCTATTTATCCTTCACTCTCATCAGTCGCAAACTATTTAATGCTACCAAAATAGTGGCTCCCATATCGGAAAGAATCGCAATCCAAAGGGTTAGCCAGCCTGGAATAACCAATAGTAAGGCAATTATCTTAATTCCGATGGCAAACGTGATGTTCGCTTTGATGATATTTAGCGTTTTCCTGCTAAGTCTTACTGCAAATGGAAGCTTACTTAAATCATCTCCCATTAATGCAATATCAGCTGTCTCGATGGCAGTATCTGTTCCAGCACCGCCCATTGCAATGCCAACAGTGGATGCAGCAAGTGCAGGAGCATCATTGACGCCATCGCCAATCATAGCTACATTACCATGCTCGGCTTTCATTTTTTTAATATAGTCCAACTTATCCTGTGGCAACAATTCGGACTGAATATCAGAAACGCCTACATGAGCACCGATTGCTTCTGCGGTACCTTGATTATCACCTGTCAGCATAATTGTTTGCTTGATTCCTAACTGATGAAGTTTTAGAATCACATTTTTACTTGTTTCGCGGACCTCATCTGCTACAGCAATCACGCCGAGGATTGTTTGGTCCGTTCCAATAATCATGGCCGTTTTCCCTTGGTTTTGTAAAACTTTCACTTTATTTTCAAACTCAAGGCTAAAATCGGAAACATTTAATTCTTTAAAAAGCCTTGGACTGCCAATGTAATAGGTTGTTCCATCTATATTCCCTTGAATGCCCCGACCTGTAATAGAAGTGAAGTCCTTCACTCTAACATCGGAATAAGTAATATTATCTTGCTCTGCTTTCTTCATTATTGCTGAAGCAAGTGGATGTTGTGATCGATATTCTAAAGCTGTAATAATGGAAAACAGCTCTTTTTCTTCCACTTGATCATTTAACACTTTAAAATCTGTTACCACTGGTACACCTTTTGTCAGTGTTCCTGTTTTATCAAATGCGATTGCCTTAATGGCTCCTAATTCCTCTAGATAGACACCGCCTTTAATCAACACACCTTTTTTAGCTGCATTTCCAATTGCCGAGACAATCGAGATTGGAGTAGTAATAACTAATGCACACGGACATCCAACTACAAGTACCGCTAATCCTTGATAAACCCAAGTATCCCAACTTCCACCAAAGAATAAAGGTGGAACGACTGCAACGAGCGCCGCAATAACCATAATGATCGGCGTATAATATTTCGCAAATTTATCTACGAATGCTTGCGCTGGAGCGCGCTCCCCTTGTGCTTCCTCAACCAGATGAATAATCTTGGAGATAGTTGTATCCTCTACGTATTTGGTGATTTTTACTTCAAGTAGTCCCTCTTCGTTAAGCGTGCCTGCAAATACTTCATCATCTACCGTTTTGGCAACAGGGACAGATTCTCCTGTTATAGCAGCCTGGTTGACAGCCGACACACCATTTATAATGATCCCATCCATGGCAATTTTCTCCCCTGGTTTGACGATCATAATATCACCCACGGCAATATCGTCCACATGGATCATTATTTCCTGACCATTCCGCCTAACAAGTGCTTCTTTTGGGGCAATATCCATCAATGAACGAATGGACTGTCTTGCTCTATCCATAGAAAAACGTTCAAGTGCTTCACTGATTGCAAAGAGAATGACAACAATGGATGCCTCTGCCCATTCACCAATGATGGCAGCTCCAATAACTGCAACGGTCATCAGGGTTTTCATGTCGAAATCAAAGCGTATCAAATTTTGAAAACCAACTTTAAATAGTGAATATCCGCCAATTACAATCGAACTTACAAATAACATGGACGTTACAAGGTTATCTTCTCCATTTACAAAGTGAGAAAGGTAACCAAAAGCAATCAGTAATGTGGCAAACAGCAATGTGCTGTGTTTTTTATAAAACGGTATTTTCTCTTCTTTAGGAGCCTTAGTGTCTTCTTTGACCGCTTGTATCGATGGATTCGCCAGTTTTTCAGGAATTACCTTAAGATTCTCGAAAGCACCTGCTTTTTCAAGCTCTTCAACCGATGCGTTTCCATATACATCAATTTTAGAAGCGCCAAAGTTCACTTTTGCATCCTGAACTCCAGCTAGTTGTTTTACATTTTTTTCAAACTTCCCAGCACAGTTTGCGCAAGAAAATCCCTCCACACGGTAAACATTTTTATCTTCTGTTACCACTGGTTCGACCCTTCTTCTAGCCTTCTCTGGTGCCACTTTAAGATTCTCGAAAGCACCAGCCTTTTCCAGATCTTCAACGGTTGCACTGCCAAAGACATCAATTTTGGAAGCTCCGAAATTGACTTTAGCATCATGCACCCCTGATAGTTCTTTTACATTTTTTTCAAACTTCCCAGCACAATTCGCACACGAGAAACCCTCCACACGGTAAACCTGTTTATCTTCTGTTAATGTTTTTGTTGAACTATCCAATACTAGCAACCTCCCTTTGATGCAAGAAAGCTTTTTCTACAAGCTGTTTAACATGCTCATCATCTAGTGAATAATAGACTAATTTTCCTTCTTTACGGTATTTTGCTATACCTAAATTTTTCAATAATCTTAAATGATGGGATGCCGTAGCCGTTGAAGATTCAATGATATTAGCTACATCACAAACACATAACTCTCCCTCTAAAGACAAAACATAAGCAATTTTAACTCTTGTATCATCTGATAGAGCCTTAAAAACTTTCGCTACATCCATAGGATTCTGTTTAGCAAGGTCTTTTTTAGCCCTGTTTACCTTATCTTCATGAATATAGGTAACTTCACACATATCTTTTGTCATAATTACCCTCCTTATTCAAATGACTGTTTGTTTGATGATTATAATATATCCCACTATAAACAAATAGTCAAATGATTGTTTGAATGATATATAATTAATATTAAAAAGGATTGGTTTCTAATGTTAGAAACCAATCCTTTCGGAGATTTTAACCAAATTTTAAAGTATCTTAAACATAACTGCCCCGTTAGTTTAAGTGCATCCTTTCACAATCTGTCTACAGATTAATAATAAAAACTACTCTTTATTATACAGATCTCCATATAATTTTTGAATTTGGTTCTGTAATTTTTTATTTTCTTTTTCTAATTCCATAACTCTTCTTTTTAAGGTTTTTATAAGGATTTCCTCCGAACGAGAACTTTTCTTGGGTTTTGAGACTACATTTGATGTTATTTGACGCTCACGAAGGGATTCGATTCTTTGCCTAATATCGTGTTCCTTATAAAGCCATGATTTAGAAACATTAGCTTCCTTTGCTATTGAATTAAAATTAATAGCTTTACCTTCAATCGAAAATTTAGAAATCGCTTTGTCTACTTTTTCTCTTGTCTTTTGTGATTTCTGCTTCGCCAAACGTACAATTTCTGTTGTATTTCTAACTTGTTTATTCATTGATAATTACCCCGTTAAACTTCCAATGATTTGTTCTAAACGCTCTTTAACACGGCTATTAGTCTCTATTTGTCTTTGCCATTGTTTATCCTTTGCTATGGTTAATAACTCTTCTGTACGCTCTAACTGTTCTTCGTGCTGTGGTAAGAATTGCTTACTGGTACAGAAGTGAGTGCAATCTAAGCATGCATTCGCATGTGGACAACCACCTGCTATTACTGGCAATCTACAATAACCATTTGGAAGCACTTGTGCATTTATATTTTTCTTGAACCATTGAAGCTCTACATCATCGACTTCACTATCATCATCTAGATTGAGCACATCTCCATTATTGGTAACCAGTTTTTCTTGAAATTTAGTAAATTCATTTTTTAGAGTTTCATCAAAGATATGAGCGTATCTGCTTGTCATTTCTGGGCTTTCATGTCCCAAAAATTTCTGCACAATATGCTGGGGCACCCCGTTGTTAATCATTCTTGTTCCTACTGAATGGCGAAAGGCATGGGCATGGAATCTATAAATCTCGCCTAATTTATCCACTATATTTTGCTCATAAGCTAATTTATTTAATTCGCCTCTAAATGTTTCTTGTTTTAATGGCGATCCATCTTTTCTTGGAAAGAGGTATTCACTATCTGGAAATTCCTCTGAAACTTTATCTTCCCGAACTTTAATAAGTAAAACTACCTCTTTAGATATTGGAACTATATGCTCCTTTTTCATTTTCCATTGATAATACTTTAAAAAGTAATCTCCATCTTTGTCCTCTAATAAACAGCCTTTTTTCAAGGTGCACAATTCACTTATCCTCATTCCACATTCTTGAACAATCATAGTCATCGTAGCTATATATTCGGGTAATTTATCAAGATGACTGTTCAATTGCTCTAGAACGAATTCGTCTATAAAGCGAGGTTTTGCTCTTGGTATTTTCGGATAGTCCTCGGGATAAATTAATAATTTGGAAGGAACATCATCCCATTCTAGCCTATGAAGGGTACTAAATAGTCCTTCCAATATAGAGATCCTCCCAGTTATTGTACTAGGTTTTATCCCCATCATGTTTAGTTCACTTAAATATGCTTCAATTTCCACTCTCGTTAATTGGTGTACTCTCTGAACGTGTTTAAACTTTATGTCCAGAAAATTAAAGAACTCTTTAAGTTTTTGGGCAATATCACTTACATAGGAAAAGCTATCCATGTTCAATCTTAACTTACAATATCTTTTTACAAGCTGTTTAAAATATGTATTCCGAAACCCTTTAAAGTTAATTGTATATTCATATTGTGTTGGGTTAACCTTATCATCTGGCAAAGGTAAGTTTCGTCTATCCCAAACGTCTTTATCCCACTCCTCTCCATCAAAATAAAAATCCTCATAAAACTCAATAAATTGTTTAAGATTAGTAACATAGTAAGAATTAGCTTTTACAGGTGTTTTTTCTTGATTAGCAGTAATCTTATAATTAGTGGTGGTAATTCTAACACCCTGTTTTGTCAAATATGTTCTATACTCCGTCATTGCTTTATCAATAGGAACATCAGTAATTGAAGTAATGCTGGGATACTTTAAATCTAAAAAATCCAACATTTTATTAATTACTGTTCCTTTTCTAATCCAGACAGTTTTTGCATTCCATATTCCATTGTTTAAATGGTAAAAATAAAAATATTTCAATTCTGTTCTTAACCACAGATTTTTAACACGTTCAAAACGAACCCAACGATTTCTTAAAGCAGGATTCTTACTTAATTCTATGGCAGAAGGATGTGGACATTTTCTTATATCCCAACTATTATTAGCCCAAAACCCTTGCATTTCTTCATTCATTACAGCTATTTTTTTGCTGATCTCACTCTGACTGATAATTTTCCTTTTACTAGAAGCATTCATTTAGCTGGTATTCTTTATCTAGTAATAAATACAATGGATACGGCTTATTCTCCACTTCTATCCTTTGAACCCTCACACGCGCCCCCCTCTTTAAACACTTTAAGTACTACAAATTATAAACCTTGTTAATTTTTATTTAAAGTAAAATCTCCCTTTAACATCTCCTCCTGAACTACTTTAACTACTATTATTTATTATACTATGGTTAATATGTCTCCACTTGGGTGGTTATGGCCAATAATCATACCCGTTGCGTTACTTAATATGGCTGTTTTAAATATTTCTCGAGGATGTATAACCGCAAAATTAATGGTTCCTATAGAGACGGTTTCAATATGTGTAGGTTCATTTTTGCTATTCAAGCAAATTAAAATGAAGTGTTCTCGGTCAGCATTTCCTATGAAGTCACGCATAATATCAGCAGCGTCTTTTGGTTCTTCAATACGTCTTTTTAAATACCAAAGTGTATCTTCTTTAACCATTTGGACTTTGACAACATCTATTCTTTTTCTACTCATTATGGATAAGCTCTATACTTTCTATTAAGTCAGGGTGAACAATGGATGTGATAGAATCATCATTCATATAAATGGAATATAGCTCATCTAATTCTGAATTATTTTTTTTGTTTGATGAAAAGGCGATAATGCCTTTAATAACATCGATGTGTGGTTGATGCATTAAATATTGGTATACTTCTTTCCATGTTTGATTCATTCTATTTAGTCTCCTTTAATGGTTTAATTGTCCATGCCTTTCTAGCGTATGGATTTAATGGATGCATGATTTCATTTGTTTGAGGATTTGTTAATATACTGATTTTCTTACTGTGAGGTTTTAACATGTCTAATACTTCATTCACTCGATTTTCCACAAGAGGTTTTTTTCCGTAGGAACCCCAAGCCAATAAAACACTATCGGCTTCTTTGACAGCTTTCATAATGTGAATATCCGTGTGCTTGTCATGGCTGTTTTCGATATGTTTTAAATTAATGGGGGTATCAATATTTGAAAAAAGATTTATAAAATTAACGCCACCATATTCATCTTTTTCAGCTACTTTATTGACAATAAGTTGTGTTGTAAGGTCAACGTTGATAACACCATCATAATGAGGATACATCGTTATAATTGTAAGTACTTCTTTATCAATATCCCAAGTTTTCTTGAGAAGATAACGATGCATTTTATCCTGACTAAATATCGCTTCAGTTTCTAATACACTTTTGATTGATTTCATTTTATCTAACTCCTTTATTTAATATTCTTCAGGTAACAACATGACGTAATAAGAAAGGTCTACATCATCTTCTCGGATAATGTAGACCTTATTAATATTGATAGCTTTTGAATAATTTGCCTTATGAATTTTTACGTACTCTGGACGTTCTTGCTTATGTTTGATATATAATTGACTATTATGCATATTGAACTGGAATATATGAAAGTAATCAATCTCTTCTAGTTCCTTGAATTGTTCGTTTTCGCGTTGCGCTACAAGTTTCCATAACTGTTGCTGCAACATTGCTGGCAAGTAATTGGCAATACTACGTGTAATATAACGTTTCATGCTCATTTCTCCTTTTCTATATCTTTCATTATTGTAATAACTTCTGTAATGACTGTGACGCTTATCTGAGCTATGTGTATCCATTTATTCATTATTATAATTCTCCTTTTCAAGTAAGTGTCTTTGATCTAGTAGTGGCATAACTGTGTTATGAAGATATAAGAAGTCCATATCGTTTGTTTCATCAATATAACCAATCGCAATAAGTTGTTTTTGATAGTAGAGGATAAAGGGGTATATATGCCTTTCATGAAGTGTGTCAGAGTAGTAAGTATACGTATGAAGGATTTTGTTGGTAAGCGGACCAAGTCTGATATATTGATCAGGAAGGATATTATCTGCCACTTCATCGATAGATTCACATTCCCATTTTTCGTCCTTTGGCAGATTGAATAAGTTAGTTATATACTCTTTGAGTTGTTTTTCTAGTGTCATGGTTATGACCTCCTATAATGTTTTTGATGTATACATGTAATACACCATATAGATAATATATGCTTCAAAAAAATTTTGTTTCGTTTGTGAATCCCATTGTTATTAAGAAAATATCCCAATAGAAAATTATCACAATTGTTGATATGACAAGGAAATCCCATTATCCCGCTCATTTCTCAGGAAATATAGCGATATATTTATATATCATTTGGATTTGGTGGTGTCAGTACGACTTACTTTTTCTTTTTATATTATTTATTTATAAATAATAATGGGATTTCGGGATTACGCTTGCGTAATCCTTATCCTACATGTATTTATCAAATCCCATTGCTATCCCGTTCATATTTTATTTTGGGATGTTCTTTCGTCATACAATATAAGCTTCACATTGAGTTGTGACTTGTTAGTATGTTGAAAAGATTCGTTAGATGGGTGTTATTGAATGACGAAAGGACAGTACATAGATATTAGATTTGAAGAAAGAGCGTTTGAGGCAAAAATAAAGACGAAGTGCTGAGGAGCACTTCGTCGAGAGGGGTATTATTGAAAAGTTGTTTAATAATTTCATTATTGAGTTTTAGTGTAACGTAGAACTGTTTTTTATGATTACCGTCTTTACGAATATCAATACGGTCAATGACTGTAAGATATAATGCTTTGAGTTGTGCTTTATCCATTGATTCTATATTTTGAAATATTCGTTGTAATAGGGCAGCGATTTGTTTCGTATCATAAGATAGTTTCTCTTGATTTTGTTGCTGTTTGAGTTGATTCATTTGATTTGTAATGTCATTGAGTTGTGTTTCATATTGATGAATAGTTGCTTTCAATGCAGATGTTAGGTCCGGATTATCTTCAATGGTTTTAACTAAATTATGGAGTTTCCCGCTGACTTCATCGTATTGTTGTTGTTTATAAGCGATATCGTGGTTCAATGCACCAATATCGACTTTATTTTCTTGATTGACACGTTCTAAGACTTGGTTAATGACTTTATCACTTTTGACAATTTCGAGTATTTGATCCATGACGTATTTCTCAATCACATCAGCTCTAACGCTATTCGCAGAACATACTTTTGAGCCTTTGTTTCGGAAGTTACTGCAAGAATAATAACGTATTCGCTTCTTGGTACCATCTTTCAATGTGTTCGTTGTGTTACTAGCTGCCATTGGTGCACCACATTGTGGACAATGAACGATACCTGTTAATAGATTAGTTCCTTTACCGTGGACTTGAGGTTTTTGACTGACTTGTTTTTTACGTAATTGGACTTTATCCCATAAGTCTTGAATAATAATAGGGGAATGCTTACCTTCAGCTATTATTGGTTTATCATTCAGCCCTTTACGACGCTTTTCATTCCAATCTTTGTACTTTGCGAATTGAATTTTACCAACATAGAATGGATTAGATAAGATATAGGTCACTGAACCAATACTGAAAGGCTTTCCTTTTTTAGTCACGTATCCTTTGTGATTGAGTGCATTCGCAATTTTACGATATCCGTGGCCTTTAGCATATGACTCAAATATATATTTGACAATATTCGCTTCATGTTGGTTTATCATGAGTTCATGCTTGCTATCCGGTATTTTGTCATAGCCCAGCGGCAAATTGCCTTGATAATAGCCTTCTTGAGCGCGTCGGGTTTGACCCATGAATACATTTTCGACAATATTATTTCTTTCAAATTCTGAAAAACTCGCTAGAATTTGTAGCATCAATTTACCACTGCTTGTATTGACTTCCATACGCTCAGATAAGCTGAAGAATTCGACATTTTGACGATGAAGGTCTTCAACAATTTTGAGTAAGTCAGAAGTGTTACGTGCTAGTCGGTTTGTTTTGTAGACCATAACAGAATCAATCTGACCTTCGTTCGCATCTTTTAACAAACGTTGTAGTTCTGGTCGGTTCATAGATTTTCCAGAGATACCTCTATCCGCGTATACATCTACAACAACAAAGTTATTGAAATCACAATATTCTCGAATTTGATTGATTTGTCCATCGATACTATAGCCTTCAGTACTTTGGATTTCCGTTGATACACGAACATAGATACCGACACGTTTTTGTTTGAGTTGTTGCATGATTTTTTCATCCTTTCTGATTAAGCAATCGATGATTGCGAGGTTTGGTTCACAATGTTCAATGGTTCATTTTTGAAATAGATCCCAACAAGGGCTTTATTTTTTGTAATGCGAATTTCATCAATATAGGGATGCAGCATGTTTAACGTGAAACTTTTCTGTATAACCTTTTGTAGTGATGTTTGTAACTGATTATCACTTATGGAGGATATGGTTTTGTGCTTTTGATTCATCAAATGAGTCTGTTTTCTGAATGATTCAGCATCAATCATACCTTTGGCAAGTTTATCTATCAGTTGTTCTTGAGTTAGCGTACTTTTAGCTTCTATCACTCTTTGTTTTTTGAGGCGTTGATGAATTGCATTATTAATTTTTGAATAGAGCTGTTGGTTTTGAAAGAAGTTCTGACATGTAGCTAAGACTTGAACTTCTAATTTTTGTGCATTTATTCCTTTGAATGAACAGACAAAGCGAGATTCATTCATATTTTTAGGACAAATATAATATCGCAATGTATGTTTTTTTCTTATTGTCATATTTGTCAGTGTTGAGTCACAACAAGGACATTTGATCTTTTGTTTCAGCTGATTCTCTGAAGGTATACAGTGAAGTTGCTTCTTATTACGGATTGCTTGAGCATGTTCATATTTCGTTGCCGAAACAATAGGTGGTACCATATTGTTATATTGACCATATTGATTGATGACACGACCACAATAATTTGGGTTCATAATTATATTTCGTACCTGATAAGGCTTGCGGGTAATAAGTTTATTATCGTCTTCTAAATATTGTGCAATCTTCTTGTAGCCATATCCTTGAAGATAATAATTGAATACAGCTTTGACGGTAGGTGATTCATCATTATTAATGATGAAAGTACCATTTTGATAGTGATAACCGAAAGGCGCATGGGTCGTTATGAGTTTACCTTGTTTTGCCTTTTCTCTAAGTCCATTTTTGACTTGTTCTCCAATATTATCGGATTCAAGTTCAGCCAGACTCATGAATATATTGAGTTTTAGGCGATCAAACGCTTTATCCATATCAAAATAGCCATCATGAACACTTAGAATATGAACATGATATTTTTGACAGAGTTTCATGAGTTTTAATGCATTTTTCAAGTTGCGATGAAGTCGATTCAAGCGATAACAACATAATACGTCACATTGTCTTTGTTGGATGCGTTCGGTGACTTGTTGATAGCCTGTTCGATTATCTGTTCTGCCTGATTGCTTATCACTAATGTATTGGATATTTTGAATATTGTGCTTTGGAGCTAATAATTCTATTGCTTGCTTTTGAGCTGGGAGTGATTGTTGTTTCGTTGTACTTTGGCGCAAATAACCAATGGCTCGTTTCATAGTATTTCCTCCTTTCAAAGAGATAATATATATTTATGAACGAAATTATAGATAAGCCCAACACCAGTCGGGTGTTGGGCGGTATTATTAGTCATCAGCGTGATTGATTTCTTCAATAACCAGATCGGCTAATAGTATGATTAATTCGTCCATGTATATCACCTCATTATTCATAGTATTAACAACAATTCTTTAGTTGCATCTCAAAAGTAGTAACGAATTCGATATTCTTCTTTGAGCAAATTTTTTTAAATGAATGTAATCTTCATATTCTCCATATGCAACAATGGACGTAGGTTTGATTACTTTCTCCAAAATGTCATTTATTAACTTGTACTCCTCAGTGTAAGTGTTACTTATTTGACGACCTTCTTGTTTACAGCATTCCTTCACAGTATCTAGGGGTGTGCTTTCTAAGTATTCAAATCTTTCATCTTCAATTTCGTGAGCTAGTGCTACTGTATTCATAGTACAATTCCTCCATTGATTTAATATTTGTGCTACAACACCTTTAAATAGGTGTTGTAGCAAATTTATTTAATAACATATTTTAAGCTTTAAAAGTCAATATCACCGTTTTTATCCCATTCTCTTGCTTTTGAAATCATGTCTCGTAGTATTGGATGTTGGTGTTCAGAGATAAATGATAAGGGTATATTGAATTTACTTTTTTCAGATAGACCAAAAATAGGAGCGTATGATTTATCAAGCTTAAGATGATAAAATACGATGGTTTTTGGTTTGCCTTCTTTGTCTTTGACACTACGTTTTGTTGTTTTACGATTGGCGTCTGACTGGATGTAATCTTTATCCCTCAGTGCATCAATGACATTATTTGTATCTTGGAAATTATGTTCTTTTAACATATTTTTAAAAACCGAGGCAATCATTTTCACCTGGATATGATCATCTTCAAGTGAAATCATTCCATAATTTTCAATAAGCGTTGATAACCTAGTGTCGTCAGAAAACTTACCACGATTTTGTGCTACAAATTGGACAATGACTTCAATTGCTTTATCAGCTAGGCTTCGCTCACTAACAGAATCTAAATGATAGTTAATAAGATAGTCCCTTACAGCATTCAAATCAACAGGTGTGGCAATGACACGTTCCAATATACGTGCTGATGTTGTAATGGTTGCATAGCGTTTGAACATCCGAATTCCTGTATTGCTGGTTTCCTTTTCTAGTTGAGTTTTGAACCTTAGGTGCTCATTTTGGAACCATTTAATGACTTCTTGTTCACGATTGAGTAGATATTCAGCTACTAATGGCATGATATGACCATAATTAGCTGATGTTGCTTTTTTAATAGTATCTGCGTTGTCAGCGTTAGTTGTAAAAGCTTCAGATATTTCAATGGTACGTACATTCAAACCATCATTACGTGCACTATTATTGAAAATACTGTGTTCGGCAGTACTAATTACTGAGGTTCCCCAGTTTTTTAGTGACTTGACTTCTCCGTGTATATTAGAACGTTGTCTTCCTTGACCTTCGGCAATTGAATAGAGCAAACCAGTTGTATCTTTAAAGGTTGCAGATGACAGTTCGTCCAATACAATAGGTACACCATAGTTGTTACTTAGATATCCTTCAAGCGCGTTTCTAGTGCCATTCCATGATCTAAACAGCGTATTACTACCTTTAGTAGGGTTGCCGGTTATTGAGACTCCTAAAGCCGCTGCAGTTGATTTACCCGTGCTTGAATTTCCCGTAAATGAGAAAATCGTACCTGCGAATTCAACCTCATGTTTTGTTTTTAAAAACGCAGTTACTAATGAAGAAATACCAAACACTACAGCAAGTTCGAGTAACAAGTTTCCTTTTACTTCATCAAGATACATTTGCCACCAGTCTTCAAAAGTGCCTTTAGGTTGTAGATCGTACTGTGTTTCACAAATGATTTCATCCGCCTGCGACTGTGTAATTTCTTTTGAAAGATATGGTTCATCTAATGAAATGACGACACCTTTATCAGTATTTAACACACCGACACCCGTATACAACGATGACAGAGGCAGTGATTGGCGCATTAATTGTAGTGCATTGCTTAATGATTTAATGTACTTCTCATTGATGCTGAAGCCATACATGATTAGTGAAGGTAACTTTTGCGATGTTAAAATATCTGATGTTTCAATACGTTCAATATTTTGTCCGTTGGAAATAACTAGTTTCTCAACCCCAGATTTGGGGTCAAGAAACTTGTTTTTAATTAAAATTGGACTAGATAAGCGTATGGACTTTTGCTGATCATTTTTACCTTTCGGTGGTATAACTTCATACCATGAATCTTCAGTAAGCCAGTATGGATATTCACTAAAGATGATGTTAGTCATTAGTTGTTACCACCTTTCCAGTTATTTTGATGATTCATCGGATTTGGTGCAGTTTTAAGGTAGAGCAAAGATGAACCTTTTTTTCCAACTACAATGAATGGAAGGTTAGGTGTATATTTTACAAAATGTGCAAACCAACGACCAACATCTTGTTGAATTTCAGTCGAGCACAAAACATTAGCCCTCACATTCAAATCGTGATACATAAACATGGTGCCTACAGGTAAATTAAATGCGATGCTTGTAACAGCACGTTTTAGTGTATAAAATTCTTTTTCTTTCATCATAAGTTCCTCCAAATAAGTCTTATTAGTCAATCAATACTGTAGATGCTTAACACCTCAATGGTTGATTGCTATAATAAGCATAAATGAAGCATTTTAATTAGACGCGGAACAAAAAATAGGGAGGGGGGTATATATGATACCTACGATAGAAGAAATTATTGACAAGTATGGCAGTTTAGTAGATTGTCTAAAGTTTGATATATCAGGTGAGGTTTATGAAGACTTATTGTTATTAAGAAGTTTAAGCGATTTAAATGAACACCAAAAGATGCATAGAGTTTCATTTATACAAAAACACTTTAACCCTAATTTTGATTATTTGTTAGATGACTCAGAATTTAGAAGTATGAATAAAATTTATAGAAATTTAAATACTATGACGTATATCAATAGTCAAAACAATGAATTTAAACTTAAACCATTTATAAATGAAGAACAATTAAAATCACTACTTGCGATAAAGAAAGTAGATGAACATTTGAGTTATGACCCATCTATTACCTCAAAAGCATTAGCAGATATAAACAAGACGCAAAAAAGATTGGTTACAAAGCCAAATATTCTCTATAATCGATCCAAAAAAGAAAATGAGTATGTACGGTTAGGAGGAAAAATATCATATACAAAGATGGAGAAGCATTGGGAATATTTACATAATGAGATTCAGTATTATAATCTTACTAATCAATTAATTAGTTATGTTGCTTTAGAAAAGGAATATGCATGGGCTTTTTTAAATGAATTATTTTATTTAATAGAATTATATTTGAAGGCATTTAAAGGACAAAAGAAAACTGGCCATGAATTTGAAGAAGGATTGAACGCATTTATTCAATCATATGTCATTATTTTACTTATAGATATAAGATTACCGACTGTTAGGTTATATATTATTAGGCGTATTGTGGATGAATGCGAAAAAGAATCAGATAATCAAAAAAGAATTAAACTGATAGAGGAATCCATTAAAAAGTACAGATATGTAAAAGAACAGATTGAAAGATTTGGAAATGCGTTGAAAGAAGAATTATCAATCGCGACTTTGTCTATTGAACAGAATATGTTAGAAGCTAAAATTGATTATTATAAGAATTACTACTATCCTAGAAAAAAAACAAAGCATAACAATATTGAGTACAACGTATCAATGTTTTTTAAAGCTGTAGATTCTTTAAAGAAATAGTATTCGACGGACAATATTTATAGATAATAATTAATTAGAGAGGTTTTAAGTTGTGTTTAGATTAAAAAAATGGTATTTAAAACAAAAAGGCTATTTTTGCCGTGTCGGTGAAAAGTGGGACAATAGTAATTTATCCCATGAAAATATACATAGTTATGTAGATAGAGTACTTGAATATGAGACTGAAACACGTAGAAACGGCCAACCAACTGAAGAATATATATTAGCTAGTAGTGGGGAAAAAATAAATGAAGATTTAAGAAGTGGTACTAATGATCACAAAGAAATTCTAGAGGTATTTGATAAATATAAAGTAAAAGAGGATATAACTACTTATAGAACGGTTAGTCCTCGGATATACAAATTAATGGAGAAAAATGCTAAAAACTTAAATGGAGTAGATTTGTTTGAACTTGGAATTTTACACACTTCATTAATAAAAGGGTACGAATCAAGAGAAGAAGGTTACAAATTACGGGTAAAAGTAAAAAAAGGAACACCAGCTTTCTATGTAGGTAATTTAACAGGCGAAGAAAGCCATTATTATGAGGTGATTGTAGTTAATAATTTAAAATTAAAAATCATATCTATTGAAGATTACTATATAAATTGTGAAGTAGTATAATTGGAATCAATTCTGTTAGTTGTTCATAATAAGCCAATTATTTTTTTAATGAACTTATTACTTAAAAACCGCATCATCAACTGATAAGCAGAAGCTTATCACAAATAAAACTAAAAATGGAGTAACTATTAATATAGTATAAATTCAATATGGTGATAAAACAGCAAAAAAATAAAATATAACATCATAATGGTGATGTGAATATATTATACAAAAGGGGAATATAATGTTGGAATTAATTACTGATTTTTCAAAAAAGTCTTTTAAAAATTACAGTATGAAAGAAGAATTAAAATTCAATGCTATAAATATAATATACGGAGTTAATGGGAGGGGAAAAACTTCATTAGCTAGAGGTATTAAAGAAATAATAGAAGAAAATAATCCAGATAGCTTGAGGTATTTTTACACTGATTATATTCATGAACTTCTTTTACTAGAAGATTCCAATAAATTTAAGGGGGTAAAAGCAACATTTGGTACAAAAAATGTAGAAATTGAAAATAAAATAATCAAGCTGAAAAATGAAGTTGTTGATATGACGGATACTAAAAAGTTACTAGTTGAGAAGAGAAGGAAGTTAAGAGAACTAATAAACGAAATACATAAGTCAAGAAAAGGGAATCTTAAAATATCATTAAAATCATCAAGTAAAAGTATAGAAGAAGTAATAGCTATTTATGAAAAAAATTTAAAAGATGCTAAAAAAATAGAGCCTAATATAGAAAGTATAAGAAATTTTGTAGCGAATGATGAAACACTTAATCATAAATATAATAGCATTTATGAAGTTATGATTCCAAGCCTAAAAATTGAAAATTATAATGTAGATAGATTAACAAAGATTTTACAAAATAATTATACAGATATAAAAATTCCTAGTTTTGAAGTTATAGATTGGTTGCGTAATGGTTTAGAATTGCATAATGCTGAAGAGAGTATATGTAAATTTTGTGGAAACAATTTAAATTATAATTTGATTAAAGAAAAAATAGAAATATATTTATTAAATGAAAAGAAAAAAGATTTTGATTATCTTAAAGATGTCGAAAAATCAATTGAACAATTGTCGGATAATTATGAACAATATTTATCTAATATTGATATATTTGTTAATGAATTAGGGGTCCAAAAGTCAGAAGAAGAAAGTTTGGGAGACTCAATTGATGAAATTAAGAGAATTTTAAAACAAAAATTAGGAAATATGGAGAATGACAATCTTAAATTTCCTTCTGATGATTACATTACATTAATAAGCAGATTATCTGAAATTGAAGAGGAATGTAAGGAAAAGAAGAAAATAAAATTAAAAGAATTAAATAAAAAAATAGAAAATATAAATGTAATAGTTACTGGCTCTATAAGTTTAGAAATATTAGAGAATCAAACTATAAGAGAAGAACTTTCAAGTATTCAATATGAAGAAAATGAATGTAAGAACCAAGAACAACTAAATGAGGAAATTAATGCAAAAATATCGAAATTACATGAAAATCAATCGGGTTATAATGATTTTAAAATTTACTTAAATGATGTATTTGAAAGTATTAATTTACATATTAGGTTGAAATCTGATGAAACTACACAAAATTATTATCTTTATCATGATTTAGAAAATATATCACTAAATATAAAAGATATAAGTGAAGGAGAGAAAAATCTAATAGCATTTTTATTTTTTTATTTTGAACTTTTTGAGGATGAGAAACAAGAAACCATTAAAAGTAACATTACTACGCTAATCATTGATGATCCTATTAATAGCTTCGACGAAGCAAATAGATTTTACGTTTTAGAATTAATTAAAAAAGTACTTAAAAGCAAATTTAATCAAATATTTATATTTACCCATTCTTGGAATGACTTTTGTGATATAACTTATAGATTAAAAGGGGAAAATCATAATTTTTATGAAGTGTACAAAGATCATCAGGGAACTAGTTTTTTAGAAAAATTTAAGAAAGTAAAGACGCCTTATAAAAAGTTATTTCAAGAGATTTACGAGTTATCGAGAAAAAGTCAAAAGGACATAGTTGAGGAAGATTGCTATTACTATCATTCAATAAATAGCATTAGAAGAGTGTTTGAAGAATTTTTAAGTTTTAAGTTAAAAAATAGTGACCTAGCTCAGAAATCAAACCAACCAGAAATTGAAGAAGTTTATAGAAAAATGACAGGCAATGAAATGAGTAATAACAAAAAAATAAAGTTAGGATCATTTTTAACAATTATAAATGTATTGTCACATAAACCATACAGAGCAATAGATGTAATTGGTTCAGCAAAATTTTTGATGAGGTATATTGAAGATGTAGATAAAGCTCATTATGATGCTATGAAGGATTGAATTAATGCTCGTATAATTTTGGTGTTCAAAACAAGAGTTTAAAATTCAGGGAGACAACATATTAAAATATTTCTATCTTAATTTAAAGTATGAGAAATGTGTAAGTTCGAATAAAAAACTTCCCAATATTCTTACAACACAAATAAGTAGGACTGTTATTAAGTAGTCTAAAAAATGAGTTTTGGAAGAAATGGAATCGAAGTATTGTAAATTAGTGGAGGTAAGTTAGATGGAAAGTAAGGTACATAAAGAATTATTAGATACATTTAAGAATTTAAAACCTATGAATTTGACTGAAGAGAGATTACCTTCTATTCGTTCTGCTAATAAAATGTTATTAAAACCTTATACTGATGAAAAAATTACCCAAAAGGAATATTATGCTGCGCATGATGACGATATACAGATTAGATTGAAAGTATATTCGCCAGTGGATCAGAAAGGGAAGTTGCCAGTCGTGCTATTCATTCATGGTGGAGGTTATATGTTTGGTTCAGTTGAAGGTAATGATGCTAAGTGTGCGAAATACGTTGAGGATGTGGATTGTGTTGTGGTCTCAGTAGATTATCGACTTGCACCTGAAAATCCTTATCCAGCTGCAATAAACGATTGTTACCTGGCACTTCAATGGATTGTAAATCACTCAGAGAATTTGAATGTTGATATTGAACGGCTTGCAGTAGTTGGTGGAAGTACAGGTGGTGGCTTAACAGCTGCTTTAACATTATTGGCAAGAGATCGTAAGGGACCAAAAATTAAATTTCAAATGCCATTATTTCCTATGATTGATGCTTCTTGTTCAACATATTCTAGTAATGAATTTAAAGATCAACGTGTATGGAGTAAAGCACTTAATAGATTTGCATGGTCAATGTATTTAAAAGGGGTAGAGGGAGAGATTCCGAAATATGCTTCACCGATGCATGAAACAGATTTTAGTAACTTACCTCCTACATATACTACAGTAGGGTCGTTAGATCCATTTAGAGATGAGACAATGAATTATGTGCAAGTCTTAACAGAAGCGGGCGTGCCTGTAGAATTTCATTTGTATCCAGGAGGATATCACGAATTCGAAGCAATGGTACCAGAAGCTAATATTAGTAAAAAGGCGATTGATGAATCTATTACTGCACTGAGAAACGGACTAAATTGTTAGTACTAAAATATAACTAAAGAGGAGGAAATAGAGTAATGACTGTAGAAAATTTACCTTTGAAGAATAAGTGTGTTTTTATTACTGGTGTAGGCAAGAAAAGTGGTATTGGATATACAGTTGCATTGGAATGTGCAAAGCAAGGGGCATCAGTATATATTCAATATTTTGAAACAGAAGAACAACCAACATCAATTGAGAGCGCTAAAAAAGATATACAAGAACATATTATAGAAGGCGCAAGCTTCAAGCATATACATGCCAATTTTGAGAATGATAAATACATTGCCGATGTTCAATCATTCTTTAAACAAAATGGACCGGTTGATTTTCTAATATGTAATCATGCACTTTCAGGTTATGATGGTTATTTATTAGAAACAACAGCAGAAAACTTAGAGAAACATTGGCAAATTAATACGAAGTCCAGTATATTACTATCTAAATTATTTGTTGAACAACATATTCAAAAAGAAAAAGGCAAAATCATTTTTATGACTTCAGGTCAAAGCCTAGGACCTATGCCCAATGAGATAAGCTATGCATTATCCAAAGGAGCACTGGTTGAAATTGTAAAATCATTAGCACATGATTTGGCTACTAAAAATATTACTGTGAATGCAATAAATCCAGGTGTAACCAATACAGGTTATTTAGATGACTACGATTTGCAAGATTGGATTGATACTAATTTTCCATTTGGGAGATTGAGTATGCCACAAGATACAGCAAATCTAATTGCTTTCTTACTTTCTGATAGAGGCTCTTGGATTACAGGACAGATTATTAATAGTGAAGGTGGATTTATTAGATAATTACTATTCAACTTGAAGATAAATTTGTATATAGATTATCAGTACTTTAGATCAAAATGCAAGAGTAGTTAATAATGCACTTGCTTAATTAGTGTATGATATGAGAATTGATGGAAGTGATAGTTTGACTTTTTTATATACTCTCATGCTACATTTAGATTTTGCTAGAATATAAAATTACAACATACTATCTCGATAATTTAAATAAAAGTAAAAATAGGACAGAAATTACTGACAAAAAATGAATGAACTCATTAGGAAAGTAATAAAAAGTTTAAGCTTACATCTCGAAATTTAAGTTAAAGGCGTTCGGTAATGATATGTAATTGCGAAGGTCCAAAAGGTCTTAATGACTTTTGTATATCTAACAAATGGTTGTGGCTCTCACATTGAACTTCTACACAGTAGTTATAATAGCCTGCCATGCGATACACCTTCTCAACATTCTTCAGACTGTTTAAGATTTCCTCTAGTTCGTTACACTTGCTTGTTTTGATGTGTATAAAAGCTGATATTTGGTTTTTTAGACGTCCTGTTTCAATAGTGAATTTTGAAATAATATTAGTGTCTAATAATTTTTCGATACGCTCTTTTACAGCAGGTTGTGATAGATGAACCATTTGTGAAAGCTGTTTATAAGATAATCGGCCATTTTCTTTTAAAAGTGTGATTAATAATTTATCAGTATTATCCAAATGAATAACTCCTTATTAAATAAAGTTTTAAGTGAATATACTTTATTTATATCATGTAATACAGTATTTTCAACTATTATACTTTTATTTAGGAGGGATGGAAATGAAGGTGTTTGGATTAGCACATATTGCTATTATGGCAGAAAATTATGAAGAAACGATTTCGTTTTATACAAATTTACTACAATTTAAAAAAGCCCATCATTGGAGTTTAGAAGAATACCATATTAAAGAAGCATGTATGCTACGTTCGTTAGATGGACAAACATATATTGAAGTATTTGATAAATATGCGAGCGTTCCACGTGAGGGCAACAAACTTAAGAAACAGAATGAGAATATACATGGGCATGTATTACACTTTGCGTTAACAGTAGATTCGATAAAAGAAGTAGTAGCTCATTTAAAGCACAATAACGTTAAAATACTTAACGCATATGAATCATTATCATTAGGTCAGCCAGTAGTTGAAGTCGTAAATGCAATTATTGAAGGTCCAAACGGTGAAATCATTGAATTACTAGAACCAGTAAAATTTTGATTGTATTATAAATGAAATTAAAAATGAGTTATATATAATCCTCTTACGTATAAAATATGTAAGAGGATTTTTTATATAATTAAAGACTAACATCTGTAATAAAATAGTTGAAAGTTGGTTTAAACTTTTCTCTTCGTAAATAAATGTAAGGAGATACCATAAGGATCTTTTACATAACCATACCCTTCAGTATAGAACTCTGGACTAAATGCTTTTAATACCTCACTGCCTTTTTTTATTAACTGATCATACACACGTTTAGTTTCTTCTACGTGGTCAAAAGTGATACAAAGAGATATATTATTACCTTGGGTTATAGGCAAACCTTCAGTGTCATCTGCAATCATAATTTTTATATCTCCAAATTGAAGGACACATTGGTCAATTTTATTTAAGTCATTTTCATCGATGTTAAGTTGCTTATCTATCGGTCTATCCTTAATGCGTTGGATATACAGCGTTTTAGCATCAAATAGTTCTTCATACAACCTTTTCAAACCATCTGCATTTTCAGAAATTAAAAAATAGGGACTTACTTGAAAATTCATAGTTTTTCCTCCTTAGATTTGTTATAAATAGAGTATATACTTTATTGGTATCAACTATTGATACTAAAAGGGGAATAAAAATGAAAAAATCTGTTAGGTTATATCATATGATTGAATATTGTAATGAAAATAGAAAGTTCAAGCTAATTGATTTAATGTCAGAATTTAATATTTCTCGTAGTACTGCTTTAAGGGATATAAAGGAAATTGAAGCATTAGGAGTGCCTTTATATAGTAGTACAGGGAAAAATGGCGGCTATACGACTATAGGTAATCGAAACCAAACGAAAATAGCAATCACAGACGAAGAATTGAAAGCTTTAGTATTTACGCTTTCAAGTATTTCAAATGTGAGTAAGCTACCTTTTCAAACAGAATACCAAGAAATATTAAAAAAGTTATATAATAATTCGAATAAAAAAGAACTGATAAACCAGTATAATGGGGTATTTCAATATTTTAATGAAGATACATATCAGGTCAAAAGTTATAAATTATTTAATGAAATCATTAGATTAACAATTGGTAGTAAGTCATTTAAAATCTGTTATTCACAAAACTACTTGAATGGTCAATATAAAGGTATTGGTATCTTATATAAAAATCAAAAGTGGTACTTCGTTGTTGTTAATATAGGATCAAAATTAGTGAAGTTGTTAAATATTTCTAAAATAAAAGAAGTATATGAAATAGGAGAAACTCAAGAATGTAATGAAATAACTATGCAGAATTTTCAACAGTTCATGATTGAAAACGAAAATACGATTGATATACAAATTAGAAGTAATATTATTGGATTAAATATCTTGAAAGGATACCTATGGAGTGACTATATGATTGAAAATATTAAAGAAGAGGCATATTTGTTTAAATCAAAAGTGAACACGAAAGATATAGATTTTATAGCTAAATTAATAGTCACATGTGGTGACAATGTCAAAGTGGAATCTCCTATTAGTTTGAAAAATGCTGTTAAAACTGAATTAACCAAAATAATAAGTATGTACTAATAGCAAATTAATCTTAATTTTGATGAAAAAAGGTGGTAAAGGAGGGTACCATATAAATGAAAAGTACAAACATATGTAGTTGAGCCGTTAAACAAACTGAAAACCGCATCACTAACTGATAAGTAGAAGCGTATCACAAATAAAACTAAAAAATATGAGTAAGTAGATGAAGAGTGTAAATCAGATTAATTATAATAATGAATCAAATCTAAAGAGAGTAGAGACTAATTCTTCATTAGTTTAAATATAGTAATTTGTCGGAAATAGGTATAAAAAAATTAAAATTAGAAAGGGTAATAGTGTCATGGGAATAAAGCTTAATAAACATCACCGATTATTAGATGTTTCAGATGATTTATTGTATTTATCTCAAAGAGATAACGAAAAAGTAGCTGAGGACAACATGGACTTTAATTATGAATTGAAAAACTAAAACGTATTATATCTAAGATGGAAGATGAAACGATTACAACATCTTGTCGTTTATATGTTATATAAATATTTTAGAAAAACGGAATATATTTGCTTTAGTTTAAAAAGTATAATAATAAAATACTCCGTAACTTACCCTGTTCCTATATGTGATGGAGTATTTTTTTGTATAATTTAAAATGAACGAATTAATTCAAATATTGACAGATACATTACTGGTTATGCAACTCATAAAGTAACAGGAATTAGACAATATGTTATATCAGAACTTAGAACAGGTAAAAGCAATTTAAATAACTTATCTCTTAATTAGGTTGAGAAGTTGTAATATTTCAAATAAAGTGTTTAAAGTCAGAGTATGATTAAGACATTCCAAAAGCCTTCTCACTTATAGAAAATCAACAAAAACTTGATGATTAAACAGATGTACAAAGAAGATATATTACACAAACTGGATTTAACTTTGAGGATTATATTAATAGTTTAGACAATAACAAGTGTACTTAAATGAATAGAGAGGTACTATATATTCTCTACAATCTAAATAGGAATTATAAAGTGAAAGAAATCTATTCGCTGAATTTGAACTTACGTATATATTAAGGTTTATATTAAATCGTGATCCTAAATTTTAAATTTTGTTTACAAAAAATTATACTAAAGGTATATTAATTATATATTAATCTAAAGGTGAAAAAATGTATCAATTAAATTGCAACCACATTGGAGAACTCATAAATGTTTTAAAACATCATCAACATATACATTCTTTAGAGTTTTTTAGAAAGTATAAAAAACCTTTTAACTTAAACAAAAAAAGAGTTGATGATATACTTAGTTCAAATGGAGATGAAATTATTTTAGATTTTGCATTTGAAGATTATATAAATAATTATTGTCGTAAATTATTATTTAAACAATTGGTCATAGTCCAAGAATTAAAGCAAAAAGATATTCATTTATCATCATCAAGACTAAAACAACCTCAATCAAGATTATCTAAATTGATGACATATCGTTTTGAAAAAAATGAAAAAGGAAAAATACCAATAAATAAATGCCTGAATGATTTATTCGGGGTAAGATTTATTTGTAAATTTGATGATTTAGAGCAAGCATTAGAAATTTTATCTAATTATTTTTCTAATGAAAAGCGTATTAAATTTATTAAGAAAGATAATTATGGTTATAAAGCAATACATATTTATATATATGGTGAAAATAATTCGTATTTTCCTTGGGAAATTCAGATATGGAATTATAAAGACGAGGAATCTAATAAAATTTCGCACTCTAAACATAAACAAGGTTATCTAGAGTGGACTAAAACTTTGAATAAGCAGAGGTGATTAAAAATGTATGAACATTTTGTAATAATTACACCCTATCATAAATTAGGGCATAGAATTGGTTGGCATAAAGTATTGGATAATGATAAAGATTATAAAGAAGTAAATGATGTTTTAGAAAAAGTAGTGAAAAAAGTAGGTGATTTAAAAGTATCATCTCATGTAATTTCAACTGATTCGAGAAATGTCCAGTCAATCAAAGATAAAGATAGTTTCTTTCATGATGTAGCTTTTTTTGAAGACGAACTTCAGTTTATTGATATGTACAAAAATGAAATAGAATTAACAGCAGGTGATGTAGCTAAATTTATTTTGAGCGTTGGAGAAAATATAACACATTTGAAATTACAAAAGCTATTATATTTGTGCTATGAAGATTTTATGAAGCTCACTGGTACTAGTCTATTTAAAGATAAAATATATGCGTATAAATACGGTCCAGTCGTAAAAAGTGTTTATGATATGTATTCAGATAAGGGCTATAGTAAATTAGATTTTAAGGAAGATGATAGTGTCTTTCTTTCAAAAATTGATATGCTAATTAAACCATCTTATAGTAGAATATTGTTTTCTGAAGCAGGATCTGGTGCTTTAAAATCAATATTAGATACTTTAGAAAAATTCATTGAATTTTCAGCTCGTGACTTAGTAGACTACACTCATCAAAATGGTACTGCATGGTCAAAAGTTTATAAAGAAAATATTTTCAACATAGAAATAACTGATGAAGTCATAGAACAGAGTTTATCTTATTAAAAAGCCCCACCTTAATGAAGTGCACCCCTAAAGTAACGCCCAAATTTAACTTTCGGGGTGCACTTCATTAAGGTGGGTTATTTTTATGCTATAAAACATATTCAAATTTCAATAATGACATAATATATGCATCTTTATATTTACTTTTAGTGTAGAATTGCTCTTTGAGTAATCCTTCTGTTTTAAATCCTTGTGAATCATTATATGCACAGCTTTTTCGTTATCTGTATCAATATATATAAATCTTGTGCATGTTTAAAATATCGAATGCATAACTTGTTGCTTTTTCGAATACGAATTTTGCATATCCATTACCACTAAACTCAGGTTTAATAATTATTGGTATTTCACAATTACGATGGATATAATTAATCTCTACTAATTTAACAATACCGACTACTTAATTTTCATCTTCTACAATCATTATAAATATAAATGACGAATAAGTCATCATTCACTGTAATTACTCTATTTTAGCTATTCAATGCACACTAACTCTCATTCTCTCGCTATTCTCTAATACATGAATAGTAACAAAAATAATTAATACTTCTTAAAAAGAGGTTTATTATATGAAATATTCATTGGGAGGTACATATTTAAAGTCTAAGTACGGAGATGTAATAAATAAAAGATAACTAGATTTCAAACCACAAAACCACATAACTTATTAATTATAAATATAGACATACTTTACTATTACAATAAGTCTCATTTTAATAAGTTAATTAATTATTTTTAAGAGGTTTCGTGGTTTACACAAAGTTGATTATTAAAGTTTCTTAATTGTTTTTGTAATTAGAGTACAAACTAGCTTTTCATCTATTTTATTAGTTAGATTATCTAATAATGACTTAAAAGAAGTCATTGAATTAAGTAGGCTATCATCATCATTATTAAAATCATTGTCTAGCTCTTTGGCTTCAAATATGTCTAAGTAATATTTATCTGATACAAAGTTTAATGATGCTACATCACTTTCCATTTGTTGGATGAAGTTGTTGTGATACTTTATCCAATTATTAATTGAGTTTATTATACTGTTTATTAAATCCTCATAATTTATGAAATTATTATATTTAGAAGTGTTGCTAATGATATAAGTTAACCTATCCGTAATATCAAATGTAGTTTGAACGGCATTATAATGTTTTTTTGTGTTTAAAGGAGTAAAAGTTAATCTGAAAATATTATCAATTAGACTTGCAACTTCGTTTTGTTTATTAATATCAACTGTTCCCTCTATTTTTGTCCATATGAAATCAGTTAAGTCATCAGCAAATGCAATTTTTTTATCTATAATGAAGTTGCTCATTAGTATAGGTATATTAATTAAATCTTTCTTAAGTGTTTTATAATCTTCAGCTTTGTGAGATGAAAACTTTCCTAAATCCATCATTTTTATGTATGGGTTTTTGTAAAAAGTAGCTATAGCTGAAATAATTACGAATTCGTGAAAATTAAATGTTCTAGGAGTAAATTTATTATAAATAGTTCCCTTTCCCATAGACTCTTGATTAGAAGAATGAATATTATCTGCTGCAAAGTTTTTAACATCAGCTAATTGGAAGTGCATATCAGCACCGACGATTTCATAAAAGCTTTTATCAATATAATGCATAATATTATTTAAAGCGAAAATAGATTCAGGTTTGTATTTCGATGGATTTATATTTTCTAAATTAGAATTTATTAACTTAATAGGCTCGGGTAATTCCAGTTCCGTTATCTTTTGTATATTACTTTTAATAAGCTCTTCAATAATTTCGTTAATATCATCTTCATTTTTTTCTACATCTTTAACTGTTTGATCTGAAAAGTCAAAATATGCAGGAGTATTAACATCTCCAATAAACCTATAGACTAAATTAATCTTATGGATTCGTTCTTTTTTACTCTCAATATCTTTCATTGAATGCTTATTCATATAATCATATTCAAACATCATTCTAGGAAGAGTTACTATTTCGCTGTCAAAAAATTTATGTTTGAAAAAATCGAGTGTTGATCGTTCGAAATTATTCCAAAGATTCATTTTAGTTTCTTTATTTAAATCAGCTTCTAAAGCATCATAAAGTGAATCTAAAACACGGCGGATTAATAATTTATAAGCAACCTTTGAACTACTGCATCTAATTATTGATTCAATATCTTCGTCATAAATATATATTACAATCCCATTTAAAGTATACTCACTAAAACTCTCACCCTTATTTAATTGCTTTATAGAAATAGTTAAAGATTTATCAATATCCAATGTTTTTAATGATACCCTACAGTAGTCTAATACATATCCTAGAAATATATAATTATTATCGGCAACTTGCTTAATTTTAAACTCCATATCAAACACCTCAAATTTTGTCAATTATTTTGCTCAAAGTAATTCCATTTATTATTTTTTAAATGGAAACTGCCTTTCCTATATGGATATATATTATATCTAACTTAAGTTAATGCTTGAGTATAATTCTTAGGAGGTTTTTATAATGAAAACATATGTAATGAAAGAAGTTTATACCCATGATGAGAAAGTTCATCACATAGAAATTGAAACCATAAAAGGAGAGCAATTTAAGTATACTACACAATTCACAATAACAAGTGATTGTAAAAATTTAATTACTCTTTTGATTGGTCAGGCTTTGATGTTGCCAAGTAAAACTGAATTTTCAATATACGACTTGTTGGATATGGTTGGTGAAGATGTTTATGGCGATATTTACGATGAGGAAGTATATGCTATTAACATTTTACTTGAAATGTATCTTGAAGAACATTTCACGCTATGCCAGTTACAAGAAGGTGAAGCGGAAAATATAATAGTTAAGATTTTTCAAAGGTAATTAATCTAGGAGGCAAAGAAGATGGAAATAAAAACAAATAATTTTTTATCAATTCAAACTGACATAGATCAACGTGCTGAAGAGGTTAGGTAACATGGGCAGAGAATGGTTCTTGAAATGTTTAGAAGAAGCGTTAAGTAAGAGAGCAAATGAAAAATTCACTGTAAAAAAATTGCTAATAGATACAGGTGCAAAGGATCCAACAACAAAGTTAGTAGAAAATGTCGAAAATCGGTTTCGACATTATGTAATGTTGAATGAATCTGTACATTTTGAAATGTTTTACAATAAAAATCAACTTATTTTCGTAAGACTTACGGATTTTTACGGTTTCGATGATATTTAAGTAGTATTTGTAAATAAGATTATGCATGGAGGTAAAGAAGTAATGAAATTTGAAAATGATAATTATTTAATAAATTCAAATGGTTGCTTTAAGAAAATGAAAGGTACCAATGATGGAGAAAGTGAGAAGCTAGTTAAACTAGCTTCTCCAATTTTTATAGTTGCTAAGTATAAAGATCGAGTATATAAAAAGGAACAGCTTATCATACAAGATATAGATGGTGAGGAATACATTTTAGATTCAAGCATATTAAGTTCACGTAATTTGTTTAAATTAATAGAAATGGGATTTACTATTAATGAAAATCGCATTAAAGAATTGAGTAATGCTTTACAGGAGTACAGAGATAGTACGGTGAAAAGTAGTTTTTATAAAGGTGTGGGTGTTTTACCTACAAATAAAGGAACAGTTGTTGTACTTGATGATATCCATTTCAGTCCTTCAATGACTGAGGAAGATATGAATCAAGTGATTTGTGATAATAAATATGATTTATCGCCTAAAGGTAAATTAGATGAATGGCTTACAATGTTTCAGCAGCAAGTGAATGGCAATGTTGTATTAGAACTAATTACCATCTTTGGAGTAAGTTCATTAGTTACAAGATATTTATTCTTGCTAAATGAAATTGAGTTTACAGGAATAATATATTCATTGACAGGACAGTCATCTAGTGGCAAAACAACAGCAGCTATGTTAGCAGCATCAGTAGCAGGTAATCCTAATAAAGGAGATAATACTTTATTTTGTAGTTGGAATGCGACTAAAGTAGGCATTGAAAATATCGTGAGTTCAAACTTTGGGGTTCCAGTGATATTCGATGAATTATCAACTTCAACCATTAGAAATCTAACGAACTTGCTATATTCTGTAAGCGAAGGGCAAGGAAGAGAACGAGCAGATAAAAATGGTAACACAAGGGAAAAATTCAATTCAGGTACTTCAATTATTTCAACGGGCGAATATAGTATTTTTAATAACTCAGCAAAAAATGATGGATTAAGGGTACGTATCATTGAGATTAATGATGCTATAACATCATCATCTTCGAATTCGGATGCTATTAAAAAAGTTGTAAGAAAAAATTATGGTCATGTCTTGCCAATAATATCCGAGTATTTATTAAATAATGAAGAGGAATTGGTCTCTATTTATGAAGAACATAGACAGTGGTTTGAAGTTGAACTAGCAAATGAAGAAAGCAACACAGGAATGCGAATGATAAGTAGGTATGCTGTGATTTTGACTTCAGCAACTATATTTGAACGTGCTTTAGATTTGAAATTGAATAAAGAAGGTATGAAAAAATATCTTTTAGAATATCATAAAAATACAATGTCAGAGCGTTCTTTAACCGAAAAAGCAATGACAGCTATTATTCAATATGTCGCAGTAAATAAAGGCAAGTTTATCAAAGATGGATCATTATCTAATATGATTGAAAACAATGGAACAATATTAGTTCAAAATGATTATGTTGAAGTAAAGATTATACGTTCTATCTTCGAACGTATATTAAAGGATAATGGGTTTGAGGATACAAAAAACGTAATCAAAGCATTGGATAGTGACAATAAATTAGTAACAGATAAAGACAGAAAAACAAATCAAAGAAAAGTGAAAAATAGTAATGATGAATTGGAATCAATAGTCTTTTATCACATAAAAATTGATAGAGCATTTGCTGAAATGTTGGATTTAAATATGTATAATACATGATTATTAATAACAATTTGTCTGTAGAAATAAACAAAGAAAGGCGTTGAATAGTATGAATAATGAACAAGTTGAAGCGTTTATTGAAGTGCTTGTTCCTATAATGGAAGAACGTATTAATAAAGATAAATAATTTAATTACGTACCACAGGATGTAACCTGCAGTACACATATTTTATTTAGTAGAAATGAAACAAATCTACAAATATATATTATTACATTGAAGTTATATACCAAGGTCTATAACGGAAACTAAGTAAAAGGAGAGAAATATTATGAACAGAAAAATAGCATTATACTCACGTGTGAGTACGACAGAACAGTCTGAGCACGGTTATTCTGTGCATGAACAAGAACAAGTCCTCATCAAAGAAGTTGTTAAAAACTATCCAGGTTATGACTATGAAACTTATATTGATTCAGGGATATCAGGAAAGAATATTGAAGATCGTCCTGCCATGAAACAATTATTAAAGGATGTCAGAGACAATAAAGTAGAGATGGTTCTAAGTTGGAAATTGAATCGTATTTCTCGTTCAATGCGTGATGTATTTAATATTATACATGAGTTTAAAGAACATGGTGTAGGTTATAAATCAATTTCGGAAAACATTGATACCTCGAATGCATCTGGTGAAGTTTTAGTTACAATGTTTGGTTTGATAGGTTCTATAGAGAGACAGAGTTTGATATCTAATGTGAAGCTTTCAATGAATGCAAAAGCGCGTAGTGGAGAAGCTATAACCGGAAGAGTTTTGGGATACAAATTGTTACTTAATCCACTGACACAAAAAAATGATTTGGTTATCGATGAAAATGAAGCTAATATTGTTAGAGAAATATTTGATTTGTATTTGAATCACAATAAAGGACTTAAGGCCATAACAACAATTCTGAATCAAAAAGGTTATCGCACGATTAACCAAAAACCTTTCTCTGTGTTTGGGGTTAAATATATTTTGAATAACCCTGTTTATAAAGGGTTTGTCAGATTTAATAACTATCAAAATTGGACAGTTAAACGAAGAAGTGGTAAAAGTGATGAAAAAGATGTAATTTTGGTGAAAGGTAAACACAAAGCAATTATAAGTGAAGAAATATTTGATCAGGTACATGAAAAATTATTATCCAAAAGCTTCAAACCAGGAAGGCCAATTGGTGGAGACTTTTATCTAAGGGGGCTTATTAAGTGTCCCGAGTGTGGTAATAATATGGTATGCAGGCGTACTTATTATAACACGAAAAAATCAAAAGAACGTACTATTAAACGTTATTACATTTGTTCATTATTCAATCGTTCTGGTAGTTCTGCTTGTCATAGTAATGCGATTAATGCGGAAATTGTAGAACATGTTATTAACGTTCACCTTAATCGTATTTTATCTCAGCCTAAAATCATTAAACAAATTGCGACTAATGTTATAGAAGAGCTGAAACGAAAACATAACACTAAAAGTAATGTCATCATTGACATTGAAAGTTTAGAAAAACAAAAAGCTATAATTAGAACACAACAAGAACGTTTATTAGAATTGTTTTTAGATGATCAAATGAATAGTGAAATGTTGAAAGAAAAGCAAAATCAATTGAATCATCGATTTCAAGCTCTTGAAGAACAAATCAAAGCGGCTCAACAATCTAATCCAGAAGAAACAAAAATACCTGACTTTGATAAGTTGAAGAGTCGCTTAACATTGATAATTAGTCGTTTTAGTGTTTATTTAAAAGAAGCAAATCCTGAAGCCAAAAATCAGCTTATGAAGTTGCTGATTGATTCTATTGAAATTACTACAGATAAAAAAGTAAAGCTCGTACGGTATAAAATTGATGAAAGTCTTATCCCCCAATCTTTGAAAAAAGATTGGGGGTGTTTTTTTATGCCAAAAATTCATTTTGTAATTGATGGTACACAGAAATATTCTATTGACCAAATTACCACTTTTACCACTTAAATCTAAGTGATAAAAGTGTAGAATTTGTTATTAATAAATATATGGATAACATTATAAAAAATATTTCTCTTAGCACAATAATAAAAGAGAGGATAATGGGATTTCCTTGTCATACCAAATATTGTTGCTGATTTTTATTGGGAAGTTTTCTGAATATCAGTGGGATTTCTAAGGGAAATAAACGAAAAATCAAACGTATATTATCTATATGATGTGACACATACATCAATCAAACAATTAGGAGGTCATAAAAATGACATTAGAACAACAACTCAAAGGCTATATCACACACTTATTCACCCTACCAAAGGACGAAGAATGGCAATGTGAATCACTAGAAGAAGTGGCGAATGATATCCTGCCAGATGCATATATTAGGTTGGGACCACTCAGTAATAAAATCCTTCAGACTCATACGTATTATTCAGAGGCATTACACAAGCGAAAACTCTATCCATTTATTCTCTACTATGAGAAACAACTTATAGCCGTTGGCTATATCGATGAATACCATGATATGGACTTTTTATATTTTCATAATACCGTAATGCCTTTACTAGACCAACTCTATTTACTACCAAAAGGTGGTGAATCATAATGGCGACATGGATTCGTATTGCAGAAATGAGTATCACAGTCATAACAGGTGTGATCGCAATAATAGAAGAAATTGAGAAGGGTGACGTATAATGGCACGTTTTATCACAAGAGGTATTGACTCAGACTTACCTTACATTATCCAAAAACATATCTGGGAGCTTGTATTATTCAGAGAACATGAACAGGCTAGAGAACATGAGATAATCGACTATTTTCATATCTTTCAATTCAATATGTATAATGAGGAACTATACATTAAGCACAAACAAGAACGACCAGAATATGTCAAAATTCATAAAACGCGTTATAAGCAACCGATTAATATTAGTAAAGTCTATGTTATACGCGAAGATGATGTAGGCTGTTCTTATTATGTCATGTTGTTGCCGGAGGAATATTAAATAAGGAGTGTAAAAAAGGTGCAAAATATTAAAAGTACATTAGAAACAGAAGCGATATTCAGTGATGATAATCAACATCGTTATTTACTAAAGAAGACATGGGATAACACGAAACAATCTATCGCAATCATTACAATGTATCCTAGTTATACAGGGATACTTCAAATAGATTTAACAACTCAATTGATTATAAACAAAATTTCAGAAATGGATGAATATGGCACGATTTATTTTGTGAATTTATATTCCAATATTAATACACCTCGTAATTTAAAGCACTTAAAAAATAGTTTTGATAAGCATACAGAGATTCATCTGATGAAGGCGGTCAAAGAAGCAGATGTTGTTATTCTTGCATGGGGTGCTTATGGTAAAAAGCCAGGTGTAGACAAGAGGGTGAATAATGTATTAGACATGTTGAAACCCTATCAGAAAAAAGTGCAAAAACTCATTAATCCCGCCACAAATGACATCATGCATCCACTCAATCCGAAAGCACGTCAAGAATGGCTTTTGACAACATAATATAGGAGGATATATAAATGACATTATCACATGGGCAAAACGTTAAGCATTTTTTAGATTCACAAACATATGAAGTGATGATAAAAGGGGTTATCGCACATATCGCATCTATTCATGACCATAATACATTGAATGATATTTATCAAATGTATATGGCAGATGATACCCTAACATGTATACTTCATGAGAACATACAAGGCATCATTAAGTCGGTACAACATGAAGCCGATTAATATTGTATCCTTATAAATTAAAGATAGGGATTAGTCGTATTGTGACACTTCGTTTTTCTTCATACTTCATGTTTATATTATATTCCCCCCGATATAACGCCTTTTTAGTACGTTTGTATTTTTTACCATATTTTTGAAAAAGATTCGCGTAATGACATATTTTGTCATACCTGTTTTGTAGAATATAGATTGAAGGAGGTGACGCATTGGATCGTGTTTTTCGTGTGTTGACGATATATAATCGCTTACTACAACACAAAAATGTTAATAAAAAGACACTCACACAAGCATTAGGTTCAAGCCCGAGAACGATACAACGAGATATTGATGATATTCGTAACTTTTTATATGAAGCAAAAAGCTGGGTTGGTGTTCAAAGTGAAATAACGTATGACTATAAATCTGAAAGTTATACATTAAAAAAAGATAAAAGTGAAAGTCAATATTTTATGTATGATATTTTAAATAGTCTTTATCTGACAACACCAAAGATAAGTCGTCACTTCTATCAGTATCTTAAGATGGTGATAATCAAATATCATGGAGACCAACAAGATGGATTATTACAATATTTAAATCATTTTGAAGTTGATGATGAGAAAGAAACGCGTACATCTGTTTCAGTCGCTGTTCAAGCGTTAAATGAAAATCGATATTTAAAGCATCATAAACATTTAATATTACCGATATCACTTCATTACCAAATGTTTTCATTTCATCTCATTTATCAATTCAATCATGAAATTTATATTACAGATATTCATAAAATGGATTTAACATTAGCGAATGAAACGTTTGATTGTCATCAAAAAGAAATGAAGCATGATTATATTACATTTGAAGTATCAAAAGAAGTTTGGTTAAACATACATCGGTATTATCAAATTCATGTGATTGAAAATTATGATGAAGATCATATTATGGTGACATTTAAAATGACAAGGCCTGAGGCTATTCAACTTTGTTTCTTATATCGATCACAAATACGTGTGATTTCACCACGAGATTTAAGGGAACAAGTGATTGATGAATTACTCTTTTTACAATCAACATATCTAAAACAACAGATTCAGCATTAATAACATATTTTAATTACGGAGGGAATCGAAGCAATGGGTAACATAATAAAAACGATAGGAAAAGGTATCGGCAAAGGTATAGGTGCAGCCGCTTATGTTTCAGTTACGACTATTGGTGCAGCCGTTAGTGCAATCTGGGAAACGACAGGTGATAGAGGAATGGTAAGGGATGCTTTAAAAGATTGTTCTAATGAAGAATTAACGGAAATATATGGTATACAAAAAGAAGATGATGGTGATTATACCATGTATCTTGCGGCAAAATCTTTATTAGAAGAAAGAGGCTATATGTATCTTGATGAAACTAATGAATGGATTAAACGGTAAGGGGGTAAAAGGTTATGGACTTTATTTATTATAAGCAAAAAAATTTAGATCATTTTGAAAATCAATTGAAAGAACTAGCTTTAAATAAAAATTATAAATTTAACAAAGAAATTGAAGTGTTAAAAGAAAATGAGATTCTTGAAAAGTCGGGTAATCATGAGCGAGAACTATTAAAAATATTTAAAAACAATGCGCAGATAACAACATACCATTTCAAGAATCATAAAAGTAATTATTTAATTATTATTGGAGAAACAAATACTCCTGGAATTATAGGTTTAACAGTTATATTTGATAAAAAGCCTTTTAAACAAACAGGGAAGCTTGCATTGGCCTCTTTATTAACATTATCTCTTTTATCTGGAGGAGGTATAATAGCAGCTATAGCTGGACTTGGTGTTCTTGGGTCATATGCCAAACGAACTTTCGCAATTAAAGGTCCATTAGGAAAAGAAATATCAGAGATTATAGAAAATAAATTGGGTCAACCTATAGAATTCAAAGACTAGAAAATCAATACAGTTATGTCAATGATAGAAGTTTGAATACGAAAAATAACAGCAATATTAAAATATTAACAGTGTAAGATATATTGTAGGACAGGGATAGATATTAAAAAGTGTCCCTGTCCCATTTATTTCATTAAAAAGGTGCAATAATATTTTTTTTGAACCTTACAGAAAAAGAATTTGATACATTTACAAAAGCATATTTCAAGCCTTACACAAAAAAGTTGTATATATTGTAGGTGTTAAAAATGATAAAAATGAAGTTGTCATAGCTATTTTATTTACAAAAATAAGGGCTATAAAGTTTTTAAAATATTTATATTCACATAGAGGTATGTTAACGAATTATTATGATATAGAATTAGTCAAACTAGATAATTTTCTGTTTTAGACTTAAAAAATTGATTAGATGATATGTTGTTGTCAGCATATAATCATCAAACGAGCCGTATAATAAAAAAGGAAGATGAAATGGATGTAGAAGTAAACACTTTACTTATTGAAAAAAAGAAAGATTCTTAAAATTATTTAAGTTGGCTGAAGAAAAAGTAATTCGTTCAATTAATTGTATAGATTAATTAAAAGGCATATAAAATACAGATGATAGTCAAGCAATATTTAAAATTGCATCTATTAATTTATAAAGCTATTGAGATCTATTAATGTCATAATGAATTATGTTGAAAGGTGAAATCCAATACACAAAATCTATGTTAGCAGACAATCTCAACTATAAAAATACAAAAGACAGCTATTCAAAACCTTAATTAAATAATTGATTAAACGAGATGGTGAAATCATGGATTGAAAGATTATTGTGTTTAGCAATTTAAAAAAAGTTTTTAATAGTAATGTAGAAGAGTATTGAGCAGACTTTATAAAATCTTTTAGGAAAATTTGATAATTTTTTAAATAGGTTAACTCAGTAGAAAAAATCTTTAACATTTTAAACTTAAAATAAGTATATTAATCTAAGTATATTTTTTGAGTTTTATTTGCTAATGGTTTGGTTCTGTAATCTTAATCGTTAGTACAATTACTTTTGTATATTTTTGACTTTAACAATCTGATATCTCTTTCTTGTATGTAAGAGTAATTAACAAGTTTTATCCTTTTATGTATATCTTTGGTAAATCATGATACAATAGTTTTTATTAGAAATTTTTACAATTTATTGAGGAGTCAATGAGAAATGAATGGTCAAACGAAAGAGATTAAGTCACACTCAATTCGTTATTTATATGGTTTAGATGGCTTACGTGCAATTGCTGTTATAGCTATCATCATTTATCACCTTAATCCTAAGTGGTTATCGGGTGGTTTTTTAGGTGTGGATACTTTTTTTATCATTTCTGGCTATTTAATTACGAGCTTATTAATCCATGAATATCAACAGACTGGTACGATTGACCTCTTACATTTTTGGAAAAAACGTATTAAAAGGTTACTGCCAGCAGTCTTATTTTTATTAAGTATTGTACTCATATATACCTTATTATTTGAACCGAGCATTATTAAAAGTGTAAAACAAGATACGTTTGCTGCTTTATTTTATGTATCTAATTGGTGGTATATTTTTCATCATGTTAGTTATTTTGATAGCTTCAAAGTGATGCCACTTAAACATTTATGGAGTCTAGCGATTGAAGAACAATTTTACGTATTTTGGCCAATTTTATTAATGATATTACTACGCATTAAAAAGTTAAAAAGGCATTTTGTTTTAGTTGTATTTATAGCTTCTCTTATTTCATTATTGTTAATGATATTAATTGCTGAACCAAACGTTGATAATTCAAGAGTATATTTCGGAACAGATACTAGATTACAAACACTGTTATTAGGTGTATTACTAGCATACATATGGCCGCCTTTTAGATTGAAACAGCAAATTATAACGCCGTTAAAGATTGGAATTGAAACGATAGGTTGTATTTCTTTAGCACTATTAATTTACTTTATGATGACTGTTTCATCCAGTGACAATTGGTTATACTTTGGTGGTATTTATCTTATATCTTTAAGTTCTTTACCTGCCATTGCGAGTGCTGTTCACCCTAGTACGTTATTATCTAAAGTATTAGGTAATCGTTTGTTTTTATGGATTGGACAGAGATCCTATAGTTTATATTTATGGCATTATCCTATCATAACATTTATCAATAAATATTTCGTTCAAGGACAAATCCCTTTTTATATGATATTGATTGAAATCATATTAACGTTACTGTTAGCTGAATGTTCATATCGTTATGTTGAAGTACCTATTAGAGTTCGTGGGCTAGCGTATTTCAAACCTGGAAAAGCTCAATTAAAATCACTCATTGCTAAAAGTAGCATTACTTTAGTATTAGTTGGTCTTACATTAACAATACTTTCAGGACATTTTGATTATTTACAACAAACGCAACATCATCATGCGAAGACGACTTTTAAAGTTTCAAATCACGACCATAAGAATAGTTTGATATTACCTATTCCTAAAATTAATGTTAATAGCGAACAAACCATTAATCATAAAGGGAAGCATCAAGATAAAATGTTATTTATCGGTGATTCCGTCATGGTTGATATCGGGGAAGAAATACATAAAGCATATCCAGATGCGATAATAGATGGTAAAGTCGGTCGTAATTTAAATGATGCTATTCCACTCGTTCAAGAGAAATACAGTACATTTAACAAAGCCAATCAACTAGTTGTACTTGAACTTGGTACGAATGGAGATTTTTCATATGATGATTTGACGAAGCTCATTAAAATGTTCGGTAATGCCCATGTTTACGTCGTTAACACACACGTACCAAGAGATTGGGAACAAAGTGTCAACGAAAAACTTTCGAACGCAGCAGATTCACATAAGAATGTTCAATTAGTCAATTGGTATCAAAAAGCAAAAGACCATTCAGAATACTTCGCATATGATGGTGTGCATTTAGAATATAAAGGCGTACAAGCACTCGTATCCGAAATTAACAAACATATAAAATCATGAGATTTGAATTTGAAAAATTAAACAGGTCGGTTATAATATTAATTGTACCTTGTCAAGTAGACAATTAAATAATAGAAAATGGTCGAATTCATAGCTGTGCTATGGACTCGACTATTTTTATATAATTTGATTAGTTTTATATAAAAGATATATTTGAAAAATCGATTACTACCCACTTTATAAATTATAAAAAAACAATTCTTGTCTCTTTATAGAGTTCACTTTTCATCATTTCTGATCCTATACTTATTGAAATATCATATACTTGGTATTTTTAAATTGGTTAACCCCTTTATCAAATGTGCTAAAAGCAGGTTTGTTAAATGCCAAGCTCTTATTCTTAAAGTATTTGCTACAAAGTTCTTTTATTCATTTAAAAATTCCTCCTTTTTTTAATTTCTTTTGATGTTGAGATGATTATATAAAGATATTTATAAAACATTTATATAATTATTAACTACTACAAAATGTAATATTAACTCTATACTTATCAAGGTATTCTTACCATTATTTATCCCTTAAAATTATTACAACCAATCTCGAATCTATTAAATATAATGTATTTCATAAAATATAGATTGTAGAAAGGAAAAATTCAACGATAAATAAAGAGATTAATTTATTGTACGATTTGTATGAAATTGTTTTTCGAGTATTTTAGATAAAATCTAGTGAAAATAGAAATGAAGGATATTAATATTACCTTAGTTTTTATTGAATAGACATAAATCGGAGTATGTTACTAGTGACTATATCGCCTAAAATATAGAGTAATAAATCTATATTTTTTTTGCTAAATATTTTGTATGTTATTAACAATTTTATAAATCATTATATTTAAAGAATCGCATCTACGTGTAATTTATATACAAAAATAATAATAAATTTTAATTGTACTCAACAACAATTATAAAATCTATATTTTTTTAATATATTTATATATTGAAAATCTAATTTTGATAGATTAATATAAATATGATAAGGCAAGTTGTAATATTCGTCGTATCATACATTAATATATTTGAAAGGAGACTTGGTTCAATGAAAAAAAGGGGTAGAAAATTAGATTTTATACCTAATAGATTTAATAAGTATTCAATTAGAAAATTCACTGTTGGGACTGCTTCAATTTTAGTTGGGGCAACTTTGATTTTTGGAATAGGAGAAGAAGCAAAGGCGGATGAACAACAAAATAGTTCTGTACAATCACAGTCAGCAGATGATAATGGTCAATCTGGCAAATCTTTAGAAGAAGCAAGCACAGAAGAAAAAGCACCAGAAGCTGAGACAACAGAAGAAGCAACTACAGAAGAAAAAGCACCAGAAGCTGAGACAACAGAAGAAGCAACTACAGAAGAAAAAGCACCAGAAGCTGAGACAACACCAAAAGCTGAAGCTACAAACAAAGTAGCATCAGAAGAGCCACAAACTAATTACAATAATAATGATTATTCAATTTCACAAGTTCGTGATGAAGAAACAGCTGTTATATATTATAAAAAAGCTGCCAACGTTTCAGATGAACAAGCTCGTGAAGTAATCAGTAATTTAAATTTAGATATAAAAAATTTAAGTGAACAAGAATTACAATATGAATTAATCAAGGCGTTAGCAAAAGAGCAGAACAATAATAAACCATTAGCAACTGCTTTAAGAGCGGTATCACCAAAAGATGAAGAATCTTTAAATATTGCTTCAAATGAATTAATCAATACATTAGCAGTAACAGATAAATCAAAAGTAATCGAAGCAGATGCGATTAAGAATGGATATATCAAATCTCAAACTGACGCAACTAACGCTAAAAATACTTTGTCAGGAAGAGCTTGGATTGTTGATAAAGGAACGCCTGCAACAATGTCTAATGGACTTACAGCAGTTCCTGAAGGTACGAAAGTATACTTACAATGGATCGATAAAGATGGAGCTGTATCACCAACATATATGGCTACAACATCTAACAAATTAAGATCTTCAGATGGTTCTCAAGTAGGTCCAGGTGCATATGCATTTGACTTAAGAGAGGCTTGGACTGACGCAAATGGAAAAGAGCATAAATATAACGCGACTAGTAAGCAACTATATCGCTTATGGATTGAAGATTTTGAAATTGATGATGGTATTACAGCGACAATGATACGTCAAGCTGGCGGATTTTATCCTGGAAGATATGTAGACTCTATTACTAATTCTAATTTAGGTCAATTTCCATTAATTGGTTCAAATATGCAACGTACGGGTATATTTATGGGAATTAAGTCAGGTAATGATTACATGACTAATGACAAATCTGAATGGATCCATGATGAACAAGGTCCATTGAGTAGTCCAGCAGTAGATTTAAAAGCAAAAAATTCAGTTTCAGGACAAGTTTGGTTTGAAACAGGTGCTGGAGACTATGCTAACTCAGCTACAGGACCAAATAATAATAGTAAAGATCCAGAAGCTGCTGGTTATACAGTTGTTATGTCTTCATTAACTGAAGAAGGTGCCAAACAATATAAAGCTCAAGTTAATAGTTTACCAGAAAAAGAAAGAGCAGCAGCAGCTAAAGCATTATTAGAAGCAAATCCTGACTATATTTCAGCAACTGTTTATGGTGAAACAGATGATAACGGTCGATATACTTTGAGATTCCCAGATGGTACGTTAAATACAAGCTATATGTATGGTTATGTGATGGATCCAGATGGTAATGTAGTGAATGCATATTCATCTTATACAAGTCCTCAATTTAGAGCACCAAACAGTAACTTATCATGGACACCACAAACAGCACCGGCTCAAAACTTAGTTGCTAATCCAATGTGGTATAACGTTAATTTTGCATTAGTTCCATCTAATGATATTAACTTAGATGTGTTGGAATATAATAATACCGATAAACCTGCAGTTCCAGGTGACGAAGTTCATATCGACTTAATAGGTTCAAATATTTCACCACTACCAACGCGCGTTGAGTGGAGAGATAAGAACGGTAATGTAGTTCAAAAAACTGGCGACATTAATACGTTAGAAGATGGTGAACAACAAGGTACATTTATTGTTCCAGATAGTGCGGTAGATGGAGATATTTACACTGCATATTTAGTCGTAGGAGACAATGATGTATCAGCTGATTCATTTATTGTAAAAGTTCTGGATAACAGACAATATGAACCAACAACAGACGGCGTAACAAAAGATCATGGTACACCAACGACAACAGACGATGTAACAGGTGCAGTGACAATCCCAGATTAT